>JBGAQA010000002.1:0-184773 GCA_044220955.1 Sandaracinaceae bacterium
GTGCCGACGGAGCTCGCACTCTCGCGGCTCCGCGACGCTCGCACTCGCAGGGGCGGGCCCCCGCTCGCGCTCGCGCGCGCCCTCGCCCTCGCCCTCGCTCTCGCTCTCGGGCTATCGTTCCTCGATGCTCGCTGCACGCTGCTCGCTCGCGCTGCTCGGGGCGGCGCTCGCGCTCGCGGCGGGCTGCTCGCTCGATCGCCGGGCGCTCTCGGGCGGCTCCACGCTCGACGCGGGCAGCGCGGACGGGAGCGCGGACGCGTCCTCCGTGCTCGACGCGACCGACGCGGATCTCGACGCGCCCTCGACCGACGCGGGCTCGGACGCGCCCGGGAGCGACGTCGGGCGCGACGCGTTCGTGTGCCCGACGTCCGGTCCCGAGGCGTGCGACCTCGACGACGACGACTGCGACGGCCTCGTGGACGAGGGCGCCTGCGGCGGCTGCGAGACGTTCGTGCTCGCCGGCCACGTCTACCTCTCGTGCCCGCCCGTGACCGGCTGGGCGGCCTGGGAGGGTGCATGCCGCCGCGTCGCTCCCGGGTACGAGCTCGCGCACCTCGACGACGCCGTGGAGAACGCGGCCGTCGCGGCGCGCCTATCGGGCGGCGATCACTTCGTCGGGGTCAACGACTTCGAGAGCAACGGCGCATACGTCGGGTGGGATCGCATGCCCGCGCCCTTCGTCGGCACCTTCTCCGACGCCATGGCGCCCCGCGCGAGCGAGCCGCTCGTGGTCCTGCAGCCGGACGGCCGCTGGGACGACGACCCGCCCGACGCCTCGTTCCGTCTCCTCTGCGAGGGCCTCGTCGGCGTCCGCCCCTGCGTGCCGGGCGGCGCCGAGACCCGCTGCGACGGAATCGACGAGGACTGCGACGGCGCGCCGGACGACGGGCTCGACTGCGGGCGCCGCTGCGCCACGCGCACCTTCTGGGACCACGTGTACTGGATCTGCGACGACACCGGCGACTTCGACGCCGAGAAGGCCTTCTGCGACGCTGGCGGCGCCGCGCCGCCGATCGTCCGCGACACCTTCGAGAACGCCTGGCTCGGCGCGCAGGCGAGCAGCGACGCGTGGCTCGGGCTCACGCAGACGCTGGGCGCGAGCGAGCCGGCGGGCAGCTGGAGCTGGGGCGACGGAGGTCCCCTGGCGTGGAACCAGTGGGGCAGCGGCGAGCCGAACGACTGCTGTCACGGCTACGGGAACGAGGAGCAGTGCGCGATCCTCGATGACCCCGGCGGCGGCTGGTACGACGGCACCTGCGACGTCGCGTTCGCGCTCACCTGCGAGCGCGGCTGGGCGTGGCCCTGACGCTCCCGCGTCGGCCCGTCGCGACGCCGATCACATCCAGCCGCGCACCTTGAACCAGATCAGAGGCACCAGGCCGCTCACGACCATGAGGAGAAGCGCCAGCGGGTAGCCGTAAGGCCAGTGGAGCTCCGGCATCGCGTGGAAGTTCATCCCGTAGATCCCGACGACGATCACGGGTGGGATGCCGACGACGGACGCGATGGTGAGCGTCTTGACGATCTCGTTCTGCTCGATGCTGATGAAGCCCAGCGTCGCGTCGAGCAGGAACTGGAGCTTGTTCGAGAGGTGCGCCTCGTAGTCCGTGAGCGAGACGACGTCGGCGTGGATCGCGTGCATGCGGCGCGCGCTGACGTGCGGCGCGCCCTCGGCGCCGCCCTGCGTGACGAACGAGGCGATGCGCCCGATCCCCAGCAAGCTGTCGCGGACGTGCGAGAGCTGGTCCGCCACGAGCCCGATGCGGCGCAGGGTCTTTCGCAAGCCGCCGGGGTCGACCTTCCGATCGCGGAACGCACCGTGCGAGATCGCGTCGCACTCGGCGCCCGCGTGCTCGAGCACGTCGGCGGCCTTGTCGACCACGACCTCGAACAGGTGCAGGAACGACTCCTCGGCCGTCGCCGCGTTCTGCGCCCTGCAGACCCTGCGCGCCTCGTCGAAGGTGGCGATGGGCGCGAAGCGGACCGTGACGAGAGCGCGCGCGCCGAGCACGAATCCCACCGGCGTGAGCTCCGGGCTGCCGTCCGCCGCGCGGGTGATGAGCGGCGTGGAGAGCGTGTAGATCCCGTTCGCGACGACGAGCCGGCTGGAGGTCTCGATCTCGCTGACCTCGTGCTCGGCTGGCGCGCGCAGGCCGGTCGCCGCGAGGACCCGCTGGCGCTCGTCCTCGGTGGGGGACACGAGGTCGATCCACGTCGCGCCGGCGAGGTCCGTGTCGGGATGGAGGTGGATCATCTCTCGGCCGGAGAGGCTACCTCGACCGGGGGCCTCGGCCATCCGGCGTGCGCGGCCACGAACTGGAGCCCGGCGGGGGCGCGTGTTATTTCGGCCCATGCGCGCCGCGTGGATCCTGCGCACTCCCGATGGGGAGGTCCGACTGGGACCGGTCTGCGTCATCGGCCGGAGCGCCGACTGCGAGGCGCCGATCGCCGACCCGAACGCGTCGCGACGCCACGCGGCCCTGCGCGTGGTGGGATCCGAGGTCGTCGTGGAAGACCTCCAGAGCCGAAACGGCACGTTCGTCGACGGTCGGCTCATCGGCAGCCCCACCCCCGTGACGGCCGGGTCGCGGATCATCATCGGCAGCACGGTCATGACGCTCGTGCGGGCGCCCGAGAACACGCCCGCCCGACCCAGGCTCTCGGTGGCGCCGCAGGGCGAGGAGGCGGTCCACACGCACACGGTCGTGCCCGATCGGGCCATGCTCGAGCGCGCGCAGGCCATGCTCGCCGCCGGACGGATCGACGAGTGCGCGGGGGGCACGGCGATCCTGCTGCGGCGCCAGTCGGGCCTCGGCCTGCGCGCGGAGGCCGAGTTCGTCCACGGCACGAGCGCGCTGCTCGTCGCGCTCGCGCAGCGCACCGGAGATCCGCGCTGGCTCGAGGGGCTCTTCCAGGTGAACACCGACTGCGAGCGCGTGATCGCGCCCGAGCTGGTCGACGCGATCGAGAGGCTCGCTCCGCGCGGGGTGCGCCTTCTTCCCCCCTACGTCGCGAAGCTGAGCGCCCGCGCCGCCTCGCTGACGCCGCCCGAGCGGGTCCTGCTCGCGCGCATCGAGCGCCTCGCAGACTGACGCCGCGACGAGGAGCGAATGGAGCACGAGCCCGGTCATCCCGGGGCGCACCTCGAGGTGCACGTGGTTCTGGTGGTCGTCGTCGTAGTGCGGCGTGAGCACGACGTTGAACATCGCCGCCGCCGAGGCCGCGCAGACCGCGCGCCGCACGGTCGTCATGCGCTCGGGCTCGGACGGGCGGTCGCCGCAGGGGCTCGCGCCGCGTGAGCGATCGACCCAGTCGCGGGCGACGTCGAAGTCGGTCCCGTCGTCGAAGACGAAGTGAGCGACGTCGATCGCGAGCGCCCCGCAGTGCCCGCTCGGCGCCTCGCCGCAGCGCTCGGGTCGATACAAGGAGAGATGCCCGACACGCCCGATGCTCGCCGCCCGCAGGACGCGCGACCACGCCGCGAGCGCGACGAACAACCGACAGTCGCCGACGAGCGGACGCGGGCGGCCGTGACCGCCGTGCGCGCCGATCACGACGCCGAAGATCGTGCTCGTGAGCCGCACGGGGAACGCGACGCCCGCGGGCGGATCGTCGGGCACCGTGATCTGCACGCGCTGCGGGTGCACGAGGTCCCGCGCCCGCGTGGCGCGCACGAGCGACTCGCAGCGCTCGGCCGACGCCAGCATGCGCGGCTCGTCCGCGCGGCCGCGCGCCCACGGAGCCGGCCGCCAGCCAGGCACGGCGCCCGACGCGACCGTGGCATCGGTGTCCTGCGCCCGCACCGCGCCCGCGACCAGCGCCAGCGCGAGCACGACCATGAGTGCGCGGAGCAAGGCAGGAGCGATCCTACGCGAACACGCGCCTCTCCGCGCCTCGGCGTGGGCGGCGTCCGCGCGGGCGCCATCGTCGCTGCGCGGTGATCTGTGCCTCGGTGCGCCAGGCATGCCGGGTGCACTGCTGCGGGCACATGGGCATCAAGACGTCATGGGTGCTCGCGACCCTGGGACTGGTCGCCGGCTGCTCGAACGCGACCTCGCCGCTGCACTACTTCGACGGCGGCTTCGGGGGGTCCGACGCCGGGGCCGGAGCCGATATCGGGAGCCCGCCTCCCGAGATGGAGGTCGATGTGCGCTTCGAGCCGCCCGCCGTCGGCGCGAGCGTGCTCTACGCGACCAACACCGGTGCGGGACGCGTCGCGGTGATCCACGCGAGCGACTTCTCGATCGAGACCGTGGGGGTCGGCGCGAGCCCGATGCCTGCCGTCGCCGCGCCCGGCCGCGATCTCGCGCTCAGCCTCGACCGCGGATCGAGCACCGTGAGCATCCTGCGTACGACCGGCGCGGTCACGACGGTGACGCCCGTGCCCATCGAGCACGACGCGAACGAGGTCGCCTTCGATCCCACCGGCCGCTTCGCCGTCCTCTTCGAGGCGCCGCGGCCCGGCGTCGCGCGCCGCAACTTCCAGGACGCCAGCGTGCTCGTGCTCGAGGACGGTGCCGAGCGCCTCGTGCGCGTCGTGGTCGGCTACGGTCCGAGCCGCGTGGCCTTCGACCCCGCGGGCACGCGCGCGCTCGTCGTGACCGAGGACGGCGTCAGCCAGATCGATCTCGCGGGCCTGCCTACCGAGGGCCCCATCCGCGCGCCGCTCCTCGGCTTCGACACCCTCGAGCGGCTCGGCGAGACGCTCCTGACGCCCGACGGAGACTTCGCGCTCGCGCGCATCGGCGCCTCGGAGATCCGCCAGCTCGACCTGCGCGACGGCAGCATCGTCGTGGCCGATCTCGCCTCGCTCGCCCCGGGCGAGGCGATCGACGTCACCGACCTCGACGTGCTCCCGAGCGGGAACGAGCTCGTGGTGGTGGTGCGCTCGCACTCCGCGGTGATCCGCATGCCGATCGGCGCGGACTTCGCCGACTCCACGCGCTGGGAGGCGCTCGACCTGAGCGGGCAGCCGGTCGGGTCCCTCGCCTTCTCGCCGACCGGCGATCTCTTCGTCAGCTACACGACCGATCCCACGGTCGAGGCGATCGCCATCGTCGACGTGGCCGCCGCCGAGGTGCGCACCGTGGCGCTGCGCAAGTCGGTCCGAGGGCTGGCCATCTCGCCCGACGGACGCTTCGCGCTCGTCCTGCACCACGCCGTGGCCCACCCGGGCGGGGACGAGGACGCGCTGGTCGATCGCTCCGAGGGCTACTCGCTCGTCGACCTCGCGACCGGCTTCGCGCGCCTCGCGCTGGTGGACGCCGCGCCGGGCCCGGACGCGTTCGTGCTGGACCCCACGAGCGGGCGGCTCTTCCTCGCCCTGCGCGACGACGCGCGCGCGGTCCACGAGCTGCAGGTGGTGGACCTCGCGTCGTTCGCCGTCGACAGGGTCCCGCTGCTCGCGCCGCCCACCACCGTCGGCGTCTTCGCCGCGCTCGGCCGCGCGTTCGTGGGACAGGAGGCGAACGGCGGACGCGTCACGTTCTACCTGTGGGGCGAGAGAGAGACCCACACGGTCGCGGGCTTCGAGCTCGCAGCGAGGATCCGCCGATGAAGCCGACGTACGTGCTGCCGCTGCTGCTCGCCCTCTCGGGCTGCAGCCACCACCTCGACGTCGCCCAGATCGCGGCGCTCGACGACGCCGTCCTCGTGCTCGACCGCGGCGGGCTCGTGCGCGTCTTCCGGATCGACGACGCGAGCACCAGCGCGACCGACGTGGACCTCGCCGAGGGCGAGCCCTCGCTGCTCGCGCGACCCGGGAGCCCCGAGGAGGCCCTCGTGCTCACGCAGGGCAGGCTCGGCGACGCGCGCGAGGCGCCCGTGCCGTCCGAGCTGGTGCGGCTCGATCGCACCGGCGAGCTCGGGCGCTGGGCGTTCTCGGGCCAGTACGCCGAGGCACGCGCCTCGCGCGACGGGCGCTACGTCGTCACGCTCTCGCCGCGCGGGCGGCTGGTGGTCGAGAACCGCGTCGAGATCGCCGACCTCACGATGGCCGCAAGCGCGGCGAACCCCGTGGCGCTCTCGCTGCGCTCGCTCGGGGGCGAATCTCCCGCCGGAGCGGAGATCTCGGGCGCGCTGCCCTGGAGCGACGGGCGGGAGCTCCGGGTCGCGGCGCTCTTCGCCGCCGGGCAGCTCAGCCTCTTCGATCTCGACGCGCCGGACGACCCGCCGGTGACCATCCCGACGACGGCCGACGCGAGCGCGGCCCAGGAGGTCCCGATCGAGGGCTTCTTCGTCGACGCCGAGCTCGTGCTGCGGACCTCGTCCGGAAGCCAGCTCCTCGTGGTGGCGCTGGTCCCGGGGACGGGCACGCACCGCTTCGACGTCGCCGTGCGCACGCTCGCGGCCTCGGCGCCCATCGTGGCCGTGGCGATCGACGCGCGGGGCAGCTCGCCGCGCGTCCTGGCCCTGACGCGCGCGTCGCTCGACGTGTTCGACCTCGAGACGGGCATGTCGGCCGCCGTCGCTCTGCCTGCCGCCTACGGCCAGATCCTGCTCTTCGACGGCCCGGCACCCGGTGACGCGACGTCGCGCCCGCGCGTCGCGCTCTACGGGGCAGCCCGCAGCATCGCCTTCGTGGACCTCGGGGATCGCCCGACCGACGTCGCCGGCTCGTTCGTGCTCCCGCTCGCGTTCCAGCCCGACGCGGTCGTCGCCGACGCGAGCTCCGGGCGCCTCGTGGTCTTCGAGGATCTGCGGCGAACGCCGGTGGCGCTCGACGTCGCCGCGTCGGCAGGGCGCCGGCCCGTGTCGGTCGTCGACCTCTTCGACCGCTCCGCGCTCGCGCTCGAGGCGTCCGACGAGCTCAGCCGCGCGGTGGTCTCGACGGACCTGGGCGAGATGTGGGTCGCGGGCGCGGCCGGCTACGTGAATCGCTTCGACCTCGAGACCGAGCAGCAGGAGGAGCGCTGGCTCGAGCACTCGGCCGAGACGCTCCTGCCGCTCCTCGGCCCGGCGCAGCGGGTGCTGGCGTTCACGAATCCGCGCACCGGGACGTTCGCCGTCCTGCAGCACGGCGTGGGCCCGCGCGCCGTCACCGACGCCTGGTGAGCGCCGCCACGACGCCTGATCGGATGCGCCCGGAGCCGTCAGGGCCCGCCGATCGCGCCTGGGAGTGGGTAGCTCGTGGCCTGCAGCGGGACCTCGACGTCGACGTACGCGACCCGGTCGTGCAGGCGCTCCACGTCGAAGCCCGCGACCTGCACGCACGCGCCGATCGCGGCCGTGGAGATCGTGCCCTCGCTCAGGTCGACCGCCGTGAGCGCCGGCGGCTCGTCGTCTCCGACGATCACGCCGCAGAACTGCGAGCGCGCGACGGCGAAGCGCTGGACGCTCAGCGAGGCGCCGCGATAGCCGGCGAGGCCATAGCCCCCGACGGGGGTCGTGCAGCCCGGGTCGAAGCAACCGGCGCGCACGTCGTCGATCGACACGTCGGTGAGCGACATCGTGCTGCGCACCACGCTCCCGGCGCCGACGACGCGTGCGTGCGCGATCGCGCCGCGCGTCAGGGAGATGAAGGCGTCGTCCTGCGCGATCGTGCCCGCCCCGAACGTTCCCTGCGCGTTGCCGAGCACGTCGGTGATGCGCACGTCCTCCGCCTCGATGCGACCGCGCAGCGAGGCGAACATGCCGACCTCGCCAGCGCGCTCGATGGAGACGCGCGCGAGCGTCGCGACCGCGTCCTCCTCGACGGACACGCCGAAGCCGCCTCGACCCGTGGGATCGCTCGCCACGTCGCGGATGGTCACGTCCTCGAGCGCGAGGCGGCTGCCGGCGCGGCCGACCAAGAAGGCGTCGCTGGCGACGCGCGCGACGAGCGCACGGCTGACGTGGAGCGTCGCACCGTTCTGGGCGCCCGCCCCGCGCCCGAGCAGCGTGCCGCCGCCCACCAGATCGGCGAGCACGACGTCCGTCGCGGTCAGCGACGAGTCGCTCTCGCCGGTGCCCATCCCGAGGCCGATGTCGTGGATCCACGCGCGCGAGACCGTCGCGCTCGCGCCGAAGCGCACGACGAGCCCGGTCGTGAGGCTCACGGGGGTCGCGCCGTCGCGGATCGCCAGGTCGGTGAGCTCGGCGGAGGAATGATTGGCGACCGCGAACGCGTCGCCGGCGTTCGCTTCGAAGGCGACGCGCGTCAGCGCGAGGTGCGTGCCGGGGTCGTCTCCCACGACGCCGAGGGCGACGCCGCTCTGGAGACCGACGCGGGTCCGCGCGACCAGGACGTCGTGGCCCTCGAGGCTCGCCCCGTGGCTCACGAGCATCCCGACGTCCATGCAGTCGTCGACGACGACACGATCGAGCACGATGTGGGGCTGGTTGGAGAGGCTCGTGGTCGTGCTCGCCTCGATCCCGCGACCGAACCAGCCCTCGCTCGTCGCCACCACGTGACGAAACGCGCTGCCGTGGACCTCGGCGCCTCCGCTCTCCGCCCAGAGCCCCTCGCCGCGCGCGCCGTCGACGACCACGTCGCGCACCTCGGCGCCGCCACCGCGCGTGAGCAAGCCGTAGCGCAGCGGGTGATCGAGCGCGAGGTTGCGCACGCGCGCGATGCCGTGGATCTCGACCACCGCGACGTCACCGTCGTTCGCGCGGCTGGAGGTGAGGCGCGTTCCCGAGACGCACGCGCCCCAGAGCGTGATGCCGCGATCGAGCACCAGGTCCTCGTCGTAGGCGCCCGTGTGCAGGGCGACGACGGCGTCGGCCGGCGCGGCCGCGAGCGCGGCCGTGATCGAGGAGAATGGACGCGGGCGCGTGCCGTCACCGCCCGCGGTGGCCGCGACGTCGACGTAGAGGATCGCGGCCGCGCCCGGCAGATCGCTCGGCCAGCCGTCGGCGGCGCACGCGGTCCCGACGCGCGCACACCCGGGCGTGCCGGGGAAGTGGACCTCGTCGAACGCGCACTCGCTACGCCAGCCGCCCTCCGGCCAGGGGTCGCAGACCACGGGATCGGCCCCGATCGCGCGCCAGCCGGCCGGGCAGGGGGTGAGCGTCGGCGCGGCCGGGGCAGCCGGGGACAGGACGATGCCCGCATCCGTCCCGACGGATGGCGTCGTCGTGCAAGCGAGCGCGAGCGCGGCGACCGCGACGCGGCTCGGAAGGAAGCGGGGCCTCATCGGCCGAGCGTACGTCAGCCGCGGCCGAGCGCGCGACGCGGCACGACCGAGGCGCCGCGGGTGGCTCTGGGTGAGCGCACCTGCGTGGTCGCTGATACGGTAGCGGCCGTACCATGAGGTGGCTCTCGTTCGTCGGACTCTCGGCGGGCCTCTGGCTCGCGTCTTGCGCGTCGCCGCGCCCGGCATCGCAGGTCCTGGTGTTCGTGGACGCGCAGCCCCTGGTCCGCGGCACCGCGGCGCACGTCGTGATCGAGGTCTCGGGTGGGCACCCCGGCGAGACGTTCACGATGTCGGGCCCGCCGCTCGAGCACCGCCCGCCGCTCGCGTGGCCCTTCGACGTGACGATCGTGCCGGCGGGCGGGGACGTGTCGCGCATCTTCGAGATCCAGGCGACGGCCTACGATTCCGGCGAGCACCTCGTGAGCCAGACACGTCTTCGCGCAGGGTTCGTGCGAGGGGAGTCGCGACGCACGACCCTCGTCCTCGAGGACGCGTGCTTCGGTGTGTCGTGCGACGAGGGCCTGGTCTGCTCGTCGGGGCGCTGCGTGCCCTTGATGATGATGTCCGGCGACGACGCGGGCATGCCCGACGCGGGGGTGGACGGGGGAGGTACCGAGCGCTGCGCGAACGACGTGGACTGCGACGACGGGAACCTCTGCAACGGCCTCGAGCGATGCACGGCGGGCACGTGCGGAGCCGGAACACGCCTCGACTGTGACGACCACGTCGAGTGCACGCGCGACACGTGCGACGGAAACGCCTGCGTTCACGACCTCGACGACACCCGCTGCACGTTCGACACCGGTGGCCACTGTGACCCGGTCAACGACTGCCAGTACGCGGTATGCGGTCCGACCAACTGCGTGTCGGCGGGGTGCCAGACGGCGAGGTGCCGAGGCGCGGTCTGCGTCCGGGAGTTCGCGTGCGCGACCGGCCAGAGCTGCTGCGGCACGAGCTGCGTGCCGACGGGCTGCGACGACGCCGACCAGTGCACGACCGACTTCTGCGGGATGAGCGGGACGTGCGAGCACGTCGTCCGGACCGGCCCCTGCGACGATCACGACGTCTGCACGAGCGGTGAGCAGTGCGACCCGGCGGGCGCGTGCAGGGCGAGCAACCCGCCGATGGTCTGCGACGACGGCAATCCGTGCACGGACGACCGGTGCGATCCCGTCCGCGCCTGCGTCTCGGCGCCCAACGCGGCGGGCTGCAGCGACGGGAACCCGTGCACTCGCGACGACCTCTGTGGCGGTGGCGTGTGCGTCGCCGGCCCTCCGCCCTCGTGCGACGACGGGATCGCGTGCACGGCGGACAGCTGCGATGCGACCGGTGCATGCGCACACAGGGCCGACGACGTGATCTGCGGGGCTGGGTTTCGCTGTGATCCGGCGCTCGGCTGCCAGCCGACCAGCGCGTGCACCATGACGAACTGCCAGCCGACGCCGGGCGCGTGCGAGATGGCCGCTTGCTCGGGCGCGACGTGCATGCGCTCGACGACGTGCACCACCGGGACCACGTGCTGCGGCGGTGCGTGCGTGCCGACGGGATGCGACGACGGCAACCCCTGCACCGACGACCTGTGCAACGGAGTGAGCTGCGTCCACACGAACCACACGCGCGGCTGCTCCGACGGCGACCCGTGCACGATCGGAGACCAGTGCTCGGGCGGCGCGTGCCAGGGCATCGCGATGCCCTGCGTCGACCCGAACCCGTGCACGGACGACGTCTGCGTCGCCGGCGTCTGCGAGCATCAGCCCGTCTCCGGGGTGCCCTGCGACGACGGCAACGCCTGCACCATGGACGACCTCTGCCAGGGCGGCACCTGCTGGGGCAACTTCGGATGCTCGGGTGGGCTGCACTGCTGCGGCGGCTCGTGCGAGCCGCCGGGGTCCTGCTGACGCATCCGCTCGGCACGGACGTCGCCGCGTCGCTCTCGCCCTCGGCTCGCGCGCTCGCTACACGCTCGACGCGCGCAGCGTGACCACGGCGACGCCGCCGCGCGTGCGCACCGCGACCGCGATCTGATCCTCGGCGCTCGCTGGGCGCCACGCGACGCTCGGGCCGTCGCCCTCGATCGCGCCCTCCGCCTCCCAGCGCGTACCGAACGACTCGCGCACGCCGGCGACGGTGACGCGCACGAGCTCGCCCTCGCGCTCGGCGCGCAGCTCGGGCGCGGGTGGCAGGCTCAGAGGCAGATCCGCCGTGCGGATCGCGCCGCGTGGCGCGCTGTCGCGCCACTGGTCGACGAGGCGCAGGCGGCGCTTGAGCGCGCCGGTCGGCAGGTACGCGTCGTCGTCCTCGGCCTCGGCGAGCTGGACGGAGTCGTCCTTCAGCTGGTCGGCCGACGCGCCCATGTCCCAGGGGGCGGGGTCCACGACGAAGCTCGAGTCGTTGCCCGCGTCGCTCGGCACGCCCGCGTCGCGCCCCGCGTCCGGCGGCGGCGGGTCGACGACGAACCCCGAGTCCGTCGCCGCCCCGGCGTCGTTGCTCGAGTCCATCAGCTGCCCGGAGTCCTGCGGCACCGGGTCGACCACGAACGACTGCCCACACCCCTCGGTCACCGTCGCCGCCGCGGCGAGCGAGGCCCCGAGCGTCACGCTCCGCGCCAGCTTCATCAGCTTCGCGCTCGGCGCGAACTTCTCCTTCTCGCGCGGCTCCTCGGTGAGCGCCGCCATCTCGCCGTAGAGATCGTCGAGCGCCGCGTGCCACTGCCGATCGGCCGCGGACACGTCCAGCGCCAGGCGCGCGGTCAGCGACTCGATCTTCGAGCCCTCGCCGGTGCCCAGCTCCTGCACCATCTCGATCGCGCGCGAGAAGTGCTCGTACGTGTCGAGCGAGATGGCGCGCGTGAGCAGCCGGGCCCGCTCGCGCAGGCGCTCGGCCCTCGCGCCCGGGTAGAAGCGCCGCAGGACGTTGCCCGCGTAGCCGAGGCCCATGTAGCGGTTGGCGACGCCGCGCGGCGCGAAGTTGCGCTCGCGGAAGGCCGCCGAGCACACGCGGAAGAGCAGCTCCGCCGGGTCGTCCTCGATGCGGTAGTTCCAGCCGAGGTAGCTGCCGCCGAGATCCTGCTCGCGCGCGAGCTCGAGGTGCAGCGGCGTGCCGTGGTAGGGCTCCGCGCGGCAGAAGTTCACCGGGTGCTCCGCGTGGTCCCGGATGAACTCGGCGTTCTCGCGCGCGTGCTCGATCGTCGTCTTCGGCTCGAAGACGAGCAGGTTGTAGCAGTTGAAGATCCCCGCCTCCCGGCAGCTCTTGAGCGCCTCGCGCACGTGGTTCTGCTGCGTGCCGCGCCGGAGGTGGTCGCCGCCCGACTGCGAGGCGTTCTCGACGCCGACGTAGAGCCGGATGACGCCGAGCTCGGCGAGGCTCCTGGCGAGCTCGGGCGTGATCGTGTCGGGCCGCGCCTTGCCGACGATGCCGATCGTGCCGACGCCGAAGTCGTCGAGCGCGTCGCGGATCGCCCGCACCCGGGTGAGCGTCTGCGCTGGCGAGGGCATCGTGAAGTTGTCGTCGTGGAAGCAGAAGATGCAGGGGCCGCCGGCCCGGTGCCAGAGCAGCGCCATCTCCTCGGCGACGTTCTCCGGCGAGCGCACGCGGAAGAGGCGGCCGCCGCCGTGGTCCCGTCCGTCGCGGTAGAACGCCACGATCGAGCAGTAGCTGCACTTGCTCCAGCACCCCCGCCCGCCGACGATCGGCACGAAGGGCACGCCCATGTGCTTGTTGTGCGGGCGATAGCGCTGCGGGAAGGGGAGCGCGTCGAGCTCGTCCGGCATGCGGCGCTCGGCGGTGCGGAACGCGACGCCGTCGTGCCCGAGCAGCGCGAGGCCCGCGACGTCGTGCAGGCCCCTGCCGCGCTCGATCGCGCGCACGAGGTCCACCACGGTCTCTTCGCCGTCGTGCAGCACCACCGAGTCGACGCCGAAGTCGCCCTCGAGCACCTCCCGGAACGCGAGCGTCGGGAACTGCGCGCCGCTCGTCACGTGCCCTCGGTAGCCGGCGCTCCGCAGCGCGCGAGAGAGGCCGAGGAACTCGTGCGCGCGGTGCTGGAACTGGATCGACATCCCGACCATCTCGGGCGCCTCGTCCACGATGCGCCGGACGAGCGGCTCCGTGTCCTTGGCGACGTTGAACGGCAGGATGAGCGCCTCGTGGCCCGCTCGCTCCAGACAGGACGCGATGAGGCCGAGCCCCAGGTTCTCCTCGAAGTCCGCACCGATCAGGATCGCGCGCATCGAAGCCTCCGCTTTTGGTGGGCCCAGCGTACACGCGGGACCGGTCGCCGTGCGCGAGCAGATCTCGGGCCAGCTCCGGATGGCACAGCCTGCGCCGTGTGCCCGCACCGCGCGCCTCGCGGCTCACGGGGGGAAGCGACGTAGAGGCGCGGGGCCGACCGAGCGAGTGACGGGCGCGACCGACGCAGGCGGCAGGCGGGCGGGTGCGACGCTCGCCGGCGGGGTCCGCGCACCGGGCGCGAGTGGCGCATCGAAGTCGACGTCGGGCGGCGGCGCGGGATCGGACGGGGCGACGGGAGGCGGCGGCGCAGGATCCGGCGCGCTCGCGCTCCAGGGCGGCGGCGGCGCGAGGGGGGCCGGCGCGCTCCCGCTCGGAGTGGCGGCCGACGTGGTGGGCCCCGGAGGGCGATGCACCCGCCCGTGCGGTGCGGCGGGCCTCGTCGGCGGCGGAGCGACCTCGGGCGCGACCGCGGACGGCGGCGCGGAGGGCACGCTCGTCGCGGGCGCGACGCTCGCTGCCGGGGCGGGGGCCGGCGGGCTCCCGTAGTGCTCGTAGTAATAGGTACCGAACGTCGCCGCGAAGAGCGCGAGCACGCCGAGCGTCGTGACGACGAGCACCACGGTCGAGCGGCTCGGCGCGCGCGGCACCCCGCTCACGTCCGAGAGACGCACGCGGCTCTCGTCCTCGCCCTCGCCGGAGTCGCTCGCGGTCGGGCGCTCGGGTCGGGCGGCACGGGTCGGCGCGTCGTCCGCCTCGACGTAGGCCGGCAGCTCGCGCGTGAGCGCGTTCATCGCGTCGGCGCGCCGCACGACGTCGGCGGGCTTGACCTGCAGCGCGCGCGTGACCGCCGGCGGCGCGCTCCGCCGCTCGCGCTCGATGTCCTCTTGCATCACCGACACGAGCAGCGCCCCGAGGTCGTCGGGCTCGACCCGCGTCGCCTTCGGACAGGCGTTGCCGAGCGCGCGCCGGAACGCCTGCGCGGTCCGGTAGCGCGCGTCCGGATCGGGCGCGAGGGCCGTCATCACGGCGTGGTCGAGGTCGTCGCCGATGCTCGGCACCCACGTGCGCGGCCCGACGATGTGGGGGGTGCGCACGGCCTCGAGCGCGGCGAAGTCGTCCTGCTCCGTGAAGAGGCGGCGGTGCGTGAGCGCCTCCCAGAGCACGATGCCGAGCGCGTAGACGTCGCTCCGCCGATCGATCGGGCGCCCCCACGCCTGCTCGGGCGCCATGTAGCGGATCTTGCCCTTGAGCGAGGCGCCCGTGGTGTCGCGCGTACGGCCGGCGGCCTTCGCGACGCCGAAGTCGATGAGCTTCACGTGGCCGTCGTAGGCGAGCAGCACGTTCTGGGGCGACACGTCGCGGTGGACCACACCGAGCGGCTGCCCGTTCTCGTCCTTCACCTCGTGCGCCGCGTGCAGACCGTCGGCGAGCTTCATCGCGATGTGCACCGCGAGATCGACGGCGAGCCCGCGCTTCTGCTGGATGAGCCGGAGCAAGAACTGCGAGAGCGTGCAGCCGTGGACGTACTCCATGGCGAGGTAGAACATGCCCTTCGCCTCGCCCAGTTCCTCGGTGTGCACGACGTTCGGGTGCTGGATGCGCGCGGCCAGGCGCGCCTCGTCGAGGAACATCTCGATGAAGCTCGGATCGCTCGCGAGGTGCGCGTGCACCACCTTGATGGCCACGTGCCGCGCGAACCCCGCGGGCCCGATCCGCCTGCCGAGGAAGAGCGTGGCCATGCCTCCCGCGCGCAAGGGCGCGATGATCTCGTAGGGTCCGAGGCGCGAGCCCGGCCCCAAGCTCGGCGGAATCGAGAAGGCGGGCACGCGCGGCAAGCCTATCATCGTCCGCGATGACCCAGACCGCGAGTGCCGACGAGGGGACGGGGCGAGGACCGGCTGCAGCTCACCCGCTCGGGCAGCGGTTCGCGCACGCCAAGACCGAGCGCGTCGGCCCGGACACCATCGCGCTGACGCGCGCTCTCGCTCCGCGCGTGCCCGCCGGGTGCGACGCAGCGAGCGCGTCCGCGACGCCGCGTGGTTGCACTGGTAGGCCCCGAATGTAACCATGAGCTCATGCGCGGCCTCACGCTCCGCAACCTCGATGACACCACCCTCGGCTGGCTGCGCGAGCGCGCGGAGAGCCACGGCCGGAGCATGAACGCAGAGCTGCTCGATATCCTGCAGACGACGCGCGGCGACGAGCTCGTCGCGCGCCGGAGAGGCCCCGTCGCGGCCAGCGCGCGCCGCGCCAAGGCGCTCGGCATCCGGACGTCGCGATCGAGCGCCGACATCGCCCGCGCGATGCGAGACGCGCGGAGCAGATGACGCCCTGCGTAGTCGACGCGTCCGCCGTCGCCGCCGTGCTCTTCCGCGAGCCGGACCACGCCCTCGTGACGCTCGCGATACCGGCGGACGCGAGGCTCGTGGCACCGGCGCTCCTCCCGCTCGAGGTCGCGAACGTGGCACGAACCAAGGTGCGTCGCGGCGAGCTGGCGCGCGCCGACGCGGTGGCGATGCTGGCGGACCTCGCGCGCTGGCGCGTCCGCACGGTCTCGGTGCCGTGGGCTCGTGCGTGGAAGCTCGCGTGGGCGCACGACCTCACGATCTACGACGCTGCGTACCTGCACGTGGCGATCGCGCGCGATGCGCCCCTCGTCACGCTCGACGCCGACCTGCGCAAGGCGGCAGGCAAGCGCGCGCGCCCGTGACGGACGCCCCGGGCCTGAGCTCTCCGCGTGATCGGCGTCGCCGGCCTGCGCGAGGTGCTGCTGCATCGAGGTCGCTCTCGCTCTCGCTCTCGCTCTCGCTCTCGCTCTCGCTCTCGCTCTCGCTCTCGCTCTCGCTCTCGGCGCAGGACCTCGCCCTCGGCGATCCGATCTCCGTCCACGGCGTCGAGGTCCGCGGCTTCCGCACGCGCGACGGAGCGCGCGCGCTCCCGCACATCCAGCACCACGCCGGCGTACGGATCGCGATCACCTCGAGTCCGCCGTCCCGCGAAGGCGCGCCCGGCACGCCCTTCCCCGTCTGCGGCGTCGTGGGCGCGCGCACCGAGCTCGCTCTGCCCGGTGTGCGGTCCGAGCGCGTCACCGTTCCCGACGGCGACCCGCTCCACCACCTGATCGCGCCCGCCCGCCCCGCGACGACCTACGTGCGCGTGTCGATCCCGCGCACCGTCCGCGGCCGCCCACGCCGGGTCACCATCGAGTGGGCCGTGCCGACCGCGCGCCGCGCCGCGACCGCCGCGCTCGAGCAGGCGTTCTTCGCGTCGATCCGCTGCGCTCCGCCTCGCTGACGCAGCAGTAGCGCTCCGGGTGGCGCTTGGCGCGATGAAGGGCTCATCTTACTGTTCGGGTAAGATGACCCGCGCGACGCGCATGACCAGCAAGGGACAAGTCGTGATCCCGAAGGAGGCGCGTGACCGCCTCCGCTGGCGCGCGGGCGCACGGCTCGACGTGGAGGTCGGCAGCGGCGTGGTCGTGCTCCGTGCTGCGCGCGCCAAGCAGGATCCGATCGACCGAGCGTTCGGCTTTCTCGATCGTGGCGACCCGCTCGCCGCGCTCGAAATCGAGCATCGAGACGAGATTGCCGGCGATGAGCGGCGCCGTCGTCGTGGACGCATGGGCGCTCCTCGGCCTGCTCCGCGGTGAGCAGCCCGCCGCCGACGTCGTGCGGCGGTACCTGCGCCGCGCACGCAGCGGAAGCCTCCGCGCGTCGATGAGCTGGATCAACGTCGGCGAGGTCTACTATCGCCTCGCGCAGATCGCGGGCGCTCCGCGAGCCGACGAAGCGCTCGCCCTCGTGCGCGCGCTGCCGATCGAGCTCGTTCAGGCGCGCGACACGACGGTGCTCGAAGCGGCGCGCCTGAAAGCCAGCTACGCGCTCTCGTACGCGGACGCGTTCGCCGTCGCGACCGCGAGGCGCGCACGCGCACCGGTGCTGACCGGCGATCCCGAGATCCTGGCCCTCCCGCGCAGCGTGGTCGCCGTCCGGCGACTCGATCGAGGCTAACCCTGCGCGGGCACGTCATCACTCCATCGCGAGCTCGAAGCGCCCGAAGAGCGAGAGGCGCACGCTCCAGGGCTGGAAGGCCGAGAAGCCGGCCGAGAAGTTCCAGGGCGCGAGGTCGTACGCGACCTCCACGCCGCCACCGAGCGGCGCGTCGAGCTGCGGGTCGGTGCGGACGAAGCCGATCACCGTGCCCTGCGCGACCTGCGGCAGACTGCAGGGGCCACCGCAGCCGCCGGTCGGCTCGGGGTACGCATCGATGCCGGTGGGGATCGCCCACGCGACGAGCCTGCCGCCGACGTCCACGTAGGTCAGGACGCGGACGGCAACGGATGCGTCGAGCGTGACGCGGCGCCCGAGCGCGCCGGCGCTTACCGAGTGGGACTTCCACCCGTAGGAGAAGCGCAGCGAGAAGATCGCGGCTCTACCGATTGCTCGGTTTCGCCGTCCTCTTCGACGCGACGCACCACGCGCGGCGAGTCCAGCTCGTCCCGGTTGACACGCGGAGCGTTCGAGCCCGTCATGTCCGGATGCGGAACGACCGTCCCACGACCGACGTCGAGCCGAGCTGCGCGTGGCGCCACGCGCTGGCGCTGCTCGCGTGTGTCGCGCTCCTCACCGCGTGCCAGAGCCCGGCCTCCGCACCTGCTGCGCCGGCGTGCGCGAGGCACGACCCGTCGACCCCGAGCCCGACCCCGCCGGGGCCGTTCACGGTGGTCCACCTCGACCCAGGCGCTCCGGCGCCGCTCCAGCTCGCGGTGCAGGCCTGCGTGGGCCTGCGCAACCGCGACGTGGGCGGCTCGGTGTACGTCGAGTCGGACCCGCACGACGCGGGGTGGCTGACCGAGCTCGGCCTCTCGCCCGAGTCGGAGCTCGACGCCGCGGCCTTCCTCGCCTCGTGCCTCACCTCCTACCCGGCGTGCGTCCGCTACGACTACGCGAGCCAGCAGAGGCTGCTGCCCAACATCCTGACGGTCGGGGCCGTGCTCGGCGCGATCCCGGTGGACGCGAGCCTGACGGTCACGTGCGGCAGCACCGCGTTCGATGCGACCGTGGAGCTGCGCGACCGGAGCACGCCGGAGCTCGCGACCCGGTACGTGTTCGACACGTACGGTGCGCAGACGACGGGCCTCGCGATGCTCGACCCCGGCTACGACCCGCACCCGGCCGAGCCCGCGAGCCCGGCCATCACGCGGGACATGAGCGGCAACCTCGTCGACTTCGTGTTCGCCCGGCGGCTCTTCGTGGTGTTCCTGATCAACGGCTGCATCCACGGCAACCCCGAGCAGGCGTTGCTCGACGCGATCGTCAACGCGGGCCGCTGGGACACGCCGCTCGGCGTGTACGGCTACAACGACTCGTGGAACGTCGCCGGCGGCGACCTGTACGAGGCGCAGACGCGCTGCCTCGACTCGCGCAACATGGGAGCCATCGCGAGCGAGACGAGCAACCTCTCGTTCTTCTCGACGCGCACGCCGGCGATCACGGAGTCGGACGTGGTCACAGAGAACGTGCTCGAGCAGGTCCGCTACGATCCGAGCCACACCTACGTCGCGTTCGTCGTCGGCGACGGCGACAACATCGCCTACATGATGCACGCGCGTCACGACTGGTTCGAGCAGCGCGTGGCGACCTGCGTGTCGGGCAGCGGCCCGTGTCCACCGCTGACGTGGACCGTCTCGCCGCACCTGACGCGGCTCGCCCCCGAGCTGCTCCGCTGGTACTACGACCAGAGCCACCGGACGGGCCACGACTACTTCGCGCTGCCGCCGAGCGGCCACCTGTATGCCTACCCGTCGTCCCTCGCGGCGGACTCCCAGGCCCGCTTCGTGACCGCGACGGAGCAAGACGCGTGCATCCTCGGCATCTCCGGCACCGTCCACTGGGACTGGACCGGGACGTGGCACGTCGCGGAGGACACCTTCCTGCCGAGGTACGCCAGAGCGGGCGGGCCGGTGCGCGGCGTGTTCCCGGTCAACGTGCCCTACCTGATCGAGACCTTCCCCTGGTGGCCCGACGACCGGTTCTTCGAGATCCTCACGGGCGAGGGCGGTGGCCGGCTCGCTCTGTTCCGTCCGCGGGAGTGGCGCGGCGTGAACGACGACACGAGCCCGTTCTTCCTGAGCCCGGGCGCGATGGCGGACGAGATCGCCGGCTACCCGCGAGGGACGGTCACCTGGGTCTACATGACGAGCGACGGAGGCCTGACGCTCGACAACTCCTTCCTCGCGCTCTCGCAGCTGCTGCCCCCGCACGTCGAGCTCGTGAGCACCGACACCGCGGCCGCGCTGGCGCTCGCCAGCGGGCGGTGATCGATCTGCGTCGAAGCGGCGGAGGCGGCATCGTGCGCTCGGCGCAGCTGCCGCGTCGGCCGATCGGCCGGTTCTCGCGGGCTCGCGCGCTTGACTCGATCGCGTTCGGACCCTAGAACCGCGCGCTTTCCGCATGGCCGAGTACCCGTCAACGTTGGTGGAGGCGCTCGACCGTCTACCGGGCGGAGAGGCGCGGGGCTTCCGGTTCGTCACGACGGATCGGGAAGAGAGGTACTACCCCTACGAGGCGATGCGCGCCGAGGCGCACCGGCGCGCGGCGTTCCTCGCGGCGGCGGGGATGAAGAAGGGCGACACCGTCGCGCTCGTCTGCCCCGAGAACCACGAGTTCGTCCTCACCTTCCTCGGCGCCTCGGTCGGCGGCTTCGTGCCGGTGCCGATCTTCCCGGGCGCGACGTTCAAGGTCACCGACCACTACGTCGAGACGATCGACCACATCATGGCGGCGGCGCGCGCGCGCGTGATCGTGTGCGTGCAGAAGAACCTCGAGATCATCGAGAAGGTCAAGGAGCGGCGGCCCGACGCGATCGTCGTCGTCGCCGACCGCGACTTCGCCGGACAGGCGCCGCCCTTCTCGGCGCCCGTCGTCACGCCGGACGATCTCTGCTTCCTGCAGTTCACCTCGGGCAGCACGAGCAAGCCCAAGGGCGTGATGATCCGCCACCGGAACCTCGTGGCGAACACGACGGCGTTCCTCGGGCCGGCCGGCCTGAACCGCGTGCCAGAGGACGTCGGCGTCTCGTGGCTGCCGCTCTTCCACGACATGGGCCTCATCGGCTTCGTGCTCGGCACGCTGATCGTCGATCTGCCCGTCGTGCTCATGCCCACGCCGATGTTCGCGCGCGCTCCGCGCCTCTGGCTCGAGCTGATCACCAAGCACCGCGGCACGATCACCTACGCGCCCAACTTCGCCTACCAGCTCATCACCAAGCGCGTCAGCGACAAGGATCTCTCCACGCTCGACCTGAGCACGCTGAGGGTCGCGGGCTGCGGCGCCGAGCCGATCCGAGCGCGGACGCTGATCGAGTTCGGCGAGAAGTTCTCCCGCTGCGGCTTCGATCCCAAGGCGCTCCTGCCGAGCTACGGCATGGCCGAGAGCTGCCTCGCGATCACCTTCCACCGGCGCGGCACGCCGATGGTCGTCGACCGCGTCGACCCCGCGCAGATGAAGCTCGGCAAGGCCGTGGCATCGACCGCGCCCGACGCCCTCGAGCTCGTCGGCTGCGGGATCCCCTTCCCGGGCCACGCGATCCGGATCGCCGGCGAGAACGGCGAGGCGCTCGGCGAGCGCGAGGTCGGCGAGATCTGGAGCCGCGGCCCCAGCGTGAACGACGGCTACTACGAGAACGCCGAGGCCACGGCCGAGTCCTTCGCGGGCGGCTGGCTCAAGAGCGGCGACCTCGGCTACTTCACGGGGAGCTCGCCCGAGACGGGCGAGCTCTTCATCTGCGGCCGCAAGAAGGACCTCATCATCGTCAACGGCGCGAACCACTACCCGCAGGACATCGAGTGGGTCGTGGGCGACATCGAGGGCGTGCGCCGCGGCAACGTGGTCGCCTTCTCGACGATGAAGGACGGAATCGAGCAGCTCGTGATCGCCGCCGAGGGCAACTCGGGCGACGCGCCGCGGCTGCGCGACGAGATCACCAAGAAGGTGAGCGAGAACTTCGGCCTGACGCCGTCGAGCGTGTCGATCTGCCCGGTCGGCGCGCTCCCCAAGACGTCGAGCGGCAAGGCGCAGCGGCGCAAGACGAAGTCGATGTGGGAGTCCGGTGAGCTGGACTCCCACGCCTGAAGTTCACGGTTGAGATGGAGAAACGACGATGACCCGGCCCGAGCTGATTCAGATCTTCCAGAAGATGGCGAGCGAGATCGCGGAGAAGGACTTCTCCGGCGTGAAGGAAGAGGCGACCATCGCCTCGCTCGGCATCGACTCGCTCGGCATGCTCGAGCTCGTCGGCGAGATGGAGCGCCAGCTCGGCGTGCAGATCCCCGACGAGCAGCTCGTCGGCATCCAGTCGGTCAAGCAGCTCCTCGACCTGGTCGAGAAGCGCGCGCAGATGAAGTGAGGACCCCATGAGCGACCAGGATCTCAAGGAGAAGCTGCGCGCGATCATCGCCGAGGTGAGCGAGGTCGACGAGATCCCGGACGAGACGCCGTTCAAGGACCTCGGCATCGACTCCATGATGGCGATCGAGATCGTCGCGGAGATCGAGCGCACCTACAAGATGTCGGTCCCCGAGGACGACCTGAAGAAGCTGACGAACTTCACGGCGGTCTACACGCTCGTGAAGGACAAGCTCGGAGCCGCGGCCTGAAGCTGCCGGCCCTCGCGGCGTTGCTCCTGTGCGCCGGGTGCTCCTGCGGCGCGCCGCGCACGGCGATCCCCGAGGCCAGCGCCCAGCGCTTCACGACGCCGCCCACGCTCGACGGCGATCTCGGCGAGTGGGCCAGGATCCCGCGCACCGAGGCGTTCGTCGACACGATGAGCGGCGCGCCGGGCGACCCCGAGGCGTTCGCGCGCTTCGGCTGGGACGCGCAGTACCTCTACGTCGCGTTCGAGATCGCCGACCGGCTGATCGTGTCGCACGGCGAGCGCCAGGACGACCACCTCTGGGAAGAGGACTGCGCCGAGCTGATGATCGACCCCGACGGCGACGGCCTCGCGTACGCGGAGCTGCAGGTCTCGCCCACGGGGGTCGTGTTCGACACCTGGTTCGACTCGCGCAGACAGCCGCAGCCCTTCGGGCACGTCGCGTGGTCGAGCGGCCTGACGGCCGAGGTCGCGCTGCGCGGCGAGGCGAGCGATCACGACCCCGACGAGGGCTACACGGTCGAGCTCCGCATCCCGTGGAGCGCGCTCGCCATCGGCCCGCACCCGATCGGGGAGGCGCCGCACGCGGGCGACACGTGGCGCGTCGCGCTCTACGCGCTCGACGTGCGCGAGGACGGTCAGTGGGGCGCAGGCTGGTCGCCGCCGCTCGAGGGCGACTTCCACGTCCCGGCGCGCTTCGGCCGCGTCACGTTCCGCGAGTGAAGCGCCAGCGCGATCATCGCGAGCGCGGCCAGGCTCCCGGCGCCGGACGCGGGCGCGCCCGCACGGCACGCGCAGCTCGAGCCGCCGCCGCCTGCCGCAGGACCGGCGTCGCGGCCGCCGCCGTCGAGCGCGGTCGACGCATCGACGGAGCCGGCGTCGAGCCCGCCGCCGTCGACGGGGCCGGCGTCCGCGTGCGCCATCGGCGCGATCGAGAGGCGGATGCCCCAGTCGCCCCGCACCCCCGCGCCCTCGTTCCATAGCCAGCCGGCGCCGTTCGCGTAGAGGAAGCTCCGGTGGTTGGCCACGACGCCGTCGTCGTCGCGCAGCGGGAAGCCCACGGGCGCGCTCGTCGCGGGCGTGCACGTCGAGCTGTTGCCGCCGTCGCCGAGGCCGACGACCGCGCGCAGGTACGTGTAGCCGTGCGCCCCGTCGGCGACCGGCGCCGGCATCGTCGCGTCGCCGAGCATCAGCGTGTTCAGCATCAGGTTGAAGTCCGAGCCGCCGTCGGTCGTCGGCACGCTCATCGTCACCGGGACGTCGTCGAGGGTGATCAGCAGATCCTCGCCGGGCCACGCCGTGCCGAGCACCGGCAGCGCGTGGATGTCGTTCACGTCGGGCAGCGTGTTGCCCGCCCAGAGCTCGAAGTGGACGAGCGTCTCGGGGTCGACCGGCGTCGCGAGCCCGTGGCAGACCGCCGGGGTTCCGGTGACCTCGGCGGCGCCGAGCGCGAGCGACACGCTCTGCACCGTGAGCGGGAAGTCCGCCGGCGAGAGGCCGCGCGAGCCGCCGAGCGAGGTGAAGAGCACGCCGTACGCCTCCATGGCGCAGAACCCGCACGTCACCGCGACGGGCGAGGACATGCTCATCGTGTCCTGCGCGAGCGTGCGCTGTGCCGAGACGGGGGCGGTGAGCGAGCTGACCGAGATGAGCAGGACGACGGCGAGCGAGAGCCTCATGGAGACAGGATACACGGCGTGCCTTCGTTGTTCGCGCGCTCGGGGCCGCGTACCATCCGAGGGTGATCGGAGGTCGCTCGCATCGCCTCCTCGCCGCGCTGCTGGGGAGCGCGCTCCTCGGCTGCAGCGCGCCGGTCCCGGGCCTCGGCGTCGAGCTGCGCACCGACCTCGTGCCGGGCCGCGAATTCGTGTCGGTGCACGTCCGCGTCTCGTTCGCGGGCCTGCCGTCCCAGACGTTCACGACGCCCGTGACCGGGACGAGCGCCACCCTCGACGGACTGCGCGTCGCCGAGACGAACCGCCTCGGCAGCGGCGACGCCACCGTGGTGGTCTCGCTGGTGGCTGCCGACGGGACGATCGCGCTCGGGCGCAACGTCGCCGTCACGCCGGGCGCCGGCTGGTCGCTCGTGGTCGTCTCGCTCCAGCGCAGCTGCGGAGGCGTCACGTGCCCCGGGAGCGGTGACGATCCCGCGTGGACCGAGTGCCACGGCGGACGCTGCGTCCACCCGCGCTGCACCGACGGGGATCCGACGTACTGCGGGACGCCCGACTGCGCGGACGACGCCGACTGCGCGCTGCCCGGGACGTGTGCCGCGACCCGGTGCGCGGGCGGAGCGTGCCTGACGGCGCCTGACGACGCGCGCTGCAGCGCGGGCGCCACGTGCGGCCCGACGCTCACGTGCGCGGCGAGCCCCGTGGACGCCGGGCGGATCTCCGACGCCGGTCCGTCGGACGCGGGACCGTCGGACGCGGGGGCGTCCGGCTGCGCGCCGGGCGCCGACGAGTCCCAGCCCTGCGGCAACTGCGGCGCCTCGCACCGCACCTGCCAGGCCGATCGCACCTGGAGCTCGTGGGGCGCCTGCACGGGCGAGGGCTGTCACCCGGGCGACGTCAACACCTCCGCCTGCGGCGAGGGCTGCAACACGCACTCGCAGACCTGCCAGAGCGACTGCTCCTGGTCGGCGTACGGCGCGTGCACGGGCGGCGACCAGTGCCCCTGCACCACGTGCCGGCGCTGCCTCGACTCGCTCACGTACGACCAGTGCCACCTCGCGGCGTCCGGGTGCCTCGAGTGGGAAGGGAGCGCGTACACGTGCCTCTCGTTCCCCGGCACGACGTGCTCGGGCGGCTTCTGCGTCGGGCCCTGACGTCGACCGGGCCGCGAGGCGCGGCGAGCCGAGCCGCCGCGCGTCAGCGCGTCTTCGCGAACGAGGCGGCCGAGAGGTGCGTGATCGCGATCGCGAGCGCGTCGGAGGCGTCGGCCGGCAGCGGTGCGCGCAGCCCGAGCGTCGCGGCGACGATCCGCCCGATCTGCGCCTTGTCCGCGGCACCGCGTCCGGCGACCGTGCGCTTCACGAGGGCGGGCGCGTACTCCGCGATGGCGAGTCCTCGGCGCTCGGCGACGAGCAGCGCGACGCCGCGCACGTGCGCCAGCTGGATCGCGGCGGCCGCGAAGCGCGCGTAGAACACGCCCTCGACCGCGACGACGCCCGGCCCGTGATCCTCGAGCAGCGCCTCGATCGCGCTCTCGGCCGCGACCAGCCGCGACGGAAGGGGATCGCGCGGGGAGAGCGCCACGACCCCGGCCGCGATCGCGACGAGCTTGCTGCCGCGGCGCTCGACGATCCCCCAGCCGAGCTTGCGCGTGCCGGGATCGATCCCCAGGACGCGGACGGCCTCGGTGGCGACGCGGATCACGGCCGCGACCCTACCAGAGCGGCGCGCTCAACGAATCTCGACGACGTCGGCGAGCGTCGGGCGCGCGGCGTCCGCGAGATCGAAGACGCGCATCTCGCCGGCGCGCAGATCGACGAGCGTCGTGCAGGGCCCCTTGTCGCGCTTGAGGGTGCCGGGGTTGAGGATCGTGACGCCGTCGAGCGCGCGCACCATCACGTCGTGCGTGTGGCCCGCCGCCATGAACCGGAAGCGGGAGGCGCGCCGGACGCGCGTCCAGGCGCTCATCTCTCGCACCTCGTCGTCGTGCGTGTGGGCCTTGATGACCGAGAAGTCGTCGTCGCCGACGGCGTGGCAGAGCAGGAGCGGGCCACGGACGGTCGCCACCTCGATCACGCGCGGCATGCGAGCGATCGACTCTTCCGCCTCCGGGTGCTCGCCGCGGAGCTGCACCGGCAGGAGCGTGCGCATCGCGCCCTCGAGGAACCAGCGGTCGTGGTTGCCGCGCACGACGATCACCCGCTCGCGCGCCAGGATCTCGACGGTCCGCGTCAGATCGCCGTGGCCGTCCGCGACGTCGCCCACGCAGAGCAGCGCCTCGGCGCCCTCGCGACGCGCGAGCGCGATCGCGGTCTCGAGCCGCTCGTCCTCGGCGTGGACGTCGCCGATGAGCGCGAAGCGAGCGAGCGGCGCCTCGGGCGATCCGGGGCCCGTCGCGATGCGGCGGAGCGCGTCGAGCAGCGACGACACCCCGCGCAGGATGCGCCAGGGCGAGCCCGGGCGCACACGGAAGAGTCGCGCCTCGAGCGCGCGGGCGCGGTGGCGGCGACGCTCGGGCAGTGCAGACTGCACGCGATGGCGCAGGACGTCCCGGCGGCTCACGAGAGCACCGTGCTGAGCGCGGGCGGGACGTCGGCGCGCGTCCCGGCGCAGACGACCTCCCTCACGCCGGGCGATCTCATCGGCGAGCGCTACCGCGTCGTCGAGCTGCTCGGCGCGGGCGCACAGGGCGAGGTGTGGCGCGCCGACGACGTCGAGATCGAGGGCCACGTCGTCGCGCTGAAGATCCTCGCGTACCGCGCGGCCTCCCCCGAGGGACGCGAGCAGGCGCTGCGCGAGCTGCGCATGCTCGCCGCGATCAACCACCCCTCGGTGGTGCAGTTCAAGGGGCACGGCTGGCTCGGCGGACGGCTCTGGTTCGCCATGCCCTGGTACGAGGGACGTGACCTCGAGAGCACCATGCCGCTCGACCGCGCCGAGGCGCGCCGCGTGTTCGAGACGCTGGCGGGCGGCCTCGCGGCCGTGCACGCGAAGGGCCTGCGGCACCAGGACATCAAGCCCTCGAACATCTTCCTCGCCAAGGTCGCGGGCCTCGAGCAGACCCTGCCGGTGCTGCTCGACTTCGGCGTCGCCGCGAAGGAGGGCGAGCAGCTCGTCGCCGGCTCGCCCGACTACTTCGCGCCCGAGCTCGCCGCGGGCTGGCCCACGACGGCGAACCTCGGGCCGGCCGCCGACGTGTTCTCCCTCGCGCTCGCGCTGCGCAACGTCCTCGAGCCGGCGACCGCTCCGACCGTGGGCGCGTTCGATCCGGAGTCGCTGAAGGAGCGCGCGACGACGCCGATCGTGCCGCCGGCCGCCCGCGAGCTCGCGTTCCTCGCGCCGCACTTCCGCCGCTGGCTCGCGATCGATCCCGACGCGCGGCCCACGGCGCGGGAGCTGGTGGCCGAGCTCGCCGTGCTCACGGCGCCGGAGGACCGGGCGCGCGACCGGAGGCGCTTCGCGCGGCGCGCCCTGCCCTGGGCGCTCGGGATCGTCCTGGTCGCGGCGATCGGAGGGTGGCTCGCCTGGAACGCCGTGGTCGACGCGCGCAAGACCGCGGCAGCGGAGGCGATCGCGCGAGACCTGGAGGCCGCGCGGGCCGACCAGGCGACCACGACGGCGGCCGACGCTGCGGCCCGCGCCGCCGCGTCCGGTGCGCGTGCCGAGGACGCGCTGCGACGGCTGGACGACGCCGAGGCGCAGATCGACGACGCCGAGGGCGACGCGGAGGCGATGCGACGGGCCAGAGATGCCCTGCGCGCCGCGCTGTCCGACGCCCGACGCGAGCT
This sequence comes from Sandaracinaceae bacterium, assembly GCA_044220955.1. Taxonomy (GTDB): domain Bacteria; phylum Myxococcota_A; class Polyangia; order Polyangiales; family Sandaracinaceae; genus JBBSAT01. The sequence continues at coordinate 27,460 of JBGAQA010000002.1, forward strand.
CGCCTCGAGCCAGTCGGCGCTCGCCGACACCGAGGCGCAGGTGCACGCGCTGAACGTGCAGCTGACCGAGGCGCAGCAGACCGTGCACACGACGCGCACGGAGCTCGACGTCACGCGGACGACCTTGGGCGGGGCGATCGGCGAGCGCGACGCCGCGCGCGCGCAGGCCGAGGCGCTGACCGCCGAGCGCGACACGGCGCGCGCGACGGCGGCGAGCGCGGAGTCGGAGCGCGACGCCGCGCGCGGCGATCTCGACGCCGAGCGCGCCGGCCGAGCCGCCGACCACGAGGCCGCCGCGGCGGCCGAGGGCGAGCTGAGGGCCCGCGTTCGCGAGCTCGAGGCGCGGGTGCAGGAGCTCGAGGCGCGCCCGAGGCCTCCGGCGGATCCCGATCCGCCGAGCGATCCACCGAGCGATCCGCCGCCCGTGCCCTGATCGCCCTCGGCCTGGCCCCGGCCTGCCCACCTGGTACGCTCGGCCCATGCGTGTGCGGCCACTCTTCGCCGTCGTGCTCCTCGGCTCGCTCGCCGTCGCCGCGAGCGTCCGGGCCGAGCCGCTGCTCACCGGCCTCGGCGGCCCTGCCGACTACGGCCCCGGCAACCTCGCGCCGAACGACGACGGCTACAGCCCCGAGCTCGACATCACGGCCGCGTTCCCCTCCGGGCTGCGCTTCTTCGGGATGACCTTCACCTCGCTCTACGTGAACAACAACGGAAACGTCTCGTTCGGAGGCGGGCAGTACACGTTCACGCCGCAGGCCTTCCCGGTCTCGGACCTGCGCATGATCGCGGCCTGGTGGGGCGACGTCGACACGCGCGGCACGAGCCGCGGCGGCCCCCCGGCGCGCAACGGCGTGTACTGGTCCATCACGCCGGGCCGCTTCGTCGCGACCTGGCACAACGTCGGCTACTACGGCTCGCACGACGACCACTGGAACGACTTCCAGCTCATCCTCACCGCCGCGGGCCCGGGCGCGGGCGACTTCGACGTGGAGTTCCGATACAACCGGTGCGACTGGACGACGGGCGATGCGAGCGGCGGCTCGGGCGGCTTCGGCGGCACGCCCGCGCAGGCCGGGTTCGACGCGGGCAACCTCCGCGACTACATCGCCCTGCCGGGCTCGCTCACGATGCGCGTGCTCGAGCTCTGCACGACGTCGAACGTCAGCATCCCGGGCGTGTGGCGCTTCGCGATCCGCAACGGCGAGGTGGGCTGCCCCGGCTACGGAAACCCCTGCCTCACCGGCCTGCCGGGCGCCTGCGCCGCCGGCACCAACCGCTGCCGCAGCGCGACCGAGACGATCTGCGTGCAGGACGCGATGCCCAGCGAGGACGTGTGCAACGGCCTCGACGACGACTGCGACGGCTCGGTCGACGAGGCCTTGCCCATCCTCTCGTGCGGCGTCGGCGCGTGCGCGGTCACCCAGCCGAGCTGCGTGGGCGGCGTCACGCAGGCATGCATCCCCGGCGCGCCCGTGCCCGAGACGTGCAACCGGATCGACGACGACTGCAACGACGCCGTCGACGACATGGCCGATCTCACCTGCGGCCTCGGCGCCTGTTTCAGCGTCGTGCCCGCGTGCGTCGACGGCGTCGCGGGCGTCTGCACGCCGGGCGTCGCGCACCCCGAGACGTGCAACGGCATCGACGACGACTGCAACGGACGCGTCGACGACGGCCTGATGATGTGCATCTCGCCCGACGCGAACCTGCACGACGCCGGACCGCCCGACGCGGGGCGGGTGGACGCGGGCCCGGACGCGAGCGTCTACCCCGACGGCGGCCGCTGCCGCGGGTGGGACTGCGATCCGTGGAACATCAACGGACGCGCCGGTCCCGGCTGTGACTGTGCCGTGAGCGGCGCGCGTGGCTCGACGCGAGGCGCGCTGGCCCTGACCCTCGGGGCCCTCGCGCTCGCGCTCGCACGCCGCCGGCGCCATCGATGACGTTCACGCCGGTCGCCGAGGGCCTCTGGAACACGGAGCGCGGCCAGAAGTTCTGGGGCGTCGAGTGCGGCACACGGACCACGATCGTGCGCCTGACGGGCGGCGGCCTCTTCGTGCACTGCCCGGTCGCGCTCGACCGCGCCACGCGCGCCGAGGTGGACGCGCTCGGCGAGGTGCGCGCGGTCGTCGCGTCGAGCCTCTTCCACCACCTCTACGTCGGCGAGTGGATGCGCGCGTACCCGAAGGCCCTCTTCGCGTGCTGCCCAGGCCTCGAGCGGAAGCGGAGCGAGCTGCCCTTCAGCCACGTGCTCGGCGACGTGCCGCACCCCGTCTGGGCTGCCGATCTCGAGCAGATCTTCTTCTCGGCCCGCTTCGAGAAGGAGGTCGTGTTCTTCCACCGGAAGACCCGCACGATGATCTCGGCCGACGCGATGCTGAACCTCGCCGATCACCCCTCGCGGCGGACGCGGATCGTCGCGCGCTACTTCATGCGCAACACGGCCCCCGGCTACGGCTGGATGGAGCGCATCGCCGTGCAGGACTGGCGGCTCGGCCGCCGGCAGGTCGATCGCATCCTCGCCTGGGAGCCCGAGCGCGTGCTGATCGCGCACGGGGCGCTCGTGACGCACGACGGGACGCGGACGCTGCGCGACGCCTACGCGTTCCTGCCCTGAGCGGCCTGGGCGCGCCGGCGGCGGCGGACCGCCGCCACCTCCGCCAGCAGGGACGCGTTTCCTCGGCGATTCTCGCCGATCGTCTCCGGACCACGCCGTGCAGCCTCGGCGGCATGCACCTCTCACCGACCGACGACCCCTTCGCGCCCGGCGCGCGTGAGCGCCTCCGCGAGGCCGGCATCGACGCGCTCTCGGACGCGGAGCTCCTCGCGCTCGTGCTCGGGACCGGCACCGCGCGCGAGCCGATCCCCGTCCTCTCCGCGCGCCTGCTCGCAGAGGCGGGGGGCCTGCGCGGGCTCGGCCGCCTCGGGCCCGGCGCCCTCGCGCGGTGCTCGGGGATCGGCGAGGGCAAGGCCGCGCGGCTGGTGGCGGCGCTCGAGCTGGGGCGGCGCGCGGCGAGCCACGTCACCCCCTCGGTCCGGATCGCCGCCAGCGCGGACGTGGTCGGCTGGGTCGCCCCGCGGATCGCGCACGCCGAGGTCGAGCACTTCCTCGCGCTCGCGCTCGACGCCCGGCAGCGGGTCGTCGCCGTCCTCCCGATCGGGCGGGGCACCCTCGCGGCGTGCCCGGTGTCGCCTGCCGACGCGTTCCGCGCGGTGCTGCGCGAGGCGGCCGCCGCCGTCGTGTTCGTGCACAACCACCCGAGCGGCGATCCGCACCCGAGCCCCGAGGATCTCACCCTCACGACCCGCCTCTGCGCCGCCGGCGCGCTGCTCGGGGTGCGCGTGCTCGACCACGTGATCGTGACCCGCACGGGCCATTTCTCGTTCCTCGACGCCGGGCTGCTCCGGGGCGACGCGCCTGCTTGACCGGACCGGGGCCGCGTGCTTATTTCCCGCGCTCTTTCGGGGACACCGCGCCTGGCGCGCCCGAAACCAAGCTGATTTCCGCGGGGCATCACGCCCCGTCGCTCGATCGAGGAGCTCGCCCGTGTCCAAGCGCACCTACCAACCCCACAGCACGCGACGCCAGCGCACGCACGGCTTCCGCGCGCGCAACGCCACCAAGAACGGTCGCAAGGTGCTCAATCGCCGCCGCGCCAAGGGCCGTCACCGGCTCGCGACGCTCGGCTACAAGAAGTAAGGCGTCGGCTCCCGGCCGGGGGCCCGTGGACCTCTCATGGGCGAGCGACTGCTTGCCGGCGATCGCCTGAAGCTGCGCTCCGACTTCCAGCGGGTGCAGACGAAGGGTCGAAAGGTCCACAGCCCGCGATTCCTCTTCCTCGTGCTCCCGCGCGAGCAGGCAGGCGCCGCGAACCGGCTGGGGATCACGGTGACGCGCAAGGTCGCGAACGCCGTGGGCCGGAACCGAATCAAGCGCGTGCTGCGCGAGGTGTTCCGGAAGAACCGCACGCTCTTCCCCGCCGGGTGCGACGTGGTCGTCGTCGCCAAGGATCGCGCTCCCGGCCTCGGCTACGAGGACACACGCACCGAGGTCGCCCAGACGTCCACCGCGCTCCACCGCGCAGGCCAAGCAGCCCCCGACCGGACGAGGGGGCCGCGGAATCAAGAGGAGAAGGGTCCGGTTCGAGGAGGCGGCGAGAAGGAATCGAAGGAGGAGGGCCCGTGATCGCGCGTCTGTTCCTCTTCTTCATCCAGATCTATTGGTGGACGCTCTCGCCGATCATCGGCGGCGTCTGCCGCTTCCAGCCCACCTGCTCCCGCTACACGGCCACCGCCATCCAGCGCTTCGGCGCGGCTCGAGGAACCTGGCTCGGCGTCAAGCGCATCTGTCGCTGTCACCCCTTTCACCCCGGAGGCTTCGATCCTCCGCCGGAGCTCCCCCCCAACGTGAAGCCCGTCGTCGACATCGTGGCCAGTCGGAGCATCTCGCGTGGAGCCTGAGCAGGGCGGCGGACGCTCGTGGTCGACGATCTTGATCGCCGCCGCGGCGTTCATGGCCGTCTACTACGGCACGCAGTATTTCTTCGGCGATCAGACGCCCGAGGCGACCGACCTGCCGGAGCACACCGGCATGTCGCCCGAGGAGGTCGCGGCGCACGAGGCCGAGGAGACGGCGCGCCACGAGGCGCGGCTCGCGCGCTTGTCGGAGCTGACGATCACGACGGACGAGTTCGAGGCGAGCGTCGACAACCTCGGCGGCGGGCTCACGCACTTCCGCCTGCTCGGCGAGCGCTTCCACGACGCGGAGGGCCACCCGCAGGATCTCGTCACGACGAGCGACGAGCACTACCGGCCGATGCGCATCTCGCTCCCGGGCGCGCCCATCCCCGACGACGCGATCTGGCAGCTGCGCCAGGTGAGCCCGACGGAAGTCGAGCTGCGCTGGGCGGGCCAGGGGCTCGAGATCGTGCGCTCGATCTCGGCGGGCCACGGGCCCTACCAGCTCTGGCAGACGGTGGTCGTGCGCAACGTCGGCCGGGAGGAGCGCCGGACTCCTCTCCACGAGCACACCTACCACTACGTCGAGGTGGCGAGCGAGGGCGGCGGCATGTTCGGCGGTCGCTCGCCCAACATCAGCCAGGGCCTGTGCCGCACCGACGGCGAGGTGGTGCGCAAGGATCACGAGGCGCTGCAGGACGCGCACGGCTACGGACACGGCATCGACTTCACCGGCGTCGAGAACGTCTATTTCGTGCAGGCGCTGGCGCCGTCCGGCGAGCTGGCGAGCCGCTGCGGCATGGTCGCGTCCCACCGCGGCGACGACGGCAGCGGTGGCGCCCTCGGAAACCTCTTCGAGTCCACGCTGGAGTACGGCTCGGTCGACATCGCGCCGGGCGCCGAGCACTCCTGGACGACGCTCGCCTACATCGGTCCCAAGGACTGGCACGGGCTGGAGGCGGCCGGCCACCACCTCCCCGACGTGGTGAACCTGGGCACCTTCGCCATCATCGCGCGCGTGTTCGCGAACGCGCTCGGATGGCTCTACCAGCACGTGGGCAACTGGGGCCTGGCGATCATCATCCTCACGCTCATCGTGAAGATCCTCCTGTTCCCCGTCGTGAACCGGCAGTTCCGCGCGATGGCGCCGATGCGCAAGCTCAAGCCGGAGATGGACCGCATCAACGCGCAGTTCAAGGACGACATGGAGCAGCGGCAGCGCGAGATCATGCTGCTGTACCAGAAGCACGGGATCAACCCCGCGGCGCAGATGCTCGGCTGCCTGCCCGTGTTCCTGCAGATGCCGGTGTTCTTCGCGCTCTACACGTCGCTCTCGACGAACATCGAGCTCTACCACCAGCCCTTCGTCCTCTTCTGGACGGATCTCTCGGCGCGCGATCCCTACTTCGTGCTGCCGGTGCTCCTCAGCGGGCTGATGTTCGTGCAGCAGAAGCTCATGCCGAACGCCGGCATGGACCCGCAGCAAGCCAAGATCATGCTCTACATGATGCCCATCATGATGGGCACGTTCATGCTCTTCTTGCCCTCGGGGCTATGCCTCTACATGCTGACGAACAGCGCGCTCTCGATCGCGCAGCAGCAGCTCAACTTCTGGCGCGCGAACCAGGAAGACGCGCGCAACGCGGCCAGCGCGGCCGCCGCAACCGACATCGCGCCTGCCCCCGTCACCGGCGGTGACAAGGCAGACGCACGCACGAGCAAGAAGGGCTCGGGGAGAGATCGCCGTGGGTGACGAACGCAAGAACGACGAGATGGAAGGCGCGCTGCTCTTCGACGACGAAGACGAGGGGCGCGGCCGCGGTGGGGACGCGGGCGGCAAGGCGCACTCCACGGGCGCACCTGGCGATGGCAAGGCGGAGGACGCGATGGAGTTCCTCTCCGGGCTCATCTACCGCATGGGCCTCTCGGCGCGCGTGACGGTGCGCGAGGACGGCGAGCGTGTCGTGCTCGACGTGGCGGGGCCGGACGCGGGCCGTGCGATCGGCAAGAAGGGTATGACCCTCGACGCGATGCAGTTCCTCGTGAACAAGGTCGTCAACCGCTTCCCCGACTCGCGCCGCTACATCGTCGTCGACTCGGGCGACTACCGCGATCGCCACGACGAGGGGCTCATGAGCCTCGCGCAGCGCGAGGCCAAGCGCGCGGTCGACTCGGGCCGCGTCGTGACGCTCGAGCCGATGCCCGCGCGCGATCGCCGCGTCATCCACCTCTCGCTCGCGAAGTTCGCGGGCATCTCGACGAAGTCGAGCGGCGAGGGCATCGGCCGTCGCATCCAGATCATCCCGGCCAACCGCACGGGCGGCGGCGGCGGTGGTGGCGGCGGTCGCGACCGGGATCGTGGGCGCCGGGACGACCGGCCCCGCGGCCCGCGCCTCGAGCGCGATCGCGACCGGCTCCCGCAGCCCCTGCCGGAAGCGCCGGTCCGCGACGACCCCGACCGCGACGAGTGAGGGCGGGTACGTTCACGCCACCTTCGGCCGCGGGACCTCGCACGACTCGTGGTCACAGCGGCCGGTGATGCGGAGGCGATTGCGCGCGAACCAGGCGTACGCGAGGTCGAGGCCGCGCGACACCCCGGGTAGTCGGGTGAGTGCGACCGCCGGACCGAGCCCGACCGCCTCGTAGAGCTGGCGGAACACCTCCACTCCCTCGATGAGCTCGCCGCTCGGCGCCCGCCCGTGGATGCGGGCCATGAGGCGTTCGCGCGAGAGCCCGAGGCTCGCGGGATCGAAGGAGGAGCTCGCGATGTCGGTGAACGTGATCGCGCCGGCGAAGTCGAGCCGACGGAGCAGGGCGATCTCGCGCGCGCAGAGCGGGCACGCCCCGTCGAAGTAGACCTCGACGCGGCTCACGCGGCACCGTCCTCGGGCGGCACTTCGTGCCCGAGCAGGTGCCCCGCGCGGCGCGCCTTCGTCTCGAGGTAGCGGCGGCTGTGCCGCTGCGCGGGGATCTCGTGAGGCACGCGCCGCGTCACCGCGACCCCCGCGTCGAGCAGCTGGCGGATCTTGTCCGGGTTGTTCGTCATGAGCGCGATGCTGCGGACGCCGAGCGTGCGCAGCATCCCCGCGGCCACCCCGTACTCGCGCTCGTCGTCGCGGAACCCGAGCGCGAGGTTCGCGTCGACCGTGTCGAGGCCGGCCTCCTGGAGTCGGTACGCGCGGATCTTGTTCACGAGACCGATGCCGCGTCCTTCTTGCCGCAGGTAGAGGACGATGCCGCAGGGCCTCTTGCCGATGGTGTCGAGCGCGCGCTCGAGCTGCGCGCGGCAGTCGCAGCGGAGCGAGCCGAGCACGTCACCGGTGAGACACTCGGAGTGAATGCGCGTGGGCACGTCGGACGCGCCGAACACGTCGCCGTGCACCATCGCGACGTGCTCCCGCGAGTCGCGGTCGTTCCGGAAGACGTAGATCCGGTAGTCGCCGAACTGCGTCGGGAGCTCGGCGGCGCTCGCGATCTCCACGCGCGCCGGCGGCGCGGCGGTCACGGCTTCGACTCGTTCACGTTGGCTCATGGGGCTCCTCGTTCGTTTCCGGGGCCGAGATCCATCTCGGCGCGCCGGCAGAGACCGCGATCGAGCCTCACTGTGGGAGGTCTGCTAGCTCATGTCAAGGTTTTTTCTGGACACCGAGGATCGCCCCTGATCGCGCTCGCGTCCGCGGACTTCGACCTCCACACGCCCCACGACGGGATGGTCACCCCGCACACCTGCGGCGCGACCGACGCTGCGGGCACGCCCGGCCCGGCGCAGACGCTCGTGATGACGTCCAGGTCGCGCGACATCCTGGGCGTCTGGCATGCGAACCTCTCCGCATGGCGACGAGGCGCGACGCGAAGAGGCGAGCGGCGGCGGAGCCCGTGCGCCCTCCGACGTGGCTGGTGGAGATCTACCCGGCGAGCGCCGCGCCGCTCGGGGAGCTCTGGGGGATCGCGATCGCGTCGGACGATGGCGCGCTCTGGCCGGCCTATCTCGAGGCGCGCGACGAGATCCGAGCCAACGAGGTGCAGGCCAAGCAGGCCAAGACGGTTCGCAGCCAGCTCGGTCGCGCGTCGCACGGGTCGTACGTCCCTCACGTGCTCCTCGCCGTCGCGATCGCGCTGCGCGTGGATCGGGCACGCGCCGAGGCGCCGCTCCGCCGAGCGCTCGAGGCCGGCACCGACACGCCGCACGCTGCGCGTCTCCGCGCCGAGCTCACGGTGCTCGCCGCCCGCCACGTGTGGACTCCGGCCGAGGTCCGCCGCCACGTCCTCGAGGGCGCGCACGCGTCCATCGACGACGCGCGGCATCCGCCTTCCGTCGCGCACGCGCTCGGCGCCGCGCTCGCCGCTCACGCGGCGATCGGTACGGACGAGCTCGTGGCGCGCGCGCGCACGCTCGCCACCCAACCGTCGGGCGATCCGGCCGCGCTCTGGGTGGTGGTCGCGGCGCTCGTCGCCCGCGGCGTCGCGCCGACGACGCTCGCGGAGCTCCAGGCCGCGACGCTCGCGTCGCGCGACGCCGCGTGGTCGCCGCTGGTCCGCGCCACGTTCGCGGCGATGCGCCGCTGGAGGCCCTGACGCCCACCGTGAGCCCGCGTCGACGGCGCACACGGCGCGCGCGCGCATCACGATCGCCGGGCCCATCGACGAGCGGCTCGTCGCCGTCTCCGACCGAATGCCGGCGCGGAAGACCGCGTGCGGCTGCCGCGCACGGGCCGGTGACGCGGGGGCGTTCGTGCGGAGCCAGGCGCTCCTACGCGATCGGCCTGGGGGGCGCTACCATCGCGACCCATGACGCGCCTCACCGACGAACCGACGTACCGCGCGCTCGCCGCGCACAGGCAGACCCTCGAGGGCTTCTCGATCGCCCGGGCGCTGGGCGATCCAGCTCGCGTGGCGAAGATGACCCGCTCGCACGAGGATCTGCGCGCCGACTTCAGCAAGTCGCTCGCGACGCCCGAGACGATGGCGGCGCTGCTCGCGCTCGCCGAGGCCCGCGGGCTCCGCGCGCGCATCGAGGCGATGTTCTCGGGCGAGAAGATCAACGTCACGGAGAAGCGCGCGGTGCTGCACGTCGCGCTGCGCAACCGGAGCGCGAGGCCCATCGCCGTCGACGGCAAGGACGTGATGCCCGACGTGCGCGCGGTGCTCGCCAAGATCCGGGGCTTCGTGGATCGCGTGCAGTCCGGCGCGTGGAAGGGCGCGACCGGCGCGGAGATCACGGACGTCGTGAACATCGGCATCGGCGGCTCCGATCTCGGACCGCTCATGGCGTGCGAGGCGCTCGAGACCTGCTGGCACCCGCGGATCACGCCGCACTTCGTCTCGAACGTCGACGGCGCGCACCTCGGCCGGACGATCAAGCGCCTCAGGCCGGAGACGACGCTCTTCGTCGTCGCGAGCAAGACCTTCACGACCGAGGAGACCCTCGCGAACGCGCGCTCGGCGCGCGGCTGGCTCACCAGGGCGCTCGGCGAGGCGGCCGTGGCGAAGCACTTCGTGGCGGTGTCGACCAACGCCAAGGAGGTCGCCGCGTTCGGCATCGACGTCGCGAACATGTTCGAGTTCTGGGACTGGGTCGGCGGTCGCTACTCGCTCTGGAGCGCGATCGGCCTCTCGATCGCGCTGGCGGTCGGCATGGATCACTTCGAGGCGATGCTCGAGGGCGGTCACGCGATGGACGAGCACTTCCGCACGACGAGGCTCGAGGACAACCTGCCGGTGCTCCTCGGGCTCCTCGGCGTGTGGCACGCGCACTTCTGGAACGCGGACACGTTCGCGGTGCTGCCCTACGACCAGTCGCTGCACCGCTTCGCGGCGTACCTGCAGCAGGGCGACATGGAGTCGAACGGCAAGGGCGTGACGCTCGAGGGCGAGCGCGTCGGCTGGGACACGGGGCCCATCGTCTGGGGCGAGCCCGGCACGAACGGGCAGCACGCCTTCTATCAGCTGATCCACCAGGGCACGCGCCTGGTGCCGCTCGACTTCCTCGCGCCGATGCGCACGCACTACCCGCTCGAGGGCTACGCCGGCATCGATCACCACGCGATCCTGCTCGCGAACGTCGTCGCGCAGAGCGAGGCGCTGGCGCTCGGCAAGACCGAGGAGCAGGCCGCGGCCGAGCTGCGCAAGGGCGGGCTGGCCGAGGACGAGGTGGCGCGACTCGCCCCGCACAAGGTCTTCACGGGCAACCGCCCGAGCAACGTGATCTTCTTCGACGAGCTGACGCCGCGCACGCTCGGAAAGCTGATCGCCCTCTACGAGCACCGGATCTTCGTCCAGGGCGTGGTCTTCGGGATCAACAGCTTCGACCAGTGGGGCGTCGAGCTCGGCAAGCAGCTCGCCAAGACGGTGCTCGGGGAGCTCAAGGGCGGCGCGCCGCAGCCGCACGACGCCTCGACGCTCGCGCTGCTCGCCGAGATCGCGACCCGCCGACGCGGCCGGACGTGATCAGAACCCGGGATCGCTGACCACGGTCGGACGGCTCGTGGTGGTCGGCGGCGGACGCGCGCCGGTCGTCGGCGGACGCGTCCCCGTCGTCGGCGGACGCGTCCCCGTCGTCGGCGGACGCGTCCCCGTCGTCGGCGGGCGCACGCGCGTCGCGGGAGGCGTCGTGTGCGCGGACGTCACGGGAGGCGTCGTGCGCGTCGGGGGCGGCTCGACGTGGGTGGGCGGGGGCGGCTCGACGTGCGCGAGCACCGTCGGCGGCGGTGGAGGAGCGATCTCCGCGACCGTCGGCGGCGGGGCGACGACGCTCGTCGGCGGCGGGGCGACGACGCTCGTCGGCGGCGGGGCGACGACGCTCGTCGGCGGCGGCGCCGTGACGGTCAGCGTGTGCCCGGTCGTCGTCGTCGGCGGCGGCGGCGACTGCATGGCTCCATACCCGAGCCACGAGACGAGCGCGAGCACGACCGCGCCTGCGACCGCGACGGGGAGCACCCACGCTGGACGGCCACCGGCTCCTCCGAGAGAGGGCTCGTCGTCGTCCAGCGAGGGCGGGGGCGGCGAAGGGGGCGCGTCGTCGTCGAACGGCGGAACGGGGAGCGCGTTGCCATCGGCCGATGCGCTGGCGGTCTCCCCCACGCCGCGAGCGAGCTCGCCCCGCAGCTCGTCCTCGCCGGGCGCCTCGGAGGACGGCGGCGGCTTCGCCTCGGACGGCGGCGGCGGCGGCTTCGCCTCGGACGGCGGCGGCGGCGGCTTCGCCTCGGACGGCGGCGGCGGCGGTGCGGGGGCGGGGGCCGGCCTCCATCCAGACCCATGGACGAGCGGCGCCTCCGACTCCGCCGCGACGGACGCCTCGCCAGGACCGGGCGTGGCGTCCGGTCCGGGCGGGGGCGCTGCGGCCTCGGGCGGCAGGCTCTGCAGCTCCGCGGCGTCGAGCTCGGGCGCGCCGCCGTCGGAGGGAGGCAGCGACGTGGTCTCGAGCTCGCTGACGTCCAGCTCCTCGGTCGAGCGGTGCGACGTCGCGGACGGTCTTGGCAGGCCCGGAGCTCTCGGGGGTGGCTGGGGCGTGCTCGTCGCGCTCGACGCAGCCGCGCGCTCGGCGTCTGCGGCCGCGATGGCCGGCAGGAGATCCGTGATCTCGATCTCCTGCGTCGTGCGCGTCGGGGGCTGGCCCTCGGCGTCGGCCTCGGGCGCCTTCGGCGGAGGCTGCGGCGTGCTCGTCGCGCTCGGCGCCTTCGGCGGAGGCTGCGGCGTGCTCGTCGCGCCCGGCGCCTTCGGCGCGCCCGGCTTGGAGAACACGGCGCCGACCTTGCCAGGCGACGGGATCCGCGCGCCGCCGAGCCCAGCCGCGGGCTTCGGGAGGCTCGCACCGCGCGGGAGCGCCGGAGCGGGCGGATCGCCGATGCCCGAGCGCGGGCCGAGCGGCACCTGCGTCGTCGCGATCGCGCGCGCGAGCGTCCCCGCCGTCTTGAGCGCACGACCGAAGGCGGCGACGTCGACGAAGCGCTTCTTCGGATCCGAGGAGAGCGCACGATCGAACGTCGAGGCGAAGGGGGCGAGCTCGCGGCGGACCGTGGTCAAGAGCGGGGCCTTCTCGGTCCCGATCGCGGCGCTGAGCGCGGCGACGTCGCGCGCGACGTGCGGCGGGCGGCCGCCGAGCGCCGCGTACAGGAGCGCCGCGAGCGAGGCCTGATCCGCGAGCGGACCGTCGAGCACGTCGCCGCGCGCCTGCTCGGGCGCCGCGTACGCGATCGGCCCGAGCGAGGGCAAGGACATGCGGACGCCGAGCTCCTGCCGGAGCGACGCGCGGTTGAGCGCGAACCCGATCAGCTTCGGCACCTCCTTGCCGCCCTCGTCGACGAGCAGCACGTTGCCCGGCTCGACGTCGCCGTGTGCGATGCCCGCGGCGTGGACGATCGCGAGCGCCTCGGCGAGCGCGAGCCCGATCTCGACGACGCGCGCGACCGTGGGCGAGGGGCCGGACTCGAGGCGCGCGGTCATGCTCTCGCCGACGAGGCGCTCGAGGACGAGATAGGGCACCCCACCCTCGTCGCCCTCGGCGATCGCGCGCACCAGGCTCGGATGCGAGGCCTTCACGAGCGCCTTGGCGTGCGCGCGGAAGCGCTCCTGTAGCGCCGCGGGCGCGTCCGCCTCGAGCGTGACGACGACGAGCGGAGTCCCCGTCTCGTCGTGGGCGTTCCACACGGTGCCGAGGTCACTGTCGCCGAGAGGTACGTCGAGCGTGTATCGTCCCGCGAGCAGGGTCACCCCACGTTTCTACCAGAGGCTCCGGCATGAAAGCAGTACTCCCGCTCGTTCTGTTGGCACTGCTCGCGCTGACCTTCCCGGCCGGCGCCCAGGACGCCGACCCCGCCGTCCGGGCGCGCGCGCTCTTCGCGGAGGGCGTCGAGCTCGCCGGGCAGTCGCACTATGCCGAGGCCGCGTCGCGCTTCCGGGAGGCCCTCACGCTGAGGGATGCCCCGACGATTCGCTACAACCTGGCCTCGACGCTCTACGAGGAGCACCAGTACACGGAGGCCCACGAGCTGGCCGCCGGCCTGCTCGCCCAGCCCGATCTCCCCGAGTCGGTGCGCACGCCGACCGCCGCGCTGGAGCTCCAGATCGGGGCCGCCGCGGGCTTCGCGACGTTCGTACTGCCCGAGGGCGTCTCGGGCGACGTGCAGGTCGACGACATCCCCGTGGCCGATCCCTCGCGGACGACGGCGCTCGCGCCCGGCCGCCACGAGGTACGGGCCGTGGCCGACGGGGTCACGGTCGCCCACGCGACCTTCGAGATCGGGGCGGGAGTGCGCCACGAGGTGCCGCTCGAGGCCGGCGGTGCCGCGCAGGCACAGAGCAGCGGGCCGGAGGGGCCCGTGACCGATCAGTGGTGGTTCTGGACGGCGATCGGCGGCGGGGTCGTCGTGCTGACCGTCGTGATCGGGGTCGCGGCCGGCGTGGCCGATCACGACGCACACCAGCCCATCGCCGGGAACTTCTCGCCGGGTATCATCTCGTGGTGACGACCTCACGCTGGCTGTGCGCCACCTCGTTCTCGCTGCTCTGCGCGGCGCTCGCCGCGGGGTGCGCGCAGCGCACGGAGGTGATCATCGCCGTCGAGTCGGACATCCCGACGCTCGACCGCATCAACATCGTGGTCACGAGCCCGACCGGCGCCATGCAGTCGTCGGGCGCGACGTTCGGCACCGGACCGATGGGCTTCGTCCGCACGCTCGGGGTCACGTGGTCGAGCGGTCCGCTCGGGCCCTTCGTCGCGACGGCGACGGGATCGACCTCGGGCCGCGACATCGTCGCGCGGACGGCGGCCTTCGAGTTCGTCCAGGGCCAGACCCGCGTGCTCCGCCTGGACCTGCTGGCGAGCTGCCGAGGGGTGGTGTGCGGTGCCGGACAGACGTGCGGCGAGACAGGCTGCCGCGCACAGACGGTCTCGTCCTCGGAGCTCGAGCCGTACAACGGGACGATCGCCTCCCACGACGCCGGCAGCGCGACCGACGGCGGCATCCCGCCGAGCGACACGGGGACCGACGCATTCGTCCCGCCCGTCGTCGACAGCGGCGCGTGCAGCACGCCCGAGACGTGCAACATGATGGACGACGACTGCGACGGTAGGGTCGACGAGGACTTCATGCTCGCGACCGACACGAACAACTGCGGGCGCTGCGGGAACGTCTGCATGCTGCCGAACAGCACGGCGCCCACCTGTATCTCCGGACGCTGCGTCATCGGGACGTGCGATCCGGGCTTCCAGAACTGCGACGGCCGCAACTCGACCGGCTGCGAGAGCGTCGCGGCCACGGACGTGGACAACTGCGGCCTGTGCAACCGACGCTGCGGCGGCGGGACGCGCATGTGCTGCGCGGGGATGTGCGCGGCGAGCTGTCCGTGACGCCGGGGCCGAGGGGCCGGCCGCGGGAGCGGTGAGCGGTTCGCCGACGTGCGGCGCCCCCTCGATCCGCAGCGCCGCTCACTGCGCGCGAGCGCACCCGGACGGCCCGGTCTGCGGGTGCAGCGCCGCTCCATGAAGCCGGATCGCCGCGGCCGGGCTCACTCGGGACGGAGGTGCACGACGCGGTCCCCCGTGCCGGTGACCGCGACGTCGACGAGCGCGCCGTTCGCGAGAGCCCGGATCGAGGTCTCGGTCCCGCCCTCGAGCGCCAGCGACGCTTCGCTCCCCGTGGCGCCGAGCATGGCGCTCCCGTGCTCCCCGGTCGCCCGGACGACGCCCACGCCGCCGCCCTCGATCGATATCTCCGCCCGAACCGTGCCGCTGCCATTCGCGACCGCGATCGAGCCGAGGTCCATAGACGCGTGGCGTCCATCCTCGCCGGCGATCGACACCTGGCCCGGGGCCAGGCTCAGCCCGAGCTCTCCCTCGCGGACGAACGCCTCACCCGCGGCGAATCGAGCGGAGCGTGAGCCGTTCTCGACCCACAGCCCGTCCGCGGTGAGTCGGACGCGCCGGAGGCCGTCGTCCGAAGCGAGCTCGATGGCGCTCGGCGCCGGCGGCGGCGCCCCGTTGCATGCCACCGCGCTGACGACGCCGGCGGCGAGGAGGAAGGTCAGCCTCCAGCGACGCACCTCCCGCTCGAGGTGCGCCACGCGCGTCTCCAGGTGCCCGAGCTCCGTCACGGTGGGTTCCATTGGCGCAGCCTAGGCTCACCCGCGAAGACGAAGCCAGTTCGCGCAGCGCGTCTGCGGCGAGCGGGTCCGCGATGTCCTTCGTGGTGCGTCCTACCGCGGCGGCCCAGGGGCTGCCCCGAGGGCGCGCGTCAGGGCACGGGCGAGAACGACACGTCGTCGTAGGTCACGCGCCCCGGGTAGTGGCCGCTGAGCCAGATCACCGCGCGGTGCGCGTTCGGCGGCGCGACGAGGTCCCAGCTCAGATCGGTGAAGTCGTAGTTCACGTCGACGGGGCGCGGGTTCTTCTCGTCGCCGAAGACCGCGTCGCTCGCGTCGAGCCACTGCAGACCGATCACGAACCACGCGGCCGGGTTGTCCTGGCGCTCGGCGCGCACGTGCGCACTGATGCGGTAGGTCCGGCCGGGTGTGACGGTCGAGTAGTCCGTGAAGCTCTGGATCGCGGTGCAGTCCCAGCTGCCCATCGCGTCGATCGCGAGCGCACTCCCGCCGCAGCGCGGCTCGCCGGCGACGATCGCGAGGTGTCCGCCACCGCACGCGGCCGCGGTGCTGGGCGAGCGGATCTGCCAGGTCGGCGGCACGTCGCCGGCGAGACCGTCCTCGAAGCGACCGTCGATCAGGTCGCCGGGCGGCGAGCCGCAGGGAACGGGCCCCGCGTCGGGGAGCGTCGCCGCGTCGATCCGGGCGTCGGCCCACGCCGCGTCGGCGGAGGACGCGTCCGCGGCGAAGGCGTCCATGCCGGCGCCGCCGTCCGACGTCCGTGGGGTCGGACCCGAGCATCCGGCGACCAGGAAGAGCACGAACGCCGCCGCGACTCGCACGCGCCCAGCGTATCGCGAGGGCGAGAGCGAGTCAGCGTCGACTGGCGGCGCTCGGTGTCGCGCGGGAGCTCGGCGCGTGCGCCGACGTCGCGAGCGAGCCCGTCGTCGCGATCGACGCGGCGAAGTGGACGACGATGGCGGGGCTCGGGAGCGAGGGCGGGCCCGACGTCTCGTCGGGGTCTCGAGGCGTCCCCACGCCCGGTCACGGACGACGACGCCCTCCCGGCGCTCGGGCTGTGCGAGGATGGGCACATGCAGGACGCTCCGCACTATCTCCGCTTCGCTCGCTCGCTCGCCCTCGTGTCCGTCGCGCTCGCGACCTCGGCCTGTGGGCAGAGCACCGGTAGCAGCTGCAGCATGCAGGGGCAGGCCTGCACCATCGGCCAGACGTCGACAGCCGCGTGCTGCGTCTGCACCGCGCCCTCGACCGAGGCCGGCCCGCCGCCGGACGGAGGCGCCGGCACGTGGGTCTCGCCCTGCATCGGACCGCTCTGCCCGCCCGAGCTCTCCGCGTAACCTGCTCGCGGTACGACGTACCGTGCCCTCCGGTGGCCCGCCCAGCAGAGTGGCGACTTGCCGCTTCGATGTCTCGGCGCTAGGCGAGCCAGGGGGATCATGAAAGAGGAACGCTTCGACGAAGCGGTCGCAGTCACTCGCGACATTCACTGGGTAGGCTTCTACGACGAGCAGGCGCGGTTGCACTGCAACCCGTACTTGCTCATCGACGACGACGAGGCCGTGCTCTTCGACCCAGGATCAATCCCCGATTTCGCCGTCTCGATGCGCAAGGTCATCGACATGGTCCGACCCTCGGAGATCTCGACGATCGTTGCCTCGCACCAGGATCCCGACGTGTGCGGCAACCTCGCGATCGTCGAAGACGTCATCGACCGCCCCGACCTACGCGTGGTGGCCCACTCACGAACGATACGGCTGATCCGGCACCTCGGACCGCGCTCGGAGTTGTGGGCGTGCGATGAGCACGACAACGTGCTCACGCTGCGCAGCGGGCGCGTTCTACGGTTTCTGCCGACGCCCTACTTGCATGCGCCAGGTGCTATCGCGACCTATGACGAACGAACGCGCTCGCTGTTCACGAGCGACCTCTTCGGCGGCGTCTCCTCGAGTTGGTCTCTGTTCGCGCGTGGTGACTTCCTCGGCGCTATGACGGCATGGCACCAGGAGTACATGCCGTCTGGCGCGCTGCTTCGGCAGGGGCTCGCGCGCCTTCAGGCGCTCGCGCTCGACCGCGTGCTGCCTCAGCACGGCTCGGTGCTCGAGGGAGAGCAGATCGGACAAGCGTTCGAGCATCTGAAGAACCTTCGCTGCGGCGTCGATCTCGAAGACGACGCGGTGGCGCACTGAGGGGCCATGGCGGTGGATGTTCGAACCGAAGGCATCCGCAATCTCGCCGCGATCCAGAGCACGAACCGCGGACTGGTCGAGCGCGCGCTGCACATGCGCGCGGTGAGTTACCTCGCTCAACAGAAGGCGAGCCTGCTGACGCAGACGATCTTCGAGATCGATCGCAGCAAAGAGCACCTGCGCGAGCACTCGCGCGTCCTGGCAGAGAAGCAGGAGACGATTCGCCAACAGAAGTCCGATCTCGAGGCTCGCACCGCGGCGCTGGAGGAGATCCGGCGCACGCTCGAAGACCGTGTAAGACAGCGCACTCGAGAACTCGAAGGCGCGAACGCCGCGCTACGGGAGAGCGCCGCCGAGCGCCAGATCCTCAACGCGAAGTTCCTGCGCGCACAGAAGCACGAGGTGCTGGGCCGGCTGGCCGGGGGTGTGGCCCACGACTTCAACAACCTGCTCACGATCATCCTGGGGAGCACGCAGCTGGCGCTGATCGAGGGCGATCGGGGCGAGACGCAGAAGTTGCTCGGTGACGCGATCGACGCGTGCGCTCGCGGCGCGGCGCTGACCCGGCAGATGCTCTCGTTCGCCGGCAGGCAGGTGCAGGCGCCCGTCGTCATCGCACCCGCCGCCGTGGTGAACGAGTTCGCGCAGCTGCTGCGACGCTCGCTGGGCGAAGCGGTGACGCTCCAGCTCGACGTCGACCCCGACGCAGGGAACGTCTTGGCAGCGGTCACCGGGCTGGAGCAGGTGTTGCTCAACCTCGTGGTCAACGCGCGGGATGCGATGCCAAAGGGCGGGACGATTCTCGTGGCCGTGCGCCGCGTGGAGCGAGCGCTGAACGGATCGCCGCCGCACGGCGCGTGTGTGGAGCTGCAGGTCACGGACACCGGCGAGGGTATGAGCCCCGAGGTCGTCGCCCATGTCTTCGAGCCGTTCTTCACGACCAAGGCGCCCGGTGTCGGCACGGGGCTCGGACTTGCCACCGTCGAGGCGATCGTGCGCGAGTGCAACGGCTTCGTCAGCGTCGAGAGCCGCGTCGGTGGTGGCACCACCTTCCGCGTGCACCTGCCGCTGGTCGTCGCCGCGAGCGACGTCGACCCGTCCGCCCGTCCCTCGCTGAGCACGCCGCGCGGAACCGAGTCCGTGCTCGTCGTCGACGACGACCTGAGCGTGCTGGACGTAGTGCGCCGCATGCTGCAGACGCTCGGCTACCACGTGCTGTGCGCCGAAAGCGTCGCCGTCGCGACAGAGATCCTCGTGCGTGAACGCATCGATCTGCTCTTGCTCGACAGCGTGATGCCGTGCGGATCGCGCGAGGACTTCGAGGGCGTTGTCATGCAGCGATGGCCGGACACCCGAATCGTGCTGATGTCCGGCTACGCGGACCGCGCGCGAGTCCTGGATGCCGCGGGGCGCCCCCTGCCCTTCCTCGAGAAGCCGATCGAGTTCGCACGCCTCGCGACCGCCGTCCGTATGGAGCTCGATCGCGCCGCCGCTCCTGCGCGCCGCTGAGCGCGCCCGGGTCGTGTCGCGCGACCACGATCCCGTGGAAGCGATCGCGGCTACGAGGACGGCCTCAGGCGGCGTGAGCGGAGCTCGAGGATGCCCACGACCACGACGATGAGGATCATCGCGAGCGTCGAGATCGAGAAGATCATCGGGACGCGCTCCGGATAGGCGAGCGTGAGCGCGATCGCGACCGGGACCGGCGCGGCGGACCAGGCGGCGCGGGGGATCACCGTCCCCGACGCGCCTGCGACGACGCCCAGCACGACGAGATCCATCGAGAGCGTCGTGGCGGGGGGGACGTCGTGCAGGGCGGCCAGGACCCGGTGCACGACCAGCCCCCCGACCGCGAGCATGAAGAGCACCGTGATGCTCCGGCCCACGGCGTTGGCGAGCAGCCGGCGCCCGCCGAGGACCAGGACGACGCTCAGGGCGCCGAAGACGATCGCCCCGAAGCGCACGACGTCCCAGGGGCCGAACGCGTCGCTCTGGCCGTCGCCGCGCAGGATCACGAAGGCGGTCATCGCGACGCCGAGCGCGACCAGCGTCGCGAACATCAGCGCGCGTGCGCCCAGCCCGACCGAGATGTCGCTGTCCGCGTCGAGACTACGGAGGCGCGCGAGCCCGGCCTCCTTGAGTCGCACCCGCTCGTCGAGCGCCGCGATCTCCGACGCGAGCGACGCATCGCCGCCGGGCAGCTCGGCGAGGAGCGAGCGGGCGGCGCCGGGGTTCTCGCGCGCGAGCTCGTGTCGGATGGCCAGTCGCAAGCAGGCGCTCAGCGCGCGTCGGGCGTCCTCGTTCTCGGGCCACTCGCGCAGCGCCGACGAGAGCGCGAACCGGCACTCGGTGAGCTTGCGGTCCGCGCCCTCGTGCGCGCCCTCCTCGCCGGCGAACATCGCCTCGAGCACCTGCAGCTCCTGCTTGGCCGAGCGTGTCAGCGCGATCGAGCCGCGGTGGTTGCGCACCTCGTCGATCGCGCGGCGGAAGTCGAGCGCGCTCGCGAAGCGCTCGGCGGGATCCTTCGCCATCGCGCGGCGTGCGATCGCAGCCAGCTCGCCGGGCACCGACGCGTCGTACACGGGCGGCTCGGGGTCGTACGCGGCGAGCAGCGTCGCGTGGACGTTCGGCCCCCCGTTCGGCGGGGCGCCCGTGAGGACCTCGTGCAACGTCGCACCGAGGAGGAACACGTCGGTGCGCGCGTCGATCCTCGCGCGGACCCCGGCGACCATCTCCGGTGCCATGTAGGCGGGCGTGCCCACGAGATCCTGCCCCGTGGCGTCGTCGGTGCGCAGCGCGACGCCCCAGTCGGCGAGGTAGACCTCCCCGTGCGAGCCGAGGAGCACGTTCTCGGGCTTCACGTCCCGGTGGATCACGCCGCGCTTGTGTGCGAGCTCGAGCGCGTTCGCGACCTGCACGAAGATCGAGAGGTGCGCGTCGAGGCGGTCCTCGACGCGAGGGGCCAAGGCCTGCCAGCGCGGGTGCTGTGGATCGCGCATCAGATCACGCCAGGGCGCGCCGTCGATCCGCTTCATGACGAGGACCAGGCGGCCGCCGCCGTCGAGACCGACCGCGTGCACGGGCACGACGTTGGGATGCTCGAGGCGGCCCATGATCGTGGCCTCGGCGCGCAGCATCTCGGTCGCGTGCACGCTCGACGCCTCGTCCTTGAGCACCTTGATCGCCACCTCGCGACCGAGCGAGCGCTGCCGCGCGAGGTGGACGCGGCCCATGCCGCCCTCGCCGAGCAGGCCGAGGATCTCGAGGTCCGCGCTCGCGTGGGGCTCGCCGCCGTGCGGGTGCTCGGCGTCGACCCCGCTGAGCGCGATCCGGGGCAGGGGGCCCACGCTCGCGGCCGCGTCCGTGGCCGCCGGGATCGCCGGCCGGCTGCGCGCCAGCGTCTCGGGTGTGATCGTCGCGTCGAGGGCGAGGTCGACCGAGGGGAGCACTCCGAGCGTCGCCAGCTGCGTCTCGATGTCGATGGAGCCGGTCACGACGTCCGCGTCATCGGTCAGTCTCGATCGGCGGCCGCGCGTCCACAAGGGGGCACCGCCTGCGCACTGTGCAGGCGCTTGCGCACTCCCGAGCCCGGAAACGACGCGGATCCGGGGGTGCACGGTCCTTGCGTGTGCGTAGGTTGGACCGCGGGGGTGGAGAAGACGATGCGAGCTCGCGCTGGACTGATCTTCGTGGTGCTCGGTGCCCTCGCCCTGGCCGCGTGCAGCGACGACGACGGGCGCGGGCTCGCCGGACCGCCGCGCGACGCAGGGACGAGCGTCCCGCGGGACGCGGCCATGGTCCCCTCCGGTCTGCCCTGCGACGTCGCCACGGTGATGGCCGCGCGCTGCACCGTCTGCCACGGCGCGACACCGCTCGCGCCGGCCCCGATGTCCCTCTTGACCTACGAGGATCTGACGCGGCCCTCGATCACGATGCCCGGCACGAGCGTCGTCGCGCTGAGCATCGCGCGCATGCGGGACGCCCGCTCGCCGATGCCGCCGGGGACGATGCCGACGGCGACCGCCGCCGAGATCGCGACGCTCGAGGCGTGGGTGGCCGCCGGGACGCCGCGCGGAACGTGCACCGACCCCACCGACCCCTACGGCACGCCGGTGATGTGCTCGTCGGGGACGCACTGGACGCTGGGGGACGAGGGCTCCGAGCTCATGCGGCCCGGCCGGGCGTGCATCAGCTGCCACGCCACCAGCGGTGACCCCGGGGAGCCACCCCCGCCGGCGTTCTCGATCGCCGGCACCGTGTACCCGTCCGCGCACGAGCCGGACGACTGCAACGGCGTGCGCGGCGACGGCTCGGCGGCCATCGTCGTCGAGGTGCGCGGCCACGACGGGAACGTGCAGATGCTCTACCCGAACGAGGCGGGGAACTTCTTCTCCCTCGATCCGATCGCGCTGCCGCTCACGGCCGTGGTTCACTACCAGGGCCGGACGCGCGCGATGGTGACGGAGCAGCCGAGCGGCGACTGCAACAGCTGCCACACCGAGGGCGGCACCTCGATGGCGCCCGGCCGCATCCTCTTGCCCTGACCTCGTTCTCGAGGCTCACATCAGGCGCTGCAGACCCCAGGGGGGCGCGGCGTTGACGAGCACGCCCGCGCGGCAGGTCATCCGCACCTGCGCGAACGTGGCGCCCGCCTTCGTCGCGGTCCACGTGTAGTCGCCGGGCGGGACGTTCGCGAAGAGCACGCCGCCGTCGTCCGACGTCTCGGTCAGCGAGCGCTGCGGGATGACGGAGGAGTTGAAGTACACCGGACCGGACGTCGCGGGCAGCGGCGGATCGAGCGTGACCGTCACGCCGGCCTCCCCGTGCGCGCCCGGGTCGTACACCGAGCGGCCGATGCGCGTGACGGTCGTGACCATCTGGCAGGCCGCCGGGTCGATGGTCAGCGAGAGAACGCCAGCGAGCGCGTCGCGCACGTCCGGGGTCACGGCCTGGAAGGTCACGCGCGAGAGGCCCGCCGCCGGCACCTCGAAGGTCGCCGTCTGGACGAGGATGTAGTCCGGGTGCTCCATGACGAGCGATGCGTCGCTGCCGACGGGCACTCCGGGGATCAGGAAGTGCCCCGCGGCATCCGTCGTCGCGCCGAGCGTGGGATCCTCGAGCACGAACACGTGCGCGCCGGCGATCCCGCCGCTGATGCCCACGCTGAAGTCGAACGCGTCGCCGCTGATCGTGGCGGTCGCAGGCGTGGGCGCGCCGCAGCTCGCGAGCGAGAGAGCGGAGAAGAGGAGAGCGGAGAGGGACGCGAGACGCGACATGGCGCCGACCCTCGCATGCCTCGGTCAGCGGCGCCGCGACAGCGCGTGCGCGATCTCGCGAGCCCGGAGCGCCTCTTCCTCGAGCCCGCAGGCATCGAGGACGCTCGCGCGGAGCCGAAAGAGGCGGCAGAGACGGCGCGGTCCTCCGCCGGGCGGCGCGAGGGCCCCGAGCGCACGCGCGTCGAGCCGGAGCGCCACCTCCGGCGAGAGCTGCGTCGAGGCGCCGATCGCCGCGTCGATCTCCGCGAGCGCGGCGCGCACGTCACCACGCCCGAGCGCCTCGCGCGCGCGACCGAGCGCGGCGTCCGTCCGGCGCGCCTCGGACTCGGCATCGCTGCGCACCTCGACCGCGCTCGTGCGGGCGATCGCCGCGGCGAGCTGCCGCACGGCGCGGGCGATCGGGTCTTGCTCGACCACACGCGCAGAACGCTCGGCGGGCAGCGTTCATTTCGCGCACGCGTCACGGGTCGTCGAAGCCGTCGTCGTAGATCGGGACGGCGCCCGACACCGACGAGGGCTGATCGTCGCCGGGCACGCCGTGCGGACGGCGCCGGTGCCCGCCCGGATGGTGCGCGGGCGGTGTGGGCGGCACGGCGACGGCAGTCGCCGGGACCGGCTCGGGCGTGGAGGGAACGGTCACCGCGGTGAGGGGTGGCGGCACGGGCGGACTCGCGGCGATGCTGGTCGAGGGAGGCGGCGTCGCGACGACGGCGGCGACGGTCGGCGGCGGCGCAGCATCCCCTCCGCGTCCCGCGATCAGCACGCCCGCGAGGATGCCGATGGTCACGAGCGCGATCGCACCCGCAGCGATCGCGATCATCCGATCGCGACCCATGGCCGGCGCGGCCGGCGTGGCCGCCGGGGGCGACGCGAAGGACCCCGTGCGGCGCGGCGCCGACGCCTCCTGGAACGCGTTCGGCCCGACGCTGTCCTCCCCGTCGGCGTGGTACTGCACACCGGGAGCGGAGACCGTCATCGTGCGCAGCGCGTTGCCGCGCTTCATCGAGCGCTCCTCCGGCACCGCCTCCGTCTTCGGCAGCGAGACGCCCGAGAGGCTCTCCGGCAGCGCCGCCCGGCGCGCCTCGAGCCGCTCGCCGAGCACGGCCTCGAGGACCTCCGCGACGCGACCGGCGTCCACGTTGTTCGCCGCGGGCAGCGCGTCGCCCAGCATCCGGCGGAAGTCCTGCGCGGTCTGGGGGCGCTGCGAAGGATCCGGGGCGAGCGCCGCGAGCACGACGCGGTCGAGCGCCGGCGAGATGCCCGGGGCGAGCTGGCTCGGCGGCGCGATCTTGGGGGCCCGCACCTGATCGAGGATCTGCAGGTCGTTCGCGCCGGTGAACATCCGGTGCATCGTCAGCATCTCCCACAGGACGATGCCGAGCGCGTAGACGTCGGTGCGGCGATCGACCGCGTGCCCGTAGGCCTGCTCCGGCGCCATGTAGCGCAGCTTGCCCTTGAGCGAGCCGGTCTCGGTCTTCTTGCCGGAGCTCGAGGCGGCCTTGGCGATGCCGAAGTCGATGAGCTTCACGTGTCCCGTCATCGAGAGGATCACGTTCTGCGGGCTCACGTCGCGGTGCACGACGCCGAGCGGCTCGCCCGCGTCGCCGCGCAGCTCGTGCGCCGCGTGCAGGCCGTCCGCGAGGCGCATCGCGATCCAGACGGCGAGGTCCGGCGCGAGGCGCCGCTCGAGCTTGGCGAGCGAGCCGAGGAGCGTGGAGAGCGCGCTCCCGTGCACGTACTCCATCGCGAGGAAGTACGTGCCGTGGTCCTCGCCCAGCTCCTCGACGTGCACCACGTTCGGGTGCTGGATGCGCGCCGAGAGCAGCGCCTCGTCGATGAACATCCGGATGAAGCCCTGGTCCTCCGCGAGGTGCGGGTGCACGACCTTGATCGCGACGTGCCGCGAGAACCCGGCCGCGCCCACGCGGCGCGCGAGGAAGAGCGTCGCCATCCCGCCGGCCTTCAGCCGCGCGATGATCTCGTAGTCGCGGATGCGGCTGCCGACGTCGATGGCCACGCGGCCGATTGTAGCGCCGGATCGCGCCGCCCGTGAAATCCGGATCGGGTCAGCGGATCACGTAGAGCAGCTCCACCTCGAGGAAGTGGACCGGGCCGGTCGTGTAGTTCGCGGCGCCGACGGGCCGCCATGCCGCCGTCTCGGGGAGGAAGACGCCGTACATCACGCGGCCACGCAGGCCCGGGAACGGGGTCCAGAGGACCGCGAGGTTCCCCTCCTGCCCGGCGTAGTTGCTGGCGATGCCGGCGGCGCGCTCGGGAACGACGAAGACGTGCCAGTCGAGGTTGATCACCAGCTGGTCGACGGGCCTGCCCGAGAAGTGGAACGCGCCCGCCGCGCTGTTGGTGCGATGGCCCATCACGTCCGTGAAGCCCAGGAACGCGTGCGCGGTCGGGAACAGCGTGTCGTAGCCCTCCTGGATGGAGTCCGTGCAGCCCGCGCCCGTGCAGGGTGCGTTGCCGGACCCGTAGCTCCCCTCGAGCGCGAAGCGCAGCCGATCCTCGACGGCGTAGACCCCGACCTCGCCGAGCGCGATCCCCGCGAGCACCGTCTGCGCGCTGCCGAACCCGCCCGTGACCGCCCGCGCCGCGCCCTCGCGCCCGGTCTGGAACGCGCCCTCGACGCGCACGTCGACGGCGTCGATGCGGTACCGGAAGCGGCTGCCGATCGTCGCGCGCAGCGACCACTCGCGCTCCGTCGTCATACCCATCGCGTCGGTGGCGAGGCGGTTGTTCGTCTGACGGAACAGGGCGTACACGTCGAGCGCGGTGGTCGGCCGCGCGTCGAGCAGCGGGCCGAGGCCCGCGTAGAGGCCGTAGAAGTACTGGTCGGCCTGTCCGAAGCCGGCGTTCGCGGGCGCGCCGGTGAGCGAGACGGCGTGGCCCTCGTTCACGAGCGTCCAGAACGCGTCGATCCAGTACGAGCTCGGCTGGGGCGTGATGTGGACACGCGCGCCGTCGAAGGCGCGGCCGTTCGGGTGCCAGTCGAGGTTGCCGATGACGACGCCCTCGCCGTAGTTCATCTCGAAGCGGCCGATCTCGGCGCGCACGACCGGCCCGAGCTGCAGGGCGAGGCTCCCCTCGTGCAGGCCCAGCATCGCGTCGACGCCACCGCCCGAGCTCGAGGCGCCGATGCCGCCCGGCACGGCGACGCCGAAGCCGGGGAGCGCCCAGTAGCCCGCGACCTGCGGCAGGAAGCGGATCACGGCGCTGACGTCGGGGCCGAGCGTGAGGTTCGTGATCTCGAAGCCGGCCCGCGCTCGGTAGCGGATGCAGTCGCTGTCGGCCAGCGTGGGCGTCATCCCGACGCCGCCGTAGCAGCCGACGGTCTGGAGCGCGCGCGTCGAGCCGAGGGCGTCGTAGCCCTCGCGGTGCTCGAAGCGCGTCATCATGTACGCGAGTGGACGGAGCGTCGGTCCGGTCGGCGCCGCGGGCGTCGCCGCCGCTGCGGCCGCGGCCGCCTCCAGCGCCGCGACGCGCGCGCGCGCCTCCTCGAGCTCCGTGGCTCGGGCCTGGCTCTGGGCCTCGAGCGCCGCGAGGCGGGCCTCGACGCTGGGCCCCGGCGGCGGCACCTCGGCCGCTTGCTCCGGTGGCGGCGCCGTGTCGCCCGATCCGGGCTGCGGCGGCTGCGCGAGCGCGGTGGACCCCACACACATGGACGCGCCGAGCGCGCATCCGAGCAACCGACTCGAGATCGTTCCCCAGCTCATCGCTCGTCCTCCCTCGTGGCGCCGTGCCCTTCCGCGTGCGCCGCCAGTAGCTCGCGCGCCCGAGCCACCACTGGCTCGAGCGGCGCGTCCACGCCGTCCGCCTGCACCGCCACGCGCCCCTCTGCGTCGAGGAGCGTCACGATCGCGCTGTGCACGAACTGCCCGTCCGCCGTTCGCCGGTACTGCACACCGAGCGCCATCGCCAGCTCGCGCACCGCGTCCTGGTCGCCGCGCAGCAGGCTGTAGCGCGGCGTCGGGAGCGAGCGCTCCGCCGCGAGCGCGCGCAGCCGCTCCGGCGTGTCGTTGTCGGGGTCGAACGTGACGAGCACCACGCGCAGCCGCGCGCGCTCCTCGGGCGAGAGCGCCTCGTCGACGCGTACGACCTCCGAGATCAGCAGCGGGCACACCGTCGTGCACGACCCGTAGAACATCAAGACGAGCACCGGCTCTCCGCGGAGCGAGACGAGGCTGAACGGGCGCTCGTCCTGATCGGTGAACGCGGCGTCGAGCTGATAGAGGGAGGCGCCGTCGAGGGGGCCGAGCGCAGGGAGCCCGGCGTGCTCGTGGTCGTGCTGGCAAGCGCAGTGCGGGGCCTCCTCGGCCTCGTGCCCGCAAGCGACGACGAGCATCGCCGCGAGCGCGAGCGCACCACCTCGAACGATCGTGGACGTCATCGTGGCTCCGTGGCGACGCTGCGAACGCAGCGGAATCCGAGGTTGTGGACCGTGTAGGACGCGCGGAGGCTCGAGCGGAACGCGTAGCGCATGAACGCGGCGTAGTCGGCGACGTCGGCCGCGCCGAGGCTCGCCCCGCCGCAGAAGCGCGACGCCTGGGCGTCGCCGCGCGTGCGGTCGTCCACGCTCACCATGGACGCGTTGAAGTCGTCGACCCACTCCCAGATCAGGCCGTGCAGGTCGCGGATGCCGAACACGTTGGGCTCGAGCGAGCCGACGTCGCCGATGGCCGCGTGCGGTCGCGTGTAGAAGTCCAGGATGCGCGCGACGAACTCCGGGTCGCGGTGCGCGTCGGCCGTGTGGGCGTCCGCCTGCGCGGCGAGCTCCCACTCGGCCTCCGTCGGCAGGCGCTCCCCCTGCGCGCGACAGTACGCGCGCGCCGCGTACCAGGACACGAAGGTGACGGGCTGCTCGGGCCGAGCGCTCGCGCCGAGCTCGGTGTCGCCGGCCCAGTGCGAGAGGTACTGCGCGTCGGCGAAGAGGCGCGCGACCGTGGTGCGCTGCCAGCGCGCGCTCTCCCGAACGAACGCGAGGAACTCGGCGTTCGTGACGGCGTGCTCGTCCATGTCGAACGCCTCGACGTCGACCGGCTGACCGGTGGAGCCGGAGTAGAACGGCACGAAGCGCGCGGATGGCACGCGGTGCATGAGCGCTGCTCGGTCCTGCGCGACGAGCCGCGGGCCCGGCGCGCTGGCCAGCGCCAGCGCCAGGGCCGTCAGGACGAGCGAGCTGCGAGCAGCGCCCATGGCCATTCCTCTACGGGTGTCCGCCCGGCGGCGGCGGGAGCGTGGCGCGGACGGCGGCCACCTGCTCGGCGGTGACGGGGTCGGTCGCGGTGTTGCCGAAGTGGGTCCGCACGTAGGTCAGGACCTCGGCGATCTCGTGGTCGGTCAGGTTCGCCAGCGGCGGCATGACGCCGTTGAAGGTCTGGCCGTTGACGGTGACGGGGCCGTTCAGGCCGGCCAGGACCGTGTGGATGGCGCGGTCGCGATCGGCCATCAGGTAGTCGGAGCTCGCGAGCGGCGGGAACACACCCGCGAGGCCGGTCGCGTCGCGCTGGTGGCAGGTCGAGCAGATGCCGATGAAGGTCGCCTCGCCCTGTCCGCCGACGCCCCCGTCGGCGCCGCTCGTGGCGACCGCGCCCGTGTGCTCGCCGAGGTAGGTCTCGTCCATCTGCCGCCCCGAGTACACGACGGTGTTCTCGTCGCCCGAGACGCGGAGCATGCCGAGGGCGCCGTGGTTGAAGGCGCGGATCAGCGCGTGGTCGACGAGGATGTACGTGCCCGGGATGTCGACCCGGAAGTCGACGATCGCCGAGCCACCCGGCGGCACGGACGTCGTCTGCACGTCGGTGGACTGCGTGGAGCCGCCCTCCGGCCACACGCGGTCGAAGATCTCGCCGATGACGTGGAACGAGCTGGTCAGGTTCGGGCCGCCGACGCCGAAGAAGATGCGGACCGTCTGGCCGACGTCGGCGGTGATCGCGCGATCGCCGACGAGCGCGCCGTCGCGGCCGTTGAAGAGGATGTACGCGGGGTCCTCGTGGATCGCGCGGGCCATCGAGAAGGGCTGCAGGCCCGGCTCGCGGTAGTCGCCCTGCGTGTAGAAGTCGCCCTGCACCACGTAGTACTCGTGATCGACCGTCGGGTAGCCCTCCTCGGGCTCGACGACGATCAGGCCGTACATGCCGTTCGCCACGTGCATGCCGACCGGCGGGGTCGCGCAGTGATAGATGTACACGCCCGGGTTCAGCGCCTGGAACGAGAACTGGGTCTGGTGGCCCGGCGCGGTGAAGGTGCTCGTCGCACCGCCGCCCGGACCGGTGACCGCGTGCAGATCGATGTTGTGCGGCATCGTCGAGTCGGGGCGGTTCGCGAGGTGCAGCTCGACGTAGTCGCCGCGCCGAACGCGGATCATCGGGCCGGGCACCGTGCCCCCGTAGGTCCAGAAGGTGTACGTCACGCCGTCCGCGATCTCGCGCGTCGTCTCCTGCACCTCGAGCGTCACGCGGACGTGCGCGGGCGCGTCGCGATCGACCGGCGGGGCGGCGAGCGGCGGCACGCCGAGGACGGCGTCGACGACCGGCAGCGAGGCGACGTCGATCTCCGGTATGGGTCGCTGGGTCGGGTCGACCGGCGCCGGCTCGGCGGGCTCGGGCGCCTCCGTGGCAGGGGGCGAGCCGCACGCGAGCAGCACGCTCGCGGCGAGAAAGGGTACGTATGAGCGCGCGGCCATGAGGTCACCTCCGTCTTCGCGGGAGCCCTAGGCCCCATCCCCGCAGCAGGCATGACCCAGATCAGCTACCGCGGGCTCGCAGCTCGAGGACGATGGCGAGGCGGAAGAACGCGCGACGACGCCCGCGCTCACGGCCAGGGCCGCCAGCGGGGCGTCGTCTTCTACGTCGGCGCGCACGATCAGCCCGAGTGCTCGGCAGCGCGAGCACCTGCTCCGGCCCAGGACGGGCCGGAGCTCGAGCACGGAGCACGGGTGGCTACGCGCGCGCGATGAACGCGTCGCAGGAGCCGTTCGGGTCGATGCTGCCGGGGACCGACGAGCACGTCCCGCAGGCATCGGGGGTCCCCGTGAAGAGCTGGCAGCCCGCGCAACGCCGCGCGGGGTCTGCCGCCACCTGGACGTAGTGCAGGCCCGAACGGATGGCCAGCTGGGGCGGCCCGAGGCCGTCCGTGGTGCAGCTGGGTCCGCCACCGCAGGACGTGAGGGCCGCGCCCAGCACTGGCGACGCTGCAATCACGACCAGCGCACGACGCAAGAGGGTTCGCCGCCCGAGGATCTTGTCCGACTCGCTCATGTCCAATCACTCCTCTGGCCGATCTTGGCCGGCCGTTCGTGCTTTAGGCGCTCGCCGCCAGCGAGCGCTGATCTAGATCACCCCGCGAGGTGCGACAGTGCCTACGTCCGCGGGACGAGGTGCCTCGTGTCGCGTTCCGCGCCGATCGATCCGACCATGCTCCTGCGCGACATCGTGCGCCAGCGTCCGGCCGCGATCGGCGTGCTGGACGCGTATCGCGTCGACTGGTGCTGCGGGTCGCGCCGGACGCTGGCCGAGGCCTGCGCGAGCGCGGGGGCGAAGCTCGCCGAGGTCATGGCGGCCCTCGAGAGAGGCGCCGCGCGGTCCGCCGACCCGCCGGCGTTCGCCGAGCTGGCGGGGCGCTCGGTGACGGAGCTCGTCGGTCTCGTGCGCGACGGGCACCACGCGTTCACGCGGGCGGAGGGACCTCGGCTGCGCTCGCTCGCGACCGAGGTCGCGGCGCGCCACGGTGCGGAGCACAGCGAGCTCGTCGCCGTCGAGGAGCTCGTGCAGGGTCTGTTCGACGCGCTCGAGACGCACATGATCAAGGAGGAGCGCGTCCTGTTCCCCTTCATCGTCGCCCTGGACGAGGCCGTGCGCGCGAACGCCCGGCCGCCCGCGGCCCCCTTCGGGCCCTTGTCCCGACCGATCCAGGCGATGGTCGCCGACCACGAGGAGGCCGGCCGCATCCTCGACGAGCTGGTGCGGGTCACGAACGGGTTCGAGATCCCCAGCCAGGCCTGCGCCAGCTGGTCGGCGCTCTACGAGGGCCTCCGGGCGCACCACGCCGATCTCAGGCGTCACGTCTGGATCGAGAACGAGCTATTGTTCCCTTCTGCCATCGTGCTGGAGCAGCGAGTGGCGCACTGAATCGATGACCGGAACCGAGATCCCCGACGCCTCGAAGGCAGTGAGCGACCGCGCCCGGATCGCGCGACTGCTGGCGGCGGGACGCATGTTCCGCGACTGCGACCCGACCTTCGTTCGAACGGTGTCCGACGCCTGCACCTTGAAGCGCTACCACCGAGGCGCCCGGATCTGGACCCGGGGCGAGCCCGCGGAGCACTTCCACCAGGTCACGCGCGGAGTGCTGGAGCTGCAGCGCGCGACCGCGGGGAGCGAGCCGACGCTCGTCGCGTTCTTCGGCCCGAGCGAGTATCCGGCGGTCCCGGTGGCGCTCGAGAGGCGCTCGTACATCGCCAATTCGGTCGCGAGCACCACCGAGCTCGAGGTGCTCCGCATCCCCGCTCACCTCGTGCTGCAGCGCCTGGAGCACGACCTGGCGCTCGGGACCGCGATGCGGCGCCTGCTGCTCGACCACGCGCGCCTCTTGCACTCGAAGATCGACGTGCTGACGGCCGGCTCCGTCCCGCGACGCATCGCCGTCTTCCTGCTCGACCTCGCCGATCGATTCGGCGACGAACGCGACGACGGGAGCACCGCGATCCCGCTCGCCCTGGCCCGCGCCCAGATCGCGAGCTACGTCGATGCGCGCGTCGAGACGGTGATCCGGTGCTTCAGCGCCTGGCGACGCGAGGGGCTGCTCGTGCTCGAGCCGGACGCGACGGTGCTTCCCTCCCCTGCCCGTATGCGGGCGCAGGTTCTCGACGAGATCTGACGCCCCGCGGCCGCGCCCGTCTCAGGCGCGAAGCAGCTCCTCGGCCGCGTGCGTCCCGCTCGCGAGGCAGTCCGGTACGCCGACGCCCTCGTAGGCGTTGCCCGCCAGCGCGATCGGCCCGAGGGCTCGGGCTCCGACCCGGATGCGCTCGACGCGCGCCGTGTGACCGACGCCGTAGACGGGAAGTGCGCGCGGCCTGCGTCTCACGCGCACCCAGAGGGGCTCGGCCTCGAGCCCGACGAGCCTGCGGAGATCCTCGCGCGCGCCGCGGGCCACCTCGTCGAAAGGACGCTCCGAGCCGCCGACGACGGCCCGCACGACGAAGCGATCTGCGGGCGCGCGCCCGTGCCACTTCTCGCTCGCGAACGTGCAGGCGTGGGTCGCGAGGCCGAGGCGGGCCGCGACGACGAAGCCCGTTCCCGCGGGCAGGTGGCGGACCGCGTCGCGCGCGTAGGCGAGCGAGACGACGTCGACCGAGGAGTGCTCGATCGCGAGGAGCTCGGCGGCGAGGTCCGGATCGGCACGCTCGAGGAGCCGCGCCGACGCGTGGGCCGGCAGCGCGAGCACCAGCTGCCGGGCCTCGACGACGCTCCCGTCGGCGCAGCGGAGGGTGACCCCGCCTCGCTCGAGCGTGAGCCCCTGCACGTCGATGCCCGTCGTGATGCGGCCGCCCAGGCGCTCGGCCATCGCCAGGGCGATGCGACCCATGCCGCCTCGCAGCGTCACCAGGCCGGTCGGTCCCTCGAGCTTCCCGCGCCGGGCGACCCCCAGCGAGACGCTCCCGTGACGGCGCTCGAGCTCGACGAGCTGGGGCATCGCGGCCTGCGCCCCGAGGCGGCCCGCCCCGGCGCCATACACGCCCGCCATGAGCGGGTCGAAGAGCTCCTCCACCATCTCCGGCCCGAAGCGGCGCCCGACGAACGACGCGACGCTCTCGTCCGCGGCGGCGCGTCGAGCCGGGATGAATGGCTCGAGCGCCAGGCGCGCCCGTCCTCGGAGCGTGAGCACGTCGCTCGTCATCAGCGCCACGGCCGCGCTCGGCCGCAGCGCGAAGAGCCCCTCGGGGATCGGTCGCAGTCCGTGCTCCGAGGCGATCCAGGCGCGGCGCGGCGCCGGGCCGCCGTCGACGATGTCCGACGCGAGGTCGAGCTCGGCGAGCGTCCTTCCGGCGCCCTTCTTGTGCAGGAGCAGTCCGTCCGCCCCGTGCTCGAGCAGGACGCCGTCCTCCGTCGCCTCGCTCTCGACGAGCCCGCCGACGCGGTCGCTCTTCTCGAGGACGCGAACGTCCCGACCTGCCCGCGCCAGCGTCAGCGCCGCGGAGAGGCCCGCGACGCCGGCGCCGACCACGACCGTCGTCACGGCTGCCTCACCGGCCGCGGCAAGTATGCACACCCGGGATCCTCGGCCAGCGGGTCGCCGCTCGTCGCGTACGCGCGCGCGCGCGAGCCCCCGCACACGCGCCGGAACTCGCACAGACCGCACTTGCCTCCGAGAGCGTCCGCGTCGCGCAGCGATCGGAAGAGCGGGTGATCACGGTACGTCCGGGTGAGCCCCTCTCGTCGCACGTTGCCGCAGTCGACGGGGAGAAACCCGCTCGGGAAGATGTCACCGACGTGAGACACGAAGGCGACGCCCTGTCCGTCGGTCATCCCGCGCGGGGATCGGCCGATGCCGTCCTCCAGCCCGACGACGTCCTGCCGCGACACCTTGTGCGTCAAGAGCACGCGCCGCAGCTGCGGGGCCGCCGTGGTCTTCACGTCGAAGGGCGCCGACGCCGCGAGCTCCGCGAGCCACTCGAGCAGCGTCTCGACCTCGCCCGCGTCGAGCAGCACGTCGTGGATGGCACGGCCGGTGGGCACGACGACGAAGACGCTCCAGAGGGCGACGTCGAGCTCCCGGACCAGGCGCGCGACGTCCTCGAGCTCGTGCCGGTTCATCCGCGTGACCGACGTGTTCACCTGCGTGGTCAGCCCGATCTGGCGGGCCGCACGCAGGAGCGACACCGTCCGCTCGAGCACGCCGTCGACCCCGCGGAACCCGTCGTGCATCCCGCGCGTCGCGCCGTCGATCGAGAGGGCGAGGCGCGCGAGGCCGGCGGCGTGCAGCTCGCGCAGGAGCTCTTCCGTCACGAGCGGCGTCGCGCTCGGCGTCAGCGCCATGCGCAGCCCGATGCTCGTCCCGTAGCGGACGAGCTCGACGAGATCCTCGCGCTTGGCCGGATCGCCGCCGGTCAGGACCACGAGGGGGACGCCCATCGCGTGGGCCTCGTCGAGGAGCGCCTTTCCCTCGGCGGTCGAGAGCTCGCGCGGGTCGCGCTCCGGAAGGGCGCACGCACGGCAGTGACGGCAGGCGAGGTCACACGCGCGCGTGGTCTCCCAGAAGAGGATGAACGGCCTCTCGTCGAAGAGCCCGGCTCGCATGCCGGTCGCGCGCGCCATCGATCGTGCCTCCACGTGTGAGATACCCACCCGGGAGCGGCGGGACAGGTGCGGCGGTGCGGTGTCGCACGAGCGCGCCCGAGCATGATCCAGATCAGAGGGCGCGTGTAGGGCGCGGGTAGTCACGACGGCGATGCTGTCCAAGTCTGCTGCGAAGGCCTTCTTCCTCGGGGGAACCGCTCTGTGCGGCCTGGCGTTCATCGGCCTGACGGTCGATACGTTCGGGCGCATCCCCGCCCAGACCCACTCCGACGCGATCACGCCAGCCGTGGCGCGCGGAAAGGATCTCTGGGACTCGAGCAACTGCATGGGCTGCCACACGCTGCTCGGCGAGGGCGCGTACTACGCGCCGGAGCTGACGCGGGTGTACTCCCGCCGCGGGCCGGAGTTCATACGCGCGATGCTGCGTGATCCGGAGATGATGTACCCCGGTCAGCGGCGCATGCAGCGCTACGACTTCACCGAGACCGAGATCGACGACCTCGTCGCGTTCTTCGAGTGGACGGACGCGATGGACCTCAACGGCTTCCCCGCCCAGCCCGTGCTCGCGATGCGCACACCCCCGACCGGTGCCGTCGCGAGCGGTGAGCCCGACGACGGCAGGCCCGCGATCTTCGGCCAGATGTGCGTGCCCTGCCACGCGCTCGGAGGACGCGGTGGCAACGTCGGACCTGCGCTCGACGGCGTCGCCGACCGCCTCGACGCCGACTTCTTCCCGCGCTGGCTGCGCGACCCGAACGCGGTGCGCCCCGGCACGCGCATGCCTCGCCTGCCACTCACCGACGCGCAGATCGACGAGCTGAGCACGTGGCTGCGCACCCAGCACGTCAGCGGAGGTCACTCGTGAAGTACGAATCGCAGCGCGTCTCCTGGTACTTCTTCGCGACCTGCATGCTGCTGTTCAGCCTGCAGATCGTCTACGGATTCATCATGGGGTTCGCGCACGCC
Organism: Sandaracinaceae bacterium; assembly: GCA_044220955.1. Classification (GTDB taxonomy): domain Bacteria; phylum Myxococcota_A; class Polyangia; order Polyangiales; family Sandaracinaceae; genus JBBSAT01. The sequence continues at coordinate 62,752 of JBGAQA010000002.1, forward strand.
GGCTACGACGGCCTGCACGACCTCATCCCCTTCCACACCGCCCGCGCGACGCACACGAACCTGCTCGTGATGTGGCTGCTCTCCGGGTTCTTCGGCGCCGCGTACTACATCGTGCCCGAGGAGGCGGACCGCGAGCTCTACTGGCCGAAGCTCGCCTACGTGCAGTGGGGCGCGTTCGTGATCGTCGGCGTGACGGCGGTCGTCGGCTTCCACTTCGGCTGGTTCGAGGGCCGGAAGTTCCTCGAGATCCCGAGGCCGCTCGACTACCTCGTCGTGATCGACGTCCTGCTCTTCGTCGCCAACATCGGCATGACCGCGTGGAAGGGACGGCGCATCACCACGACGAGCTCCGTCCTCTTCTTCGGGCTCCTGATGGCCGCGCTCCTCTATCTGCCCGGGATGATCCCGACCGCGAGCCAGACCCTCGACTCCTACTGGCGCTGGTGGGTGGTCCACCTCTGGGTCGAGGGCGTCTGGGAGCTGATCATGGGCGCCATCCTGAGCTACCTCCTCATCAAGCTCACCGGGATGGACCGCGAGGTCGTGGAGAAGTGGCTCTACGTCATCGTGGGGATGACCTTCCTGTCCGGCATCCTCGGCACCGGCCACCACTACTACTTCATCGGCACGCCGCGTTACTGGCTGGCGATCGGCGGCATCTTCAGCGCGCTCGAGCCCCTCGCCTTCCTCGGCATGGCCATCTACGCGATCACGATCGCGCGCAAGGGCGGGCGCCAGCACCCGAACCGCACGGCGCTCGCGTGGACCGTCGGCTGCGGCGTCATGAGCTTCGTCGGCGCGGGCTTCCTGGGCTTCGCGCACACGATCCCGCAGGTGAACCTCTACACCCACGGGACGCTGGTGACGGCGATGCACGGCCACATGGCGTTCTGGGGCGCCTACGCGATGATCGTCCTGGCGATCATCGCCTACGCGACGCCCGCCCTGACGGGGCGGAGCCTGCACGACGCGACGAGCGCGACCTTCGCGTTCTGGACGTCGAACATCGGCATGATCGCGATGACCCTCGCGTTCGCGGTCGCCGGCGTCACGCAGGTGGTGCTCGAGCGGAGGCTCGGGATGGAGTTCCTCGACGTGCAGCGCGAGATCGAGGTGCACTTCTGGGGCCTCTTGCTCGCGGCGTCGCTCTTCACGCTCGGCATCATCGCGTACGTGTGGAACTTCATCCGTCACGGCATGCCGAAGGGCGAGGTCGAGCGCAACGAGCCGCCCGCCGCCGAGAAGTCGGAGAAGCCCGAGAAGCCGGCCGCCTCCGAGGCGAGCGAGCCGGCGCCCGCGGAGTGACGGCGATGGACGGCCTGCATCCCTCCCCCGCGCCCTACTACCGGAGCGTCGGTCGCGAGCGAGAGGTGCTCCGGCGCGCCGTGGACGCGCACCTGCCGGTGCTGCTCAAGGGACCGACCGGGTGCGGCAAGTCGCGGCTCGTCGAGGCGATCGCGCACGAGCTCGGTCGCCCCCTGGTGACGGTCGCTTGCAACGACGAGACGAGCTCGGCCGACCTGCTCGGGCGCTGGCTCGTGCGGGGCGGCGAGACGGTCTGGCAGGACGGACCGGTCACCCGCGCCGTGCGCGCGGGCGCGATCCTCTACCTCGACGAGGTCGCGGAGGCGCGCGAGGACGTCATCGTCGTGCTGCATCCGCTGGCCGACCACCGGCGCGAGCTCTTCGTCGACCGCCACGACGAAGCGCTGAAGGCGGCGCCCGGCTTCGCGCTGGTGGCGAGCTTCAACCCCGGCTATCGCCGCGGGCCCAAGGATCTCAAGCCCAGCACGCGGCAGCGCTTCGTCGCGATCGGCATGAGCTACCCCGAGGCCGAGATCGAGACCGAGATCGTGGCGAGAGAGGCGGGTGTCGAGGCGAGCGTCGCCAAGCGCCTGGTCGCGCTGGCCAACAAGGTCCGGGCCCTGCACGAGGCGGGGCTGGCCGAGACCGCGTCCACCCGTCTGCTCGTCGCGGCGGCGCGCCTGATCCACGCCGGCGTGGCGCCGCGGACGGCCTGTCGCGTGGCGATCGCCGAGCCGCTCACGGACGACGAGACGACGCTCCGCGCGCTCGGGGACCTGGCGGATCTCGCGTTCTGATGGGCCGGGGGCTCCGATGAGCTGGGACGAGAAGCTCTTCGGCTGGGCGTGGCGACGCGGCCGAGAGCTGCTCGCGCCGCGAGAGTCGCCCGAGGTGCTCGCGCGGCGCGCCACGCTCGCACCGCTCGTCGATCGTCTGCGCGCCGTGGCGATCGCGACCGCGGGGCGAGCGCTGACGATCCGAGAAGCGGAGGCCGAGGGCGGCGTCGGTCCCGGCGTCGTCTTGCTCCCCGGGCACCTCGACTTCGCCGGCACGCGCGAGGACAACGAGCGAGCGTACCTGCTGCGGGCGGTGCTCGCGGCGAGCGTCCTCGGCCTCGAGCTCGTCCCGCGCGAGCCCTTGAGCGACGCGGAGAGGGTGCTCGCGACGGCGATGGCGTTCGCGGCGGCGCGGGTCCGCGTGCAGGCGGAGCTCCCCGGTGCGACGGAGGATCTCGCGCGGCTCTCGGACGTGGCGCTACGTGCCCGGCCGCCGGGCCGGGGCTCGCTCGATCTGGTGCTGCGGGCGATGGTCGCCGGCACGCTCGAGGAGGAGCCCCCTCGAGACGCGGACGGGCTGGTCGCACGCGCGCGCAGCCTGGCGCCGGCGCACCACGGCAGTCCGATGCCGGCGCCCTTCCCTCTCTGGGGCTGGCTCGCGCCGCGCGAGGCGGCGACGCTCCTCTCGGGAGACGGACACGACCCGAAGAACCTTCCCCGCGGGACCGAGATCAGCGCGAAGCGCCGCGACCGCGTCCGGCAGAAGCAGCTCGACCCTCGCCCGCAGGCGGACAACCCGCTCGTCCACTCGTTCGAGAAGCTGCACACCCTCGAGGAGCACGCGGGGGGCAAGAAGCAGCTCGACGGGTCCGACGAGATCGAGGCCCACGCCGAGGCGCTGAAGGAGCTCGACCTGCGCGAGGTGGTCCGCTCGGACGAGCAGACGAGCTCGCTGATGCGGGTCGACGCGATGTTCGAGAGCGGCGGCGGCGAGCTCGCCGGTGAGGCGGTCGACGGCATCCCCTACGACGAGTGGAACGAGCCTGCGCGCGTGTTCCGCCCCGGCTGGTGCCGCGTCCGGGTCGCGCCGGTGGTCGAGAAGACGAGCGCGCGGGCCGCCGAGACGGAGGTCGGACGCCAGGCGCTCGCCGCCCGGCCGCGCATCGACGCCGTGAGGGCCGAGCTCGCCCGGCTCGAGCTCGCCCGCCGGCCGCGCGCGCGTCAGCTCGACGGACCGGACGTCGACGACGACGCGATGGTCGATCGCCACGCCGCGCTGGCCGCGCGCGCGACTCCGCCCGATCGCCTCTACCGGTCGCTGCGGCGGCACAGCCCCGATCTCGCCGTCCTGCTCCTCGTCGACGCGAGCCTGTCCACGGACGGGTGGATCGAAGGGCAGCGGGTGCTCGACGTCGAGCGCGACGCGACGCTGGTGCTCGCCGAGGCGCTCTCGGGGCGCGTCGACGAGCTCGGGATCGCCGCGTTCTCCAGCCACACGCGCGCCGACTGCCGCTTCATCGTGGTGAAGGGGATGCGCGAGGAGTGGACGCGCGCGCGCCACCGCCTCGCGAGCCTCGAGCCTGCCGGATACACGCGCATCGGCCCGGCGCTGCGACACGGCACGACGGTCCTCGAGCGCTGCGCCGCGCGACGTCGCCTCTTGCTCCTGGTCACGGACGGCAAGCCGAACGACTTCGACCGCTACGAGGGGCGCTACGGGATCGCCGACGTCGCCCACGCCGTGCTCGAGGCCGACGGGCGTGGCGTGCACGTGCATGCGCTGGCGATGGACCGGGAGGCACGGCACCACCTACCGCGCATGTTCCGCGCCGGCGGCTTCTCGCTGCTCCGTGGCCCGGCCGAGCTCGCGCGCTCGATGGGCGACGTGGTCGCGCGCATGCAGCGCTGAGCCGAGCGCCCGACGTGCGACGATGCGCCCGTGTCCCGCGACGAGCGCATCGGCCCGACCGCCCACTACACCGCCTACGCATGGCATCGCCTCGGACTGCCCTACGCGGAGCACTTCGCGACGCCGCGCGGCCGCCGCCTGTACTGGCTCTTCCGCGGCGCGGGCGAGTGGGTCGCGGCGGCCTCCGGGCGCTCGCCCCTGCTCGTCGACGTGCTGGCCTACCGCCACCGCACGATCGACGCCGAGATCGCGCGCGCGCGGCCAGACGTCGTGGTCGAGATCGGCGCCGGTCTCTCACCTCGGGGCGTGTGGTCGGTGTGCGACGCGGGCGTGGAGAGATACGTCGAGGTGGATCTGCCCCACATGGTCGAGGCCAAGCGCGCCCGGCTGGCGACGCTGCCGGACGAGGCGCGACGGCGCTGCGAGGCCCGGCTCGCGCTCGAGGCGCGGGACGTCCTCTCGGACGGGTTCGGCGCCTGGCTCGCGGGTCGGCTCGCCGGCGCCCGCCGCGCGCTCGTGAACGCCGAGGGCGTGCTCGGCTACTTCGACGTGGGCGAGCGCGAGACGATCGTGCGCGGCGTGGCGCGCGGGCTCCGCGCGGCACACGAAGGCACGTTCCTCTGCGACCTGCGCGACCGCGAGCGCGCGGTCCAGAGCGGCTTCGCGGTGTCCGTCCTCCGCGGCGCGGTGCAGGTCGTGACGCGCGGGCGCGGTCTGCGCGAGGACTTCGCCGACGCGGGCGCGGTCGCGTCGTTCTTCGCAGGCTGTGGACTCCACGCTTCGCCCGTAGAGACGCCCGGAGAGCGCCCGATGCCCACACGGATCTGGCGCGCGGCTCCGGCCTGATCGGCGTCGAGCGCGTCACGGCGAACGGCCCGGGCGCGTGGGCGCTCGCCCGGGGCAACGTGGGAGGACGGAAGCGAGCCCCAGGGAGCGCGTTTCCTGCTACTGATCGGCGCTCCCCTCCCCGATGACCGAAGTGAGCGAGCCCTCCCCAGCCGCACGCGCGCCGCTCAAGCCCGTCGTGCTCGTCACCGGCAAGGGTGGCGTGGGCAAGACCACGGTCGCCGCGGGCCTCGCGGAGGCAGCGCGACGGCGCGATGGACAGGCGATGCTCATCGAGTTCGGCGACGGCGAGTCGGGCCGACGCGTGCTCGGCCGCGGCACCAAGGTCGTCCACCGCGTCGTCGACCCGAAGGTCGCGATGGAGCAGGCCGTCGCCGATCTGCTGGGCTCGACGCTGCTCGCCAAGGTCTTCCTCGGCAACTTCGCGGTCCGACCCATGCTGCGTGCGGCACCGGCCATCCGCGAGCTCGCGATGCTCGAGCGGGTGCGCGCCTACGCGGACGAGATGCCGCCCGGCACGCGCGTCGTCGTGGACATGCCGGCGACGGGCCACGGCCTGACGTGGATGCGCCTCCCCGTGCAGATGCGCGACATGTTCGCGTCCGGACCCATCCACGACCTGGCCGTGCGCGTGATCGACCGCATCAGCTCGCCCGCGCGCTGCTCCGTCGTCGTCGTGACCCTCCCCGAGCGGCTCGTGCTCACCGAGACGGTCGAGCTCTGTCACGCGCTCGACCACGACGTGTTGCTGCCGCCCGCACGCCTGGTGGTGAACCGCCTCCCGGCCGAGATGACGTCCGCCGCGTTCGACGAGGCGCGAGCGCTGATCGCGCGGGGTGGGCCCGAGGCGCCGGCCGCCCGGGAGCTGCTCCGCGTGATCGAGGCGCGAGCGGAGGCTCGCAGGGACGCGCTCGACATCCTCGCGAAGGCCACGCGGCGCGGCGCCGTGCACGGGGCTCCGGTGCTCTACGGCGAGCTGCTCGAGGACCCCAAGGCCGACGACGTCGCGACCTTCCTCGAGCAAGAGGGCGCCTCGTGAAGCAGCCCACGACCATCGTCTGTGCGGGCGGCGGCGGCGTCGGCAAGACGACCACCGCGGCCGCCCTCGCGCTGGCGCTGGCGCGCACGGGGAAGACGACCCTGGTAGTCACGGTCGATCCCGCGCGCCGCCTCGCACACGCGATGGGCGTCGAGATCGACGAGCACGTCCAGGCGGCGCACGTCGAGCCCGGCGTCGAGGGCAAGCTCTTCGCGCTGATGCCGGAGCCGCGGCGCTCGACGCCCACCTTCGCGTCGATCCTCTACGAGGGGCGCCCGGAGGATCTCGCGCGCGTGATGAAGAACCCGGTGTACCGGACCATGGCCGACGCCGCGGCGGGCATGCACGAGATCGTGTCGCTCATCCTGGTCGCCAAGGCCGTCGAGGAGCGTGACTACGACTACCTGGTCATCGACACCGCTCCGTCACGCAACGCGCTCGACTTCGTGAGCTACCCGGGCCGGCTCGCCGTGCTCTTCGAGGGCCGGGCGGTCGCGTGGCTCGGACAGCTCGCGCAGCGGGTGAACTCGCCGGAGGGCGCGCAAGAGAAGCGCGGCGGCCTCTTCGCCGGGGCACAGGAGCGCGTCGAGAACCTCTTCTCCCGCATCCTGAACGCGCGCTTCCTGAAAGACCTCGCGCAGCTCTTCGCGGATCTGACGCTGGTGAAGGACCGATTCGCGCGCTTCGCGCGGACCGCCGAGAGCTTGCTGATCGGCGAGCGAGCGCGCTACGTGCTGGTCGCCGCCCCGACGGGCTCGGCCCAGGCCGACGCGGTGTTCCTGAGCAAGCGCCTCGGGCGGCTCCAGCAGACGGCTCGCGCCGCGGTGCTCAACCGCGCCGACGAGGCCCCGCCCGGCTGGGTCGAGGTGCTGAAGAGAGCGGCACCGGGCTGGCCCGCGCTGGGGATCGCGATCCAGCAGGTCGAGGTCGAGCTCGCGAGCCGCAAGCGCGCGGGCGACCGCCTCGCCGCCGCGCTGACCAAGGATCTGAAGGGCGTGCCGCAGCTGCGCCTGCCGACCATCGAGGCCGCCGACCCCGCGGTCGTGGTGCGCGAGCTCGCGACCCAGCTCGGCCCGAGCCTGAAGAAGCTCGGCGCGTAGCCGGACACGATGCTGGGGCGCGTCCGCGCGCCGGCCAGAGTCAGAGACCGATCTCGAGCGTGGCGCGGAACCTCCGCGCGCGCCGCCGGATGCGCGTGAGCTCGGCACGCTCGAAGAAGGGCGTGACCGTTCCGTCGCGCTGGTAGCTCATCACGTCGTTGGGCGTGTCCGAGTGCGGGTTGCCGAAGAAGTGCCCGAGCTCGTGGGCGAGGACGTCGGGTCCGGCGATGCTCGAGACGACCACGAAGTGCGCCCCCGGCATCCCCACCGGACGCCAGTGCACACCGCGACGCAGCTGGGTGGGGTCGTCCACGTCGCGGAGCGAGAGCACGACGAACACGTTCACGTGCGACGCCGACATCTCGGCTCCGAGCGCGTGCCGGTCTGCGCGCGTCTCGAGCTGCGCGAAGCGGGCGTCGAGGGCGCGCCGGGAGCGCTCCTCGAACGACACGCCCGCGGGCGCGAAGATCGCGTTCGCCTGTGCGATCTCGGCGGTGATCCACGCGTCGTCCACGACGGGCGCGCCCGTCTGGCCCACGGCGACGGCGAGGGCCAGCGGGAACGTGGGCAGCGGCGCCTGCTGCGCGCGCGCTGCCGTCGCGACGAGCAGGGCGAGCGCCGCCGCCGTCAGGGCCGGGCCGTGACCTCGATCGTCGTGTGGCACGCGGCCGTTCCGAGGTGTCCGTCCCGCACGACGAGCCACAGATCGTAGGTGCCGGGCTCGCGTGGCACGTCCCAGGTGTTGTCCCGGAGCGTCGCGTCCACCGCCGAGGGCGGCGCGCCGTGCGCGGGGCCCTGCGTGGTCTCGGTATGGAGGACCGAGTGGCGGCCGTGCGCGTCGGTGAAGAACGCGGTCGAGTACCACGAGTAGTACGCGCCCTCGAAGCCCGTCCGAACCGCACCGGAGAAGTCGTAGATCGGGAACGACTCCTCCCACGTGTCGGGGTCGTCGGCCGGCGACAGGATCACCGGAGTGAGCGCGCCCTCGGCGGGGCTCGCGACGAAGCTCGCAGGTGCGCTGAACCACGGCACGCACTCGGTCGAGCCGGCGGGGTCGATCGCGCCGAAGTAGGGCGTGCCGTCGATCGTGAAGTAGACGTAGGGCGGGTTCGTCGTCGGCCGCGGGCGCGTCGTGATGCCCACGAGCTTCGTCGCCGAGACGAGCACGGCCTCGGTGCCCTCCGGGTTGGTCACCGAGAGGTGCACCTCCGCCCGGATGGGCAGCCCCGCCGTCGCGAGGATGTTCAGGAGCAGCCGCGGATCGAGCTCGACGCCCGGCGGCGGGCGCTCGACGAGCGTGAGCAGCTGCTGCGTGAAGGCCCCGGGGAGTAGACCGGTGTCGCTCGTGGTCGGGTCCGTCCAGGGCGTGCAGAACCCTTCGGTTGCCGACATGCCGCCGGTGCCGTTGGAGCCACCGGAGCCGAGGAAGGTGCTCGCGTCGAGGCACGCCCGGAAGGCGTAGTGCAGCTCGCGGTGCATCGGGTCGTAGGCGAGCACGCGCAGGCGAACGTCCTGCCCCGGGGCAGCCTCCGGATGATCGGCGACGATCGCGAGGATGCGCGGCGTCTGCACGAGCGTCGGCTCGTCGAGGTTGAAGTTGCACCCCACCAGCAGCGCCGCGAGCGCGAGCAGCATCCCCCGATGGCGTCGCGCGCGCTTCATTCGTAGTAGCCCCGGATGCCGAGGGTCCCGAGGATCGGGAGCCCGGGGATCTGCGCGCTCCGCACGTAGTCGTACTGGTAGACCAGGCCCTCCGCGTTCGTCGCGTTGTACACGTTGAGGATGTCGAGGAAGACCGACCCGCGGATGGTGTTCGCGATGTTGAAGTCGCGATCGATGCGGATGTTCAGCTGGTGGAAGATCGGCAGGCGCGCACCGAGATCGCAGAACGTGCCGTCGTAGTCGTTGGCGTCGGCGTCGTAGGTCGCAGAGCAGACGCTCAGGGTCGGACGGCCGGTGACGAGCTGGAACGAGGCGCCGAGGCGCCAGCCGGAGAACTCGTAGCTCGCGACGACGCCGAGGCTGTGCGTCTGGTCGAAGTTCGACACGAACCAGTCGCCGCCGGGGTTGACCCGCTCGCTGCGCGCGAGGGTGTAGCTGATGCCGCCGTAGAAACCGTCCGCGATCGGGCGGCGGACGTAGACCTCGAGGCCGTAGGCGCGGCCCTGCTGATCGGCGGTGAAGAAGACCCGCTGCGGCTGCTGCTGCGCGTTCTCGATGATCGCCTGGTGGAAGCGCGCCATGTCCCACATGTACGTGAAGAACCCGGTGACGCGGGCCAGGATACCGAGCGGCAGGTTCATCTCGAGGCTCAGTGACTGCTGCCACGAGCGCTGCGGGCCGAGCCTCGGGTTTCCGCCCGTCCCGACCGTCTGGAACGCCTGTGGGGGCTGCGTGAAGAGGCCGGTGGACGCGATGAGCGTCACGTCGTCGGTGAAGTGCAGCCGACCGACGAGGCGCGGATCGGCCGCGACGTCGGTGAACTGCCCGTAGCGCAGCAGATCGAGCCGTGTCCCGATGCTGATCTCGACCGGGGCGAAGTTCAGCAGCGCCTCGGCGTAGATGCCAGGCGTGCCCGACGCGACGCGCGTCCGGAGCGCGATGAGCTGCGGATCGAAGGCCGGGCGGTCGTACTCGCCGAGGCCCGTGGGCGCCGGCGCCGTGATGTCCAGGCCGAACGAGGTGCCGCTCGCATCGATGCCGAAGTTGGTGCGGAGCCAGGGCGCGAGCTGCGTCGAGACGTCGAGCCTCAGCGCGGTGATGAAGTTCTCGAAGCGGAAGACCTGCGGCACGGCGCCGGCCTGGCGATTCGAGAACCCCGTGGCGTCCCGTCCGAAGCTGCCGGAGAGCCGGACGGTCGTCTGCTCGCCGACGCGCCAGTCGAGCCGCACGATCGCGCGCTGGAATTGGTAGGTGATGTTCGTGTTCGTCCCCGACGTGGTCGTGCCGCCGCGGACGGTGCCGGAGTTGTCGAGCGCGTCGTCCGAGCCGAAGACGAAGACCGAGGCCGAGAAGTGGTCGTCGAAGCGGTACTGAAGTCGCAGCTGGTAGTCGTCGTAGCTGATCGACGGGAACGTCTGCCCCGTGGCGGCGCCGATCGCGCCCAGGACCACCTCGTAGTAGCTGCGCCGGAACGCGAGCGCGATCACGCCGCGGTGGTCGTCGAAGGGGATGAACGCGCGCCCCTCGGCGCGCAGCGCGTCGATCTGGAGCTCGATGTGGAGCGGCGTCTCGTACGGGATGCCCGTGTCGAGGGTGACGATGCCCTGGCCGAAGCGGCCGTAGCGCACGGGGTAGTTGCCCGGATAGAGATCCTGACGCTCGACGAAGGCGCTGTTGATGACCGTGGGTCCGAGGCCGAAGTGCCAGAGGTTCGGCACCGGGAAGCCGTCGATGAAGTAGCCGGTGTTCTGGAGGTTGGCGCCTCGGAGGATGAGGAAGGGCAGGCCGAAGGGCAGCCGCGAGATGCCGGGCGTGAACTGCAGCGCACGAACGGGATCGCCGAACGTGCCGGGCACGGTGCTGAGCTCGGCGCCGGTGAAGGTCATGCGGGTGGCCGCGCCCGGCTCGGGCCGGTCGACGACGCCGGTCGCGGAGTAGCTCGCGATCTCGTCGTCCTCGAGCTCGGGCTCCGGCGCGGGTGTCGCGCTCTCGCTCTCGCCCTCGCCTTCGCTCTCGCTCTCGCTCCCGCCCTCGGTCTCGCTCCCGGTCTCGCTCCCGCCCTCGGTCTCGCTCTCGCTCCCGCCCTCGGTCCCGCTCCCGCTCTCGCTCGGCGTCTCCTCCGGCACTGCGAGCGCATACCGGAACCGGATCCGCGACGGCACGGGCGTCCCATCGCGCGTCGCCGGCTCGAAGCGCATGTCGGGTGCGCTCGCGAGCACGAGCGCGTCGATGTCCTCGCGCAGGCCCGTCCCGATCGCGGCGTCCGTGACCGCCCCGTCGGCGCCGATCGTCAGCACCAGCTCGACGCTCGAGCCCGGCGGGACCGGCTCGGCGCCCTCGGGCAGCGTGACCGGCGGGGCCTCGATCAGCCGCGGCGGAGTGCGCGAGGGACCGACCGGTGCGGCTCCGGCGTCCGGATCGCCCGGCCCGGCGTCGAGATCGCCGGTCCCCGCGTCGGCCACGGGAACACCGGCGTCGGCGTCCGCCTGCGCCGCGACGCGCGACGGCCACGCCATCGCCCACGCGAGCAGCACGCAAACCGCAGCGGGCGTCCACCGACGCAGAGTCATCGCCGGCCACGCCGTAGCACGGCTGGCCGTTCCGTCACAGCCGGAGGATCTCGTCGGCGCGCTCGACCACGTGGTCGACCCCGGCCTCCTCGAGCTCCTCGCGATCGCGAAAGCCCCAGAGCACGCCGACGCTCCGCATGCCTGCAGCACGCGCGGTGAGCACGTCGATCGCCGTGTCACCGACGAAGACGCAGTCGGCAGGCGCGATCCCCAGCGCCTCGGCCGCAGCCAGCGCGGGAGCCGGGTCCGGCTTCTTCGCCAGACCCGCGCGCTCGCCGACGACGACGCCGAAGGTCTCTCTCGCGAACAGAGCGTGGGCGATCGCACGCGCCGGGGCCTCGGGCTTGTTCGTCACGACGCCGAGCCGGTCCCCGCGCCGGGCGAGAGCGTCGAGCAGGGCCACGATCCCCGCGTAGGGCCGCGAGAGGGCGACCATGTTCCTCGCGTAGTGCGAGCGATATCGGGCGAGCGCGTCGTCCCGCAGCGCCTCGCGCCCCGGCGGGAGCGCGCGTGCGACGAGGGAGGCGGCGCCCTCCCCCACCAGGTGCCGGTACGCAGCGATCGAGTGCTCGGGCAGCCCGAGGTCGCGCAGGGCGAGGTTCATCGAGCCGCCGATGTCCGCGAGGGAGTCGACGATCGTGCCGTCCATGTCGAACAAGAACGCGCGCACCTTCACCTCGCGAACAAGCTCGCACGGTCCTTGAACGACTTGACCTCGATCGCGTTGCCGCTCGGATCACGAAGGAAGAACGTCGCCTGTTCACCGACCTGGCCGGCGAAGCGGATTCGCGGTGCGATCAGGAAGGTCGCTCCGAGCGTCTCGAGCTTCGTCGCGAGCGCGTGCCACTCGTCCCAGGGCAGCACCGCGCCGTGGTGCCGCACGGGCACGTCGTCGCCGTCGACCTCGTTGGTCGCCTCGGCGTCGAGCCGCTCCGAGACGTGGGCGCTGATCTGGTGACCGTAGAAGTCGAAGTCGATCCAGCGCTCCGCCTCGCGCCCGACCACGCAGCCGAGCACGTCCACGTAGAACCGGCGCGTGGACTCGACGTCCTTCACCGGGAACGCGAGGTGGAACGGGACCCGCGGCGCCTCGCGAGGGCCGAGCAGCCCGTCGACGTACGCGGCGACGCTCGGCGCCCGCTCACCCTGGAAGTCGGGATAGAACCCGAGCGGGTCGATCAGCACCGCACGCATCCCCGCGGCGTGGGCGCCGGCGACGTCCACGCCCGGGATGTCACCGAGGTAGACCGACTGCGCCGCCGACTGCCCCGTCCGCGCGAGGGCGCGGCGGAACAGCTCGGGGTCGGGCTTGCGCACCCCCTCGTGGTGCGAGTCGATCACCTCCACGATGAACGGCGCGAGGCCCACCTTCTCGAAGAGGGCCGGCAGCGCCCCTTCCGAGTTCGACACGACCGAGACGTGGATGCCGGCCTCGCGGAGGCGTCCGAGCGCCGCGTGTAGCCCCTCGGGCGTGCGGCGCCAGAGGTTGAAGGCGTCGTGCGCGCGGCGCAGCGGCGCCACCATGGCGCGCGCGTGGGTCTCGCCGAGGCCCGCGGCGGCGAGCAGGGTGACGAGGTAGAGGCCCCAGCCGTCCTCGTGGGAGACGCCCTGCCGCATCAGCGCCTCGTACCGACGCTTCGCGCTGCCCTCCACCTCTCGCAGGGCGCTCGCCGACACGGGATGGCCGTGCGCCGACACGACGTCGGCCACGGCCTGGTGATCGAGGAACACGATCGTGTTCCCTGCGTCCAGGAACACCGCGCGGGGTCGGCTCACGACGGTGGGATCGCCCACGACGAGGGACGATCAGAGCAGGGAGATCAGTCGCTTGGCGCGCTCCTCGGCGGCCGCGAGGATGCTCTTGGCCTCGTCCTCGGGGACGCGGACCTTCTTCACGAGCGCGTCGAGGACCTCTTTCTCCTCGTCGCTCTGGTGCCCGTCGATGTACGTCAGGATGACGGCGTGCTGGAGCAGCGCGCGGCGGTCGGCGGCGGACAGATCGGTCACGGGGACGTCCTCGATCGAGCGCTGGGTCTTGGCGTACTCGCGGATGGCGTCGGCGTCCTTGTCGTGGACCTCGAAGGCCGAGATGAGCGCCTCGATGACCTCGTGCTCCTCGGCCTCGACTCGACCGTCCGCCCACGCGACAGCGACCAGCGACTTGAGCATCGCCTCTTGGTAGTCCTCCATCGTCCCTCTCCTCGGCGCGAGGCTATCACATGCGTCGATTCGGGGGATCGTGTGCGAGAGTGGGCTCCGGTGCGCGCCCTCCTCGCCCTCGCCGTCGTCACGCTCGCGCTCGCGGCGCCGGTGTGCGCGAGCGCCGACGACGCCGGGCTCGACGCCGGGGTCGATGGCGGCCTCGGTGCCGACGCCGGGCTCGACGCCGGGACCGACGCGAGCGCGGCGACGGCGCTCGACGCCGGGCTCGACGCCGGCCCCGTGGCGGGCGCGGAGATCGGCCGAGGCGGCGACCCCGCGGCGAGCGTGACGCCCGCGGTGGCGGCCGAGGCGTCGAGCGCGGACGTGATCCGCACGCTGCTCGGTCTGGTCGCCCTGATCGTCCTGGCCTACGTCGGCGGCCACCCACGCATCACGAAGCTCGAGGAGCGCCTCGGCATCGCGCAGGTGATGACGAGCGGGCTGCCCTACGTCTTCCTCGGCCTTCTCGCCCAGCAGCCGGCGCTCGACGTCCTCAACGAGAGCACGCTGCGCTCGATCCTGCCCCTGCTCCAGTTCGGCCTGGGCTGGATCGGCTTCCAGACGGGCTTCTCGCTCGAGGCGGGCGCGCTCGACCGGGTCGCGCGCGGCACGGGCACGGTCGTGATCCTGCTCTCGAGCTTCCCGTTCCTGGTGATCTCGGGGGCGTCCGCGCTCTTTCTGTGGGCGGTCGGGCTCGGGCCCGATCCCGTGGCCCTCGCGCGCGACGCGTGCCTCCTCGGCCTGGCGGGAGCGCTCTCGGCGCCGACGCTGGAGCGCGTGATCGGGCAGCGCATGAGCGCGCCAGCGCTCGAGCTGGCGCGCGCGATCGCGCTGCTCGACGACGTCCTCGGCGTGGCTGCCCTCGCATGCCTCGCGGCGTTCCTGCACGTCGGCACTGCCGCCGACGCCCGAGGCCACTGGCAGCTCCCTGGCGTCGGCTGGATCTTCGTCACGTTCGGCATGGCCGTCTCGATCGGCCTGGTGGTCTACGTGGTGCTTCGCGGCACCGACTCGGGTGGCGAGAAGACGTCGCTCTTGCTCGGATCCGTGGCGCTCACGGCGGGCCTGGCCGGCTACCTCTCCCTCTCGCCGCTCGTGATCTGCTTCTTCGCGGGCGTGCTCCTGCGCAACCTGCCCGGCGACGACAAGCCGGAGCTGGAGGGCACCTTCCGGCGGCTCGAGCGGCCGATCTACCTTCTGTTCCTCGTCATCGTGGGCGCGCTCTGGCGCATCGACGACTGGCGCGGCTGGCTGCTCCTGCCGGTGTTCGTCGGCGCGCGCCTGATCGGCCGCTACGCGGGCGCTCGGACGGCGCGGCGGCTGCCTGCGAGCGAGCGCCCGGGCGCCCTCGACGACACGGAGGATCGCGACCTGGTGGCGCCGCCGATGGGACAGCTCGCGCTCGCGTTCGTTGTGACGGCGCAGACGCTCTACGAGAGCCCCGCGGTGCAGGCGGTCGTCACGTCGGTGATCGGTGGCGCCGTGCTCGTCGAGGTCCTCGTGCAGGTCTCGAGCCGCCGTGCCCGGGCCGTGCCCGCCGCGGCGACGGACGCCGATCCAGCGGGTCCCGCGCCCGATCCCGCGCCCGATCCCGCGCCGGGTCCCGGTCCGGGCCCCGATCCCGCGCCGCCCCCGGAGCCCGGGTCGTGATGAGCACGATCAAGCGACTGCTGGTCATCATCACGATCTGCGGCGTCATGCAGGCCGTCGAGTCGTTCGGCGATCCCTCGTCGGACCCGCGTCGCTCGGCCTCGGCCCTCGTCGTCGGCGTCGGCTTCGTGCTCATCGCCGCGTGGTTCTCCGGACGCATCTTCGCGACGATGCGGCTGCCGAAGCTGACGGGCTATCTCGCGATGGGGATCGTCGCCGGTCCGCTGCTCGGTCTGCTCGCGCCGTCGACGGTGAGCAACATGGGGATCGTCAACGGCATGGCGACGGCGCTCATCGCGCTGACCGGCGGCAGCGAGATGGACTTCCGCGCGATGCGCCCGCTGTTCCGGTCGATCGCCTGGATCTCGCTCATCGCCGTGGTCGGCACGGCCATCGCCCTCGCGGCCCTCGCGTTCGTGCTCGCCCCCCAGCTCACCTTCATGCACGGGCTCGCGCCGCTCGCGCGCCTCGCCGTCTCGGTGGTCGTCGGCATCGTCGTCGTGGCGCAGTCCCCGGCGGTCGTCGTGGCGATCCGCGCCGAGACGGGCGCCGACGGTCCGGTCGCGCGCACGTCCCTGGGCGTCGTCGTGCTCGCGGATCTGCTCGTGATCGTGCTCTTCGCGATCGCCAGCTCCGCCGCGGACGCCGTCCTCTCGGGGAACGCCGACTTCGACCGCACGGTCCGCGACATGGCGTGGGAGCTCTTCGGGAGCCTCGGCATCGGGATCTCGATCGGCGCGATCCTCTCGGCGTGGCTGCGCTTCGTGGGCGAGCGCGGGCTCGATCTCTTCGTGCTGCTGGTCTGCTTCGTGACGGCCGAGGTCGGGCGACGCGTGCGCCTCGACCCGCTGCTGCTGATGCTGGCCGCCGGCATGTTCGTGGAGAACGTGAGCCGGCGGGGCGCGGTGCTGCGGCGCGCGTTCGAGGACGCGTCGCTCCCCGTCTACATCGTCTTCTTCACGGTCGCCGGCGCCAGCGTGCACCTCGGCGAGCTGCCGACGGTCGCGCTCCCCGCTGCGGCGTTCATCTTCGTGCGCGCGTTCGGTCTCTACTTCGGGACGACGCTCGCGGCACGCGTCTCGGGCGCGGACCCGTCGGTCCGCAAGTACGGTGGCTTCGGCCTGCTCCCGCAGGCCGGCCTCGCGATCGCCCTCTCGCAGCTCTTCTCGCGCACGTTCCCGACGCTCGGCCCGAGCACCGCCGCGCTCACGCTCAGCATCGTGGCGATCAACGAGATCGTGGCGCCGGCGCTCTTCCGGCTCGCGCTCGTGCGCTCGGGCGAGGCGGCGTCCGTGCCCGCCTCGAGCGCCGGGACGCTCGAGGCGGTCGCCCACGAGGCAGACGCGCCCGACTCGCCGGCCCACTGACGCTCGCGGAGTGGAACCTGCGGCGCGGGGGCGCGTTCCCGCTATCCTCGACCCCGCACGATGTCGTTCGCCTCGTCCTACGTCGCGTCCGTCCGCGCCTCGCTCGCGAGCCGCAAGCGCATCGCCGCGCCCGGCATCGCGCGCGTCGCCATCCCGCTCGCGACCGCCCTGTTCGGCATCGTGATCCTCGCGTACGGGCTCTCGCCTGCCGACGACGTCGACTTCCACTTCCGCGAGGAGGAGGGGATCGTCACCACGATGTCGGCGATCTCGCTGGCGATGGCGAGCGGCTTCGCGGGTGCCTGCTGGCTGATCGAGGGACGGCCTGGACACGGGCTGCGCCTCTGGTGGCTCCTGACCTGCGTGGGCTTCTTCTTCTTCGCGTGCGACGAGCTGCTCCGCTTCCACGAGCACGCCGGGACGCTCCTGCGCCACGAGGTGCTCGGCCGTCCGGAGCACCTGTTCCGCAACTGGAACGACGCGATCGTCCTGCTCTACGGCGTCGTCGCGCTCGTCGTCGTCGGGTTCTTCCTGCCGCGCGTGCTGCGGATGCCGCTGCACGTCGAGCTTCTCGGGATCGGCTTCGTCGCGTACTGCGTCCACACCGCGGTCGACCTGATGCCGCACACCGAGGGCGTGATCGGGCGCTTCATGTCGTCGATCCCGTCGAGCATCCCCGAGGAGTCGGCGAAGATGTTCGCGTCGGCGTTCTTCGCGAACGCGATGCTCCAGGCCCTGCGGATCCTCGCGCGAGTGCCGAGCGCGGAGAAGGCCTGACGATGGCGCGGCCCGCCGCGCTGAAGCGGCTCGTGCTGACGCTGATTTCCACCGCGTTCTCGCTGGGGATCGCGGAGGCCGCCGTGCGCGTGCTCGGCGTCACGGATCCGGTGTTTCGCGACTCGGACCCGGTGCTCGGGTGGGTCCCCGCGCCAGGCGCGCACGGCTGGTGGACGCGCGAGGGGCGAGGCTACGTCGCGATCACCGACCACGGGTTTCGCGGGGTGGACCTGCCGCCGGGACGCGCGCCGAGTGGAACGCTGCGCATCGCGCTCGTCGGCGACAGCTACGTCGAGGCCCGACAGGTCGCGCTCGAGGACTCGATCGGCGCGCGCCTGCCGCGCGAGCTGGAGAGCTGCGCGCCCGGGCCGGTCGAGGTGCTGGCGTTCGGGGTCAGCGGCTACGGCACCGCGCAGGAGTACCTGCTCTTTCGCGAGCGCATCGCGCGGTACCACCCGGACGTCGTGCTGCTCGCGTTCCTCACGGGCAACGACGTCGCCGACAACCAGCCCGACGTACGCATGAACGACGACCCGAGCCCGTACTTCTCGCTCGGCCCGGGCGGCGCGCTCGTGCTCGACACGAGCTTCGCCGAGACGGAGGAGTACCGGACGCGCGCGAGCGACGCCGGCTGGCTCTGGTTCCGGCGGCACTCGCAGCTCGTGCGCGCTCTCTACGGCATCGGCGGCCACGGCAACGGCGCCGCGCGCGGGGAGCTGGGCTTGTCCGACGAGGTGTACTCACCGCCGGTGACGCCGGGATGGCAGGACGCGTGGGCGCGCACCGAGGCGATCCTCGCGCACTACGCGCGCGACGTGGAGCGCGAGGGAGGCCGCTTCGCGGTCGTCACGTTGTCCAACGCCATCCAGGTGGACCCCGAGCCAGACGCGCGGGAGCGCTATCGCGTTGCCATCCACGCGGACGACCTCGACTACCCGGACCATCGCGTCGCGGAGGCGGGCGCGCGCGACGGCTATCCGGTGCTCAACCTCGCGCCGGCGCTGCGCGCGTACGCGGAGACGCACCACGAGTGGGTGCATGGCTTCCCCAACACGACGATGGGCACGGGCCACTGGAACGAGACCGGCCACCGCGTCGGCGCCGAGGAGACGGCGCGCTGGCTCTGCGCTCGGGGCCTGGCGGCTCACCAGAGCGAGTAGAGGAAGGGCGTCGACGCCTGGCCGGCGAAGATCACCACGCCGAGCAGCCCGAGCACGAGCACGAGCGGGACGATCCAGTACACCTTGTTCTCGCCCGCGAAGCGCACGATGTGCCCGAGCAGCGTCCCCACGTACCGAAGCCGTCCCATGCACCCAGCATACGGGGTCACTCCACACCCATCCAACCCATCGAAACGAAAGCGTTCCGGCGGCAAGATGCGCTAGACGAAAAGCGCGAAAGCGTATTGCGCATCTACCCGCCAGAGCGCCGTGATTTCGGGTAGTTGAAGGGGTGTGGAGTGACCCCTAGTCGGCGGCGAAGGTGCGCTTGAACTGGGCGCGGTTCGCGAAGCCGGGCTGCTTCTCGGCGCGCAACACGAAGGGACCGAGCGCGAGCACGTCCATCTCGGTGCCCATGAAGCACCGGTAGGCGTCCTCGGGGGTGCACACGATCGGCTCGCCGCGGACGTTGAAGCTCGTGTTGATCAGCATGCCGCAGCCGGTCTTCGCGGCGAACGCCGAGATCAGTGCGTGGTAGCGAGGGTTGGTCTCGCGGTGCACCGTCTGGATGCGCGCGCTGTGATCGACGTGCGTGATCGCCGGGACGTCGCTGCGGGCGCGGTTCACCCACTCGAGCAGGTCCGCCGATCGCTCCTCGCTCGCGGCGACACGGCGCGCCGGGAGCACGTCCGCGACGAGGAGCATGTAGGGCGAGGATCGGTCCAGCTCGAAGTAGTCGGCCGACTTCTCGGCGAGCACGCTCGGCGCGAAAGGCCGGAAGCTCTCTCGCTGCTTGATCTTCAGGTTCATGATCGACTGCATCGTGGGCGAGCGCGGGTCGCCGACGATCGAGCGGTTGCCGAGGGCGCGCGGCCCGAACTCCATCCGCCCCTGGAAGAGCCCGACGACCTTCTGGTCGGCGATGGCACCCGCGACCTCGTTCGCCCACGCGGCGTCGTCGTCGAACGCCTCGTAGACCCAGCCGCGCGCGTCGAGCAGCCACTGGATCTGCGCACGCGAGAACTCGGGGCCGAGGTAGGCGCCCTGCATCCGGTCGGTGCGCTCGTCGGCCTCACGCGCCCGCCCGCCCGCCACCCCGAAGTACGCCGCGTACGCGGCGCCGATCGCCCCGCCAGCATCCCCCGCGCCGGGCTGGATCCAGAGGTCGTCGAACGTGCCCGCCCGCAGCAAGCGCCCGTTCGCGACGCAGTTCAGCGCGACGCCGCCCGCCATGCAGAGCTTCGTCTTGCCCGTGAGCGCCCGCGCGTGCTTCGCGCTCCGCAGCACGACCTCCTCACACACCTCTTGCACCGACCTCGCGAGATCCATCTCGCGCTTGGTGATGCGCTCCTCGGGCTTGCGCGCGCGACCGCCGAAGAGCGCAGCGAAGCGCTCGCTCGTCATCCGTTCGTCGTCGAGGTAGCCGAAGTAGCTCATGTCGAGCCGCAGCGAGCCGTCGTCCTTGAGGTCGACGAGCTTCTCGAGCATGAGCTTGGTGTAGGTGCCCTCACCGTAGGGCGCCAGGCCCATGAGCTTGTACTCGCCGCTGTTCACCTTGAATCCAGTGAAGTACGTGACGGCGCTGTAGAGGAGGCCGAGGCTGTGCGGGAAGCGCTGCTCCTCGAGCAGCCGCAAGGAAGCGCCCTCGCCGACGCCGACGCTCGCGCAGGTCCACTCCCCGACGCCGTCGAGCGTGAGCACGGCCGCCTCGCGAAAGGGCGAGGGATAGAACGCGCTCGCCGCGTGCGAGAAGTGGTGCTCGGGGAAGCACACCTTCGGCGTCCCGCGCACTCCGAGCTTGCCGAGCGCTTCGAGGATGGTCGGCTCGATCCAGAGCTTGTCCCGCAGCCACACCGGCACCGCGTGGACGAAGTTGCGCAACCCGTGCGGCGCCGTGCCGAGCGCGGTCTCGAGGATGCGGTGGAACTTCAGGATGGGCTTGTCGTAGAAGGCCACGACGTCGAGCTCTTCGGTGCCGCCCTCCGCGAGGCAGTAGCGCACGGCGTTCTCGGGGAAGCGCTCGTCGTGCTTCACCCGCGAGAAGCGCTCCTCCTGCGCGGCGGCGACGATGCGCCCGTCCTCGACGAGGCACGCCGCGGCGTCGTGGTACCAGCAGCTGATCCCGAGCACGCGCGCCATGTCAGTACGGCTTCTCGAGATCGCGCGGCGGCCCGTGCTGCAACCAGTAGGTCTTCGCCGAGCGGTCGAGACCGCGTGCGAGCGCATCGCGCCCTCCCCGCCGGAAGAGCAGCCGGAAGGGGGCGAAGAAGAGAAAGAACACCGGCGCCAGCAAGAGCCAGGCGAGGGCCGATCCGACGAGCTCGCCGACGCGGTCGACGCCGCGGGCGAGCGCTGCGTAGCCGCGGCCTGGCGAGGCGAGCGCCAGGACGAGGGTGACGCCGCCGAGCACCGACACGAGCGCGCCGGGGAGCGCCCGCCCGAACACGAAGAAGATCGACGCCACGACGAAGGCGATCGTGGCGCGCAGGACGCCGCTCTTGCGCAGGGTACGCGCGTGCTCCCGCGCGAGCGCGACCGGATCGGCGGGCACGGCGAAGGGGGCCGCCGCTTCGGGGCGACCGCGCACCACGGGATCGCTCATGGCAGCTCCTTCTTTCCCTCGCGCTCCTCGCGCTGCTTGCGCCGGAGCTCGCCGAAGAACTTCTTGAGCATCTCGCTCGCTTCGTCCTTGCGCACGCCCGTGCTGATCGCGAAGCGGTGGTTCAGCCGCAGGTCGGTCCCGATGTTGTAGAGCGTCGCCGTCGCGCCCGCCTTCGGATCCTCCGTGGCGTAGACGACCCGATCCACGCGCGCGTTCACGAGCGCCCCCGCGCACATCGGGCAGGGCTCGAGCGTCACGAAGCACGTCGCGCCCGAGAGGCGCCAGGTGCCGAGCGCCCTCGCGGCGTCGCGCAGCGCGATCAGCTCGGCGTGCGCCGTCGGGTCCTGGACCGTCTCGCGCAGGTTGTGTGCGCGCGCGATCACGCGCTCCTCGTGCACGATCACGCACCCGACCGGCACCTCGCCCGACTCGCCTGCGAGCCGCGCCTGCGCGAGCGCCTCGTCCATCCAGTCGTCGTCCGTCATCGGATGTACGAGGCGCGAGCGCCGCAAAGGGTAGGGCCCCGCCACACGCTGGTCACCGCGACTGTTGCTCCCTTCCGGGCCTGGCAGGGTTGACGGGCCAGCGTTGGCGAGGCCATGAGCCGACCTTCCGATCGGAACGGGCTGCACGTAGCAGAACTGCCGTCGAAACGCACGCGCCGCGTTGACGTGACGATCGCCTCCGCGGATCCTCGGGGGGATGCAGGTCGGAGAGCGGGAGCTCGAGGAGCGCATCGCGGACGTCGTGCGCCGCGTGAAGGATCCGCGCGCGGGCCTCTACGGCCCAGGCTCCGTGAGCTGGAGGGTGAACCGCGAGGCGATCGTGATGCTCGGCGGCGGCCGCGCCGCGCTCCTGCAGCTGGCGCACCCCTACGTCGCGTACGGCGTCGACCAGCACAGCGCGACGCGCCACGACCCGATCGGCCGATTCCGCCGGACGTTCGAGAACGTGTTCGCGATGGTGTTCGGCGATCTCGACGCGGCCCTCGCGTGCGCGCGGCGCGTCCACGCGGTGCACGCGAGGATCCGCGGCGCCATCGCCGAGCATGCCGGCAGGTTCCCGCGCGGGCACCGCTACCAGGCGAACGACGCGGACGCGCTCTTCTGGGTGCAGGCGACGCTCATCGACACGGCGGTGCAGACGTACGAGCTGCTCGTCGAACCGCTCACGCTCACCCAGAAGGCACAGTACTACGACGAGTCGCGGCTCTTCTCCGGCCTGTTCGGGATCCCCGACTCCGCGATCCCGCGGGACTGGCCCGCGTTCCGCCGCTACTTCGACGCGATGATCGCGAGCGACGCGATCACCATGAGCGCGCCGGCCAAGGAGATGGCCCACTTCCTCTTCCAGCCGCCGCGCCCGATCGCCGGCCCTGCGATCGGCTGGTACAAGATCTTCACCGCGAGCCTCCTGCCTGCCCGTCTGCGGTCCGAGCTCGGCCTGAGCTGGACCGAGCGCGACGAGGCGATCGCGAGGCGAACGACGGCGCTGCTCCGCGCCATCCAGCGGCGGACGCCGAGGCGCTTCCGGTATTTCCCCGACTACGTGGAGGCGATGCGCCGCGTGAACGGCAAGACGCCTCGCGATCCGGTCGGGCGCCTGCTCGAGAAGGTCGCGCTGAAGGCGATCGAGCCCTCTCCGGAGCTGCTCGGCCGCGAGCGGAAGCGCGCGATGTCGCGCGGGCGCGCGTGAGCGCCCGGGCACACGACGTGATCGTGTGCGGAGCGGGCTCGGCGGGCGCGGCCCTCGCCGGGATGGCCGCGTCGCGTGGCCTCCGCGTCCTGGTGCTCGAGCGCCGTACGCTCGATCGCGCCGGCGCTTCGTGG
This sequence comes from Sandaracinaceae bacterium, assembly GCA_044220955.1. Lineage (GTDB taxonomy): Bacteria > Myxococcota_A > Polyangia > Polyangiales > Sandaracinaceae > JBBSAT01. The sequence continues at coordinate 85,546 of JBGAQA010000002.1, forward strand.
GTGAACGACGTCCCGGGATGGATGTTCGACGAAGCGGGCGTCGCACGACCCGAGGGCGCCGAGCTGCACGCGAGCGCAGGCGTGACGCTCATCGCAGGCTTCGATCGCTCCGCCCCACGCGTGACGGTGCGGCCCGAGGACTTCCTGGGCGTGGACATGCGGGGGCTCGTGAGCCGCCTGCAGGACGATGCCCTGCGTGCGGGCGCGGAGCTCCGGGGGGGCGAGCAGGTCCGCGAGATCGTGCATGGCGCCGACGAGGTCGTCGTCACGACCGCGAGCGGCGCGCACCGCGCACGATTCCTCGTCGATGCGTCGGGCCTGTCGGGAGCGGCGGCTCTGGGCAAGATGCACGGCTCGCCGCGCGACGTCTGCGCCGCGGCGCAGGAGGTGAGGCGCGTACGCGACGAGCGGGCGGCCGACGCGTTCTTCTCGGCACATGGCGCGCGGGACGGTGACGTCACGGTCTTCACCGGCGTCGCCGGGGGCTACTCGATCGTGAACGTGCGACGCCACCACGATCGCGTCTTCGTGCTCACCGGCACGATCCCCGCCGACGGTCACCCCTCGGGCAAGGCGCTGCTCGACACGTTCGTCGCGGATCACCCGTGGATCGGCGAGCGCGTCTTCGGCGGAGCGCGCGCGATCCCGCTCACGTACGCGCGGCCGCTCGTCGCCCGTGGTCGGCTCGCGGCCCTCGGCGACGCCGCGAGCCAGGTGTTCTCGGCCCACGGGTCCGGGACCGGAGCCGGGCTGGTGGCCGCGCGCATGCTCGCGGACGCGCTCCGCGCGTGCGATCTCGCGCAGTACCAGCACGCGTGGCAGCGCCGCTTCGGGCTGCTGTTCTCCTCCCACGACCTCTTCCGCCGCCTCGCGCAGGGGCTCGAGATCGCGGATCTCTCGGCGCTCATCGGTGACGGGGTGCTCGGGGAGGGGGCGGTGCAGGCCGCGCTCGCGCAGCGCTTCCCGCCGCTCGACGGCGCGATCTTCCGGGCCGGACGCGCTCTCTCGAGGCGCCCCGCCCTCGCGCGCCGCTTCGCGCGTCTCGGCGCCAAGGTCGCGCAGCTCGCCGCGCTCTACGCCCGCCATCCCGCCGATCCGAGCCGTCAGGCCGCGTGGGCCGAGCGCGTCCACGCCGTGATGCGCTGATGACGACAGGAGAGCTCGCCGTGGAGGGCCCGGACGGGAGCGGGCGCAGCCCGCGGACGGGAGGAGCCGGAGGGGCGAGCCGACAGAATTCCGGATCCTCGACCCGTGGGCTTCCGGCCGTGCTGAGCGAGTGGTACACGACGGCCTTCGAGGTCTACGCAGAGACGGCGCTGGGGCTGGCCGGCGCGAAGAACATCAGCTTGGTGCTCGAGCCGGCCCCGACCGGCAAGCACGCGAGCGGGATCGAGCTGGTCACCCTGCGGGGTGACGCCCACTGGGACTGAGAGAGCCATGGCCTGGAGCGTTCGTGACATCCCCGATCTGAGCGGCCGCGTGTTCGTCGTCACGGGCGCCAACAGCGGCATCGGCCTCGAGGCCGCCGAGGCGCTCGCCGGCAAGGGGGCCCACGTCGTGATGGCGTGCCGGAGCATCGACAAGGCCGGCGGCGCGGCCGAGCGCGTGCGAGCCAAGCACCCCGACGCGAGCCTCGAGGTGCGCGCGCTCGACCTGGCGAGCCTCTCGAGCGTTCGCGCGTTCGCCGAGGCGCTCATGGACGCGCACCCGAAGATCGACGTGCTCGTGAACAACGCCGGGATCATGGCCATCCCACGCAGTGTCACCGCCGACGGCTTCGAGATGCAGCTCGGGACCAACCACCTCGGGCACTTCGCGCTGACCGGACGCCTGATGCCCGCCCTCGCGAGAGCGCCGAGCGCGCGGGTCGTCACCGTCTCGAGCTCGGTGCACCGCGGCGGGCGGATCCGCTTCGACGATCTCATGGGAGAGCAGCGCTACGAGAAGTGGGCGGCGTACATGCAGAGCAAGCTGGCGAACCTGCTCTTCATGCACGAGCTCCATCGGCGCATGGAGGGCGCGCGCAAGAGCATCGCGTCGCTCTCGTGCCACCCCGGCTACGCCGCCACGAACCTGCAGTCGGTCGGCCCGAAGCTGGAGCGATCGTGGACCGGCGCGATCTTCGAGACGGGCAACGCGATCGTGGCGCAGTCCGCGGCCGCAGGCGCGCTCCCCACGCTGCGCGCGGCGACCGATCCGGGCGCGTGCAGCGCGGAGTTCTACGGGCCGCGCGGTCCGCTCGCGCTCTGGGGCGCACCCGTGGTCGAGAAGCCCTCGGCGAGCGCGCGCGACGAGGCCATCGCGCGGCGCCTCTGGGAGCGCTCCGTGGAGCTGACCGGCGTCGAGTACCCCTGAGGGAGCGGCGGCCGTGGGCCCAAACGACACGACGCGCGCGCACCCGCGAGGGCACGCGCGCGTCGGTCGACCCTGTTCGGAGGGATCAGGTCCCGGCGCCGGCGCAGCTGCGCCCGTTGCCGGCCGGATCCGTCGGGTCGCTGTCGCTGCAGCCGGAGACGGCCCCGCCGCCACCGCCCGCCCCGCCGCAGTGCGTGCCGCGGCCGATCCCGTCGGTCGGGTCGCTGTCGCTGCAGCCCGAGCCGGTGGCCGCGCCGCTGCCGCCCATGCAGCACGCCGTGGTGGACACGAGCCCGAGCGCGGCGAGCGCCCCGGCCGCGGCTCCGCCCAGCATCGTCATCTGGCGGCGGCTGAGCTTGCGCTCGGTGGAGATCTCGTCGGCAACCAGCGTCTTCATCTCGGACATCGCACCCTCCATGTGGGGCCCGACAGGGTCTTCGGGCGAGAGAACCCAACCACATTCCGCACCGGGAGCGCAAGCGCGAAGTCGCTGGCACCACCGTGAATGCGCCCGGGCCTTCTGGCGTCCACGCGGTTCTGGTACCGTCTCAGGCCGACCGAAGGTGACCACATGAACCCGATTCGCTCGTGGCGCGGCTCTCGCGCGCAGTCGCTCGTCGCTCTCGCCGCCCTCTCGCTGGCGCTCGGTACGCTCGCCACCTACGCGCTGCCGCACGCCGGCGCGCAGCGCCTACGGGCCACCGTCTACGTGACGCAGGCGGTGATTCCCCGGGGGCTCACGGAGAAGGCGCTGGTGGGCTTCGCTCGCGGCCACCAGGCGCGCATCATGCAGGAGACGACCGAGACGGATCTCGCCCAGCGACACTGGACCGGCAACATGGTCGTCCAGTTCAACACGCCGCCGGGCGATCTCGAGTACCACGCGCTCTTCTACGACGTCACGGACGGCGTCCGGAACTTCATCGACGACATGGCGATCTACGTGCACGACCGCGAGCAGCGTACGTACGTGCAGCGCATCAACCTCGCGCGTCCGCGCTTCCGCCCGAACCGCCGCCTCGAGATGGTCGTGACCGTGGCGCACGCCGAGGTCGGCAGGGCCCGCCTCGAGATACGCGGCGAGGAAGTACACCACTCCGGACAGGTCGACTTCAGCGAAGCCGACACGCACGGAGACTGAGGTCTTCGGGCGCAGCCCCGGGTGACATCGTCGCGTGAACGAAGAGGGCGCTCCGTGAACGCAGACGACGAAGAACGGGACATCCAGTCGCTGCTGGCGGACGCGCGCCGCGGGAAGTGGCCGCCCGCCGTGGTGCTCGTCGGCAGCGAGACGTTCCTGATCGAGCGCGCGGTCTCGCTCCTGCGCAAGGCCACGGTCGGCGGCGGGCCGCGCGGCTTCAACGACGACCTCTTCCACGGGACGGGGCTCTCGGGCGCCAGGGTCGCCGCCGCGGCGAGGACGCTGCCGATGATGGCGAGCGCTCGCTTCGTGCTCGTCCGTAGCGCTCACGACGCGCCGCCGGCGGAGCTGGACGCGCTCGCGGGCTACGTGGCGGAGCCCTCCCCGAGCACGTGCTTCGTGATGACCGCCGAGAAGATCGACGGCAAGACCAAGCTCGCCAAGGCCGCGAAGGCGTCGGGCGCGTGGCTCGGGGTCGAGCCGCTGAAGGGCGGTCTGCTCGAGCGCTTCGCCGTGGGCGAGGCCAAGCGTCGCGGCCACGCCTTCGATGGTCAGGCCCTCGCGGCGCTGCTGGACGCGACCGGCAACGACCTCTCGGCCATCGACGACGGCGTCGAGCGCCTCTCGCTCTACGTCGGTGAGGGCCGCCCGATCGGTCGCGATGCCGTGGAGGCGGTGGTCACGCGCGTGCGCGTCGACACCATCTGGGCACTGGTCGACGCCATCGCGTCGAAGCGCACGCGACCCGCGCTCGAGGCGTCGCTCTCCATGCTCGCCGATCGCGAGCCGCCGCTGCGCATCCTCGCGATGGTCGCGCGGCAGGTGCGGATGGTGGCCAAGATGAAGGCTGCCCTCGAGGACGGCAAGAGCCAGGCCGACGCCGTGAAGGCCGCGGGAGCCGCGCCGTTCAAGGCGCGCGAGCTCGCCGAATCGGCGCGGAAGTTCTCCGACCAGGATCTGCGACGCGCGCTCGTGCTCCTGCGCGACGCGGACATCGCCCTCAAGGGCAGCAAGCGCGATCCCGAGATCGTGATGGAGGAGACCGTCCTCTCGCTCTGTCGTTGAGTCGGCGACCGAGCGTCAGGCGGCCCGGCGCCCGGCGAGCGCCCCGAGGCCGCCGCCGATCACGCTCGCCAGCGCGACGCCCGCCACGTGAAACGCGAGCACGTGCAGCGCGCTCTCGTCCGCGGCGCACGTGGTGAGGAGAACGCCCTGCCCCGCGAGCGCACCCGCGGCGCCGGTCGCGGCGCTCTGGAGCGCACCGAGTCGGCGCCCGGCGGAGCGCGAGAACGCCAGGATCGCCATCAGCGGGAGCGCAGCCACGACCAGCTCGACCTGCAGGCAGCCGACCGTGTGACCCGCGACGTACGGGAACTCCGTGTAGTCGAGTCGGCCGAGGAGCAAGGAGAGGCCGAGCGCGGTGCCCGTCGCCGCGATCGCGTCGCGCTCGGAGCGCATCGCGAACGAGGGGAGCAGCGCCGCGACGCCGACGGTGGTGATCGCGAGGAGCACCCGGGGGACCGAGATGGCAGGTCCGGAGAGCGAGAGCGCGACGACGACGGACACGACGACAGCCGCAGCGACCGCGAGGCCCGCGACCGGCGAGCGGGCGGGCGCCGCTCGGGAGCGCGGCTCCGCGGCGAGCAGCGCGTGCACCCGGGCCTGGGTGCGCCGGAGCGCGTCCTGTGATGCGGGCGGCGGCGTGGCGAGCGAACCGAGGAGCGAGGCCAGCCGCGCAGCACGACGCAGCTCCGCGCCGCAGGTCGCACAGCCGGCCGCGTGCGCCTCGAACGCCGCGCGCTCGGCGTCGCCCTCGGGCATCGCCGCGAGGCCCGCGATCTCCCCGGGGGACCGGTGCGGCGCGCTCACGATGCGTCCTCCACCAGGTCTGCCAGCGCCTCGCGCAGGGTCGCGAAGGCGCGAAACGCCCGGACGCGCACGGCCACCTCCGTGAGCTTCGGCCCGTCGACGCTGAGCGCCTCGGCGATCTCCGCGAACGTGAGTCCCTCGAAGCGGTGCAGCCAGACCACGACACGCTGCGCCTCCGGCAGGCCCTCGAGCGCCTTGCGCACTCGCTCCGCCTCCTCGTTCGCCTCCGGCCAGCGATCCGGGCCCCCTGCGATCGGGAGCGTCAGCTCGCCGAGCTCCTCGTCGCTCGCCTTCTCGGCGGCCCGATAGCGGCGGCGCAGCTCGTCGATGCGCACGCGTGCAGCGATGCCGAAGAGCCAGGGCCGCACGGGAAGGGACGCGTCGTAGCTCGCGCGCGCGGCGTGGAGCTTGAGGAACGTCGTCTGCACCAGGTCGTCGGCCACCGCCCCGCTGCGGAACGAGCGCGAGAAGAACGCGTGCAGACGCGCGGCGTAGCGCGAGAAGAGCGCGTCGAAAGCGCGCGAATCCCCCGCTACGTAGCGCTGCATCAGCTCCTCGTCCGGCTCCGTCGTCACTCGATTCGCTCGCCCGCGGCGCGACGTTACACGAAGAACCGCTTCACGGGCGCGTCGCCGCGGCGAGCACGATCCCCGCGGCGACGGACACGTTGAGCGACTCGACGGCGCCGACCCCGCGGACGCCAACCAGGTGCGTGAAGCGGGCGCGCACGGCCGGGCCGGGGCCTGCCGCCTCCGACCCGAGCACGATCGCGGCGCGCCTCGGGTAGCGAAACGCGCGCGCATCGTCGGCAGCCCGAGCGTCCGTCCCGACGACGGCGACCGCTCGGTCGGCCAGCGCGCCGAGCACGCCCGGCAGGTCGACGACCCGGGCGAGCGCGACATGCTCGGCGCCGCCCTCGGCGATCCGGATCGCGCCCGGAGGGAAGGGTTGCTCGGTGCGCCCGTGGACGACGAGGCCTTCGCAGCCGAGGAAGGCGGCGGTCCTCAGGATCGCGCCCACGTTGTGCGGATTCTCGACGCCGTCGAGCACGACCAACCGTAGCGGGCCGCGGTCGGGGCCGAAGCGCGCCACCACCCCCTCGTCGTCGAGGATCTCGCGCTCGATCGCCTCGAGCACGATGCCCTCGTGGTGCTCCGAGCCGGCGATCGCCCGAAGCTCGTGATCGGGCTTTTCCGCGTACGCGACCCGGCGCGCCGCGGCCTCGCGCAGGTGAGGCCCGAGCGCGGGGCCGACCTCCGCGTGATAAGCGATGCGCCGCACGTCGTGCGGGCGCACCCGCAGCACCGCCAGGGCCGCCTCGAGCCCGTAGGTCCGCTCGCGCCGCTCGATCATCCGATGCTCTGCCGCGGCTGCCGCATCACCGCGCGCGCGATGTGGAGGAAGGGCGCGAGGCGGGGGTCGGGCGAGTCCCAGAGCGCCCCGGGGGCGCCCTCGATCGCGACCTTGCCCTCGGAGAGGAAGAGCACGCGGTCGGCGACGCCGAACACCGTCTCCATCTGGTGCGTGATGACGATCGTGGTGATCCCCAGCTGCCGCCGCAGCCCCGCGAGCAGACGGTTCACGCGACCGACGTTGATGGGGTCGAGGCCCTCGGTCGGACCGTCGTAGAAGAGCACCTCGGGCCGCATCGCGATGGCCCGCGCGAGCGCGACGCGCTTGCGCATCCCCCCCGAGAGATCCTGCGGCCACATGGCCTCGATGCCCGGCAGGGCGACCAGGGCGAGCGACTCGGCGACGCGCTTCACGATGCCCGGCTCGTCGAGCAAGCGCTGCTCGCGCAGGCCATAGGCGACGTTGTCGAAGACGCTCATCGAGTCGAAGAGGCCGGAGCTCTGGAGCAGCACGCCGACGCGCTTGCGCACGGGCACCCACTCGCGCTCCTTGAGGTGCGTGACGTCGCGCCCGTCGAAGACGAGCTGGCCGGCGTCCGCGTGCACGAGGCCGAGCATCGTCTTGACCAGCAGGCTCTTGCCCGCCCCCGACTCCCCGACGATGGTCAGGAACTCGCCCTTGTGGACGACGAGGTCGACGCCGTCGAGCACGCGGTGGGTGCCGAACGCCTTGGTCAGTCCGCGAACCTCGTACAAGGCCACGCCCGGCGCTCCTCGCTCAGGTCTCGCCCCGGCGCCGCCTCTGCTCTTCTTCTTCGATCGTGCGCATCGAGGGCACGCCACGCGGCCGGTCGACGACGACGCGGCCCTTGCCCTGTCCGACGAGCGGCAGCTCGCGGCGCCCCATCGCGACGAGCGCCGCGGCGGCGTTGTCGACCGGCATCTCCAGCTGGAGCTGACCCTTGACCACGCGCGCCCGGCCGCCGCCGCCCTCGATCACGAGCGCGGCCTCCGCGCGGAGCCAGACCGCGATGCTCGCGTCGCTGAGCTTGTCGTTGAGCCCGAGCCGGGCCTTGCCAGCCTTCGCGAGCGCGTCCGCCCGGTCGATCGCGATCCCCAGCACCGACTCGGCCAGCGCGTCGAAGGACACGATCGCGTTCGCGCGCCAGAGCCCGATCAGCTTCGCCTCGGCGAGCTCGCCCGCGAGCGCGACGTCGTCGCCCGACGCGAGCGCGGCCTTCATCCGGGCGGCGCGCACCTCGAAGACCGCCCGCGCGTCGGCGTTCTTGACGCCGGGCAGGAGCGCGACGGGGCGCGGGTCGTCGAGGCGGCCGCGCTGCTCGTGGCGCCGCCAGATGGCGTCCGGATCGCCCGCCGCGAACGCCTCGAGCTGGGGCGTCAGCGCCTTGCGCTCCGCCTTCGGCCGACGGACCACACGCTCGGGCTCGGGCTTCGGGGCTCGCTTGGGCATGGGCGCGGTTATCGCACTTCGCGCGCCCGGCGCCACGCCCGCGGCGTCCCCGGGAGCAGCGAGATGGAGATGGCGACAACGCGCTACGGAGCCGACGTCCGGCAGCACCGGAAGCCCGTGTTGGGCAGGCGGATGCTGTTGCTCCCGACCTCGAAGCTGAATCCGCAGGTCATGCCGCCCGAGATGTCGTTGTAGCTGCCGCCGCGGATGGGGTTGACGCCCGCCGAGCGCGGCGCCGTCCACTCCTGGGCGTTGCCCGACAGGTCGTAGACCCGACCCGTGGTGCCGCCGATGGTGAACGGAACGCTGCAGGTCGCCAGCGTGCCCGTCGAGATCAGGCCGTCCTGGTTGCCCGCCATCGACATGTTCGTGTCGTAGTCGAGGCCGTTGCAGGCCGTGGAGCTGTAGGTCGTGCACGCGGCGGACTCCGACCACGTGCATGCCGTGCCGGCCGACGAGTTGCACGCGCGCTGCCACTGCGCCTCCGTGCAGAGGCTGCCGCCCGTCGCGGTGCAAGCGGCGGCCGCCTCGGCAGGCGTCACGCTCGTCCACGGGAGCACCCCCGTGACCGAACAGGCCATGTTCGAGAACGTGCCCGGGGAACTCGCGGTCGCTCCTGGCCGGGACGCCTCGTAGGACTGGATCCAGAAGTCGGTCGCGCCCGTGCCGCCCACGGGTCGGATCTGCGTCCAGGTGCCGCGCGGCGCGGAGCCGTCGTCGATCATCCCGTTGCAGTTGTCGTCGACGCCGTTGCACGTCTCGGCCGCCGGCGTGCCCGCGGGCGCGTTGCACATGATGGCCGAGATGCCGTTGCACACGTACACGCCCGGACGGTTGCAGCCGCCCATCATGCCGTTGTTGCACGCGGTGCCCAGGAGCGGGAACGGCTCGTCGACCAGGCCGTCGCAGTCGTTGTCCATCCCGTCGCAGCGCGTCTCGGTGGTCTGGTAGTTCGGGTTCGTCGTGTAGCTGCAGACGAAGCCCATGCTGCCCATGCATGTGGCCGTCGAGCTCATGCACACGCCCGCCGTCCGGCAGAGCGTCGGGGGCGCCGTCACGCCCTCGTCGATCATGCCGTTGCAGTTGTCGTCCACGCCGTTGCAGCTCTCGGTCATGCTGGTGCGGGTGCACATGTACTCGCAGCCGTTTGCGGCCATGCCGTCGAGGTTCACGAAGCCGCCCGCGCACGCCAGGATGCTGCAGCTGCCGGTGGTGCACTGCGCGACGGCGTTGGGGAAGGAGCACGTCCGGCCGCACATGCCGCAGTTGCGGATGTCGCTCGTGAGGTCGTAGCCGTCGTCGACCGTGCCGTTGCAGTCGTCGTCGACCATGTTGCACGTCTCGAGCGCGGGGCCGACGTCGCCCATGCAGGCCAGGGTGCCACCCGAGCACATCTCGGTGCCAGGCGTGCACGCGCCGACGCTGAGGCCGCAGGAACCGCCGCCGCCCGGGTTGCCGTCGTCGACCGTGCCGTCGCAGTCGTCGTCGATGCCGTTGCAGCTCTCGGTGCCAGGGGGGGTCGCGCCGACGCAGTTGAGGGCGCCCGCCATGCAGGTCAGGCGGCCCGGCAGGCACGCGCCGACGCTGCTGCCGCAGGCGGCACCACCGCCCGGGTTGCCGTCGTCGACCGTGCCGTCGCAGTCGTCGTCCATGTTGTTGCAGCTCTCGACGCCCGGCGAGACGCCGCCCGTGCACGTCATCGCGCCGCCCACGCACGTCAGCGTGCCGGGCATGCAGATGCCGGTGCTGCTGCCGCAGCTGCCGCCCGCCGTGAGATCCTCGTCGATCAGCCCGTCGCAGTCGTCGTCGACGCGGTTGCAGGTCTCGACGCCGCTCGCCGAGGGAGTGCACGAGTACTCGCAGCCGTTGGCCGCGACGCCGTCGGCGTCGACGAAGCCCATCGCGCACGCGCCGATCGTGCAAACCCCCGCGGTGCACGTGCTGGTGGTGTGGGCGAGGTTGCAGACGCGCCCGCAGATGCCGCAGTTCGCCGGGTCCGACGCGAACACGAACCCCTCGTCGATGTTGCCGTCGCAGTTGTTGTCGCGACGGTCACAGACCTCGGTCGTCCCCGTCGGCAGGCACCGGTACTCGCAGCCGTTGCTGTCCATCCCGTCGATGTCGTAGTAGCCGGCCAGGCACGTGCCCATCGAGCACGTGCTCGCCGTGCACTCGCTGAACGCGTGATCGTACGTGCAGCGATGCCCGCACGAGCCGCAGTTGTCGATGTCGTGCGTCGTGTCGACGCCCTCGTCGATCATGCCGTTGCAGTTGTCGTCGAAGTTGTTGCAGACCTCGGGCGCCCCCACCGCGCAGCCGTCGGGCCGCCACGCGTCGAACGGGTTCGTGTCCACGGTGTTGGTGTCCGCCCGGTTCGCGTCGCCCGCGTCGCTCGTGCTGGAGTCGTTCGCGTCGGCCCGGCCCGCGTCGAGCCGGCCGTCGACGCAGTCGAAGCAGTAGGGGTTGACGTCGCAGCCGTCGATCGAGGCCCCGAGCGAGGCGCCGAAGACGAGGACAAAGAGCAGGCGAGAGAGAGGACGAAGCACGGCCTGGAACCCCTTCATCGCGAGCCTCCGCGACGCTGACGGCGGCGGGCGAGCACGCCCGCGATCACGAGGCCCGCCAGCAGCGCCCGGAGGGTGCTGCCCTGGTCCTCACGCGCCACGCCCACGCTGCAGAGCGGTCCGCCGCTCGCGAGCACGCGGTGCCGATCGTCGGTCGTGTGACCGCCGCCCGCGTCGCTGCCGCCGCCCATGCCCGAGTCCACGCCGGGCATCGGGCCTGCGTCCGCGTTCGTGCCGCCGTCGGTTCCGCTCGAGCGCACGCACTCGCCCGCGCGACACTCGGTCATCGACGGGCAGCGCAGCCCGACGCACGGATCACCGTGACAGGTGCCCGTGACCGGGTCGCAGGTCTGCCCGCCGGAGCAGGTGACCGCGCCGCAGAGGTTGCTCGTGCACGTGCCGTCCGCCGGATCGCAGACCTGGCCGGTCGGGCACGAGACGCCCATGCACTCGTCGGTGGAGCACACGCCCGCGTGGCAGACCTGCGTCGCGGTGCACGTCGCCGACGCGCAGGTCGGCTCGCACGTCCCGCCGCGGCAGGCCTGCGTGCTCGTGCACGTGACCGTCGCGCACGGGTCGGGCTCGCACGCGCCGGTGGTCGTGTTGCAGAGCTCATCCGTGGGGCAGCCCAGCGCGCGGCACGAGTTCTCCACGCACGCGCCGGTGCGAGGGTCACAGGTGAGCGCGCCCGTGCAGGTGACGCCCTCGCAGGCGAACGTGCAGGCGTTGTTGCGACAGACGCAGGGGCCGACGTTGTCGGTGCCCGGCGTCGGCGCGCAGGTGACGTTGCCCGACGTGTCCATGAGCGTCTGGCCGCCGCAGGTCGCGGCGTCGCAGCGCGGCTCCACGCAGCTGCACGTGCCGTCGTGCATGAACGGCGTGAAGCCGACCGGGCAGTGGCTGCCCAGCTCGTCGATCGAGCAGGCGGACGCGCACTGGCACATCACGCACGCCGAGCCCGTCGGGCAGAGCATCCCGCCGGTCGGCGGGTTGTCGACGGTGCCGTCGCAGTCGTTGTCGTTGCAGTCGCAGACCTCGCCGCCGGGCGGGATCTCGCCGACGCACATGATGGCGCCGCCGACGCACTGCATGGTGCCCGCCATGCACTCGCCGGTGTCCGTGCCGCAGGGACCGCCGCCGCCGACGTCCTCGTCGATGGCACCGTCGCAGTCGTTGTCGAGCGTGTCGCACACCTCGCTCACGCCCGAGATGCCGCCCTGGCAGACCAGCGTGCCGGTCGCCGGGTCGCACACGAACACGCCCGGCATGCACTCGCCGAGCGAGCTGCCGCAGGGCGCGCCGACCGGGATACCGTCGTCGACGACGCCGTTGCAGTCGTCGTCGATCGCGTTGCAGACCTCGGGCGTCGGGCCGACCGCGCCCACGCAGCTGAGCACCCCGCCCATGCACTGGGTCGTGCCGGACATGCACGCGCCCGTGTCGTCACCGCACATCGCGCCGCCCTCGGGGTTGCCCTCGTCGATGGTGCCGTTGCAGTTGTTGTCGAGGTTGTCGCAGATCTCGGGGCGCGGATCGACGCGCCCCACGCACATGAACGAGCCGCCCATGCAGATCAGGTTGCCGGGGTCGCAGACGCCCATGGTGCTACCGCCCGGGCACGCGCCCATCGAGGGGATACCGTCGTCGATGGAGCCGTCACAGTCGTCGTCGATCCCGTTGCAGGTCTCGGCGCTTCCGCTCGAGCCGCCGGTGCACATCAGCGCGCCGGCCATGCAGTGGTAGACGCCGGGCGTGCAGACGCCGATGGAGCTGCCGCAGGTGCCGCCGCCGCCCGGGTCCCCCTCGTCGGTCATGCCGTTGCAGTTGTTGTCGACGTTGTCGCAGCGCTCGGGGGTCGGGCCGACGGCACCGACGCAGGGACCGAGCATGCCCATCGTGCAGATCTGCGAGCCGGGCCGGCACGCGCCGACGCTCGAGCCGCACGCCTGGACCTGACCGTCGATCGATCCGTCGCAGTCGTTGTCGAGGCCGTCGCAGATCTCCGGCGTGGGCCCGATGCCGGTGCACGCGCCCCACATGCCGGCCGTGCAGGTCTGCATGCCGCTCGTGCAGACGCCGACCATCACGCCGCAGGGGCGCGTGATGTTGTCGATGGTGCCGTCACAGTCGTTGTCGAGGTTGTCGCAGATCTCGACGCTGGGGATGCAGCCCCCGCAGACCCCCTCGTCGATCGCCATGTCGCAGTCATTGTCGATGAGGTCGCAGATCTCGAGCGGCGCCGGGCCGCACGTACCGCATGCGTTGCGCAGGCCCTCGTCGACCTGGCCGTTGCAGTTGTTGTCGATGCTGTCGCAGAGCGTCTCGGCAGGCGCCATGCACAGATCCCGCGCCGGGTGGCTGGGGAGGTCACAGTAGAGCGTGAAGCCCTCGTCGACGAGCGTGTCGCAGTCGTCGTCCAGGCCGTTGCACGTCTCGATGAGGATCGCGCCCGCGACGATCTGCGAGAACGCCAGGGCGAGGGACGTCTCGTCCGCCGCGTAGAACCCGCGGTTGGCGCCGGGAGCGTCCGTGTGACCCGCGGCGGCGAACGCCTCGATGTACGCGTCGGGACCGGCCATGCCGAAGCCGATCCAGTACGAGGGGATGTTCCGCGTCGCGCCGCCGACCGTGGAGTTCCAGAGCTCGTTGATCGCCGTCGTCGTGGCGGCGTCCGAGGCGCAGGTCTCCTCGCCGTCCGTGAGGAAGATGAGCGCCACCGGACGGCAGAGATCGGTCGAGGTGTTGCCGATCGGGCTGCGGACGCGGCACACGCCCGGTCCCGCCACCCACCCGCAGTTGTTGGTCGTGTCCGCGTTGCAGGTGGCCATCGTGGTGCGCGAGGCGCAGACGTCACCCGCGACGACGGTGAAGAGGCCCGTCCCCTCGAAGTAGCTTCGCGCGCCGCGCACCGTGCCGGCGATCGGCGTCCACGTGTCGGCGCGCAGCTCCGGGTTGCCCGTCAGCGAGTCGAAGCCGGTCCCGCAGGTGAAGTCGGCCCAGCGCACCACGGAGCTCGAGCCCTGGGCGACGATCGGCGAGAGCAGCTGGCCCTGCACGGCCGTCGAGCCGGCGGCCGGACAGCCCGCGCCGCTGTTCGCGCAGCCGCTACAGTTGAGGGCCGTCACGGTCGGCGCGCCGCACGTCCCGGTGACGGTCTCGTTGTAGCGCATGAGGCCGAATTGCACGTCGCCGTAGGCGTTGACGACCTGCTGCATGACGCAGCGAGCATCGTTGATCCGGGTGTGCGTCTGGCCGCACGAGTTCATGCCCGATCCGGTCGATGCGCTCATCGAGCCCGAGTTGTCGACGACCACCAGGAAGTATGGGGCGATGGCGGTAGCCTGGGCCTGAACGCTCGCGGGAGCGGCGAAGCACAGGGCGACGAGGAACGGCCCGACCAACTTGGCGGCAGCGCGGTAAGACATGGGTGAAACCTCCGGCGAACGCGGAAACCTACGTTAACACGAGTCGGTCCCGCCCGCGTGAGGAAACGCGGCTGCCCCACCCATGGGCGGGAATACTCCGACGGGGCCGGCACGGCCGGGATCCGGCGCACTTCGGCGGTCCCTGCTAGCCTGGCGGGTCGGCCCGACGGGGCCTCCCATGGGAATCGAGCGCTCGCTACGAAGATGGCGCAGGTGGGCCGCGGTGCTGGCGGTCTTCGCGATCGGCATACCTCTTCTCTCCGCGGCGCTCATCCGGTCCAGCGGAGCCTCCGGCCGGGTGCGGGAGCTGGCGATCCGGGCGATCCACGACGAGCTCGGCCTGGGCGCGACCCTCGGGGCGGTCCAGATCCAGCTCGTCCCCTTCGGGATCGTCGCGAACGACATCGCGCTCGACGACCCGGTCTACGGCCGCCTCGCGGACGCGGACTCACTCACGATCCGCCCGTCGATCCTGGCGCTTCTCCGCGGGCGGCTCGACATCGCCTCGATCGAGCTCGATCGGGCGAGCGTGAGGCTCGTCGTGGCCGAGGGCGAGATCCGCAACCTGCCGCGCATCGACACCGGCGACGGAGGCGAGGGCGAGATCACGCTGCCCTTCCACCGCTTCGAGATCCGCGACTCGGTGCTGGTGGTGGACGGCGACCCCGACTTCGAGGCGGAGCTGAGGGGGGTGAGCGCGGAGGTCACGGGCGAGGCCGACCACGTGATCGCCGTCCACGCGGGAGCGACGTCCGGCTTCGTCCAGCACGGGCAGACCCGCGACGAGCTCACCACGCTGAGCGCCGTCCTGGAGGTGGCGCGCGACCACGTGCACGTGGCCGACGCGTCGCTCGCGATCGGGCCGCTCGCGATCGCCGCGCACGAGGCCCACATCCCGCTCCCCTTCCCGGAGGATCCACACGCGATCGTGGGGCTCGAGGGGGAGGTCTCGGTGGACTACGACGTGGCCCACCTGCGGACGATCGCCCTGCCCTTCACGCTTCCACGCTTCGCGGGGATCGTGCACGTGCACGCGAGCGTGGTGGAGGACGCCGGCGAGCACGCCGACGTCACGATCGACGTGGAGAACGGCCGCATCGAGCAGTTCGGCCTCGGCGATCACGTCCACCTCGTGGCCGACGTCACGCCCGATCGCGTGGAGATCACCGAGGGTCTGGTGGACGTGCAGGGGGCCGGCGGGCACGTGGGGCTCTCGGGGACGCTCGGCCTCGGCGCTCCCTTCCGCACCGACGTCCGCGCCACGCTCGATCACCTGTCGTTCGCGCACCTCATGGATCAGTTCGAGGTCTCACCCGGCTCGATCGTCGAGTGGATCTTCGAGGGCACGCTGGATCTGCACGGCTCGCTCGCGGACCTCGACCTCGAGGGGCCGATCGACCTGCGCACGCACGACTTCACGGTCAGCGCGAACCCGTACTACGAGCGGCCGCTGCGCACGATCCTGGCGATCCCGCGCGGCCACTTCGGCGGGCGCTGGTCGATCCGCGACGACGCCGTACGCTTCAGCGACATCGTCGCCGACCTGCCGCGGAGCCGGATCTTCGGCGACGTGCTGCTCGGGTTCCACAATGCGCTCGGCGTCGAGGTGCGGGCCGAGGCCGACATGCGCGACGCTTCGCCGCTCGCCGGCTTCGAGTTCGCGGGCGTCGGAACGGCGAGCTGCCACATCGACGGCACGTTCCAGGACCCGCACGTGAGCGGGCACATCCGGCTCGCGGACTTCGAGTTCGACGGCTTCCGCCTCGGGGAGGTCGAGTCCGACGCGCTGCTCGATCCCGACGGCATGGCGGTGACGTTCCCCGAGGTCCGCGCGACCAAGCGCGACAGCCGCTACGAGATCACGTCCCTCCGCCTCGACTTCCATCCCGGCGGGCGCCGCGATCGCTTCGAGCTGAGCGGCGACCTCCACATGGAGCGCATGACGCTCGCCGACTTCTATCACGTGTTCCACTTCGAAGACGACGAGCGCTTCACGGGCTACCAGGGCATCGCGCGCGGGGACGCACGCCTGCACTACACGCACGGATTCGACACGGACTCGCCGAACGGCACGCTCACCGCCGAGATGCTCCTCGGCTTCGAGACCGTGTCGATCAACGGCTTCGCGTTCGAGGATGGAGCGCTCGGCGGCGCGTGGCGCTGGTACGACTGGTCGCAGGGCTACCGCGGCGGCGAGCTCGACGTCGACCACCTCGAGCTGCACAAGGGCGCGGGCGTGGTGACGGTCGCCGGTCAGATGCGCCAGGGCGGGAGCCTGCGCATGTTCGCGTCGGCCGATCGGCTCGCGCTGCGCGACCTCGAGGGCATCGGCGACACGATCGAGGGCCTCGACGGGATCGCCGAGGCGACGGCGGACATCGGCGGCACCGCGGAGCGCATGCGCGTCGACCTCGACGCGAGCCTCACGAACGTGGTGTACGCAGGGCGGACGGTGGGCGATGCGCGCGCCTACGTGCGCATGACCCACGACGCCGACCCCTGGATCACGGACGCGCTCACCTGGACCACGCGCGAGGACGGAACCGTCGAGATCCCCGAGGGCGAGGCCTGCCCGCTGGCGCGTCTGGGCCTCGCACGCGCGACCTGGCGCCCCGACCCGCCGCTGCACACGGTCGACGGCCTGCAGCCCTCGAGCAACGGCCCGAGCGCGTTCCTGATCTGCGGCCGCGGCCTCGACGGGCAGCTCGACGTCGATCTCGCCGTGGGCCGCACGCGCGAGCTGCCCCTGCGCGGCCGCGTCACGATCGCCGGCTTCGACGTGACGCCTTACTTCCCGAGCAGCGGCGAGGCCGGGACGGAAGAGCTCGCCGCGGCGACGGGGCAGCTGGGGGGGCGCGTGTCGGCCGAGGTCGTGCTCACCGGCGGCGGCATGCACGACCTCGAGGGGCTCGGCGGACGTCTGACGGTCCCCGAGGTGGAGATCCGGCGCGGGGATCTCGCGTTCCGGAACAGCGCGCCGATCCGCGTGCGGATCGAGGACGGCGTCGCCCACATCGAGCGCGCCCGCATCCGCGGCCCGGGATCGATCGTGCGCGCGACGGGCACGGTCGGCGTGCGCGAGGGCCTGGGCCTGCAGCTCGACGCGGAGATCGATCTCGGCATCGCCACGCAGCTGACGCGAGCGCTCGACGCCGCGAGCGGGACGGCGAGCATGCACATGGCGCTGAGCGGGCCCGTCGCCGATCCCGAGCTCTTCGGCGAGGCGCGCATCGCGGGCGCGGCGTTCGAGACGGCCGGCACGTCGATCACCGGCCTCGAGGCGCACGCCACGTTCAGCTCGCGCCGCGTGCTGCTCGACGCGCTGCACGCCGAGGTCGCCGGTGGGACGGTCGAGGCGACGGGCGAGGGCACCATCGAGGGTCGCGCGCTCTCGCGCTACGTGCTCGACGTGGCGGCGCGCGACCTCTCGCTGGCGCCGACCGACGGGCTCGAGGTGGTGCTGGGCACGGACGCGCGGCTCTCCTGGAGCCTCGGCGAGCGCCTGCCCACGCTGACGGGTGACGTGCGCGTCGCACGCCTGGCGTACACCCACAACATCGAGCTCGGCACGACGCTCGGCGAGATGACCCGAACCGAGCGGAGGGAGGTCACGAGCTACGACCCGGACGACGACCACGTCGACGTGGACCTCACCGTGCACCAGGACGAGCCCTTCCTGGTGCGCAACAACCTGATCGACGCGACGATCTCGATCGCGGACGACGACCGCCCCTTCCGCATCGTGGGGACCGACCAGCGCTACGGCATCGTCGGCGACATGCGCTTCTCGCGTGGACGCATCTTCTTCCGCAACGCCTCCTTCGAGATGCGCAACGGGGGCACGCTCGCGTTCGACAGCCACGAGCAGGTCGACCCGCACTTCGACGTCCACGCGACGACCGAGATCCGGCGCAGCGGTGACCTCACGGCGCCGAGCTGGCGCGTGATGCTCGACGCGAGCGGCTCGCGCGACTCGTTCCGCATCGTGACGCGCAGCGACCCGGACCTGCCGCAGGAAGACATCCTCCTCCTCTTGACCATCGGCATGACGCGCATGGAGGCCGAGGCGCTTCGGGGCGGCGACCTCGGCGGCACCGCGGCCCTCGAGGCCCTGGCGGCGGTCACCGGCGTCGATCGCGAGGTGCGGCGCGCGCTCCCGGTGATCGACGAGTTCCGGCTGACGAGCGGGTACTCCGTGCGGGCGCTGCGCACCGTGCCGCAGGTCTCCATCGCCAAGCGCATCGCCGATCGCGTCCGCCTCTCGGCGACGACGGCGCTGAGCGAGACGCGCGAGTTCCGCGCGCAGGTCGAGGCACAGCTGACCGACACCACGAGCGTGCAGATCGGCTACGACAACTACAACCTCACGAGCGCCAGCTCCTTCGGCAACGTCGGCGCCGATCTGAGGTTCCGGCTCGAGTTCGAGTGAGGGTCGTGGGAGCGACGGCGTCTCGCTTCGACGATCGCGTCGCCGACTACGTCCGGCACCGCCCGAGCTATCCGCCGGACGCGATCGACCTCGTCGTGCGCGTGCTCGGGCTCTCGCCGGGATCGGTGATCGCGGATCTCGGCTCGGGCACCGGGATCTCGTCGGCGCTCTTGCTCGAACGGGGCGTGCACGTCCGCGCGGTCGAGCCGAACGGCCCGATGCGGGCGGCCGCGGAGGCGATGCTCGGAGCCCGCGAGGGCTTCTCGTCGCACGCAGGGACGGCCGAGCAGACCGGGCTGCCGGACGCGAGCGTCGACGCGATCGTCGCGGCGCAGGCGTTCCACTGGTTCGACCCGCGGCGGGTGCGCGCCGAGGCGCTCCGGATCCTGCGGCCCTCCGCGCGGGAGGCGACCGGCGCGCTGCTCTGGAACGCACGCCGCGCGTCGGGCACCGCGTTCCTCGAGGGCTACGAGCGCCTCCTGCTCGAGAGGGCGACCGACTACGCGGCGGTGCGCCATCAGACCGTCGCGGCCTCGGACGCCATCGAGCGCTTCTTCGGACGCCCCGCGAAGCGGTGGTCGACACGCAACGTGCAGCGCTTCGACTGGGAGGGCCTGCGCGGACGCGCGGCGAGCTCGTCGTACGTGCCCGCCCCCGGCCACGCCGCGCACGACGCGTTCTACGCGGAGCTGCGCGCGCTCTTCGACCGCACGAACGACGACGCCCACGTCGCGTTCGAGTACGACGTGGACGTGTACTACGAGCGCATCGGCTGACGACGAGGGGCGCGCTCGCGCTCGAACGCGCGCGCCCCCCGGGCCGGACCCGGAGGGCGCGCGTCGAGCCCCCGAGAGAGGTCAGCTCTGGCCGTCGCCGGTCGAGTCGAGCACGAAGGGGTAGTTCACGCCGACGACGCCGCCGCCATCGGGCGCGGGGAAGGTCCAGCGACGCACCGCCGACACGATGCAGCCCTCGACGCTCGCGTTGCTCAAGGTCGAGCTCATGAGGCCCGAGGACGCCACCGCGCCCGTCTGCGAGATGATGAAGCTGACCGTCACGCGGCCAGCGAGGTCGGGACGCTGCGAGAGCTCCTGCTCGTAGCAGAAGCGCACCTCGTTGATGTGGCGGCGGATGGTGCGGCGGATGACCTCGCGCGAGAGCGAGCCGTGCACGTCCGCATCGCCCGTGCGGATGTGCGGGACGTGCCGGGGCGGGCCGCCATGGAAGTCCCCGACGCCGTCGCCGTAGCCGTTGCCCGGACCGGTGCCCGCGCCGTGGCCGATGGTGCCGAGGCGTCCGAGACCGATCGTCCCGAGGCCAGTGCCGCCGCCCCCGCGGCCGGTGCCGCTCGGCCCCAGGCCCCCGAAGCCGAAGTTCGCGCCCGTCTGGTCGCCCATGAGGGCGCCGAGCGCGCTCAGCGGGTCCGAGCCGATGGCGGTGTCCGCGCCATAGGGCGACGTCGGCGACGAGAAGGCGCCCGCCTGGACGAGCAGGGAGCCGAGCACGCTGGCCGCGTGCTGGGCCTCGTCACGCGCGCGCTCGCGCGCCAGCTGCGGTTCCGTCGCGTCGCCCTCGATCCCGTAGCGGTGCGTCGTGTGCTCGTTCGCCTCGTCGCCCATCGAGCCGGACTCGTCTGCGGCCGCCTGGCCCGTCCCGCCCTCGGACTCCGAGGGGTTGCTCTGGTCGACCCAGTCGGGCGGCGGATCGTCGACCGACGCAGGCGGCGTCATCAGGTACTGCACGAGCCGGTCGTCCGGGCGCACGAGATCGAGCGAGAGCGCGGAGGCGCTCGGCGGCATGAAGTAGAACATCAGCAGGAACGCCGCGTGGACCGCGAGGGAGATGCCCGTCCAGAGCTGGGCGCGGTAGCTCGTCTCGACCTCCGCGCCGACGCGCCGCCCCGCCGACGTCGCCCTGGTCACGAAGGTGAACCCGTGGAAGCGCACGGTGGCCGTCGCCCCCTGAGGGAGCACGTACTGCTCGGCCCCGGGGAGCGCCGGGCACGCCGTCAGCTTGCCCGATGCGCGCAGGGCCTCGATCGACTGCGCGTCCTCGCCGACGCGCACTTCACCCGTCCCGCCCGCGGGGATCACCGCCGCGACGTTGCCGCCCGACTCGACGGTGAGGGGCATCCGATCGCCGCCGAGGGCCAGGCCGTCGATCACGAAGTCGGGCATCGCGCCCGCGGCGCCAGGCTCACCGATCGTGAAGGCGCGCGGCGGCGAGAGGTGCGCGACGTGGAGCACGCTGCGCTCGCCCCAGAGGATCACCACCTCGGCCGCGATCGCCATCGTCTCGACGTCGGCGGGGTTCAGCGCGGGGCCGCTCGCGGCGATGCCGTACTCCACCTCGCCGGCCTCCTCGACCTCGGGTGCCACCGTGATCGGCGCGGCCGGCGCGGCAAAGGGATTCGGGAGGATCGGACGGGGCGCCGCGATCGGCGGCAGGCCCGCGGCGAACGTCGCCGCCGGTCGCGCGATCTCGGGCGCCGGAGCCGCGGTCGCGGCGCTCGCGGTGGCTCGCGCCACCTCGACGACCACGCGCGCGCCGCCGAGGACGATCTCGTCGCCGCTCTCGAGCCGGGCCTTGTTCACCTTCTTCCCGTTCACGATCGTGCCCGTGGCCGACCCGAGGTCGATGACGTGCACCTCGCGCTCGCCCGAGACCTCGATCACCGCGTGCATGCGCGAGACGTTCTCGTCGTCGATGCGCAGGTGGCTCGACGGCAGCTTCCCGATCTTGACGATGTCCTGTCGAAGCACCTCCGTGCGGACCGGCTCGCCGGGCCGGTGGACGTGGAACGTGAGCGTCGTCTCTGCGTGTGACATGGGCTTCCTCCGGGCGGATCGGTGCGGCCGCCGCGAGCCCACCTGGGCCCGGACGCCGAACTCTCGGGGCGGGGACGGCTCGCATCCCTCACCCTCGGCGTCATGGACACCGACGTTCCGGCGAAGTTCCTCGGGAACTTCTGCGAGGTCCGTCGCGAGCGGCGCTCGTGACTCTGCCCGATGGGGTAAGGTGCGCGGATGCGACGACGCCGTGGCTGGGTGGCGATCGGGGTGGCCGCCGTCCTGGCGCTCGCGGTGTGGGCGTGGCGCCGGTCGATCCCGGACGGGTTCGTGGTCGAGGTGCGCGCCCGGGACGACGGAACCGCCCTCGTGGTGCTGCGCCACAACGAGGACAGCGGTCCGGCGCGGTACTGGCTGGTCCTGCTCGGCCGCGACGGCGATGCGAGGGGCTGGGCCGCGCTCGACGCCGAGATCGAGACGAGCTCGGGCTCGCCGACGCTGGCGCTCGACGGCGACGTCGTGATGGTGCGCGGGATCGCCGCCGGTCGCGACGTGGTCGAGGCCTACGCGCTGCCCTCGCTGACGCCCGGCTGGCGGACCGACCTCGGCGCGGTGCTGGCCGGGCGCATGGTGCCCGACCTGGGCCTCTACCTCGCGGGCGAGCAGCTCTACGCACCGCGCGATCTCGGTGATGGGGACGGCCAGGCCGCAGGCTCGGTCGTGGTGGCGCTCGATCCGGCCTCGGGCGCCGAGCGATGGCGGGCGGAGCTCCCCGTGGAGGTCATGGGCGTCTCGGCGCCGCGGATCATCGGCGCGAGCGTCGTGTTCGTCGCCGGCGGCGGATCGGTCGCGCTCGAGCGCGAGACCGGCAGCGTCGTGCGGCGGTTCGACCTGGGTGGGCTGGCCTGCGCGTCGTCCACGGGTCGCGTCGCGTCGATGTCGGCCGAGGGCTTCGTCGAGGCGGTGCCCGGATCGTCCGATCGCCTCCTCTTGCCGCGCGCCGAGATCCAGGCGCACGCCCCCGACGGCGTCGGCGCCGGGCACCGCTGCGGCAGTCGCGACGGGCGTCACGTCTTCACGCCGATCTCGTTCGCCTGGACGGGCCTGGTCGGGGTCGACGAGGCGGGGACGCGCCCCGCGTGGTGGCTGACCCTCCCGTCGCTGAACTTCCAGGAGATCGTCCAGGGACGGCCCACCTTCCGCTGGCCCGAGCAGACGCCGCTCACCGGCTCCCTGACGCGCTACGTGCCGTTCGTCGTCGAGCCGGCCGAGCCGGTGGACGAGCCGACCGGCACGCCTTGCTTCCTCGCCGTGGCCGACCTCGACGCGCACCGGCTCGTCTCGCTCTCGGCCGGATCGCCCATGCTGCTGCACTACGGCATCGTCACGGTCGACGGCCGTCACTACGTCGCGACCTCGAGCGAGATCGCCGTCGTGGACGGCGCCACGGGTGAGCTGGGCGCGGCCGTGCACGTCGAGGGCTGGAACCGGGAGTGGGTCGCGCCGACCGTGGTCGCCGGTGGGCGTCTCTGGCTGGTGGGGAGCGACTGGGCGGGCGTGCACGAGCTGCCGGTGGCGATCCTCGACGCCACCACGCTGGCGCCGATCACGGTGCGCGGAGAGATCTCGGTCGCCCAGAACCTCGACGCGGCGCGCGCCCGGCTGCTCGGCCCCGCCCCTCCGGAGGCGCCGCCCGGCACGCTCGGGTCCTCGCCGGCCGCGATGCCCTGAGCGCGAGGGGCGGCGTCCGCGTCACCACGTCGTCCAGCGCCAGACGCCGGGCACGAGCGTGGCGCGCGCGGTGCACCCGGCGCCGCTCTCCGAGAAGCGGTACGGGCGCGGACAGGCGCGACGATCCTCCGACATGCGGCAGACGTGCGTCACGTCCGCGATCTGACCGTAGTGGCCCCCGGCCCCTTCGCAGATCTCGCGGTACGACACGCACGCGCCGCGCAGCCCGAGCAGCGGACCGGCGAACACGAGGAGGAAGAGCCCGAGCGTGCGCAGCGAGCGCTGCCTGGACGTGAGCTCGGGCTTCGTGTCGGCCATCGGATGCTCCTTCAGCGCCTGCGGCGCAAGAGGTTCAGGATCGGCGAGAGGCGCAGCGAGAGCCCGCGGCCGAGCCAGTGCCAGAACCAGGTGACGACCCAGCCGGAGATCGCCGAGACGAAGAACGCCGCGAACAGGGCGATGCGCAGCCACTCGATGGGCGTCTCCCAGCCGGTCGGGACGACGAGGCCCGCGCCGATGCTCATCGAGGCCGCGAAGATCGAGACCGCGATGCGCGTCGCGCTGTCGTGGATCCGGTCCGGCAGCTGGTCGAGGCTGGGCGTGATCGGGCGGACCTGGAGGTTTCCGGTCTGGAAGTCGTGGAGGATCTGGTCGACGTGCGTCGGCACCGTGCGGAGCAGCGAGGCCGCGCCGGTCGCGCCGCCGAGCGCGTTCTCGACCATCTTGCCGGGCTGCCAGCGCTCGGTGAACACGGCCTCGACGTGCGGCCGGATCAGCGGGATCACGTCGAGGTCGGGGTCGAGGGCCCGGACGAGGCCCTCGACGGTGCCGGCGGCCTTCACGAGGACCGAGTACTCGGTCGCCAGGCGCACGCGGTACTTGCCCACGGCGCGCGCGAACTCCTCGATGAACGCCTGGCTGTCGAAGTCCGACAGCGCGCTCACCATCACGTGGTCGCTGCGCACGCGTGTGATGTCGGCCTTGAGCTCGGCGATGTCGACGCGCTGCGTGGGCGTGCCGAGCTTGAGGAGCACGCGCGCGACGGTCGACGCGTCGTTCAGGATGGTCGCGAGCACGAGCGTCACGAGATCCTCGCGTTGCTCGGGGGAGAGCGTGCCGACGAGGCCGAGATCGATCAGGCAGACCGTGCCGTCCTGCGCGACGAGGATGTTCCCCGCGTGCGGGTCGCCGTGGAAGAAGCCGTCGACGAGCACGCCCTTGCACATCGCGTGGATGAGCTCGGTCACCGCGGCCCGCGCCTCCGGCGAGCGCGGCACGAGGTCGCGCACCGGCTTGCCCTCGAAGTAGTGCATCGTCAGCACGGTCCGCGAGCTCAGCTCGGGGATCGGCTCCGGAACGACGACCTTGCGCGCCGGGTCGAGCAGGCGGCGCATCGTGATCAGGCTCGCGAGCTCGCTGGTGAACGAGAGCTCGCGCAGCAGGCTCTTCTCGAACTCCTGGATGATCGCCGAGGGCTGGATGAGCTTGAGCTCGTCGATGCTCGCCTCGAGCGCGCGGGCCGCGAAGAAGAGCAGGTCGAGGTCGCCGCGCATCTTGGTGCCGATCCCGGGGCGCTGGACCTTCACGACGACCTTCAGGCCGTCCTTCGTCGTCGCGCGATGCGTCTGGCCGATGGAGGCCGTCGCGAGCGGCGTCTCGTCGAACGACGCGAAGATCTCCCGGGGCGGATGGCCGAGCGCCTTCTCGATCTGCTCCTCGACCTCGGCCAGCGTGATGGGGGGCGCCTTGTCTTGGAGCTTGCCGAGCGCCTTGATCCAGTCCGCTGGCAGCAAGTCCGAGCGCATCGAGAGGACCTGGCCGAGCTTGATGTAGGTCGGCCCGAGCTCGCCGAGCAGGCGCGCGAAGCGCTCGGCAGCCGTACCCTCGACCTTCGCCGCGACGACGCTCCGCGGGACGAACGGCGAGGCGAACGGGACCTTGAGCACCAGCTCTCCGAAGCCGTGGCGCATGGCCACCTGCACGACCTCGCGCGCGCGAGCCGCATCGCGGATCGCGACGCCGAGGACCGACGTGGTCTCGTCGGCGGTGGAGTCGGCGGCCATGCGATCCGGACGCTACCACGGCGCGCCCAGGGCCCCGAGATGTGCCAAGCTGATCGCGTCGATGCGCTCGTTCTCGCTGGTCGCGACGATGTTCTCGCTGATCGCGTGTGCGCGCGCGAACCCGATCCCGCACGGAGACGCGGGCCCGCGGCTCGACGGCGGGCCCGGCGCCGATGCGTTCGTGCCCGGCGCCGACGCGTTCGTGCCTCCGAACGACGCTTTCGTGCCCGGCGTCGACGCTTTCGTGCCCCCGAACGACGCTTTCGTGACGGGCACCCGCGCATACCTCGATCGGTGCAGCGCGCCGTCGGACTGCGCGAGCGGCCTCTGCGCGGTCGATCGTGGCGGCTCGCGCTTCTGCTCGCGCAGCTGCGCGAGCGATCTGCAGTGCGCGCACGAGCACGTCTGTGTCACGAGCGCGAGCGGGGGCGTCTGCCTTCCTGACGACACGGGCGCGCCCTGCTCGGTCGGCACGCCCGAGACGTGCAACCTCGGGCTCTGCCTCGGGTCCGCCGCGGGGGGCCGCTGCACGCGTGACTGCTCGAGCGCAGCCGACTGCCCGGCGGGCTACGCATGCTCCCACGTCGCCGGCTCGAGCCGGCGCGTCTGCATCGACATCGAGCAGCCGTGCAGCGGCGCGGCGGACTGCGGCGGCGGGTTCTGCACGACCTTCGGCTGCACTGCGCCCTGCGACAGCCCGGCCGACTGCCCGGCGCGCCTGCCCGCGACCTCGACCGCCCCCGCCTTCCCGGCGTACGCGTGCGACACGTCGCTCGGGTCGGCCGTGCCCATCTGCATCCCGCCCGCCGACGTCGTGGGCAGCGTGCCGATCGGAGGCAGCTGCGCCGTGACCAACGCGTGCCGCAGCGACGCGTGCGACACGAGCGCGCCGCTCGGCGCGATGTGCACGCAGGCCTGCACGGCCCAGGGCGGCTGCGGGCCAGGCCTGGGCTGCACCCCGCTCGTCGACGGCGCGGACATCCTGCTCGTCTGCGAGCGCGCCGGCTCGGCGGGGCTGACCCAGACGTGCAACCACGGCTACGAGTGCGCGAGCGGCATCTGCGACGGGAGCGGCGCCGTCGGCCACTGCACGCGCCTGTGCGCCGACGGCATCTGCCCGACCGGCTACACGTGCCAGTCGATCGCCGGCTTCGGCATCTCGCTCTGCCGCCCCTGAAACGACGGAGCCCGGTGCGGACCTCCGCGCTATCATCGTGACGATGACGGGTGTGTCCGAGCCGGTCCGCGCGGCGCACGATGCGATGAAGCGTCACGCGTGGGCCGAGGCGCTCGGGAGCTTCGCGTCGGCCGACGCGGCAGGGGTGCTCTCGCCGCACGACCTGCGCACCTATGCGGACGCGGCGCAGTGGTGCGCGCGCATGGATCTCGTCGGCGATCTGAACGAGCGCGCCTTCGCCGGGCTCAGCGCAGAGGGTGATCGTGCGCGCGCTGCGGAGGTCGCGCTCGGGCTCTCGAGCCACCACGTCCACCAGCGCGAGAACGCGATCGCTTCCGGGTGGGTGCGACGCGCCGAGCGCCTGCTCGCCGGCCAGCCGGAGTGCGTCGCGCACGGACAGCTCGCGTGGACGCGCTCGATGATCGCGCAGTCGAAGGGAGCGCTCGACGAAGCGCTGCGCCATGCGTCCGAGGCGC
The DNA here is from genome assembly GCA_044220955.1 of Sandaracinaceae bacterium. Lineage (GTDB taxonomy): Bacteria > Myxococcota_A > Polyangia > Polyangiales > Sandaracinaceae > JBBSAT01. The sequence goes on from JBGAQA010000002.1 coordinate 112,388, forward strand.
TCGCGATCGCGGAGCGCACCGGCGATCGCGACTCGCTGGCGATGGCGCTGCTCCGCCGCGGCCGCGTGCTGGTGAAGCTCGGCAAGGTCGCCGAGGGGATGGCGGACGTGGACGAGGCGATGGTCGCGGCGGTGAGCGGCGAGCTCACGCCCTTCGTCACCGGCAGGATCTACTGCGCGACGATCGACGCTTGCCACGACCTCTGCGACTACGACCGCGCCGGCGAGTGGACCGAGGCCGCGCGGCGCTGGTGCGAGCGCAAGTCGATCACGGGCTTCCCCGGCATCTGCCGCGTGCACCGCGCGGAGATCCTCCGACTACGCGGCAACTTCCGCGAGCGCAGCGCCGACGAGCTCTGCGCGGATCTGCGCGCCGCGTCGGCGTAGCCGACACGCCCGCGCCGGTCGGGCCTGCCCTAAGGTGGCCCCACCGATCACCTCAGTCGGTCCGTCGATGGGGGGGCGTCGTCACCCTCACCCTAGCCCTCTCCCACGACGTGGGAGAGGGGAGCGAGCACGAGAAGCCCTCTCCCCGCTCGCGCGCTCGCGGGGAGAGGGTTGGGTGAGGGTGCGAGCCTGCCGGTTGGATCTACACGGTCGAGCTCTGGGGTTAGTCGGCGGAGGAGGACGGCGGAAGGGAGACGCCCGACGCCGAAGCCCTCGTGCGGCGCGCGTCCGCCGGGTAGAAGAAGCTCACGGCGAGCGCCGCGACCCCGAGCGCGGCGCCCGTCTGGAAGATCGGCGAGAGCCCCGCCGCCAGCGCCAGGCTCACGGCGTCGCTCACGACCTCGGCGCGACGATGCGGATCGAGCAGCCGCGCGACGGTCTCGGGCGGGAGCCGATCGTCGAGTGCCGCCGCGAACACCGCACCGAGCGCGCCGGCGCCGAGCGCCCCGCCCATCGAGCGGGCGAAGAGGTTGGTGGCCGTCGCGACGCCGCGCTCGTTCATCTCCACGCTCGACTGCACGGCGAGGATCTGCGCCGTGAGGGTGAAGCCCATGCCGAGTCCGTACACGAACATCCCGCCGCGCAGCGCCCACAGGCTCGCGCCCGGGCGCGCGAAGAACGCGACGAGCCCGAGGCCGACGACCACGACGACGGAGCCAGCGATCACGGGGACGCGGAAGCCGATGCGCGAGAGCGCCCGGCTCGTCAGCGCGGACGCGATGGGCCAGCCGACGAGCATCGGGGCGATGGTCGCGCCGGCCTCCGGGGCGCTCGCGCCGAGCACGCCCTGCGCGAAGAGCGGCACGAACATCACGGCCGCCATCATGGCGGCCCCGAGGAGCAGGCTCGACGCCGACGCGACCGCGATGCCGCGCCGCAGGACGAGCCCGAGCGGCAGCACCGGGCTCTCTGCGCGTCGCTCGATCCAGAGGAAGAGCGCGCCGAGGCCGAGGCCGAGCGGGAGGGTCAGCGCCGGCAGCTCGCGCTCGGCGCCGAGCAGGACACAGACGGAGGCGAGCGTCAGGACGAGCGCGCCAGGCCAGTCCACGTGCAAGGCGAGCTTCGGGCGCTTCGCCTCGTGGTAGCTGCGCATGAGCATCACGATCGCGAGGACTCCGAGCGGCAGGTTGATCCAGAAGACCCAGCGCCAGCCGATGGTGGCGACGACGACGCCGCCCACGATCGGTCCGGCGATGCCGCTGATGCCCCACACGCTGCCGAAGAGCGCCTGCACCCTCCCGCGCTCCTCCAGCGTGAAGAGGTCGCCGACGATCGTCATCGCCACGGGCTGCATCGCGCCGGCCCCGAGGCCCTGCACGCCGCGCGCGACGATCAGCATCGTCATCGACGTGGCCGCGCCGGACGCGAACGAGCCGAGCGTGAACATCACGATCCCGAAGATCAGCGTCGGCCGCCGCCCGTGGAGATCGGCGAGCTTGCCGTAGAGCGGCATCGTGACGGTCGAGGCGAGCATGTAGGCCGCGCCGACCCAGCCGTAGCGGTCGATCCCGCCGAGATCCGCGATGACGGTCGGCATCGCCGTGCCGACGACCGTCGCCTCGAGCGCGCTCATCGCGATCGACGCGAGCAGCGCCAGGACCGTGGAGCGACGCTCGGTGACTGCCATCCGCGAGGCGCCATCGTGGAGCCCCCGCGCGGCCGGTCAAGGACGCGAGCGCCGATCGCCGCGGGCCATCGCACTTTCGGGCATCATCGGGGGATGAAGCGCCTCGCCGTCTTCGCCTGCTCTTGCTGCCTCGCCCTCGCCTCGGCTGCCTGCGACCCCAGCGCCCCGACGGCGGGGCCGCGCACCTGCACGACGCAGGGCGACTGCCGCACCGGGCAGGTCTGCATCGACGGGCACTGCGCGGCGCCGTCCGACGCGGGACCGATGCGGCCCGACGCCCCCTTCGTCCCGACCGACACCGGCCCGCCCAACGACGCCGACACCGCGCCGCGCTGCGGCGACGGGCGTGTGCGCGTCGGCGAGGAGTGCGACGACCACGACCTCGACCCCGGCGACGGCTGCGACGCCACCTGCCACCTCGAGCCGAACTTCGTCTGCCCGACGCCCGGCGACCCCTGCGTGTCGACCATCGTCTGCGGCGACGGCACGCTGAGCCCGACCGAGACCTGCGACGACCACAACGTCGCGCCCGGCGACGGATGCGGCGCGGACTGCCAGCGCGAGCCGGGCTGGACGTGCATGAACGTGGGCCTGCCGTGCACCGCGACGGCCTGCGGCGACGGCGTCGTCGCCGGCACCGAGGACTGCGAGGACGGCGACGCGACGCCCGCGGGCGGCGACGGATGCGACGCCGCGTGCCACTTCGAGGAGGGCTTCGCGTGCGGCGCGGCGGGCACGGCCTGCACCGCGGTGGTCTGTGGCAACGGCACGCGCGAGGGCACCGAGCAGTGCGACGACGCGAACCACGACCTCGGCGACGGGTGCGATCCCTTCTGCCACCGCGAGCCCATGTGCACGGACGGCACGTGCTCGAGCGTGTGCGGCGACGGGGTGATCCTGCCCGGCGAGGCGTGCGACGACGGCAACCTGCGCGACGGCGACGGCTGTGATCACGCGTGCGCCGTGGAGATGGGCTTCACGTGCATGCCGTCCGGCGCCGTGGAGCCCGGCTCGGTGGCGATCCCGATCGTGTACCGCGACTTCCGCGGCAACGACCTGAGCGGCGGGCACATCGACTTCGAGAACGCGGGCGGAGACGACCGCGGCATCGCGGCTCCGACGCTCGACTCGGCGCACAAGCCCGCGTACGCGCACGCCGGCAGCACCACGTCGACGACGCACGGCGAGGGCGCGTACCGGCAGTGGTACCGCGACACGGCAGGCACGAACGTCACGATCGTCGACCGGCTCACGCTCGCCCGCACGGCGCCGGGCACCTACGTCTTCGACGACGGCGACTTCTTCCCGCTCGACGGCCTCGGCTTCGTCGCGATGGGCACGGAGCCCGCGCGCACGGGCGGGCACAACTTCAGCTTCACGAGCGAGCTGCGCTACTGGTTCGTGTACGCGGGCGGCGAGACGCTCACGTTCCGCGGCGACGACGACGTGTGGGTCTTCATCAACGGCCGCCTCGCGCTCGACATCGGCGGCGTGCACGGCGCGGAGAGCGCGTCGATCACGCTGGATGCCGCCGCCGCGTCGACGCTCGGCATGCACGCGGGCGGCATCTACGAGGCCGTGGTCTTCCAGGCCGAACGTCACACCGTCGCGTCGAGCTACCAGCTCACGCTCGTCGGCTTCGACGCGAGCCACAGCGAGTGCACCTCGACGTGCGGCGACGGCCTCGTGACGCGCTTCGAGATCTGCGACGACGGCGTGAACGACGGCACGTACGGCCACTGCCTGCCTGGCTGCCTCGGCTTCGGCCCGCGCTGCGGCGACGCGCACGTCGATACGGATCACGCGGAGGCGTGCGACGACGGCACCAACGCCGGCGGCTACGGCCAGTGCGCGCCGGGCTGCGTGCTCGGCCCGCGCTGCGGCGACCACGTCGTGCAGACCGCGAACGGCGAGACGTGCGACGACGGGAACACGACCCCGCTCGATGGCTGCGACGCGACGTGCCAGGACGAGATCGGGTAGGTCGCGCTCAGCGTTTCGTCGGACAAGGAGATCTCGACCGGACGGACGGGACCGCGCTCGACCGCCCAGCACCACACGCGATCACCACGCGATCACCGGCGTCACGCCCACACGCATGTCCGAAGCCTGCGCTCACCTGTCTCATCGCGGTGTCGAGGGAAACGACCGGAACGCCGGCTCTGTCCCAGAATCGTGATCGGTCATTTAGAGCTTCTGAGCGTCGGGCAGCCTCGCGAGGCCGCGATCGAAGGTACCGAGGGGCAGGTGCCCGGCCTTGCGCGCGATCTCGAGGATGAGGCAGTCGGAGAAGCCGAGCGCCGGGCGCTTCTGGAAGTGCGCGAGCGCCGCGCCCACGACGTCGGCGTCCTGGACCACGAGCGATGTGTGCTCGAGCAGCATGCGCAGCGCGGCCGCGATCTGTGCAGGGGTCCGCTCGAAGACCGAGTCGAGCACCCACACGGCCTCCACGAGCACGACGTGCGAGACCCAGGCGCCGGATTCGACGAACGCCTCGGCGCGGGCGACCTGTCGGGCATCGTCACGCGCGAGGAGCCGCACCAGCACGTTCGTGTCAACGGCGCGCACGACGCCTCACCCGCTCGCGGATCCCTTCCTTCAGCTCCAGGAGCGAGCGCGGCGGCGGTGAGGCGTCCGGGAAGAGCACGTGATGCAGCGCCTCGGACGTGTGCCGCCCGGCACGCCGCACGACGACGGCGGTGCCGTCCTCGTCCCACTCGATCGTCGAGCCCGGCACGAGCCCGAGGCGACGCCGGACCTCCGCGGGAACCGAGACCTGCCCCTGGGCCGTGATCCGCGACTGCGCGAGCTTCATCATCCACCAAGTACCACGGTAACGTGTCGCGTTCCAGGCTGGTGATGCGTCCGCCATCGGGGCCGGAGTCGTCGCGGTCCGGCTGGGGACTTCGCTCTCGCTCTCGCTCTCGCTCTCGCTCTCGCTCTCGCTCTCGCTCTCGCTCTCGCTCTCGCTCTCGCTCTCGCTCTCGACCTCGCTCTCGCTCTCGCGCTACGCTCTCTCCCATGCGCCTCCTCGCCCTCGCGCTCGCGCTCGCCTCCGTTTCCTCCCTCGCCTCCGCGCAGGCCACGCTGACCTACGAGCAGCGCATCCGGCAGGCGACCGAGGGCATCGCGCACGGCGACCGCGCGGCGGCGATGGCGTCGCTCCGCACGGCGATCGCGGACGCGCCGTCCCGCCCCGACGCGCACTGCATCCTCGCGGAGGGCTACCGCGTGCAGAGCGACTTCACCGCCTCGCTCGACAACTTCCAGACGTGCCTTCGCTTCGCGCGCGAGGAGGACAACCTCCTCTACATCGCGCGCGCGCTGCACGGCGTCGCCTCCTGCTACGAGCGCATGCCCGAGCACCTCACCGACGCGCGCACCGCGTGGATGGAGTACGCGCACTTCGCCGACGGCGCGAGCCGCGTCGCGAGCGCGAGCGAGGGCCGCGAGCGCGTGCAGGCCATCGACGTCGCGGGCGAGCAGGAGCACGTCTACGTCGACGTCCGCGCCCGCATCGCCGAGCGCGAGCGCATCGCCCGCGAGGCGCCGCCGCCCGCACCGCCCTCACCGCCCCGCGGCGGCCGGCGCTGACGCGCCGGGCCCCTGGATGCGGGTTATCATTCTCCCGTGGGCGCACGCGACGCGAGGAAGATGACCTACGACCAGTACCTCGCGCTCGTCGAGTCCAGCGAGACGAAGTACGAGTACGTGAACGGCGAGGCGTTCTCGATGGCCGGCGGCACGCCGCGTCACTCGGCGATCTGCGCGAACGTCGGCGGCGCGCTCTGGACGGCCCTGCGGGGCAAGCCATGTCGCGCGTACCAGAGTGACCTGCGCGTGCGCGTCGAGGCCACTGGTCTCTCCACGTATCCCGACGTCACCATCGTCTGCGGACCAGTCGAGACGTCACCGAAGGATCGCCTCGCCGCGATCAACCCGCGCGTGATCATCGAGGTCACGAGCGAGGCGACCGAGGCCTTCGACCGAGGAGGCAAGTTCCAGCACTACCAGTCGATCTCTTCGCTGAGCGACTACCTCGTCGTCAGCTCCGATCGCGTGCGCATCGATCACTACCGGCGCCAGGGTGACGGGAGCTGGCTGCTGAGCCCCATCGGCCCCGTCGCGCCGAGGGCGACGCGCATCGACCCCATCGAGGCGACGCTCGCGCTCGACGACGTCTACGCTCAGCTCGACGACGCGCCCGTCTGATCCGCCCGACGCCGGATTCGCCGCTCGTTTTGGTGCGTGCTAGATCGACCCATGGCACAGCAGAATCACGAGCTGCCGCTCACCTTCTTCGAGCGGCTCCCCAAGACGGACCTCCACGTCCACCTCGACGGCTCGCTCCGCCTCGAGACCATCCTCGAGCTCGCCGACCGCGACGGCGTGACGCTCCCGGGCAAGACGCCCGACGAGCTCAAGCGCGCGATGCACTGCGGCGAGAACACGGGCTCGCTCGTCGAGTACCTCAAGGCCTTCGACGTCACGCTGCAGGTGCTGCAGAACGAAGACTCGCTCGTCCGCGCCGCCCGCGAGCTGGGCGAGGACGCCGCCCGCGAGAACGTCCGCTACATGGAGGTGCGCTACGCGCCGATGCTGCACACCCGAAAGGGACTGCGCCTGACCGCCGTGGTGGAGGCCGTCCTCGAGGGCCTCTGGCAGGCCAAGGAGCGCGTCGGGATCGACAGCAACGTGATCCTCTGCGGGATCCGGAACATCTCGCCCGAGAGCTCGCTCGAGATGGCGCAGCTCGCCGTCGCCTACAAGGGACGCGGCGTCGTCGCCTTCGACCTCGCCGGCGCCGAGTACGACCACCCGCCCAAGCACCACCTGCCGGCGTTCCAGCTCGTGCGCGACAACAACATCAACGTCACGATCCACGCGGGCGAGGCCTACGGGCCCGCGTCGATCCACCAGGCGATCCACCAGTGCGGCGCGCACCGCATCGGCCACGGCTGCCGCCTCCGCGAGGACGGCGATCTGCTCCGCTACGTGAACGACCACCGCATCACGCTCGAGTGCTGCCCCAGCTCGAACGTGCAGACCGGCGCGGTCCGCGATCTCGCGTCGCACCCGCTCAAGCTCTATCACGACCTCGGCGTGCGGGTGACGATCAACACGGACAATCGGCTCATCACCGACACGACCGTGAGCAAGGAGCTCTGGCTCTGCCACACGCAGATGGGCATGGGCCTGCCGGAGATCGGCCACATGATCCTCAACGGCTTCAAGGCCGCGTTCCTCCCCTTCCACCAGAAGCAGGCGTGGGTGCGACGCATCAACCGGGAGCTGGGACAGACGATCGCCGAGCAGACGGGGCAGGCGGCGATGTCGAGCCCCGGGATGGTCGTCGCCGCGAAGGCGTGACGCCGGGGGGAATTCCGGACGCGCGGAGCGCGTAGAACGTCGCCCCGTCGGAGCGGTGAGCTTCGCCCGGTGCCGGCCCGGTGCCCGGCGTTCGCTCACGCCCGTCTGTTTTGCTTCGCGCGCGGGACGCTGTAGGATCCGCCGCAATCTTCGGAGGATCCTCGCATGCGCCCATCGCTTCGTGCCGCCTTCCTGGTTCTCGCTGCCTCGTGGCTCGTGCTCCCCGTCGCGCGCGCGCAGACGCTCGAAGAAGAGCAGGCGAGCCAGACGACGACCACCACCACCACCAGCTCGGCCACGACCGTCGACTCGGGCCACCAGCTCGGCGACGACCAGGCGGCGATGGAGGAGGAGCACCCCCGACCTCAGAGCGACGACGGCATCACGGCGGTCTACGACGAGACGAACCGCGACTACTTCTCGTTCGGCTTCCTCGCGCGCGGCGTGGTCGTGCCGGACTTCATGATCAACGCGTTCGTCTCGTACCGCGGCAGCAACGCGCTCAACGCGGGCATGGGCGGCTACTTCGCCTGGCGCCGCAACGGCTTCAACGTGATGGCGGAGGTCTGGTACCTCGGCTTCGGCGCGCAGGGCTACTACCACGGCATCAGCGCGGCCGACATCGAGACCGAGTACGTGAACGCGCAGCTCGGCGCGGTCTTCGGCAACTTCGTGTTCCAGTGGGCGATCCCGGTCACGCCCTGGTTCGCGATCGACATCGGCCTCGGCCTCGGCCTGGGGGGCATCACGGGCAACATCTACCGCCAGGAGGCGTACCCGAACGCGGGCGCGCAGTACGGCTACTCGATGTGCCAGGGCGTCGGCATGCCCAACGCCGCGTACTGCGACGGTCCGCTGGAGCGCCCCGGCCCGGGCGGGCGGCTCGACAGCTCGCGCCAGATGGGCGGCACCTACCAGATCCAGAACGGCGGCGCGCCCGGCACCGGGCCGAACCCGTTCTACTTCGGCGACGGAGGCGTGCCCCCGATGTTCGGGTGGATCGACCTGCCGCGCGTCACCGCGCGCTTCACGCCGATCCGCCAGCTCCAGATCCGCGTGGACCTCAGCTACAACATCTACGGCTTCGGGTTCGGCGGCTCGCTCGGCTACCAGATCTGACGCCGACCGCCGCTCGCGAGGAAGGCAGGAGGCAGCGATGCTCTCCCGCCTCTTCGCTTTCAGCGGCCCACGATCGCGATCAGCTCGACGTCGAAGACCAGCATCCCGCGCGGCCCGCCCCTCGAGTGGCCGTAGGCGAGCGACTCCGGGATCCAGAAGCGGCGCACCTCGCCGACGCTCATCAGCTGCAGGCCCTCGGTCCAGCCGGGGATGAGCGCGTCGACCGGGAACGTCGTCGGCTCGCCGCGCGGGTGCGAGCTGTCGAACATCTGCCCGTCCGTGGTCCAGCCCGTGTAGTGCACGGTCACGCGGTCGTGCAGGTCGGGGCGCGCGTTGCCGTCGCCCGGCCGCAGCACGCACCAGCGCAGGCCCGAGAGGCTGCGGCGGGCGCGCTCGGGTGGCGCGGCGACGTCGGCCGGCGCGCGCGTAGGATCGGCGGTCGGATCCCAGCTCGTGCACGGCGCCGGCGTCGTGGCCACGTGCTCGTCGGACGCCTGCATCACCGGCTGCGGCGCCGGGCGTGCGCCGCACGCGCAGAGAGCGCAGAGGGCGCCGACGAGAGCCAGCGCCCTCACGACAGGAGCGCCCGGTACACGTCCACGTACTTCTGCGCCTGCTTCGGCCAGCCCAGCTGCGCGCGCATGCCGTTCGCCTGGATCTCGCGGAAGCGGTCGCGATCGCCCCCCGCGCCACTGCCCCAGAGCTCGAGCGCGTACTCCGTCGCCCAGCGCAGGCCGCGCGCGTCGAAGTGATCGAATGTCACGCCGTTGCCGTCCGAGCCGCGCCCGCGGAAGAGCGTCACCGTGTCGGCGAGCCCGCCCGTCTTGTGCACGATGGGCACCGTCCCGTAGCGAAGGCTGTACATCTGGTTCAGGCCGCAGGGCTCGTAGCGCGAGGGCATGAGGAACATGTCCGCGCCCGCCTCGATGAGGTGCGCCATCGGCTCGCTGAACGCCCGCACGAAGCGTGCCTTGTGCGAGTACTGGGCCTGAAGGCGCGCGAAGAGCTGCTCGTAGCGCGACTCGCCCGTGCCGAGCACGACGAGCTGCACGTCGTGGCGCCCGAGCACGCCCGGGAGCACCGGCTCGCAGAGGTCGAAGCCCTTCTGCCACGCGAGACGCGACACGATGCCGATCACGGGCGCGCGCGGGTGGTAGGGCAGCCCCACCTGCTGGAGCAGCGCGCGCTTGTTCACCTCTTTTCCCTGCCAGTCACCGCTGCCGTAGCGCTGCGGGATCAGCCGATCGCGCTCGGGGCTCCACTCGTCCTCGTCGATGCCGTTGAGGATCCCGACGACGCCGGGGCCGCGGTTCCGCAGGAAAGGATCCATCCCCACGCCGTGCTCAGGCGTCATGATCTCGCGCGCGTACGTCGGGCTCACCGTCGTGATCGCGTCGGCGTAGAGCACGCCGTGGAGCATGAAGTTGACCTTGCCCTCCTTGAGGAGGTCTTGGTGGAAGTTCGACGCGATCTCGGCGAGCCCGGTGTCGGGCAGGACGCTCGCGGCGAAGCTGCCCTGGTAGCCGATGTTGTGGATGGTGAAGACGGTCTTGGTGCGATCGAACAGGCGATCCCAGCGCAGCGCGGTCTTCACGATCAGCGGCATGAGCGCCGTCTGCCAGTCGTGCGCGTGCACGATCTCCGGCGGCCAGCCCCAGGCCTGGCACGTCTTGAGCGCGGCCCACGAGAGCACGCAGAAGCGCAGGTGCTCGTCCGGGTCGGTGGTGTAGATCGACGGGCGGTCGAAGAGCTCGGGGCAGACGACGAAGTAGCAGGGGACGTCGGTGCCCGGGAAGTGGCACGTCGCGATGCCGAAGCGGACCCGCCGGCCGCCCAGCTCCACCGAGAGCTCGGGGAACACCCAGCTCAGGGGCTTGGCCTTCTCGCGCGACTTCGCATACAGCGGCACGAACACGCGCACGTCGTGGCCGAGCGCGCGCAGGTGCTTGGGGAGCGCGCCGCACACGTCGCCGAGACCACCGGTCTTGGCGAAGGGCGCGACCTCGGAGGAGACGAAGAGGACTCGCACGGCGAGAAGGATACGGCAGGCCAGAGCGCAGCTGGCGAGCTTTGCGGGCGTCAGGGACCCGCGTCGGCGCCGTCGAGACCGCCGGCGTCCACGAAGGCCGCCCCGCTCGGAGCGGTGACGATCTCCACCTCACCGAGGGCGTCGACTCCGTCGCCGGTCACGCGGGCCCGGATCAAGAGCCGCTGGCCCGGCATCTCGTTCCAGCCGAGCTGATCGAAGATGGGCCCGTCGACCAGGCGCGCGTCGAGCCGCGCGAAGAGCGCGTGCAGCGGCCCGACGCCCGGGAACTCGCCGAGGGGAGCGCGATCGGGGAGCGTGAAGTTCCACAGCGTCACGTCGAACGATGGGTCGACGCCGGGCGCGAGCGCCCCGTCGATCGCGACGGCGGGCACGATCATCACGCCGCCCTGCGGTCCGCGGACCAGCGGGATCGCGTCGCCGTCGTGCCAGGGCGTGAAGATGGCGCCGCTCTCGCGCGTGCCGATCTCGACGCGCGGGCGTGCGGCGTCGTGACCGGCCGGCGCGGCGTCGACCGTCGAGGCGCCGGCCGGGCCCGCACACCCCGCGAGCGAGATGAGCGCCGAGAGCCAGACGTGCGCGCGGACCACGCCAGAGGATGACACGCCGCTTTACGTGCCGCCGCATCGGCCGTATGCCTCCGCGCGATGGGCGACGGAGATCCGCGCACGAAGATCGGGCCCCCGGGCGCACCTGGCCCGGCCGCCACCGGCAAGAAGCCGGACTGGCTGCGCGTCCGCCTGCCCGGCGGCGAGCGCTACGAGACGCTGAAGCGCACGGTGCGGACGCTCGACCTGCACACCGTCTGCGAGGAGGCGCGCTGCCCGAACGCGGGCGAGTGCTGGGGCGAGGGGACCCTCACGATCATGATCCTCGGCGACACGTGCACGCGAGGTTGCCGCTTCTGCGCCGTGACCACGGGCGATCCGCGCGGCGTGACCGATCCGCGGGAGCCCGAGAACACGGCGCGTGCGCTGGCGGCGCTCGATCTGGCGTACGTCGTGCTGACGATGGTGGATCGAGACGACCTCGCGGACGGCGGCGCGGCCCACGTGGCGCGCACCGTCGAGCGCATCAAGACGAACGCGCCGAAACTCCTGGTCGAGACGCTGGTGGGCGACTTCGCGGGTGTCCGCGCCGACGTGGCGACCGTGGTGACGGAGGGCCGGCCCGACGTGTTCGCGCACAACGTCGAGGTGGTACCAGGGCTGCAGCGCAAGATGCGCGACGTGCGCTGCTCGTGGGAGCGCTCGGTGGACGTGCTGCGCTGGGCGAAGGCCGAGGGCGCCGCCGTCACGAAGAGCTCGCTCATGGTCGGCTGCGGCGAGTCGGAGGGCGACGTGCGCGAGGCGATGGCGAAGCTGCGCGAGGCCGACGTGGACGTGGTGACGATCGGCCAGTACCTGCGGCCGAGCCCGAAGCACGCCGAGGTGGTCCGCTACGTGACGCCCGACGAGTTCGAGCAGTACCGGCAGGCAGGCGTCGCGCTCGGCTTCCGCTACGTCGCGAGCGGCCCGCTCGTGCGCTCGAGCTACCGCGCCGCCGAGGCGTTCATGACGGGGATCCTGCGCGCAGAGCCCGGCGTGCTGCTCGCGGATCGCTACGGCAAGAAGACGCACCTGCCGGTCGTCGGTCCGTGATCGTCCGGCAGCCGAGCGCGACGCAAGATCGCGCGCCGATTGCGTCGACGACGGCCGTGGGCGCGCTGTGTCTCGCGGCTGGGCTCTGGCTCGCGCACGGCGCGATGGGGCATCCGGTGCCGCAGGCGAGCGAGGCCGACGTGCCCGCGTTCGCCGGAGCGCCCGCCGAGGGCGAGGGCGAGGGCGAGAGCGAGAGCGAGGGCGAGAGCGAGAGCGAGAGCGAGGGCGAAGGCGAGGGCGAGAGCGACGGCGAGAGCGAGAGCGAGAGCGAGAGCGAGGGCGAGGGCGAGAGCGAGAGCGACGGCGAGGGCGAGGGCGTCGCGGCGCCACCGAGCGTCGCCAGCCCGGTGTCTGCGACCCCGCGACCGCCTCCGCCGATCGGCACCGGCGTCGCGGCGCGCGTCCGCCGCGGCCGCGTCGCCTACCTCCGCTGCGACGGCGCGCCCCCGGCGTCCGGCCCGTTCCCGTGCCCGCGCGATGCGGCCCTCGAGGCCACGGTCTGGGCGGCCGTCGACCAGCTGCTCGCCTGCACTCCGCCGCTGCCCCCCGGCCAGGCCGATCTCGTCCTGCAGTTCGATCGCGCCGCCAGTCCCGAGCTCACCGTCACGACGCGGGACACGTTCCCCGAGGATGCGATCCGGACCGATGCCGCGGCCGTCGTCACCTGCCTCGGGCCCACGCTCGCGGCGAGCACCACCACGGTTCCCGGTGACTTCGTCCGGGTCGGCTTCCGCTTCTCGCTCGACTGACCCGCGCTAGCGGGCGACCTCGAGGGCCGTCGGCTCGCCCGAGCGGATCTCCAGGCGGTAGCGGCTGTTCGCGGTCTGGATGTAGTAGATCTCGCGCCCGCAGATCCGCATGACGCGCTTGACGGGCGTGGTCACGTACTCGTGCAGGCCGTCCGGGAATTCGATGACGAGCACGGCCCCTTTGCGAGGTGGGCGAAGCAGGCGGCCGACCACTGCGCGGCCAGCCTTGCGCCCCATCTTCCGCAGGACGACGTCCACGAGACCAAAGTAGCACGAGTCATCTGGCCGGCAAAAGGCCGTGTTAGCTTCCGGGCGGACGCTTTCCATGCACGTGATGCACGCCGAGATCGGCTGGGTGGAGGTCATCTGCGGCCCCATGTTCAGCGGCAAGAGCGAGGAGCTCATCCGCCGCCTGAAGCGGGCCGCGATCGCCCGCCAGCCGCTGCAGATCTTCAAGCCGAAGATCGACGACCGGTATCACGAGACGAAGATCGTCTCGCACTCGGAGCACTCGATCGAGGCCACCCCGGTCGCGAGCGCCGCCGACGTCGCCCGCCTGGTCGCCCCCGAGACGCGCGTGGTCGGGATCGACGAGGTCCAGTTCTTCGACCCCGAGATCGTCGGCGTGATCGAGCGGCTGGCCGACGGCGGCGTGCGGGTCATCGCGGCCGGCCTCGACCAGGACTACGCGGCGCGTCCCTTCGACCCGATGCCGCAGCTGCTCGCGCTGGCCGAGTACGTCACCAAGTCCCTCGCGATCTGCAGCCGCTGCGGCGCCCCCGCCGGCCGCTCCCAGCGGATGGTGGCGACCGAGAGCCGGGTGCTCGTCGGCGCCGCTGACGCGTACGAGCCTCGCTGCCGACGGTGCCACAGCAAGCACGCCGAGCCGCGAACCGGCAACCTGTTCTGACCACGCGGCGCGCCCCTCGTCCGGGCGCGGCGTGCGATCGCTCATGCCGGAGGACTATCGCGCGAGGGCGAGCGTGGCGTTCAATCAGCGTTTCGCTTCGCCGGAGGTGCCCATGGCTCGCTGGATCGTCGTCTCGATCGCCTGCGCCGTCGTCTCGGTGATGGGCTGCACCACCACTTCGGCGAGGCGCCCCAACGTCGACACGGGCGTGACCCCCGGTGACGACGCCGGGACGGTCATCCCCGGCACCGACACGGGCCCGATCATCCCGCGCGACATCGGCCCGCCGCGCGACGGCGGCCCGCTCGACAGCGATTCCGATGGAATCCCGGACGCGGACGAGGCGACGTACGGCACCGACCCCACCAACGCCGACAGCGACGGCGACGGCGTCTCGGACGGCGTCGAGGTGCTCGCCGGGACCATCCCCACCGACATCACCAGCACCATCCCCCCGACGGACTTCTACGTGGTGCTGCCGTACATGGATCCGGAGCAGCACCGGAACCTCGACTTCACGGCGCGGCTCGGGCGCGCCGACGTCTACTTCCTCGTCGACACGACCGGCTCGATGGGCGGCGCGATCATGAACGTGAAGAACTCGCTTCGCGACGTGATCGTCCCGGCGATCAACGGCGCGATCGCGGATGCGGTCATGGGCGTCGGCGACTACCGCGACTATGCCGAGACGCCGGACGAGCCCGCGACGTACGGCGACCCCGGCGACTGGACGTTCCGGAGCCGTCAGTCGATGACCGCCGACGTGACCGCCGTCGCGGCGGGCCTGATGATGCTCCGCCCCGGCGGCGGCGGCGACGAGCCGGAGTCGGGCACCGAGGCCCTCTGGCAGGCGGTCTCGGGCCCGTGCGCGGATGGCTCGGGCTTCGGCGCGGCGTGCTTCCGCTCGATGAGCCACCCGATCATCGTGCTCGTCACCGACGCGCACCTGCACAACGGCCCGGACTCCGCGTACGACTTCCCGAGCTCGTTCGGCCTGCACACGTACTCCGAGACGATCGCGGCGATGAACGCGCAGAACGTGAAGGTCATCGGCGCCGCGGTCGGCCTGCTCGGCACGTTCGTGCCCCAGGCGAACCTGAACCAGATCGCGATGGACACGGGCTCGCGCGCCTCGGACGGCAGCACCACCGTCTACCGCGCGGGCATGGGCCGCGTGAGCGACACGGTCGTCAACGGCATCGTCGACCTCGTCGGCGCGGCGAGGCAGGACGTCTCGGCGCGCAGCATCGACGACACGTCGGTGGACACCGTGGACGCGACGCAGTTCATCACGGCGATCACCCCCGCCGGCTCGTCGCGGCCCGTGACCAGCATGGACCTGACGACGTTCTACGGCGTGCCAGGCGGCACGACGGTCACGTTCGACGTGACGTTCGTGAACAACACGATCCCGCAGGAAGGGCACCCGCAGCTCTACAAGGCGTTCATCGAGGTCTTCGACGTCGCGTCCGGCACCGCGCTCGACCGCCGGAACGTGTACATCGTCATCCCGGCCATCGGCGGCAGCGTCGTGATCTGACGTTTCGGGGGATCGATCCCATCTCCTGGTGCTCTCCGACTCCCCCTGCCCGCCCGGCGGGGACAGCAAGCCGAACCGACGACGTCCAGGAAAACAGGACGACGTCGAGATGTGCGTGTCACCCCCTCACCGACTCGGTTCGCCGGCCTCCCGCCTCGGAGCGAGCGGGTTGGAAGCTCCCGCGGGTCTGTTAGAATCGCCGAATGAGCCACCGCCGACGCCTCCGGGAGCTCCTCGCGGACACGCGAGGTGTCTCGATGACCGAGTACCTCATCATCGTGTGCCTCGTGGCCATCGTCGGCATCGCCGCGTGGACCAAGTTCGGCAACACGGTCAAGACGCGCATCGGCGGACCTTCGTCGGCGCGGCCCTAGTCACGCTGCGGACGTTGCGAGGGGCAGCGCGCGCGGGCACGCTCCGCGCGCCATGAACGAACGCGTCGTCCGACTGGGTGAGCCCTTCACGCTCGAAGCGCTGGAGTCCGTCGCGCTACGCCAGAGCCGGGTCGTCCTGCCGGACGCCTCGCGCGCGAGGATCGACCGATCGCGCGCGGCCGTCGACGCCCTGGCCGCCGCCGGTGATCGCGCGCCGAACGTCTACGGAGTGAACACCGGCTTCGGCGCGCTCGCCGAGACGCGGATCGCCGCCGATCGCATCCGCGCGCTGCAGCGCAACCTCGTCCGGAGCCACGCGTGCGGGGTCGGTCCCCTGCTCGGGCGCGAGGTCGTGCGGGCCATGATGCTCCTGCGCGCGCAGACGATCGCGCTCGGGTTCTCGGGCGCGCGCAGCGTCATCGTCGAGCGGCTGATCGAGATGCTCGAGCGCGGCGTGCACCCGTGCGTGCCCTGCCAGGGCTCGGTCGGGGCCTCGGGCGACCTCGCCCCGCTCGCGCACCTCGCGCTCGTGCTGATCGGCGAGGGCGAGGCCGAGCACGAGGGCGCGCACCTCTCGGGGGCCGAAGCGCTCGCCGCCGCGGGGATCGCGCCGCTCGAGCTCGAGGCCAAGGAAGGGCTGGCGCTCATCAACGGCACGCAGCTCATCCTGGCGATCGGCGCGCTCGCCGTCCTCCGTGGTGAGCGGCTCTGCACGAACGCCGACGTGACGGGGGCGATGTCGCTCGAGGCGCTGAAGGGCAGCGCGCGGCCCTTCGACCAGCGCATCCACGACATCCGCCCCCACCCGGGGCAGACCGCGACCGCCACCAACCTGCGCGCGCTGCTCGCCGACAGCGCGATCGCCGAGTCCCACCGCGACTGCAAGAAGGTGCAGGACCCCTACTCGCTTCGCTGCATGCCGCAGGTCCACGGCGCGACGCGCGACATCCTGGGATACGCGCGGCAGGTGCTCGAGCGCGAGGTGATCGCCGCGACCGACAACCCGCTCGTGTTCGCGGCCGAGGACGCGTCACCGGACGGCGGTGGCCACGCGGACTTCGTGAGCGGCGGCAACTTCCACGGACAGCCCCTCGCGATCGCGCTCGACGCCGCCGCCATCGGGATCGCGGAGCTGGCGAACTGCGCGGAGCGTCGGATCGAGCAGCTCGTGAACCCCGCGATGTCGAGCGGCCTGCCACCGTTCCTGGCGCCGGACACCGGGCTCGACTCGGGCTTCATGATGGCGCAGGTGACGGCGGCGGCGCTGGTCTCCGAGAACAAGGTGCTCAGCCACCCCGCGAGCGTCGACTCGATCCCGTCGAGCGCGGGCAAGGAGGATCACGTGTCGATGGGCACGCTCTCGGCCCGCAAGTGCGCACAGATCGCGGAGCACGTGCGTACGGTGCTGGCCATCGAGGCGATGGTCGCCGCGCAGGGGCTCGATCACCGCCTTCCGCTCGAGGCCGGCGTCGGCGTCCGCTCCGTGCACCGCGCGCTGCGCGCCGAGGTCCCGACGCTCGAGGGGGACCGCCCGCTGCACAAGGACATCGCGCGCTGTGCCGCGATGATCGACCGCGGCGTGCTGGTCGAGGCGGCCTCGCGAGCGATCGGCCGCGCGCTCGCGTGATGCGAATCGCGCACCTACCCGCCCGATCGGAGCGAATCCGCGGACTTGGATGGGTGTGGAGTGACCCCGCGGATCAGTGCTTGGCGCGGGCGGCGCGCAGGAGCTGATCGGCCGTGCCCACCTGCTCCTCGACGCGGCCGGAGACGCCGACCGAGAGGCTGGGGACGACGCGGCCGGCGCTGCGGCACAGGGTGCCGTCGCGCTCACGCTCGCGAATGCGCATGATCACCACGCTCGCCTCGGCTGCGGCCGTCTCGGGCAGCACGAGGACCAGCTCGCGATCGCTGGCGCGGAACAGGTGGTCGATGCCGCGGATGCACTGCCGGACGCTCGCCGCGAGCTCCCCGAGTAGATCCTCGACCCGCATGGGACCGATGGCGTCGATCAGCCCCTCGAAGTTCGAGACCTCGAGCGAGACGCACGAGAGCGGGTGATCGAAGCGCAAGGCGCGCGTCATCTCGTAGTCGAGCGTGATCGGGAGCTGCACCGGGCTGCCCGCGCGCGAGAGCGGATCGAGGCCCTCCTCGCCCGTCGAGAGTCGCTCGAGCCAGGCGCGGCGCAGCGTGTTGCGCACTCGCTGGTGGATCTCGAACACCCGGTACGGGCGCGAGAGACAGTCGTCGGCCCCCAGCTCGATCCCGCGCCGGCCGGCGTCCGCGTCGGCGGACGGGGTGGTCAGGAGCACCGGGATCGACGAGAGCGCGGTGTCGCTCTTGAGCGCCCGCAGCACCTCGAGCCCCTGCTCGCCCTCGAGCGCCACGTCGACCAGGACGATGTCAGGGCGCCGGCTCGCGGCTGTGTCGAGCAGCGCCGCCCGCTCCATCACCGTGAGCACGGTGTGGCCTGCGGCCTCGCAGATCTCGCGCAGGAGCTCGAGGTTGAACGGATCGGACTCGGCGATCAGCACCAGTGCAGGCATTTCCCCCTACCTTCGCCGCCCGACCTCGTCGAGGCCGTACGCTTGGACCTTGCGGATGAGGTTGCGTCGGCTGATGCCGAGCTCCTGCGCGGCCTTCGTCTTGTTGCCGCGCGCCCGCTTCAGCTCGTCGGTGATCATGCGCCGCTCGAGCGCTTCGACCACGTCGGGCATCTTGCCGGCGAGGTCGATCCCGGCTGGCGGGGCGGGTGTGGCCGTCGGCGCCGGTGCGACGGACGCGACGCTTCCGTTGGGGCCCGCGTGGGTCCCACTCGGTGGGGGCGGCCGGGGCGTGGACGGGGCCGCGGCGGCGGGCCCGACCGGCACCACCGAGATCCGCGTGCTCTCGCCCACGCCAGCGCGACGCTTCCCGATCGCGGCGCTGAGAAGGTCGTCGTCGATCACGCGATCGTCACCGGAGAGCACCCAGAGGCGCTCCATCTCGTTCTCGAGCTCGCGGACGTTTCCCGGCCACTCGTGCGCGGCGAGACGCTCGAGCGCCCGCGGGGTGAGCAGCTTCTCGCGCTTGTCGCGCTTGCCGAGGCGCGCGAGGAAGTACGACACGAGCACCGGGATGTCGCCCGCACGCTCGCGCAGCGGCGGCACGCGGAGCGAGACGACGTGCAAGCGGTAGTAGAGATCCTCGCGGAACGCGCCGCTCTTCACCATCGCTCCGAGGTCGCGGTTGGTCGCCGCGATGATGCGCACGTCGACCTTCTTCGGCTCCGTCCCGCCGACGGGCATGAACGTGCCTTCCTGCAGGACGCGGAGCAGCTTCACCTGGAGCGCGGGCGACATGTCGCCGACCTCGTCCATGAAGAACGTGCCGCCGTCGGCCACCTCGAAGAGCCCGAGCTTCTCGGTGACGGCGCCGGTGAAGGCGCCTCGGCGGTGCCCGAACATCTCGCTCTCGAGCAGGTTGTCGTTGAAGGCGCTGCAGTTGGTCGCCACGAACTGCCGCGAGCCGCGCCGCGACGACTGGTGGATGCTCCGCGCGACCAGCTCCTTGCCGGTGCCGTTCTCGCCGAGGATCAGCACGGTGGCGTCGCTGTTCTTGATGCGGTCGAGCATCTTGAAGAGCGCCAGCATCGGCGCGCTGTTGCCGATGATCACGGAGTGCGGGCCCTGCGGCGCGTCGGGCTTGCGGCCCTGACGCTCGCCGATCTCGCGTGCCGCGATCGCCAGAGCCCGCTGGGCCAGACCGTCGTCGTCGTCGGTGCCTCCGAGCTCGATGGCGAGGGTGCCGCCCAGCGGGAGCGCCGTGGTGACGCGCACCCCCGACACGGCCGCAGGCGCGGGCGCGGCCAGGGGGGCCGCGGACGCGATGACGACAGGATCATTCCCCATTCGCGAGGGGATCGAGTAGCACGCAGTCCCTGCGGGCGCTCAGGATTTCGTGCGGATCCGCCCGGCGACCGGAGCGCGAGACAGAGCCAGAGATCGTGGCGGCGGACGCGTTCGCTACTGCGAGGAGGCCGAGACGCTCATGATCCGGGCGGCGCGGACCGCGAGCCCGTACGCGTGGGGAGCGCGCGGGTCCGTGCGCGGATCGGTCACGCCCCAGGCGTGCATCCGAGCCAGCGCGTCGCGATGCATCTGCAGCGCCGCGTAGAGTCGCTCCGTGCAGCCGCGGGCCGGGACGGGCGTCACGGCCGAGCCCTCGTCCGTGCCGAGCGAACGAGCGCACTGCGCGAGCGCCACCTCGGCCGTGCCGAGGGCGTCGGTGACCCGACCCGTCCGCTCGTACGCACGCGCGAGGCGGTGCTCGACGCCAGGGTCGGTCATCACGTCGGGCTCGGCCGCCGTCAGCGTCGCGACCGCGAACTCGGGACGATCGAGGTCGAGGTACGCGTCGGCCAGATCCTGCGCCAGCGCGGCGTTGCCGTGATCGTGAGCGAAGCGATCCTCCAGGACGCGGAGCGAGCGCGTCTGCTCGGCGTGAGGGTCGAGCGCGGCGCCCGGCTCGGCCCAGCTCAAGGAGCCCCAGACCAGGACGAGGAAGACCAGGATCCCGAGGTTGACCTTGATCTCCACTTCCCTCCGCCCTTCTGGCCTCGCGGCCGCCCCTAATTCGGGTGGGACAGCGGCTCGCGCCGCAAGTTCCCGCCGCTCGTTCGATTCTTCGTACGACCCAGCCTTGGAAAGATCCCTGACGATCAGAGCCGCATCACGGCGGCGGTGTAGGCATCCGCGCCCGGGTCCGCCCACGGGCCGATCCGGATGATGCCGTCTTCGTCGCAGAGGTCGAGCCGAACCAGCGCCGCACGCGGCGTCCGGGCGAGAAAGGCCTGGATCACCTCCGCGCCTTCTTCGCGCGTGGGTGAGCAGACCGCATACACCAGACGACCTCCCGGGCGTACGAGCGACGCGGCGCGATCGAGGATCGCTGCCTGCGTGAGCGCGAGGCGCGCCGGATCGGCCGGCGTGACGCGCAGCATGATCTCGGGCCGGCGCGCGAGGGTGCCCAGGCCCGTGCAGGGCGCGTCGACGAGCACGCGATCGAAGGACGCGGGCGGCAGGCCGCCGGCGCCCACGGTGAGGTCGGTGGCGCGTGTCTCGAGCTTGGTGAGGATGCGGAGGCGCGCGAGCTCGGGCCCGATCCGGTCGAGCTTGGCCTCGTGCAGGTCGAGGGCCACGACGCAGCCGGCCGGTCCCACGGCGCGCGCGAGCACGGCCGCCTTGCCCCCGTGACCGGCGCACACGTCGGCGACGCGCTCGCCGGGCTGCGCGTCGACGAGGGCCGCGAGCACCTGCGAGCCTTCCTCCTGCACGCCGAACGCGCCCTCCGCGTAGCCGGGGAGCGCTCGCGGGTCGCCCGCCCCGCGGAGCAAGAGCGCGCGCGGCGACACGACGCCCGGGCGCACCTCGGCCTCGGGCCGTGCCTGACGGATGCGCGCGGCGAGCACCTCGCGATCGATCTCGGCGCGCAGCCCGAGCATCGGCGTCCCGGCGAGCGACGCCTCCATCGCGACCGCGCGATCGCGGCCGACACCACGCGCGACGAGCTCGAAGAGCGGCGGGGGAATCCGCCCGACGAGGACGGGCGGCTTCTCGGCGACGCGTCGCAGGATCGCGTTGACGAAGCGGCCCAGACCCTCCCCGCGCTCGTCCCGGACGAGGCTCACGGCGGCCGACACGATCGCGTGCGCTTGCTCGCGGTGTCCGACGAGCTCCATGACGCTCGTCGCGAGCACGGCGCGCGTGAACGGCTCGATCGCCTTCTTCTTCGGCCGGTGCCGGTCGATCTCGCGCTCGATCGGCAGGAGCGAGCGCGCCGCGCCGTAGACGAGGTCCGTCGCGCGCGCCGCCTCGCGCGGCGAGAGGCCCTCGCGCGTGAGCGCGTGGTCCAGGGTCGGGGCGATCCACGCGCCCTCGGAGAGCACGCGCGCGAGCACGCGCGCCGCGACCTCGCGACCCGAGGCGCTCATCGATCCTCGAACATCGCCGCGAGCTCGGACCAGTGGCGCTCGATGTCGTTCTTGAACGCTACGATCGCGAGCCCGAAGATGAGCACCAGGCCGACCACGCGCGCCGCGATGCGGACCTTGTCGCCGACCTGGCGGCGCGAGACCGCCTCGAAGACGAGGAAGCAGAGCTGTCCACCGTCGAGGACGGGGATGGGCAAGAGGTTCAGCAGGCCCAGGTTCACCGAGATGAAGGCCATGAGCTGCAAGAAGTCGAGCGGCCCCTGGCTCGCCGCTTCGCCCGCGAACTCGGCGATGGCGATCGGGCCGCCGATGGTCCGCGTCGTGAGGCGCCCCTCGATCAGGCGCACGATGGAGACGAAGGTGAGCTCGACCATCTCGCGCGTGCGCTGCACCGCCTCTCGGAGCGCGTAGCGGACGAGCGACGGGTTCGCGACGGCCTCGGGCACGGTGGTGGGCGCCCAGTGGTGGATGGCCGGCGTGTACACGGCGAGCGCCTCGCCGTACTCGATCGAGGCGGGGTCGCGCTCGATCGAGAGACGCCGCGTGAGGATCTGGTCGCCTCGCCGAAGCGTGATCTCGTGGGGGCTCGCGCCGCCGCGCCGCAGATCCTCGTCGAGCTGGGCCCAGAGGCGCACCGGCGCTCCGTCGAGCGAGACGATGCGGTCGCCGGGGAGGATCCCGGCGCGATGCTCGGGCGAGCCGGCCCGCACTCGCGCCACGTAGAGATCGGACGACTCGAGGCCAGCGCGAGACAGGCCGCTGCCCGGCCCCGGCTCGGGGGTGAGCGTCGCGACGTGCGGCTCGTAGAGGTCCACGTCGAACAGGCCGTCGATGGGCCCGCGGACGGGCGTCGGCCGCAGGTAGGTGATGGGGATCATGGAGCCGCGGTTCGGCTCGAGCACCGCCGCGAGGTCGCGGTACGTCTCCACCGGACGACCGCCGGCGGCGACGATGCGGTCGAAGGTCCGCAGGTGCGCGGCGGCGGCGGGGCTCGATGGCGAGACGACGCCGATCACGGCGAGCGGCGCGAAGGGCGTGATGCCGATGCGCCCGATGTCCTCGCTCAGCTCGAGCGGGAGCGTCTCGTTCGTCAGCGCGGGCGTGATGCGCGTGGTGATCTCTTCGTCGCCGCGCCGGAGCGTGAACTCCAGCTCGCGACCGGCCGCCGGCTCGATGTAGAGGCCGAGCTCGTAGAACGTGTGCACCTCGTGTCCGTCGATCGCGACGATGGTGTCCCCGGGCAGCACGTGCCCGTCGGCAGGCCTCCCGGGAAACACCGTGCCGATCACCGCGGGTGTCTGGCGCGCGTCTCCGAGGAAGACGACGAAGTAGAGCAGGAGCGGGAAGACGAGGTTCATCGTCGGGCCCGCGAGCACGATGACGATCCGCTTCCAGAGCGCCTGGTCGTCGAACGCGCGCCCCTCGTCGGCCTTGCTCGGCTTGTCGTCCGGGCTCTCGCCGAGCATCCGTACGTATCCGCCGAGCGGCAGCGCAGCGATGACGTACTCGGTGTCCCCGCGCTTGATGCCCGCGATCGTGGGCCCGAAGCCGAGCGAGAACTTCAGGACCTTCACGCCGAAGATCTTCGCGAAGACGAAGTGGCCGAGCTCGTGGACGAAGATGAGCACGCCCACGAGCACGACGAAGGAGACGAAGGTCACGGAAGTCCGGCGTCGAGGCGGTGGGTCACGGCTGGCGGTCGAGCATACGCGGCGCGTCCGGCCGGCGCACTGTGAGGCGGCCTCCGGTGGTGGACGGCGCGACGCTCGCGTCGCCCGCCGCCCGACCCGCTCGAGTGAGCGCTGGCGCGACGGCTCCTCGCAACGACCCGCTCAGTGGCGCGCGCTGGGCAGCTCGAGCGCCGCGCGTAGCTCCTCTTCCAGCTCCTCGAGCGCCACCGGCGAGAGCCCGGGCGCCGCGAAGAGCTCGAGGTGGAGCCGACCCCGGAAGCCGAACGCGACGACCGCCGGGACGTCGATCCCCTCGATGATCGGCCCGATGACGCGCACGTCCTCGATGTCCTCGCCGAAGGCACGGAGGCCCTCGTCGATGCGTCCGACGTTCGTGACCATGAGGCCGCGGCTGAGCGGCAGCTCCACGAGGAACGGATGCAGGTGCGGGATCACACGACGCATCACGCCGTGGGGCGCGCCCGCCGCGAGCAGGTTCGGACCGACGAGGTACGCGGGGCCGACGAGGCTCTTCTGGTGCTGCTTGGTGACGCTCGCGACCGCCGCGACGGCCGTGCCGAGGTCCCGGGCGGCGCGGCGCGGCACGATGGCCGTCAGGATCGCGGAGGTGTTCGTCGCGGTCAGCCGCGCCGACGATCCGAAGCGGCGCAGATCCATCGTGTAGAGCACGGCGACGGGGCCGCGATGCGATCGGCCGGCCGACACGCGCGCCAGCCCCGCGACGAGAGCGTCGTTGACGGTCGCGCCTTGCTCGCGGCAGCGGAGCTTCAGTCGATCGAGCTCCTCGGGGCCGAGGACGATGTGTCGCCAGCTCGACCCGGACGACGCGTCCGCCGGGAACGCGCGCGTGCGTCGCGCGGCGGCGAAGGTCCGGACCGGCTGCGCGAGCGCGGCCGCGACGTCCCGGGCGAGGACCGGCAGGTGGTACCAGCGCAGACCGTCGAGCGCGCGCCCGAGCTCGCGCCGACGGTCCACGGGCGCCGTCGGCGCGACACCGTAGAGGTGCGAGCCGAGCACGTGCCCGACCGCGGCGACCCCACCGCCGTCGACCGCGAGGTGCATGAGACTGAGGACGAGGCGCGAGCCTCCGGCGCGCCCGAGGCCGACCACGCGGATCTGCCGCTCGCGCGTCGCGTCGATCGAGCGCCGCGCCCAGCGCGCCGTCTCCGCCTCGAGATCGGCCGGAGCTTCGACCACGTGCACCGCGTCCGAGATCGGGCCCTCGACCGGCGCCCAGCGATCACGCCAGAAGCGCGCCTCGTAGCGACGGCCGAGCACGGGAAAGTCGGCGATGGTCGCCTCGACGGCGCGCTCGAGCTCGGCGCGCGAGAACGAGCGACGCAGGTCGATCACGGCGTGGATCGAGAGATCCCCGAAGCGTGGAATGGACCCGAACAACCCGACGTCGGCGAGCTCGACCGAGAGCATGGCGGAACAGTGCGCGAGCGGCCGCGAAAGGAAAGCGCGCTCACGCACGGAGCCGCAGGCGCAGCCCGGCGTCCCATCATCGGCCTCGCCCGCGAGCAGATCGTGGACGCGCAGGTCGGTCACGACGTCCTGAGGTCGGGGAAGTCCAGCGTCGAGGCGGTGGATCACGGCTCGCCGTCGAGCAAACGCGGCGCGTCCGACCGGCTCACCGTGTCGCGCTCGTCGGGGTCTCGGCGCGCGATCCCCTTCCGATACCGGGCGGGTGCGCTCCCGGTCCAGCGACGAAACGCGCGAGAGAACGCGCTCGGCTCGGAGTAGCCGAGGAGCCCCGCGATCTCGTCGATGGAGAGGGTGGCGTCTCGCAAGTGCGCGCAGGCGAGCTCGCACCGCGCCTCGTCGAGGAGCGTGGAGTAGGCGACGCCCCGCTCCACGAGGCGGCGCTGGAGCGTGCGCGGGCTCGTGCCGAGGCGCTTGCCGAGCGTGGCGACGTCGAGGCGGCCCTCGCCGATCATGCGCGCCAGCTCGGTCCGCGCACGATCGAGCAGATCCGCAGAGGGTGCCTTCGCGGCGAGCGTCTGCGCGTGTCGCTCGAGGATCGCGCACAGGCTCGCGTCCGCGCTCGACATGGGCAGGTCCAAGACGTCGGGCGAGAACACGAGCGCGCTCGCCGCGTGGTCGAACGTCGCCGGCACGCCGAAGATCTCCAGATAGCGCCCAGCCGGCGCGAGCGCGGGCCCGCGCAGCTCGACGACCCGCGGACGCATGCGCGCGTCCAAGCGGCGCAGGCGCAGCACGATGACGGCGAAGACGTAGTCGCGGCCGAGCGGATGGATCCGTACGCCCGGGACGCGCAGCTCGCTCTCGAGCCGCACGTCCCCCCCGCCGGGCGCGTCGACCACCCGGAACTGCGAGGTCGTGGTGGCGATCCGGTGCAGCCGGTCGACCATGACGAGCGCGTCGCGGAGCGTCGCGCACGAGGGAAGGAGGTAGTCGAGGACGTCGAGCGCTCCGGCCGGGACGCTCGCACCGACGCGAAGACCGAGGTCCGGCGACGGATCGAGCCGACGCGCCGCCTCCCAGAGCGCGTGGATCGCGGACGCCGGCACCCAGCGCTCGGGGTCGTCGAGGGCGGCGAGGTCGACGCCGGCCGCGCGGGCGAGCGACTCGGCGGGCAGCCCCGCGGCGGCGAGCCCGCGGAGGTGCGCCCGGACGTGGGCCGAACGGACCCCAGCCGACATGCTGCGAGCGTCGATCG
This sequence comes from Sandaracinaceae bacterium, assembly GCA_044220955.1. Taxonomy (GTDB): domain Bacteria; phylum Myxococcota_A; class Polyangia; order Polyangiales; family Sandaracinaceae; genus JBBSAT01. The sequence goes on from JBGAQA010000002.1 coordinate 138,555, forward strand.
CGCCCGCGGCGGCGTCAAGGTCGGCGCCCGCCGTCAAGAAGTCGTCGCGCGATGTCATGGCCCTCGGTGCGCCGCGCGGGCACGCTCGCGGCATGGTCACACCGAACATGATCCGCCCCCTGTCCCCCGATCTCACCGAGCGCGTGATCGAGCGACTCGGCCTCGCTCGCCTGCCTGAGCCGGACCTCGAAGGGCTCGACGCCTCGTACGGCGCGTATGGTCGACGGGTGCCCTTCGACAGCGCGCTGAAGCGTCTCCGGGTCGCGGCCGGGAACGCGGGACCGCTGCCCGGCGCCTCGTCCGAGGAGTTCTGGGCGCGGTGGCTCCAGCACGGAACGGGCGGGACGTGCTGGGCGGGCGCGGGCGCGCTCGGGAGCCTGCTGGCGGCGCTCGGCTTCACCGTTCATCGCACGCTCGCGACGATGAATCCGGGTCCCATGTCGCGAGAGCCGAACCACGGCACGCTCGTCGTCGAGCTGGACGACGGGCGCTTTCTGGTCGACCCCTCGATCACGACGGGCGTGCCGCTGGCGCTCGACGGGACCGCGCGGCCCGGTGCCATCGGCGGCGCCGAGGTCCGCCGCGGCGAGGCAGGCGAGACGCTCGTGTTCTGGCGCCCACTGCACAGCCCCGCGGGCATCGTCTTCCGCATCGACGAGGTCGGCGCGTCCGAGGCGGCGTTCGCGGCGCGGCACGAGGCGAGCCGCGTCTTCTCGCTCTTCAACCACGCCCTGCACGCGCGCCTGGCGAAGGACGGCGGCGTCGTCGGCATCACGCTCGGCATGCGCGTCGCCATCGACGCGAACGGCCGGGTCCGCGCGCGCCGCCTCGACGACGAGGGCCGCCTTCGCGTTCTGTGCGACGAGCTCGGCATCGCGGAGGAGGTCGCTCGTGCAGTCCCGGCCGACGAGCCCTTGCCGCCCCCGCCCGGGATGCCCGCCGAGCGCTGGGCGCAGATCGCGGCCGGGCTCATGGCCGCCGCGCCGCAGCCCGACGAGTGACGCGGCCCGGCCCGCGCGCCGTGCCAGCTCACGGCTCGCGGTCGCGCATCGGCGGCGCTCCGGACCGCCGCACGGTGGAGAGCAGCGCCTCGGCGTCCTCCGCGCCGACGGCGATCCAGCGTGCGCGCAGCTCCGGCGGCACGACGAGCGGCATCCGGTGGTGGACGGGACGCACCTCGCGGCTCGCCGCCGTCGTCAAGAGGACGAAGCGCGCAGGACCGCCGCCCTCGTCGGGGAGATAGAGCCCCGCCATGGTGAGCAGGGAGTCGCCGGGCGCCCCGGCCGCCGCGAAGAGGTGGTGTCGGCGCGCGCCCTTGGGCCCGGACCACTCGTGGAATGCGTGCGCGGGGACGAGGCAGCGGCGTGTCTCGAGGGCCTGCCGCGAGTCGCCTTCGCGCGCTGCGCTCTCCGACCGCGTGTTCAGGTGGATCCTCTCCTTGGGCCGCGTGCCCGGCCAGCCGAACTTCATCGGGACCAGCACGCGGGCGCCGTCTCGGACGACGAGCGCGGGCGCGACGTCCGTCGGCGCGATCGTGCGTCGCGGCGTGATCTCGCCGTGCTGCATCGCGTCGAGCGCCTCGGCGATGCGGGCAGGCGTGTCCTCGACCTCGTAGCGGGCGCACACGACCCCAGCCTACCCCCGAAGCGCGTGCGAATCCGCCATTCCTCGCTCGACGGGGGCGCGCCTCGTGGCATCATCGCGGCGGGATGAAGAGGGGATCAGGCGTGGTGGGGGAAGCGAACGGCAAGAGGCCGAAGAAGGCGCTCGCCGGCAAGGCGCCAGCCGCGACGGCGAAGGCGACGAACGGCAACCACGCCGATCGAGATCTCGAGCCGATCCCGGCGCGCCCGTCGCGCGCCGAGCGCGCGGACGGAGACGCCCGCCAGCGCCGCATCGACGAGGTCTGCGCGGCGTGGGCCGCGATCGTCTCCGAGCGCATGGCGGCCGACGAGCAGTTCGCCGAGCAGTACGAGGCCTACGGCAAGCGCACGACCGACCTCCGGGGGCTCTTCGCGTGGGACGCGCTTCACGCGGCGGAGGCGAACCTGTCGATCGTCAACGCGTCGATCGCGCGCCACCTGTCGGAGGACGGCCGCGGCGATCCGCGCGCGATCCTCGCCGACCTGCGCTGGGAGCAGCGCAAGCTCGCGGCCGTCTACGCGGTCAACGCGTTCGTCGCGGTGCTCAACCAGATGTCGACGCAGAAGCCGAAGTGGATCGCCATGGAGGAGTTCGACCCGCGCATCGCGGTGCTCTCGCTCGCACACCAGACGCTCGGGTACGCGCTCGACGCACTCCACATCGAGGCGCCCGGGGACCTGACCGATCACATCCTCAAGGCCAGCCAGGATCAGACCGTCTGGGCCATCGAGCCCGAGCGCGATCCTCATCGCCTCAACGCAGCGTCGTACGCGGCGGCGGCGTTCTTCCGCGCGATCAACTCGCCCGAGCTCGTGACGGCCGAGGAGATCGGGTCGCTCTACGTCACGCGCGCCAAGAGTCGCTCGCGCGGCTGAAGGCGTGCGCGCTCCACGCCACGCGCACCCGATCGCGCTCGGTGCGCTCGTGCTCGCCTGTGGGGGCTCCCCTGCGACGCCGCCCCGCGCGCCAGCCCCGGCGACCACGCCGGCGGCCTGCGAGCACGCGCGCAGCGACGTCGTGCTCGCCCCGCTGCCGGCGTCCGTGCCAGCGGCTCTCGCGCCGACGCGCGCCGCGCTCGAGGCCGGTCAGCCGCTCGACGCCGCGAGCCTCGGCATCGAGGTGCTGGAGGATCCGAGCGCGCCGGCGGACGTGCGAGCGAGCGCGGGGTGGCTCGTCGCCCACGCGCTCTTCGCGGCGGGGCTGCACCAATCGGCGCTCGCGGTGGTGGACCAGCTCACCAACACGGGACCGGCGCGCGGGCCGCTTCCGGCGGAGCTGCAGCCGCTGGTCCTGGCCCTCTCTCGCGAGCCACACACCCGAGACACGGCGCAGCGAATGCTGGACGGCTCGCGCGCGGCGGGGGCGACGCCGACGGGACCCGCATACGCCTTGCCGCTCGCGCGGGGCGCGCTCGAGGCGGGTGACCCCGCCATCGCCGAGGCGGTGCTCGCCAGCGTCCCGCGCGCGGCGCCGGAGTGGCTCGACGCCCAGTGGACGCGCGCCGAGGCCGCGCTCTACCTGACGCAATTCGACCGCGCGGCGGCGGCGTTCGCGTCTCTGGCCGAGACGGACCCGTGCGCCCGGCGGCGCGACCTCGCGCGCCTGTCCCTCGCGCGCCTCTACTTCGGCGCGGGCACCGGCGGCGGCGACGGGCGCGGCGAGAGCATGCTGAACGCCTACACGCTCTTCGACGCGGTCGACCCCTACGGGCCCTACGCGAGCGACGCGGCGCTCGGGCGTGCGTGGGCCGCGATGTGGCTCGACGCCTTCGACGAGTCCCGGGAAGCGCTCGACCGGATCGACCACGCCTTCCGCCAGAGGACGGTGGAGGTGGACGTGCTCGAGGCGATGCTCGCGCTCCAGCGCTGCGACGCGGCGACGGGGCGCGCGGCGCTCGCGCGTGTGAGCGCGAGGGCGGCGCTGCTGGCCGAGCTCCGCGCGAGCTTGCCCGACGACGACGAGGCCCTCGCCCAGCGCGCGACGGAATGGGTCCGCGGGGACGCGACGCTCGGCGGCGCGCTCGAGACGCTCCGCCAGAGCCTGCGCGCCGACGACGTCGTCCGGGACGCGATCGAGGCCCGCGCGGCGCTCGCGCGCGAGCAGGAAGTCCTCGCAGCGGCGCCCGCTGCGTTTCGGGCGAGCCCGGCCGGCCAACGCGCCGAGCAAGATCTCTTCGTCGCGGCGAGCTTCGGCACCAGCCAGCTCGCCGAGCGGGTGCGCTCCCGGGCGAACGGAATCGTCGACGACGCCGGGGCGCAGGCCGCCCGCCTCGACGAGCTCGGCCCCGCGCTCGACGCCTGCAGCGCCGAGGCGACCACGAACTGAGGGCGGAGCACGCCCCTGATCGACGCGCTTGATCGGCCCCGTCGCGCCGGCGATTCTCTCCCGATGCGGCTCCTGCTCTGCCTCGTCGTCGCCCTCTGCTCGCCGTGCGTCGCCGCCGCGCAGGACCCCCAGCCCGCCCCGAGCGTCGACTTCGCCGCTCCGCTCTACGCGCCCGACCACCCGCTGGCCGGCCACGCCGCGGCGCTCGACGGCCGCGGCTGCCGCATCGTGCTCGGGCCCAGCCTGCGCTCGAACTTCCTGCCGGAGCTGCTCCGCTCGCTCCCGCCGCGCTGAGCATGCGCGCCTGCATCATCGGCGCCGGCAGCTCGGGGATCGCGGCCGCCAAGGAGCTGCGGGCGAAGAACGTCGCGTTCGACTGCTTCGAGGCGTCCGATCGCGTCGGCGGCAACTGGGTCTACAGGAACAAGAACGGCATGAGCGCCTGCTACGCAGGCCTCAACATCAACACGAGCCGGACGCGCATGGAGTACCCGGGCTTCCCGATGCCCGCGAGCTACCCGGACTTCCCCCACCACTCGCAGATCGCGGCGTACTTCGAGGCCTACGTCGATCACCACGGGATCCGCGACGCGATCCGCTTCGAGACGAAGGTCGAGCGCGTCACCAGGGAGGGAGCCCGCTTCCGCGTGAGGACGTCGCGCGGCGAGGACGTCTACGACGCCGTGCTCGTCGCCAACGGACACCACTGGGATCCGCGCTGGCCGGACCCGCCGATCCCCGGCGAGCTGAGCGGCACCGTGATGCACGCGCACGCCTACGACACGCCGGACGTCTTCAAGGACCGCCACGTGGTCGTGCTCGGGATGGGCAACAGCGCGATGGACATCGCCGTGGAGTCCTCCTACGTGGCGGCGCACACGACGCTCTGCTCGCGCCGCGGCGCGTGGATCATCCCCAAGTACATGTTCGGTCGGCCGCTCGACACGTTCGTCACCAACCCGCGCGTCCCGTTCCGCGTCCGGCGCCGCATCGCCAAGGCGCTCGTCGACCTCACGGTCGGCGACCTCGCGCGCTACGGCCTGCCGACGCCCGATCACCGGATCGACCAGGCGCACCCGACCATCAGCGGGCGCATCCTCGACCGGCTCGGACACGGCGCGATCGGGTACCGCCCGATGATCGAGCGCCTCGAGGGGGACCACGTACGCTTCGTGGACGGCTCGCGCGTGCGCTGCGACGTGCTCGTCTACTGCACGGGCTACAGGGTCACCTTCCCGTTCTTCGATCCCGGCTTCGTGTCGGCGAAGGACAACGATCTACCCCTGTTCCGCCGCGTCGTGCACCCGGACGTCCCCGGGCTCTACTTCGTCGGCCTCCTGCAGCCGCTCGGCGCGATCATGCCGCTCGCCCAGGCCCAGGGCGAGTGGATCGCCGACACCCTCCGAGGTCGCTACGTGCCGCCGTCCCGCGCGGCGATGGTGGCCGACATGGCGCGCGAGCGCCGGCAGATGTTCGATCGCTACGTCCAATCGCCGCGGCACACCATGCAGGTGGACTTCGACGACTACCTCCTCGCGCTCGCGATCGAGCGGCGCGCGGGCGAGAAGCGGGCGCGAGCGACTACGGGAGCGCGACCGGGGGCGTGAACGAGACCTGGCCGAGGTTCTCCACGTCCCAGGGCGTCCCGGTGAGCGAGAGGCGGCTGCGCAGGTCGCGCAGGCGGACGGACGCTTCGATCGCGACGGCGGGGGCCATCGAGCCGGGATCGCCCTCGGCGCGCAGCCCGAGCACGAAGCCGACGAGCGCCGGGACGACGGCGGGCACGCACATGCGCGAGCGCGCGTCGAGCGTGCTCTGGTTCATGAAGTAGACGATCTCGTTCGCCACGTCGCTGCACGTCGGCGCCATCATGGTCATCGGGTCGGGGGGGCCGAACGTGACGCTCGTGTTCACCACGCTGGCGAGATCGGTGGCGACCTCGTCGAGCTCTTCCTCGCGGATGGTCACCACGCGCCGCTCGCCCGGCGCGAGCGAGTACGTGCGCTCCCACTGGGAGAAGTCCGGGATGATGGTGTTGTCGTCGACGGTGAACGCCGGCAGGTAGCGGTTGAACTCGTTGATCCCGTTCAGGGTCGCGGTCGTCGCGATGCGCTGCGTGTCCACGTTCGTGATGACGAGCGTGATCTCCAGCGCGTAGTCGCCACGCTGCGCCCAGGGCATGCGCTCGAAGGGCACGGGGGGCGACGACCAGAGGGCGCTCATCTCGGCGTCGGTGGGCTGCCGCACCGGGAGGAAGACGTCGGTCTCGACGGAGAAGAGCGCGGAGTCCCGGCTCATCGCGATCGGGGCCGTGTCCGCGGGCATCGCGAGCTGGACGACCGTCTGGCCGTCGGGGGTGACGTAGCTCTGCTGGAGGTTGCAGCCGACGAGCGCTGCCGCGAGCAGGGCGGCCACGAGGAGCGAGCGAGCGAGTTTCCGACCCATGGGATCATGAATGGTAGCGACAACCGTGCCCGGCGGCGACAGGCGCGCTTCGCGGGCGATCTCGGCGCTCTCGCCCTGGTCCCTCGCCCTCGTCGGGGGCGCGCGACCCGGGGCGCGAGGCACGAGGGCGGCTCCGGGTGCGAGGGCGTGCTACAGGGCGCGCCCTGATGTCCGTCGAGTGCATCGTTCTCGACTTCGACGGGACCTTCACGCTCGTCGATCGTGAAGCGGTCCCCTTCCTGGACGGGTTCCTCGCCGGTCTGCGTGATCTGGTGGGGGCCGAGATCGCCGCTCGCTGGGACGACACCGTGCGTCGCGTGAAGGCGGATCCGGACCGCTACGGCTGGGAGAACGAAGGCAAGATCGTGGCGCCGAGCCACGCCGACCCGTACATCCTCGCGACGACCGTCGGACAGATCCTGCTCTCCGAGGCCGGGATGAAGACCCGCGGCGAGCGGACCGAGAAGCTGCAGGCGCTCTACCAGACCAACTACCCGCGCGCGCTGACCGTCTTCCGATCGGACGCCAAGGCCGTGATCGAGGCGCTGGTCCGCGGCAGCGCGCCGGTGTTCGTGGTGACCAACTCACGCACCGACCACGTCGAGGCGAAGATCGACCAGCTCGCGCCGCGCGGGCGTGCGCAGATCACCGTGCGCGGGGACGCGAGGAAGTTCGTGCTGACCGAGCCGTCCGCGCCCGACGACGCGTGGCGGCGCGTGCCCGCGCAGCGCGAGGTCGCCGGGCTCTCGCGGCCCATGCACCTGCGCCGGGGCGCGTACTACGAGCAGCTGCGGCGGATCTGGCAGGAGACGGGCACCGACGCGTCGAGCACGCTCGTCTGCGGCGACATCTTCGAGCTCGACCTCGCTCTTCCGTCGGAGCTCGGCGCCCGCGTTCACCTGGTCGCCCGGCCGGACACGCCCGAGTACGAGCGGAGGGCGGCGCGAGCCCGCGTCGGCGGCAGCGTCAGCCAGGAGCTGAGCGGACTGCTCGAGGTGCTGGAGCTGCCCGGCTGAGGGCCGTTCGCGCCCGAAATTCCTTCCGGGCCGCCGGGCCGTGGTAAGCGGATCTGGGCATGTCTCGCGGTCGTTTTCGCAGCGTCCACCTCGGCAGCACCGGCAAGAGCGCCGTCGCGAAGGTGAGCGGAGCCGTGCCCACATGAGCCCGCGGGGCAGCGAGATCGCCGCGAGCAAGGACACGCCGACGTCGCGACCGGCGGCCCGGAACCGGCGCGTCGTACCGAGGCCGGGGACGGCCCCGAGCGAGCCGGCGGCGAGGCCGCGCGCGAAGCTGAGCGAGCGGCTGGGGCGGGCACGCGAACGGGCTCGCGACGCGTGGGAGCGCGCCAAGCGGCCGCTCGCGACGGCGGGCCGCGTGGCGGTGGCGTTGCTGCTCGCGCTCGGCTCGCTCGCGCTGGCGCGCGTCCTCGAGCGATGGGCCAGGAGCGCGCCGGAGCTCTCGGTCCGGACCATCGTGATCGAGGGTGACGAGCGCCTCTCGGAGCCCGAGGTGCTCGGGGCCGCGGGGCTCGCCGAGGGCGACAACGTCTTCGCGCACTCGGAGGCGGAGGTGAGAGAGGCCCTGCTCGGGCACCCCTGGATCGCCGAGGCGCGCGTCGAGCGACGCCTGCCGGGCACCTTCCGCATCACGATCCGCGAGCGCGTCGCCGCCGCGATCATCGAGCTCGAGGAGCCCTATCTGGTCTCGGACGAGGGTGCGGTGTTCAAGACGCTCGAGCCCGGCGATCCGGTGGACCTTCCCGTCATCACGGGGATCGACCGCTCGCGCTTCTTCTCGGAGCGCGCGTTCCGGACGCAGATCACGACGTCGATCGTGGGGCTCTTCGCCGAGTGGCGCGCGCTCGGCATGGAACCGCGCGAGAGCATCGGCGAGGTCCACGTCGAGGCGGACGATGCGATCACGCTCTTCGTCGGCGACGACGGTACCGAGGTCCGCCTCGGCCAGGGCCCGTACCGGGGCAAGATCGAGCGTCTGCGCCGCGTGCTGGACGAGCTGGGCACGCGCCACGCGCGCCCGCTCTACGTGTACCTCGACAACCTCCGCCGCCCCGATCGCGTCACCGTCCGCGTCCGCTGAGCCGACGATTCCGTGCCGGAAGGGTGGCCCGTCGGCTAGCGTCGGGCGGTGCACGCACGAAACGCCGGCGCGATCGCCTCCGGACTGCTCCTCTTGGCCTGCGAGGCTCGAGCCCCGATCGGCTCGCGCTGCGCGCGCAACGGTGACTGCGCCAGCCCGCTCGTCTGCCGCATCGATCGCTGCCGCACCGAGTGTGTCGAGAACCGCGACTGCCCGTCCGGCGCCGACTGCTTGCTCGACGAGGCCGGCCTCGGCGCATGCTCGGTCGCCGCGGATCGCGGCTGCGGGGGAGGCGGCACGACGTGTCCGACACCGCTCACGTGCGTGAACGATCGGTGCGTGAACACGTGCGCGACGAGCGCGGACTGCCCGGACGACGGCGACTGCCGGCCGGCACCGGGCGCGGGCATCTCGTTCTGCTTCGCGCCCGACCGAATCGACGCCGGCACCGCGGTGGACGCAGCGCTCGACGCACCGGGCCCGGACGACGCGCAGACGACCGAGGACGCGTGGCGCGCCGACGCCGGTCCCGCCTGCGTCGGGAGCGAGTGCACGCGCGCGCTCTGCGTCGGGGCGCACCACGCGTGCGCGCTGCACGCCGACGGCACCGTCGGGTGCTGGGGCGACAACGCCTACGGACAGCTCGGCGACGGATCGTCGCGGACGAGCGCGACCGCGCACTCGACGTGCGGCAGCACCGACTGCTCCGCGACGCCCGTCACGGTGCTCGACGACGCGACGGGCACGGCGCTGCACGCCACGGCCCTGGCGTGCAGCGAGCTCTCGAGCTGCGCCCTCGTCACGGGTGGCGGCGTCGCGTGCTGGGGCGGCAACGGCGGCAACGGCCCGCTCAGCGGCGACCCAGCGATCGCCGGTCCGACGCGCGCGACACGAGCGGCGCCGCTGGGCACCGGCTTCGTCGGGCTCGTGGGTGGTCGCTACCACTACTGCGCGACGCGCGACACGAGCGCCGCCGACGGGGTCGTCTGCTGGGGCGACTCGAGCGACGGGCAGATGGGCCTCGGCGACGTCACGGCGGGGATGCTCGGCGGGATCTTCGACGCCGGCAGCGCGTGGGCGCTCGGCGAGCTCGCGCTCGGCAGCGGCACCACGTGCATGGTGCGGGCCGGCGAGGTGTCATGCGCGGGCGCGAACGACGCAGGCGACATCGGCCCGGGCGCGGCGCACTTCCCCGCCGACGAGACGACGCCGGTCCGGGTTCCGCTGGGAACGCTGGGCACCAGCAGCGCGACGGACGTCATCGCTGGAAACGGGTTCGGCTGCGCGCTGCTGTCCGACCGGACCGTCTGGTGCTGGGGCTGGGCCGGGTACGCTTCGCTCGGACGGGAGCTCGCCGCGATCGACGACGACTGCGCCATCGACGCAGGCGTGTTCGGGCCTTGTCACCGGACGCCCGTGGGCATCGAGGCGCCAGGGCTCTCGTTCACGCGCCTCTTCGGTGGCGCCGGGTTCTCCACGTTCGCGTGCGCGCAGCTCGCCTCGGGGCAGATGTACTGCTGGGGCGCGCTCGAGACGGGGGACTGTCCGTTCCGGTCCGGCCGCCCCTGCTCGACCCCGACGTCCGTCGCTCCGTTCGCGGACGCCGTCTCCGTCGCGACGGGGACGACCAGCGCGTGCGCCCGCTTCGCCGACGGCCGCATCACGTGCATCGGCCGGAACGACGCAGGCCAGCTCGGGCGCGGGGGCTTCTCGCTCCCTTCCGCCATCCTGACCGACGACGTTCCCGTGGTGGGCTTCTGACGCGGCCCGCCAGAAACCGCGGGCGAGGCTTCTCCGATCGAGCGCGCTCCCGTACGCTGGGCGCGTGGCGCAGCGCACCCTGCAGACACGCGACGTCCCCGGCGCGCTCCTGGCCGGGGCGCGCTGGCTCGTGAACCCGGTCTCCGAGGGCGGCGCCAAACAGGTGCCCCGCTTCAAGCTCCTGGCGGCCGGCCCCGAGGTCCTTCGCGAGGTCGAGCGGATGCGGGTCCATCCGACCGGCAAGCGCTTGCTCGCGGACAAGCCCGATCTCGGGGCGCTGCTCTCGAGCACCGCCACGCTGAAGAGCATGCGCCCGGGGAGCCTCGGACGGACGTTCCACGACGCGATGGAGATCCCCGGAGGTGTCCCCGGCTACCTCCTCGCGTCGCTCATCTACAAGGACGGCTTCTTCGACTCCCTCGAGGTCAGCGACGACGTTCGCTACTTCATCGAGCGGAGCCGTTGGCTCCACGACGTGTTCCACGTCGTGACCGGGTACGGCACCGACCTCTCGGGCGAGGGTCTGCTGATCTACTTCATGCTCGGCTACGAGCACGGCCTCTCCTACCGCGTGGCCTCGCTGGCCCCGTTCGGGATCGGTCCGAGGTTCTTCCTCCGCCCGAGCTGCGGGCGGAGGCGCTGGCGCGCGCTGCTCCGTGATGCGCACGCGCGCGGCCTCGCAGCTCGCCGGATCTGCTCCCCCGCCTTCGTCCCGTGGGAAGAGCTCCTCGCGCGCCCGCTCGACGAGGTGCGCCGAGAGCTCGGCATCACCCCCTTCCTCGAGGACACCGCGCGCTGGCTCGACCAGAGCTGGCTCGGGCGACAGGCCGCGGGCGGATTCGGTGCGTACGCGCGCGAGGCAGCCCGCGCCCAGCTCGTCCGGAAGGTGGTCGAGGCCGGCGTCAGCTGCCGCGAGCTGTACCGCGTGAGCGACGCCAAGCTCCAGACGCTCATCCGCCTCGCCGCCCAGGGCTCCTCCGACGAGGCGATCCGCGCCGCCGCGGCGGCCTGACTCGAGAGCGCGCGGTGCGCGGTGGCGCCGTGCGATAGTGCGCCGATGGAGCGAGCCAGCGCGGGCAGGGTGTGTTCGTTCTCGGCGCGCCTCCGCGACGGCTGCACCGCGTCGATCGCGTGGTGGCTCGCGCTGGCCTCGAGCGGCGCAGCGCAGTCGACGGGCGGCAGCGCGGGGGGCAGCAGCTGGGGAGGCGGCGGGTCGAGCTCGGGAGGCGGGAGTGCGTGGGGCTCCTCGTACGGCAGCTCGTACGGCAGCGGCGCGGCCGCGGACGCGTACGAGCCTCCTTTCTGGGCGCAGCTGCTGATCGCCGTCGCGTTCCTCGCGTTCCTCTTCTTCTTGTTCCGGCTGATCGCCCGGGCCTCACAGCCTCCGAACGTCGGCGTCGCGAGCGTCCGCATCGCGCTCGACGCGCGCGCACGCCGCTTCGTGCAGGCGTCGCTGGCAGACCTGGCGAAGCGCAGCGACACGGCGACGCCGCGCGGGCTCGCGGAACTGCTCGGCGCCGCCTCTCGCGCGCTCGTGGCCGCGAGGCTCGCGTGGATCTACTGTGGCGTGGAGCAGGTCGCGCCCGCGCCGCCCGCGAACGCGCGCACGGAGCACGCGAGGCTCGCCCAGGACGCCCGTGCGCGCTTCCAGAACGAGCTCGTGCGCAACGCGGACGGTGAGACGCGGACGGCCGACGCGCCCGCGCTGCTCGCGCGCGAGCACGAGGGCGAGGGTGTCGTGGTCGTCTCGCTGATCGTCGCGAGCCGAGCGAGCCTGCCCTCGGCCTCGCCCGGACGGCCGGACGAGGTGGCGTCGCTGCTCGAGGGACTCTCCCGTCTCACGGCCGCGGATCTGGCCGCGCTGGAGGTGGTCTGGTCGCCGGCCGCGGAGCAGGATCGCATGAGCACCGCCGAGCTCGAGGCGCGCTACCCCGAGCTCACGCGCCTCACCGCCGTGGGCGGGCGCGTCTTCTGCGATCACTGCCGCGGTCCCTACGCGGCCGAGCTCGCCAAGTGCCCGCACTGCGGCGCGCCCTCGGTCTCGACACAGAAGACCGCCTGACGAGCCGCGCCGGCCGCTACTCCAGCTCGTTCACGACGTAGATGCCGGGGGTCCGGTAGAGGTCGTTCTGGGGATCGGCGCCCGCAGCGACCTCGAACGTCGAGAGCGTCGCGTCGCCGTCGAGGTTGCCGATCGCGTCGAACGAGTAGAGCGCCTGGCCGGCCCGGTGGCCGCACGAGCTCGTCGAGCCGTTGATGCAGTACCGGTAGTACATCGGATCGGCGACGTTGAAGCTGAGCGCGACGAACGACGCGAGCGCCGGGACCGAGAAGTTCACCGTCTGCTTGGTGGCACCCGCAGCGCCGGTCACGGTGTTCGTGGTGCAGACCGGGGCGACCGTGCAGGCGCTCGCGGACGTGGTCGTCGCGCGCGTCGTCGTGCGCTGCCCCGAGTGCTCGGCCGTGTAGTACGAGGCCGCGCCCGTGAACAGGTTGGCGAGGTTGCCGCTCGCCTCCGCCGTCCTCGCGCGGCGTGTGTAGTTGATGTACGCCGGGATCGCGATCGCCGCGAGAATGCCGATGATCGCGACGACCACCATGAGCTCGATGAGCGTGAAGCCTGCCTTGCGATCCCTGCGTGCAGCCATGGTGTTCCCCTCTGGCGGGTGGAGCGCTGGCCGAGAACCTCTCCCGGCGTGATCGAACAGCCCCGCGCCAACCATGCAGCGGACGATCGGGTCGCCCCCTTGAGCCCCTCTCGTCGATTGCACGCTCCACCCCGGAACGACACGGACGCACCTCTGCACACGCGCTCCGTCGAGGGGGTGCTCGGGGGCTGGGCGCGCGCCGACGTCTCGGCGACCGCCGGTCAGTACGTCGGAGGCTTCAGGAGCTCGCCGGCCGGACCGAAGAGCGCCTCGGTCGTGACGCCGGCCTCGTTCGCGATCGTGCGATCGGCCCCGGCCGCGAGGAGCTTCGGCGCGAGGTCGAACATCCTCGCGTCGTAGGCGACGTGCAGCGCCGTGCGCCCGAGGTAGCGCGCGCGCACGCTGGGGTCGGCGCCGGCGGCGAGCAACGCCTCGACGTGCTCGGGCAGCCGCCGCTCGATCGCGGTGTGGAGCACGGGCGTCCAGGCCTGGTCGCCCGCCTGGATGTGCGCTCCACCCTCGAGCAGCGCGAGGAGCGTCTCGATGGGCGGGGCCTTGCCAGTGCCGGGGTGCGTGCGCACGGCGTGGTGCAGGGGCGTCATCTTCGTCGTCTCTTCGAGGGCGTCCGGGTCGGCGCCGGCCGCGATCAGCATCTTCACGCGCGTCGTGGCGCCACGCTCGACCGCGCTGTGGAGGGCCGTCGCACCCCCGGGCATGTACCGCGCGTGGACGTCCGCGCCGCGCGCGAGCAGGAGCGCTGTGACCTCGTCGCTGCTGCTCCACGTCGACTCGCCGAGGGCGGTGTCCGAGCCGATCCGCGCGCTCGGGCTCGCTCCCGCGTCGAGCAGCGCCGCGACGCACGCGGTGCTCCGGCCGCGGCACGCGACGAGCAACGCTCGCTCGAGCGGCGCGACGCCCAGGCCACGCGCGCTCACGTCGGCGATCGCCGCCACGAGCGCGTCGAGGGTCTCGTCGTCGGCGGCCTCGACGAGGGCCTTGGCGAGCTGCTTGTCGGTGAGCTTGCGCGGCTTCTTCGGGGCAGGCTCGGCCTGCGCGGGGCGGAGCGCCTGGTGCGCCGCGGTTCCGGGCGCGGGGCCGCCCACCGGCGGCGGCATCTTCCCCGGCGCCAGCACGTCGACGTCGCCGACCTTCCCGAAGATGCGCTGCGCCGCGTCCTTGCGCGCTGCGGCGAAAGTCCTCTCGTTCGCGAGGCCGAGCTGCCGCGCGAGCCACACGTCGAGACCGGCGTCCTCGACGCCGATCACGGGCAGCTCGTCGTGATCGATGAAGAGCACGGGGTACTCGCCGAGCGCGTCGGGGTCGCCGAGGTAGAGCAGGCGCATCGAGTCGCTGCCGGCGTCGAGCGGCAGCGCGAGGCCGGGCAGGGACTCGCGCGCGAGCGCGCGGTAGGCCTCGCCCGCCGGACCCGCGTGCTCGGCCATCAGCTCGGCGGCGGGCGCGGGCTCGAGCCAGTCGAAGTCGCGGCGCATCCACCCTCCGTCGAAGGCGAGCAGCGCGTGCATCGAGGGGCTCAGCGCGACGCCGCACGCATGCTCGGCATGGGCGAGCGCGGCCGCGTCGAGCGGCGAGGGCGCGCCGACCGGCGAGCCGTCGCGCGCGAGAGCCGCGAGGATCGCCTGCAGGAGCGGTGTGCCGCGCGCGGGCGGCCTCGGCTTCGCCATGGCCGGAGTTGTCGGCCGCGTCGAAACGGCGGGCAAGTCCAAACCGCCCGGCGCTCGCCGGCGACCGAGCGTGATGTCGCGCACGGAGCCCGCGGGCTCGAGGACCCTCGACCCTGTGCCCGGCCCCGGCGTGCGTAGGTGCGCGACGCCCCGTCCGTCTCGAGGCCGAGCAAGCTCGACACGGACGACCGCGCCGATCGTGAGGCGCTCGCAGCCATCGGAGCAGCCATGAAGACCGGCACGTCGACCCTGGTGATCCTCGCGCACCTGCTCCTCTGGGGCGTCCCCTCGCTCGCGCTCGCGCAGACCTTCGCTGGCACGGTGCTCGACCCGACCGACGCGCCGATCGGGGGCGCGGCCGTCGTCGTCAACCACGCCGATCGCGGCACGACGGACGGGGCGGGCGCGTTCTCCATCGTCTCGCCGCGCGTCCCCTTCGCCGACGACGTGATCGCGACCCGCGCCGGCTGGCTGAGCGTGCTCGTCCAGGTCCCGGCGGCGGCCGACCCGAGCGCGCTGACGATTCACCTCGAGAGCTACCCGTCCGACCCCGCCACCTTCGCCCCGGAGCCGCCCGCCACCTGCACCGAGTGTCACGGCGCGTACGGTCGCGGATGGGGCGGGCGACCGCTGGTCGGCGGCTTCCAGCGATCAGCTCACGCCGTGAGCGCGCTGAGCCCGCGCGTGCTCGACATCTGGCGCGGCACGGCGTCGGGGCGCGCCGACCCGGTCCTCTGCGCGGAGGTCGGCGGTCGCTGGAGCGCGGTGCTCGACGCGAGCGGCGCCACGGTCGAGCGCTGCCACGTGGGCGTGGGTCTGCTGCCGGACCTCAACGCGCAGTGCGGCCACCCCGGTCAGCCCGAGTGCGACGACCATGGGGCGCCTGCGGGCGCGCGGCCCACCGTGCTCAGCGACTGCGCCGGCTGCCACACGCCGGGCGCCGCGCTGCGGCTGCCGGCCGAGCTCGACCTCGACGCGGCCGAGGCCGACCCCGTCGCGTCGTCCGTCACGTGCGCGGGCTGTCATCGCATCACCGAGGTGCTCGACCCCAACGCGCCGGGCGTGCTCGTGGGCGCGCGCGCCGTGCGCGGGCATCCACCCGATGGCGACCCGGTCGGTCTCGGACCGCTCGACGACGCGGCGACCCAGGGGATGGCGGCGGGCTTCGCGCCCCTCTTCGCGACCAGCACGCTCTGCGCGCCGTGCCACCAGGACACGTACCACGCGGCCGGGATGAACCCACGCTGGGAGCCGGGCGGAGTGCCGAGCGAGCAGACCTACGCCGAGTGGCTCGAGACCCCCTACGCGTCGGGCGCGCGCGAGCGCACGTGCCAGGGCTGCCACATGCCCGCGCTCGAGGATCTCGGCGTCGTCGTCTCGGGCGACCTGCTGATCGGCACCGACGGCCCCGTACGCCTCCCCGCCGAGGTGCATGCCCACGACTTCTCTCCGCGGACCGACGCCGCCGCGCGCGCCGCCTCGCTCGCGCTGGCCGTCACCGCGACGGCGAGCGGCGCCGAGATCGTGGTCGACGCCTCGCTCACCAACGTCGGGGTAGGCCACGGGTGGCCCTCCGGCGTCACCTCGCGCAACGGGCTGCTCGTCGTGACCGCCGAGATCGACGGCATGGAGCTGGCCCCCACGTCGGGCGACACGCTTCCGCTCTACGCCGGCAGCTACGCCCACGGCACCGTCGCGGCCGTGGCGGGCTCCACGGTCACGCTCGACCACGCGGTCGACGCGAGCATGGTCGGACGCGAGCTCAGGCTGTGGAGCGACACCAGCGAGCCGCACGAGCACACCAGCTGGAGCGTGCTCAGGACGCTGCCGCTCGCCGAGCGCGGCCTGTTCCGGACCCGCGCCATCGGCCGTCACCGCATCCTGGCGGTGCGCGGCGCCGACGTCGACGTCGAGGGCGCGCCGCCCGCGGCCGACGGAGCGCACTGGGCGATCGGCGACGAGACGCGGCTCGCGGGCGCGCCAGGCCTGGGGTTCGCCAAGGTCAGCGTCGCCGCGGACGGCACGCCCAACGTGCCGTTCTGGATGGCGACCGATCTCGTCTCCGACAACCGGCTCGCGCCCGACGAGACCCAGCGGTCCCAGCACCACTTCGCGCTCCCCAGCGGCGCGCGCGGCACGGTGGTCGTGCACGCGCGTCTGCTCTACCGCAAGGCGTTCGCCGACCTCGCGGCGCAGCGCGGGTGGACGGACAACGAGCAGCTCGCCGCCGAGGCGATGACCAGCGTGGTGCTCGCGACGCCGGACGCCGGCCCGCCGGGCGATGGCGGTGCGCCCGCGGACGGCGGCGTCGGCGTGGACGGCGGCGCCGGGCCCGGCGGGGCGGGCGGCTGCGGCTGCCGCGCGGGCGGAGCACGCGACCCCGCGACCGGCCTCGCGGTCTCGGCCGTCTTCTGCGTGCTCGTCGCGACCCGGCGACGACGGCGCGCCGCGCGCCGCGCTCGCTGATCGGGAGCGCTCGGAGGCTCGGGCGTCGCGTATCCTCGATCGGTGATGCGACCTCGCTTCTTCCCGACGGGAGACGCCTTCTATGCGTGGCTCGAGGCGAACCACGCGAAGCGCTCCGAGCTGCTCGTGGGACTGCACAAGCGCGGCACGGGCAAGCCGAGCCTGACGTGGCCGGAGTCCGTGGACGCGGCGCTCTGCTTCGGGTGGATCGACGGCGTGCGACGCAGCCTCGGCGAGACGTCGTACACGATCCGCTTCACCCCACGGCGGCCGAGGAGCATCTGGAGCGCCGTGAACGTGGCTCGTGTCGCCGCGCTCGAGGAGTCGGGGCGCATGCGCGAGGCCGGGCGCGCGGCCTTCGCGCTGCGAACGCCGGAGCGAACCGGCGTGTACTCGTTCGAACGGAGCGCCGAGGCCGCGCTCACGAGCCGAGAGCGGCGCGCGCTGGAAGCGAACCGGAAGGCCGCCGACTACCTCGAGGCGCAGGCTGCCTGGTACCGCCGCACGGCGCTCCACTGGGTCGTCAGCGCCAAGCGGGAGACGACGCGCGCGGCGCGCCTCGCGCAGCTGATCGAGGCGTGCGCCGCGGGGCGGCCCATCAAGCCCCTCGATCGGCGGAAGGCGAAGCGCTGAGCCGCCGCCCGCTCAGGCGCGGCGCATCGACGGGTGGCTCATCCGCGGCGCGCCCGCCTGCACGCGCGCGATGTCCATCCTGGCCTGCTCGATCAGGTTCCGGCACTCGGCGCGTCGCACGTAGAGGAGGTAGGCCTGCGTGGCGACGAGGCAAGGCGCTCCCAGGATCGCGAGCACGATCCAGAGCGGCGGCGCCCCCCCGATCATCAGCGGGATCGCGATCAGGACGATCAGGCCGAGCCAGTGCTTGCGGCCCCACTGGTGGTCGAGCACGCGCACCTCCTCCTCGAGACGGACGATCTCCGCCTTCAGGAGGCCCACCCGCGGATCGGTCTTCTCCGGCACGGGGCGTCTGTACTCCTCTTCGCGCGGGGTGCCAGGTACGCTGCGGAGCCCGGACGCATGAAGGATCTCGCCGCGACCATCGACATCGACGCGCCGCGCGCGCGCGTATGGGCGATCCTCGTCGATCTCGCGCGCTACCCGGAGTGGAACCCGTTCACGCCGCGGATCGAGGCGACGCTGAACATCGGGGACCCGGTGATCCTCCACGTCCGCATGAAGCCGGGCCAGAAGACGATGCGACAGCCCGAGGTGATGACGTCGTACGTCGAGGGGCAGGAGCTCGGCTGGGGGACCACGATGGGCCTTCCCGTCCTGCTGCGCGCCAACCGCACGCAGAAGCTGACCGACCTCGCGGGCGGTCGGACGCGCTACGAGACCGTGGACCGCTTCGAAGGGGTGCTCGTGCCGCTCGTGATGGCGCTCTACGGTGCGCACGTGCAGCGCGGGTTCGACGAGACCGCGAGTGCGCTCAAGGCGCGCGCGGAGCGCTCGCCCTCGCTCCCGTGACGCCCGCAGCCGCGAGTGCCTCCCGGAACGCGCTCGCGCCGATCTCGCCCGCGGCGAGCTTGCGCACGATGGCCTCGGGCTCGATCGAGCGGCCGTCCTTGGTCGCGCGCGTCTCCGCGCCCGGCGGCGCATCGACGTGGAAGCCGAGGTCGGCGAGGGCGACCGCGAGGCGACAGCCGAGCAGGTCGCAGACCCGCTTGCGCTTCGCGGCGGGCGAGAGCAGCGAGATGCCCTGCTGGGGCGCCTCGAGCGACTCCCAGCGCGCGATCAGGTCGGGGATGGATGCGATCTGCGCGCTGGCGATCTTCGGCTCGGTGCGCAGCCGCGCGCGCCACATCGCCACCCACGTGTCCCCGATCGCGTCCCAGCGCACCGCGGTGAGCGGCGGATGCCCGGGCATGAGCACGACGTCGAGCGCGTCCTTCTCGGCCCGCTCGACCGAGTCGAGCAGATCGAGGGCGCTCGCCGAGGGTGGCGGGCGCGTGACGCGCGCCGACTCGAGCGACGCGAGGCGCTCGACGAGCGGCGGGTGCGTGTCGCTCTCGCCGGGCTCGTGGTCGGTGGCGCGCGCGATCGCCTCCTGCACGTCGGGACGCAGCACGGGCTGCGCCAGGAAGTGGCGGAAGCCGTCGAGCAGCGGCGGCCGGTGCCCCGTGTTGAGCAGCGGCACGACCTCGCCTTGGAAGTAGGCGCCCCACCTCGGCGCGAGGCGCTCGACGCCGATCAGCGCCCGGGCCGCGGCGTCCTTGCCGACCACGCGGCCGGCGATCGCGTCGGCGGCGAGCTCCTGATCGCGCGAGGCCTGGCGCGTGAGGCGGAGGAAGACGCGCGCGTAGAGCGCGAAGGGCAGGTGCAGCAGCATGCTCGCGCCTTCCAGCCGAGCGAGCGCGACCGCGACCGCCGTCCGCGTCCGGTGGATCCAGGGCCCGAGGTGCAGGTCGCCCGCGTGGTGGTGCCCGAGCTCGTGCGCGATGACGGCGCGCAGCTCGTCCTCTTCCAGCGCGGAGAGCAGGGGCAGTCCGATCCCGATCATCCGGCGCCCGCCGATGCCGAGGAAGCCGCCGCGACGGGCGGCGAACGCGTTGACGCTCGCGAGCACGTAGAGCTCGTCGGGCGGTGGCTCACCGACGGCCCGAGCGGTGTCGGCGATGAGCGCGCGCAGCTTGGCGTGCGCGTCCGTCGGGAGCGGCGGCTCGACCGGCGGACGGCCCCCGCCCATCCGAGGCAAGAGCGCGATCGCCATCCAGACCCCGAACACCCCGCAGACGATCCCCGAGACGTCGACGTGATCGGCGTAGCGCGTCTGCGCCCAGGGAACCCAGAGCAGGCCGAGCACGAGCGCCGCCCCGAGGGCGTAGAACCCGACGAAGAGCGCGAGCGCGAGCAACGCGCGCGCGGCGAGCGAGCGCGTGGCTCGCTCGCTCACGTGGACGTCGGCTCCTGCGCGGGCCAGCCGCTGAGCGCCCGGGCCGCCCACGAGCCGAGCAGGTCGTCCTCGGGGACGCGCGAGAGCAGGCGGCTGCGCTCCTCCGGGCTCGTGGTGGCGCGCGCGCGGACGAGCCACGCGCCGGCGCGGACCTCGGGCGGCAGGTCGGTCAGCTCCTCGCTCTCGGCCCCGGTGCTCACGAACGACTGCAGCGCCCCGGCGAACGCGGGCCCGAGCAACGAGGCCTCGCGCAGCGTCGTGGCCGCGACCGAGTCGGGGTCGCGCCGACACGCCTCGCCGTAGAGCAGGAGAAAGAGCGACTGCGGGAGCTGGCGGATGGCAGGCCGCGGGAGCGTCTGCGCGAGGGCGAGGGCGCGATCGGGATCCATCGACGAGACGAGGTAGAGCTCCGTCAGGTCGCGATCGACCCCCTCGAGCGACGCGAGCTCCGCGCGATCGAGCGGCAGGCCCGCACCGATCGTCGCGCGCATCCGCGCCCCCGGATCGTCCGTGAAGTCGCCGCGCGAGAGCACGAGGCGCGGGTCCGGGGCCCCACCCGCGAGCGCCGCGGCCGCGTACGCTCCGGCCAAGAGCGGGGAGAACTGCGGCATCCCGAGCGTGACGCCGTCGATGAGCTCGGCCGCCTCCGCTGCCCGCCCTTCGCGCACGAGGCACGCGGCGCGCGGGAGCGCCATCTGCTCGGAGCCCTCCCCCTGCGCGGCGGGGCGGCCCCATACCTCGAGCGCCTCGGCGCATCGATGCACGTCGTAGAGTGCGTAGCCGTAGGCGCGCAGCACGTACGCGTGCGCGGGGAAGCGCTCCGCCAGCGCGCGGTACGCGTCGAGCACCTCCGGTCCGGCCCGGACGCGCGCCGCCAGATAGGCGGCATCTCCGGAGGCGGCGTCGGCGCTCGCGCGCGCCTCGTACTCCGCCTGGACCTCGGCGCGGCGGCCGAGCGCGAGCATCGCGTCCTGATACGACCGGTGCGCCTCCAGGTCGGCGGGCGCGGCGTCGCGCGCAGCGCGCAGCATCGGCAGGACGTCCTCGAAGCCGCCGCCGAGCTGCAGCACGTACCCGGCCAGCTCGGCCGTCGCCGCTGGGTCCCCGGGCGGGAGCACGGCCGCCACGTGCGTGAGCAGCGCGGAGGCCTCCACGTACTGTCGGCGCGAGGCGAGCAGCGCGGCGCAGAGCCGGAAGCCGCCGGGCGCGACGTCCGCGTGCGTCCGCGTCTCGGTGCCGTAGCGGGAGTCCAGCTGGAGCGTGCTCGGCGGATCGACGAAGGGATAGTCGACCGACCCCCAGTGCACGTCCCCGCGGCCGCACGCGAGCTCGGGGTCGGGCGGCGTCGGCGGCTGGTAGAGCGACGAGCCGTACACGACGTCCTCCCGATAGAGAGGTGCAGCCCCGAGCACGTTCCACGCGAGCACGTCCTCGCCGGCGCGTGCCTCGAGCGTGCCGGTCTCGATCGGGCGGCCGTCGACCGTCGTGATCGTGACGGTCTGGCTACCGGTGCCGAGCACGATCGACGCCTGACCCTCCGCGGCGACCTGCACGCTCTGATCGCCGACGGTGGCGACGACCGGAACCGGCAGTCCGTCGACGACGTAGAGCGTGGCGTGCTGCGAGGCCCAGAGCGTGGAGCCGATGCCGAAGAGCGCGGCCCCCGACGCGAGGGTCAGCAGCGCGAAGCCCCAGAGGTACGAGAACGCGCCGAGCGGCGCCTTGCCGAAGAACCGGTAGCTCCGGCCGCCCGCGTCGGCGACGAGGTAGGCGCCGATGGGGAGGATCGGGACGAAGAGCACGACGAAGAACAGCGTCGTGACGTAGGCGCCGTCGTCGCCCTGCTCCTCGCGCCCGTAGATCGTCGTGCCGATGCCGTTGACCGTCGACATCACCGGCGCGCGGCCGGCGAGCGGCTCGAGGAAGAGGCGGCGGTTGCCGAGCAGGGCGTCGGCCTCCTTCTTCGCGCGATCATCGCGCAGGCGTCCGAGCCAGCGCGCCCAGAAGAGCGCTCGGTAGACGCCGCGCGGCGAGCCGCGCTCGATCGCCTTGCGGATCCCCGGGTCGGTCGCGAGCGGCTCGAGCTCGGGGACGCGAGCCAGGATGCCGGAGGGGTCCATCGGACGCGACATGGTCGCGATTCTACGCCGACCGGCGCGCACCCTCCCCTCGGTCTCGCGCTATCCTCGCGCGATGCGCATCTTGGCGTTCGCGCTCGGGCTCGGGATCGCGCTCTGTGGCTGTGGGGGCACGGACGCGCCCCCCAGCGTCGACGCGGCCGCGACCGGGGATGCCGGCCCGGCCGCGGACGGCGGCGCCCGCGACGCCGGGGCCACCGACGCGGCATCGACGCCCGTCGGGACCGCGCCCGCGGGGGCCGTTCCGGACGAGCAGCCGGCCACGAGCGGCGAGGTCGCGCTGAGCGTCCCGTCGGAGGGCGAGCGCGTCGTGCGCATCGAGGCGATGCCGGACGAGCACATCACCTTCTTCGCGACGTTCGCCCCCGCGGACGCGAGCGTCGTGATGGACGTGCTCCGCTGGGACGGAGCGAGCGCGGCCTCGCTCGCGACGACCGACGCCGGGCGTGGTCTGCGGACGCTCGCGGTGTTCGATCCTTCCGGCCCGCGCACGTTCTGGGCGCGCGTGCGCTCGATGGAGGCGAGCGCGCTCGACGTGACGCTCACGATCACGCGCGTGCCCTTCGAGGACGCCGCGAGCTGCGGCGCGGACTGCGATCACCTGCTCCAGCTTCCGCTCACGATCGACGCGCGGGTCGACGGCTACGTGCACACGTCGGGCACGGTGTTTCGCTACCAGTACGGCCGGCGCGACATGGTGATGTTCGTGCGCCACGCAGGACACACGATGGCGGCGGCCGGGCTCGCGCCCTTCGCCCCCGAGGATCTCTCGCAGTGGGACGGCATGACGCCGGGCACGGACGTGGGCGCGCCGCGGCACGCGTCGCACCAGCGGGGCAAGGACGGCGACTTCTCGCTCTACGGCACCGACGGCCAGGCCACCTGGCGGAGCTTCTGCACGACCCAGACGACGGCCGACGGGCGCGAGTGCGTGCCGGGCACCGAGAGCGGCCTCGACGGGCTGGCGACCGCGCGGATGATCGGCGACTTCTTCGCGACGGGGCGCGTGACGATGTGCTTCCTCGATCAGGAGCTCATCCCCGTCGTGATCGCCGGCGCGCACGACGCCGTCGGGCTCGGGGTGATGGACGCCTCGATCGAGCCCCTGTTCTCGGACGGCACGCACCTGCAGCACTGGCCGAACCACGACAACCACGTGCACATCCGCGTGTCGGAGGCCGTCGGATCGGCGCTGACGTTCGGGGAGCTGCCCGCGGAGCCGTTCGAGGCGCCCTGAGCCTCGCTCTCGCGCTCGCCCGCCTACCGGCGCGCGCGCTCGATCGCCACGTCCGGCGCGAGCGCGTAGCCCGACTCGTCGGTGCGCAGGACGTCGGCCAGGCCCATCTTGCGCAGCGTCGAGATCGCCACCCGGACGCGGTGCGCGCCCGCGTCGGCGCGCATCTTCTCGCCCGGCCAGCCGGACTCGAGCAGGGCGTCCCAGCCGAGCCCGCCCGAGGCACCGCGCTCGCGCTCGGCGGCGAGGCGATCGAGGATCAAGCGCAGCGGCTTGCGACGCGAGAGGTCCGTGCGGGCCCCGCCGGGAGCACGGAACCACGACGCCCCCGGGCCGAGCCGCAGCGTGCCGACGTCCTCGGGCGGCGCGACGGAGGGCGCGCCGGCCGGCACGCGCAGCGCGAGCGCGACCAGGCCCGAGGACGTCTCGGGGGCTTCGCCCGTGCCGGCGAGCATCGCGAGCGCCGTGTCACGCACGCGCGGCACGAGCGTCGCGCCGAGCGCGCGCTCCTCGTCCTCGGCTCGCGCGCGCCCCGCGCCGCGCGCGAGCCGGACGCGCGCGACCGAGAAGAGCACCGCGAAGTCGGCGTCCATCGAAGCGAAGCCTGCGCGCGCCTCCGCGAGCCCGGCGCGCGCCTCCCCGCGCTCGCCTGCCTCGGCGCGCG
The DNA here is from genome assembly GCA_044220955.1 of Sandaracinaceae bacterium. Taxonomy (GTDB): domain Bacteria; phylum Myxococcota_A; class Polyangia; order Polyangiales; family Sandaracinaceae; genus JBBSAT01. Next base: position 162,570 of record JBGAQA010000002.1, read on the forward strand.
CGATGGCGGCCAGGCCCGCGAGCCAGGGCTGGTCCACGTCCAGCGCCGCCTCGCGCGCGATCCGCGCCGCGTCGTCGTGGTCGGCGAGCGAACGCGGCAGCTCCCCCGCGAGCTGCGCATGCACCGCGCGCAGCGCGCGGAGGAGAGCCTCGCTGCGTGCGTGGCCGAGCGACGCCGCTCTCGCCTCGGCGGCAGCCACCCGCGCGCCGAGCGCGTCGAGCGCGCCCTCGCGCAGGTCGAGCAGCGCCAGCGCCCGCCCGGCCTCCACCTCGGCGCGGCCGAGCGCGAGCGCCCGGGCCCGTGCGAGGGACTCCTCGTACGACAGGCGCGCGCCGAGCGGGTCGCCCGCGTGCTCGGCGATCGCCCCCTCGAGCAGCAGCGCGCGCGCGGCGAGGTGCGGATCGAGCGAGCCGCCGCCGAGCTCGCGGGCCCGCGCGACGGCGGCGGCCGCGCGCGAGGGCTCGCCCAGGGCGATGGCCGACGCCGAGGCGGCGAGCAGCGCGCGGACCTCGAGGAGCGCGTCGCCCGCGTGGTGCGCGAGCACGAGCGCCTCCGCGAGGTCGCGCTCGGCGCCCGCGCGATCACCGCGCTCCTCTCGTACCTCCGCGCGCAGGAGCATCGCCCTCGCGATGAGCCGAGGGTCGGCGCCCGAGCCCTGGGCGACGGCGAGACCGCGCTCGAGATCGCGCGCCAGCTCGGCGCTCGTCCCCTCGGCGAGCAGCGAGGGGCCGACCGCCGAGAGCGCGCGCAGCGCCCGATCCGCGGCGCGGGCGCTCACCACGCCGCGGCCGAGGATCTGCTGCGCGACGGCGAGGAGGTTCCCGCGCTCCCGCCCGAGCCTCTCGCGCGCGGCCGCCGAGCCGCGCTCCTCGGCCTCGCGCGCCTCCCGCTCGGCGAGCTCGACGTAGTAGCTCGCGTGCCGATCGCGCAGCTCGGCCGCCCGCTCCGCGCCGAGGTCGCGCGCGACGAGGTCCCGCACGCTCGAGAGCAAGGACAGGCGCACCTCGCCGCCGCGCTCGTCCTGCTCCGCCACCACGAGCGAGCGCGCGCGGAGCGACTGCAGGGCATCGAGCACGCCCAGCCCGCCGGGCGCGGCGACGACCGCCTCGGCCGCGTCGATCGTGAAGCCGCCGTCGAACACGGTCAGCTCCGCGAGCACTCCGCGCAGGGCGGGCTCGAGCAGCTCGAGGGACCAGCCCAGGCTCGCCTCGAGCGTCGCGTTCCGGTCGCCCCCGCTCCGGCGCAGCACCTCCCAGCGGTTCTCGAGCCGGTAGAGCAGCGCCTCGGGCCCCATCACCGCGAGGCGCGGCGCCGCGAGCTCGATCGCGAGCGGAATGGCGTCGAGGTGTCCGGCGATGCGCCCGAGCGCCGTGCGCTCGGCCTCGCTCGGCGTGAACGCGCCGCCGCGGTGGCGCGCGCCGAGCGTCTCGAGCAGCAGGGCGCCGTCGGCGGCAGACAGCGGCGCGACCTCGACGAGCTCCTCGTCCGGCAGCCCGAGTCGCTCGCGCGACACCACGACGATGGTGAGCTCGGGCGCCTCGTCGAGCCAGCCCGCGAGCACCGGCCGCAGCTCGGTCCACCGATCGAAGGGATCGAGCACGAGCGCGAGCGCGCCTGCTGCGGCGAGCATGCGCGCCGGCGTCCCGCGCGCGGTGCGTCCCGCCCGCCCCAGCGCGTGAGCCACCGCGTCGAGCAGCCGCTCCTCGCCGGGCGCCTCACCCAGCTCCACGCTCACGAAGGGCAGCGGCTCCCCGTCGCGCGTCGCCCCGAGCCGGACCACCTCACGCACTAGCGCCGTCTTGCCCACGCCGAACGCGCCCGTGACCGTGACCAGGCGCGCGCCGGCGTCGAGCTTGCCTCGCAGCGCGTCCACCTCGCGCGCGCGACCGACCAGGCGGCTCTCGCCCTTGCCTGGCCGGTCGGTACGGGTCTTCGCCATCACCCGGAACTCTCGCACGGGTCGGCCTGCGCGATCGATCAGCTCATCATCGCGCCGATGCCCGCCCGCGAGCGCTCGTCGTCAAGATACGCGTACGATCGAGACTCGCCCCCACGGGGGTACCGCGAATGGGGCGACGCGGACTACGGGATCAGCGTGAAGATCGCCGTGATCGTCGTGAAGTGGAGCGCCTCGATCGGCGTCCCGGGGGCGTAGGAGATGACGGTGTTGTTGATCAGCTCGGGCGTTCCCGAGGAGTGCAGCGGTGCGATCCACGTGTACGAGGTCCCGGTCCCCGATCCCGCGAGCGGGAGCATCGTCGTCGCGCCTCGCACGAGCTGCCACGTGCCGCCGGCGTCCCGCTGGATCTCCCACTGAACGCAGCGCGCCGACAGCGTGCCGAGGTTCATGTCGGCTTGGACGGTGGCGCCGTCGACCATCATGTTCGTGGGACAGGGCCGGTCGAACGTGGAGCCGGTCCCGCCGCCGGTCGAGCCCGACCACGGGGTTCCGGGAGGCATCACGGGCGTGGCGTCGACGAAGTAGCGGTAGGGCACCGACGTGCGGTCGACCCGCATCGCCACGCCGGTGCAGTAGGGTGCGAGCTGCCAGATGGGACCGACCTCGCGTCCCCGATAGCCGGCGGTCACGTAGTACGTGGGGCACGCGAGAGCCGACGAGCTGTGGCCTGGGACCGGCGTGCCGTAGGTCGGGCTCGTGACGGCGCCGGCTCCGGCCATGTGCAGAGTCGCGGGGCAGCCGTCGTCGATGCGGCCGTTGCAGTTGTTGTCGAGGCCGTCACAGATCTCGGTACCGACGACGCCGCAGCCGCCGCAGTTGAGCGGATCGGTCGCGAGGTTCACGCACCCCGATGTGCAGTAGGTGCGGCCGGCCGGACACGTCGCGGTGAGAGCGGCGCTCTCGATGTGCGCCGCGCTGCCGGTGCGCACGCGAACGCGGGTCATGGGCAGTGGGACGACCTCGCTCACGCTGGAGCGGACCTCGAGGGTCCACGGAGCCACGGTCAGATCGCTCGCCGGGATGCCGCAGTGGAGCGCCGCTGCGTCGATCGCGTGGCGCGCCGGCGCATCGAAGCCGAAGGTGCCGTCGCCGAGATCGACCACCTCGGGCGAGCCGAAGATCACCGGTGCTTCGATGGGCACGGTCAGGCACGTCACCCGCGCCGTGATGTTCAGCTCGAGCTCGATGTCCGGGATGTCGCCCATCGCCGCGCCGTCGATGACGATGTCGGTGTCGAGGCCCCCGACGGGCCCGAAGTGGAACGCGGGCGCCGGTTCGGGCGCCGGAGTCGTCGCCGTTCCGGACGGGCCGCTGGTGGTCCACGTGGCGGCCGCCGTCACGTCGAAGGCCGGGTCGATCACGCTGGTGTAGGTGCCGGTCGTGGCGTCACGCGTCGCCGTCATCGTCGCCGCGCCGTCGGTGGCGCTGATCGTCGTGGGGCCCACCGCGATCGGAACCCCTGCGGGGAACGAGGCCATGAAGAACGTCGTGTCCGGGAGCGCCACCGTCGTCGTCGTCATGGGGCTGACGCGCGTGCTCGCGACCACGACCGGCGCGTCGCCGCAGACGACGCGCGTGTCCTCGCGTCGGCACGCGATCGTGTCGAGGATGTTCGCCTCGATGGGCGGCTCCTCCACGCACGTCGAGGACCGCGCGACCTCGATGGTGTGTGGCTGTGGCCCGCTGCCGGTGAGCACGTAGAGGCTCGTGGAGATGAAGAGGGTCGATTCGCCGGCCGCCAGACAGCGCCACGTGGGTGCAGGCGAGAGCGGCCAAGTCGAGCCAGGGGCGAGGGCGACGTCGTGCTCGAAGCCCAGGACCTCGGCCCCGTCGGGCGGCAGGTGCCATCGATAGTCGCGACCGCCCGTCCCGGACAGGGAGGCGATGGGCGGGGTCGAGAGCGTGCGGTAGGTCAGGCTGTGCGGCACTTCTTCCGGCGCGCTGACGAGCGCCGTCGCACCGAAGGTCGTGCCCACCGAATGCTCGGTCGCCGGCCAGTCCACGCCGAGGCGACCCGTCTGATACGGCCGCCTGCTCGGGGCAGTCCACTGGAGGCTGAGGTGGGAGAGGCGCCCGTACGCGAGGAACGTCCCGTCCGCGCGATAGAACGCGTGGGGGCCTTCGTGGTCTTCGATCGGCCCCCCTGCGGCCGGCCGGGCGTGCAGCTGGACCGTCGAGTAGAGCGGCGGCGTGTCCGACGAGATCAGGCCCGCAGGGACGCTCGGGAACGTGAAGTATCCCCAAGCGCCGTCCCCGCCGAACGTCAGCCCGTCAGGCTCCACCGCGTACACCGCGCTGATCGGGCCGGTGGCCGCCACGTCCGCAGGGACGTCGGCGGCGGCGATGCGCGTGATCGAGATCCTCGTGTCCTCCGCGAGCGCGCCGGGGGACACGTAGATGCGGAAGAGCCCGTCGGAGCTCTCGACGAGGCCGCCGGTGGCCGCGGGCACGAGCGTGTCGACCGCGGTTCCGGCGTCGCGCGTGCCCGTGTCCACGGTCGTCCCCGTGTCCACCGGGGGGCTCGACGCGTCCCTTCCTCCCGTGTCGTCCGCGGGCGTGGGACCCGAGCAGCTCGGCACGGCGGCGAACGCGGCGACCATCCCGACGACCCAGACGCGTGTGTGCTTCATCTTCGACCTGCAGCGACGGTACACGGGTTCTCGACCGTACGCTCCTGCGGATCGACCGAATCGGAGCAGCGCCCGTCAGCCGGCGAGCGCGTGCACGAGCGAGTGACGCAGCGCGACCGACCAGGCGGCTCTCGCCCTTGCCTGGCCGGTCGGTACGGGTCTTCGCCATCACCCGGAACTCTCGCACGGGTCGGCCTGCGCGATCGATCAGCTCATCATCGCGCCGATGCCCGCGAGCGCCGCGCCCGCCGCCGACGCGGCCGCCCCGCCGACGAGCAGGCGCTTGGCCATCGTCGCCGTCCCGGCGAGCAGCTCGTCGCGCGACTTCGTCGAGAGCACCAGGGCGGTCCAGTTCGGCGAGCCGATGGCGCCGCCCTCGAGCTTGCCGTTCGCGTAGAGGCGCTCCGGCATGGCGAGGCAGCGCTCCACGACCTCGAACTCCGCGTGGTCCGGGATCACGGTGAGCCCCACGCGGATGCCCTGCGGGACCGTGAAGCCGCGATCCCCGAACGAGAGCGGCTTGCCGGTGAAGGCGCTCATGAGGCCCCGGCTCTGCTTCTTCTGGAACGTGGTCTTCGTGCCGAGGTCGCCGCCCTTGCTCGCGTCGACGCGGATCGCGCCGCTGCCGTCGTCGAGCGCGAAGGGCGCCGCGACCTTCTCGTCCGTCACGCGGTGCGTCTGCACCGAGTCGCCGACCTTCCACGACGCGGTGACGACGACGTCGTAGTAGAGGCAGGGCGTGCCCGTGACGGGCGAGGTCGCGAGCTGCGGAGCGACGACGCGGCCCTCGGTCGAGATCGCGCCCTTGGGGCTCGCGACGGACGGGCCCTTGGACGCGACGTCGCCGGTCGACGCGAAGGGCGTGTTGGCGATGCGCCCCGCGCGGACCCGCGACACGACGCCGCCGACGAGGGCCAGAAGACCGATGACCAGTGCGAACGCTCCGATGGCAACCATGATGGACTCTCCGAGTGGTTCTGCCCGAGCTCCGTGCCCGAGCGAGCAAGATGTGCGCGCTGCCTCGCCTCAAGGGTCGTCAAAGCGTGTCAAACGAGTGCTAGGGTCGAGCCGGGCGTGCGCGTCGACCTCGAAAAAACAGGGCAGATCGCGCATGGCGCGCGCGTCACCGGGGGCGTGCTGATCGGCGTCGCGGCGCTCGCCACGATGGTCACGATCGTGGGCACCTCGGGCACCCTCATCACGGTGCTGGGCCCGACCCAGCGCACGCTCGCGGTGACGGTCTCGGCCGCGACCTGTCTCGGGCTCGCGGGCGTGCTCGTGCCGCTGCTCGGTGTCGCGGGCGCGCTCGTGCTCACCGTGCGCACGTTCCGCCGCGCGGCGGCGTTCGAGCTGCTCGGCCGCTCGGTGCTGCGCGACGGCACGCTCGACCGCGCGACCTTCGAGGCGCGGCTCGGGCCGCGACGCGCCGACGCGACCCTCGCCGACGCCGTCTCCCGCGGCGCGCTCGTCCTCGACGCCGGAGCGGCGGTGGATCCGACGCCGAGCCCGCGGACGGTCGTCTCGCCGCTCGCGGTGGCGGAGACCTCGCTCGCGCCGAGCATGCGGCCTCCGCCCGCGCACGCCGCGCTGCCGGACACGCGCACGCCGGGGCGGAGCGTGCGCCCGCCCCCCGCGCAGCAAGCGCTGCCCGACACGCGCTCGCCGGGGCGGAGCGTGCGCCCGCCGGGCCTCGCGGCGCCCGACACGCGCTCGCCCGTGGTGGCGCCGCGCTCGCTGCCTCCGTCCGAGCCCATCGCGGATCTGAGCGGCCGGACGATCAAGGGCACGTGGGAGATCGAGCGGCGCCTCGCGAGCGGCGGCGTCGGCACCGTGTACGTCGCGCGTCACGCGCGGACCGGACGCAGGTACGCGCTCAAGACGCTCCTGCCCGACGAGCAGCTCTCTCCGAACGCGATCGCCCGCTTCGAGCGGGAGGCGCGGGCGGCCACGGCGATCGGCCACGCGGGCATCGCCGCCGTCCACGACTTCGACGTGACGCCCGAGGGGGTGCACTACCTCGTGATGGACCTGCTCGCCGGCGAGTCGCTCGAGACACGCCTGGCGCGCGTGGGACGGCTGCCCTGGCCCGAGGCGCGTCGCGTGATCCTCGAGGTGGGCGACGCGCTCGCCGCGGCGCACCGCGCCGGCGTGCTGCACCGCGACGTCAAGCCCTCGAACGTCTTCCTCGCCACGCACGAGGGCTCGCCCGAGCGCGCGATGCTCGTCGACTTCGGCCTGGCCAAGCCGCTGCGCCCGAGCGTCGGGCACTTCGTGACGCGCACGGGGGCGATCGTGGGGACGGCCCACTACATGGCGCCCGAGCAGGCGCGCGGCGAGGCGGTGGACGTGCGCACCGACGTGTACGGGCTCGGCGCGCTGCTCTACGAGATGCTCGCGGGCGTACCGCCCTTCCTCGGCTCGAGCCCCTTCGCGGTGATGGCGATGCTGCTCCAGGAACAGCCGACCCCGCCGAGCGCGCTCACGCCCTCGCTCGGCCCCGCGATCGACGCGCTCGTCCTGCGCGCGCTGGCCAAGGACCCGGCCGCGCGCTTCGCGGACGTCACGGCGATGACGAGCGCCGTCCTCGCGGCCTCGTAGGGCGTATCATCGCGGACGATGCGGACGCTCCGCTCGACCTCGTTGGTTGTCGCCGCCGTCGCCGTCGCTTGTGGCTGCGACGGCGGAGGCCTGCCTCCGCGCTGGCGCGCCACGCCGGGCGGCAACGGCCCGCGCGTCGTCTGGGATCTCTCGGCACGCCCGCTGCCCGAGATCCCGCTGCCGAACGACGTCGCGACCTTCCCCGACCCCGCCTCGCCCACCGGGCGGCGCATCGACGCGAGCCTCGTCGCGCCGACGGGCATCGAGTCGCGCCTGCGCGCGAACTTCGACCAGCTCGACGGCTGGGGCACCTTCGCGCCGATCACCGTCTCGTTCGACGCGCCGCTCGACGTGCAGTCGCTCGTCGCGCTGCAGGGCGGGACGCGCTTCACCACGAGCGACTTCGCGCGCCACGCCGTCTACCTCGTCGACCTCGAGACGGGCCTGCCCGTGCCGCTCGACATCGACTCGGGACGCATCGAGCACTCCGCCGCGGAGCCGAGCGCCTACTACGGCAACGACCCCCGCGAGGGCGAGTCGAACCTGCTCCTCGAGACCGTCGAGGAGGACCGCGACGGCGACGGCCTGCTCGATCCGCTCGAGGACACCGACGCCGACGGCGTGCTCGACCACCCGAACACGATCGACGGACGGCTGCTCGGGACACCCTACGAGACCTACGATCGCATGGCGTGGTTCTACGAGCGCGAGACCGACACGCTCATCCTGCGCGCCATCCTCCCGCTCGAGCCCACGCACACTTACGCGGTCGTGCTCACCGATCGGCTGAGCGGGCCGGGCGGCTCGGTCCGCTCCCCCTTCGACGGCGTGCACCACGTCTCGCAGTACGACGCGCTGCGTGGGCTCCCCGCGCACTTCGCCGCCCACCCCGAGCTCTACGGCGACCTCGCGACGCGCGGCTGGGGCGGGGTCGCCTTCGCGTGGAGCTTCACCACGCAGTCGACCACCGCGGACCTCGACGCCCTGCGCGAGGGCCTCTACGGGCGCGGCCCCTTCGCGCGGCTCGCCACGGAGTTCCCCGCGCGCCTCACCGCCGCCCCGGTGCGTGGCGGTGGATCGCGCTGCACGCTCCCGCCGAACCTCTACACCGTGACGCCGACGGAGCTGCGCGCGGCGCTCTCGGGCCTGCCGCTCGACGGCCTCGGCGTGCCGGCCGAGCAGCTCGACGCCGTGCTCGGCGCGCTCGAGTCGTCCGTGTCGCACTTCGCGTACGGCTTCTTCGAGTCGCCCTACCTGCTCGGCGATCCCGACGCGGAGACGGTGGACGACACCTGGCAGATCGACCGCACGACCGGCGCGGCGCGCGTCGATCGCGACCTGGTGCCGATGTTCATCGTCGTGCCGCGCGAGACGGCGTCGCACCACCAGCCCTTCCCCGTCACGTTCTACGCCCACGGCCTCGGCAGCGTGAACCTCGAGTCGATCGCCTTCGCCGGGCTGACGGCGCAGCACGGCATCGCCACGGTGGCGATCGACGCACAGTCCCACGGCCTGCCGCTCTCGGAGTCGCTGCGCCGCGCGATCGTGCCGCTGCTCGCGGGCAACTGCCTGTCGGGCCTGGGCGAGGCGCTTCAGCACGACCGCGCGCGCGATCTCGACGGCGACGGCGCGGCGGACAGCGCGGGGCTCTTCTTCAGCGCGTACATGTTCCACACGCGCGACACGCTCCGGCAGTCGGCGCTCGACATCCTGCAGGCGATCCGCATCGTCCGCTCGTTCCAGGGCGCGCCCGACGCGGCGCCGAGCCGGCCCTGGGACCCGAGCAGCGTCCCCTACCGCAACGGAGAGATCCTCGCGTTCTCGGGCGACGTCGACGGCGACGGCGCGGCGGACGTGGCGGGCGACTTCGACGGCAACGGCGTGCCCGACCTCGGCGGCTGGGATCGCGAGAACCGGATGTGGGGCAGCTCGCTCGGCGGGATCCTCACGATGCTCGTGACCGGCGTCGAGCCCTCGATCGTCGCGGCCGCGCCGGTCTCCGGCGGCGGCGGCCTCTTCGACCTCGGCCTGCGCACCGACCTCGGGACCGCGCGCAACCCCATCTGGCTGCGCGTGATGGGCCCGATCCTCACCGGCGTGACCTCCGGCGGACCGGACGAGGAGACCGGATGCCCCGCGGGCCAGCGCTCGCTCCGCTTCGAGCTGCCGAGCCTGAGCGATCGCGTGCGCGTGGAGATCGGCTGCCTCGCGCCCGACGACCTCGACGGGGGCGACGCGGTCGTCGTGGCCAACCTCGCGAGCGGCGAGCGGCGCTGCGCGCCCGTGCGGGACGGCGGCCTGTTCCGGACGCGCATCCCTTCGGACGCGGGCGACCGCCTCGAGATCCGCGTCTTCGCCGGCGGGGCGAGCACGCTCGACGCGCGCGACTGCACGTTCCGCGTGGGCGCGGGCATGCCGCAGCCCGTCGCGAGCCGCGTCGTCGACACGTGGACCTCGGCGCACACGTGCGCGCGCTGCGCGCGCTACCAGCAGCAGGTCTTCGAGATCGGCACGCCGCTCACATCGCCCATCGAGGGCCTGGGCCTCGCGCGCCAGACGCCCGAGCTGCGGCGCCTGGCGAGCCTGGCGCAGATCGCGGTCGACCCCGCCGACCCGGTGAACTACGCGCGCCGCGTGTTCCTCGCCCCGCCCACGGCCCCCGACTTCCCCGCGCGGACGCGGAGCATGCTCGTCACGGCGACCCTCGGCGACACGACGGTGCCCGTCTCCGCGGCGGACACCTACGCGCGCGCGGCGGGGATCCTCGCGTTCCTGCCGCCCGGCGCGCCCGACGTGCTCGCCGACTACCGCGCGCCCGCGAGCTTCGCGACGCGCTTCGGCGTCGACACGCCCGACGACCTGCTGATCCAGCGCTTCGTGCCCGAGGCGCTCTCGCGGCTCGATCGCTGGCCGGTGCCGGGCGCGTCGGGGTTCCTCTTCGACGTCGACGACTTCAGCGAGGGCCGGCAGTGGTTCGCGCCCGACGGAAGCCAGCAGATCCCCGAGAGCGAGGGTGGCGTGCGCCCTGCGCGCGGAGACCAGCCGCTCCGCTGGGCGCGAGAGAGCCGGCGCGCGAGCGCGTCGAGCGACCTCTGGAACGGCGCGAGCACCTTCGAGGGCCACAGCGCGCTCGTGCACGCGATGACGGTGCCGCGCGGCCAGCACGTCGTGTTGCCGATCGATCCGCGCAAGGCGTGGGACGACGGCAGCTACTTCGTGAACCTGATCGGGTGGTACCTCGCCTCGGGCGGCAGCGACCTGCCGTACCTGTCGCGCCCGACGGAGCACCAGTGCCTGGAGGCGAACACGTGCATCTACGGCGAGTGACCCCGGATTTGCCGAGCTCGGGGGCGCGCGCGTGAGAACGCACAGCCATTTCCGCCCATCCGCGTGGTGAATCTCCTCATCGACGCAGGGGCCGCGCGCAGACGAACGTGCGCGCCTCGCACCGGAGAGCTCATGTCGCCCGCTCGCCTCGCTCGCTCGCTCGTGATCGCATCGTCGCTCGTCGGGGCCGTCGCCTCGGTCGGCTGCACGGCCGCCCGCTCCGGGCACGACGGCGGCGGGACCGGGCCCTTCCCAGACGGCGGCGGCGTCGACGCGGGTCCGCGCGCGGACGCCGGCAGGCCCGATCCCTTCAGCCCGGACGCGTCGTGCGGCTCGACCGCGATCCCGACCGAGCGCGTGCCCGGCAGCCTCTTGCTCGTCTTCGATCGCAGCTCGAGCATGGAGGAGGACGTGGACGGGCACCGCTCCGGCGACACGGGGTTCATGCCCCCGACGAAGTGGGACGCCTCGGAGACGGCCATCGGGGGCGCCCTAGCCTCCACCGGGGACGACCTGGGCGTGGGGCTGCTGCTCTTCCCGACCCTCGTCGGCGACGTCTGCGACGTCACGATCGCGCCCGGCGTCCCGCAGGTGGAGATCGCTCCGCTCTCGACCAACCGCAGCGTGATCGCCTCCGCGCTCGCGGGCGGGCCGAACGGGGGCAACACCCCGCTCTTCGGCGCCATCCACGCGGGCTACGAGTACCTCGACACGCTCACCACCACGGGGCAGCGCGGCCTCGTCGTCGTCACCGACGGTGCCGAGAACTGCGATCGCTCGGCGGCCGGCGAGACCGCGATCCTGAGCGAGGTAGAGCGGCGCCACGACGAGAACGGCTACCTGACCTTCGCCGTCGGGCTGACCACCTCCGACAACTTCCTCTCCACCGTGGCCGTGAACGGCGGAACGCCGCGCAACGACACCTGCATGGCGACGTGCGTGAGCCCGCCGACCCGCTGCAGCTCCGCCGCCGACTGCCCGATGCCCACCGACCGCTGCATCATCGGGTTCTGCGCGTCGACCGGGACGGCCGACTGCTGCAGCTACACGATCGGCACGTCGGCCTTCGAGTCGGACTTCCAGGCGGCGCTCGACGAGATCGCGCAGCACTTCATCGACAGCTGTGTCTTCCGGCTCCCGCGCGGCTCGGACCCGACGACGTTCGACCCGAATCGCGTCAACGTCGGCGTCACGTTCAGCGGCGAGCCGCGCACGGTGCTCGGGCGGAGCTCGGATCCGGCCACGGACTCGTGGGACTACACCAGCCCCACGCAGGAGTCGATCATCATCCAGGGCCCGATCTGCGATCGGCTCCTGACGGGTGACGCACAGGTCGAGATCGTGCTCGGCTGTCCGACGATCATCGTCTGACGCGATCAGAGGCAGTCGAGCAGCACGGCGCCCGGCGAGCCGGCGCTCCCCGCGCTCATGCGGTCGGGGGACGTGGAGCTCCCCGGCGTCGTGCCCGTCCCGCGCAGCAGCGTCCCGGACGCGCTCGACGCGAGGTAGCCGCTGCCACCGCCGCCGCCGTCCGCGTCGCTGCTGGCGGGCTGGCCGCCACCGCCGCCGAACCAGCCCGCACCGCCACCGCCTCCGCCGTCGCTTCGAGTGCCGCCGCCCGCGCCGCCGGTGAGGGCGCTGCCGGGAGCACCGCCCGCGCTGCCGACGCCTCCCGAGGTCTGCGTGCCCCCCGATCCCGGGACGCCGCCGCCGTTCTCGCCCGAGGTGCCGCCGCCCGCGCCCGGGACGCGCGTACCGCCGGCGCCGCCACCTCCGCTGCCGGCGCCGCCGCCCGCGATCACGAGCGCCGTCGCCTGCGACGCCGCGCCGCGGAAGACGCCCGAGTAGCCGCCGCCACCACCGCCCCCCTGGCCCGCGCCCGATCCGCCGCGCCCGCCTCCGGGCACGCCGCCGGTGCCCGCCGCGCCGCCGCTCCCGTTGCCCCCCGGACCACCCACGACGACCGTGAGCACCTCGCCCGGCGTCGTCGTCAGCATCGCCTCCGCGTATCCGCCGGCGCCGACGACGAAGTTGCCCGCACCGTGCCCTCCCGCTGCGCCCCAGGCGCGGACACGGAGGGTCGTGCACGCGACCGGGACCGTGTAGCTCGTGGTCCCCGCAGCGCGGAGCGCGGTCGAGCAGCCGCTCGTGGGCGCCGCGTCCGCGGGACAAGGCAAGGTCGCTCCGTCGCAGCTCTCGGGCTCGTCGCAGGGCGCCGCCGACGGACGGCACACGGTGGTGCTCGGTGCGAGCGCGTCGGGGGGGCACGTCGCGCTCGAGCCCGTGCAGCGCTCCGCCACGTCACACGCCGCAGCGCCCCCGCGGCAGAGCGTCGCCATCGGCTCGAACACGTCGGCCGGGCAGACCATCGACGTTCCGTCGCAAGCCTCCTCGACGTCGCAGGGTCCGGCGCTCGGCCTGCACGACGTGCCCGCTGCGGCAGGCCCCGCCGCCGTGCAGACGGGCGCGCCCGTGCGGCAGTCGGTCGTGTCGCGCTCGCACGGGTTGCCGGTGCTGCACGCGCTGCCCGCGGTGCAGGGCGCGCACGTGCCGAGCCCGTTGCAGTAGCCGTCCGCGCAGGGCGTGCCGGCGGGCGCGAGCCGGTCGGCCGGACACGAAGTGCTCGTGCCGTCGCAGGTCTCCGGCGCGTCGCACGCGTCGCGGGCGCCGCGGCACGGCTCGCCGACGCCGACGGGCCCCGCGCCACGGCAGATGCCGACGCCGGTGCTGCAGTCGAGGCGTCCGATCTCGCAGGGGTTGCCCGTGTCGCACGCGACGCCCGCGAGGCAGCTGCCCTCGAGCGGCAGGCACCCGCGCTCGACCGCGCAGTACTGGGCCGGCGTGCACGCGCCCGGCGTCGGCCGCGCGAGGCAGGCGCCGTCGATGCACTCGAAGCGGGCGCACGTGCTCGTCTGCGGGCAGTCGACGGCGCTCGCGCAGTCGGGCGTGCCGCAGCTGGCGGAGCTCTCGACGAAGCACTGCGGAGGGACGCAGCGCGACCCGAGGCACGCGGTCGCGTCCGGCGAGTCGCCGGCCATCGGGCACGCCACGCCGCGGCAGTCGCGGCTCGCCACCACGGTGACGACCATGCTCTCTACGAGGTCGACGACGACGGTGCGCTCGATCTCGACGGCACCGTCGGCGCGCCGCAGCCGCACCACGACGAGCAGCTCGCCCGGCGCGAGCCCGGGGACGTCCGCCACGCGCTCGCCCGCGAGGAAGTCCTGACCCGACGCGACGTCGTGGTGGGCCGTGAGCCCCGTCGTGCTCCCCCGCGGCGTGACGACCGTGTCGACCTGCGTGAACTCGACGCCCGGCACGAGGTCGGTCACGAGATCCACGTCGAGGAAGCGGCTCCCCGGCGCGCAGGCGCTCAGCGCGAGCGCGAGCGTCGGGAGCGGGCCGAGGGGCGAGACGCGCACACGTCGAGGCTACCAGCGACCGACCCCGCCTCCGAGCCCCGTGTATTCAGCCCGCGAGCACCGGCAGGCGACGGCGGGGCCTCTCCTCGGCCGCGGGGGGCGGCTCCGCGTCGCGCATGCGGACCAGGCGGATCGATCCCGTGCGGCGCATCAGCGTGTCGACCCAGCGCTCGCCCGAGTGCTCGTAGCGGATCTGCACCTCGCGCGCGCCGCCCAGCACGAGCAGGCCGCGCGCCTGGAGCAGGTCGAGCGGGGCCGTCGTGCCGCGCGCGCGCACCGAGCGCACCGTCGCGCACTTCTCGATGTCGTCGAGCAGCGCCTCGAAGAGCGCGCCGTCGAGCTCCGCGGTGAAGACCTCGGGGAGCGGCCGTGGGTCCTCGGTCGTCTCGCTCACGGCGTCACCCTCCCTGCCCGCGCGGGGCGCTCGAGCGCCGCCGACGTGGCGTGGCACTGCAGGCAGGACTGGCGATCCAGGTGCGGCGAGCCGATCCCCGTCGAGAGCGTGCCGTGACAGGTGACGCAGTCCTCGCGCATCCGCGTCGGGTGCGGGACGGTCGGCGGTGCGCCTGCCCACGCGCGCTCGCCGCGCAGCGGCGCGACCCGCCCGACGAACGAGGTGTCCGCGGGCGGCCCGCCCGTCAGGCCCGCGAGCCCGCGCGGCCCCGAGCCTCCGTCGACGACGTGGCACTGCACGCAGCTCGTCAAGGACGCGTGCGGCATCTCCGGCGCGGAGTGGCCGGCGACGCGCATGCCGTCCGCATGACAGGCCAGGCACTCGGGCAGCGTGCGCTGCGCCACCGGGTGCGGGATGCGCGGCGGCGCTCCGTCGTACGCGCGCAGGCGGGCCCGACGCGCGACCTCGGCCGCGCGCTCGTCGTCGGTGGCCAGCGCCGTCGAGGGCGGGGGGCGATCCTCGACCAGCATGTCGAACGCGCCGCGCTGGCGCCGGTCCGGCCCGCGCGCACCGTCGGCCATGCGCTCGCCGTACGTGGCCGCGAGCGTCGCGCCCTCCGCGGGCTCGGTCTCGAGCGTGCGCGGGGCGCCGCGGTTCGAGGGTGTGCCGGTCGAGATGCCGAGCAGGAACACGATCACGGCCGCGAGCGCGAACGCGATCGCGACGCGGGTCAGCGCAGCGCGCCCCATCGGCGGCGGCGGAACGCTCGCGGCCCGGTCGCCCTCGCCGGGAGCGTCGGGCTCCGCGCCGCTCATGCGCTCGCCCTGCGCACCCGCACCGCACACTTCTTGTAGTCGGGCTGCTTCGAGAACGGGTCGAAGGCGTTCAGCGTCACCTCGTTGATGCGCAGGCGCTCGTCGAAGAAGGGCACGAAGAGCGACCCGGCCACGGGCGCGCCGCGGCCGTCGATCCAGACGGGCAGCTCCACGGCGCCGCGCCGCGACTCGACGCGCACCATCGCGCCGTTCTCGACGCCGAGCGCGCGCGCGTCGTCGGGGTGCATCTCCACGTACGACTCGGGCATCGCGCGCCGCAGCGGCGGCATGCGCATCGTCATGGTGCCGGTGTGCCAGTGCTCGAGGACCCGCCCCGTGCAGAGCCAGAACGGGTACTCCTCGTCGGGGCTCTCGGGCGGGGCATCGTAGGGCCGGAACCAGATCTGCGCGCGCCCGTCGTGCGAGGTCGAGTGGTAGAAGTCGATGCCGCGGCCGGCCTCGACGTAGGGATCCTCGCCCTCGACGAAGCGGTAGCGCGTCTCGCGCCAGACGCCGTCCTGCTCGACCACCGGCCAGCGCAGGCCGTGGGCGCGCACGTACTCGTCGTAGGGCGCGAGATCCTTGTGGTGCCCGCGGCTGAAGGCCCGGTACTCCTCGAAGAGGTGCCGGTCGACGTTCACGTCGTAGTAGTGAGCGAACTGGTGGATGGGCACCTCCTGACCGCTCGCGTCGTCCACGCGGAAGAGGAAGCGCCCGTCTCGATCCCGCATCCCGGCCACGCCTCGGTCGAAGAGAGCGCGCGCGACCGCGATCGTCTGCCACGCGTCGTCACGCGCCTCGCCGGGCGGCTCGACCATCTTGAACCACTGCTGCGTGCGCCGCTCGCTGTTGCCGACCATGCCGTTCTTCTCGACCCACATCGCCGAGGGCAGGATCAGATCGGCCAGGCGCGTCGTCAGCGTCGGGTAGACGTCCGAGACGATCAGGAACTTGTTCTCCATGCCGCGCGAGCGGTCGAAGAGGTTCGTCACGTCGGGGAGCGACTGCCCGGGGTTCGAGACCTGCACCCAGAGCGTGTCCACGTCGCCGCCCTCCGCCGCGGGCGTGGCGAAGCGGCGGAACAGGTCGACGGTGTGCGGGCCGATCGCGGCCGAGAGGCGGCCGACCGGGACGTGCCAGAACTCCTCGGCCTCGGCCCGGTGCTCCGCGTTCGCGACGAGGCGGCCTCCCGGCAGCCCGTGGCCGAGCGTGCCGACCTCGCGCACGGTCCCGCAGGCCGAGGGCTGCCCGGTGAGGCTGGTGGGCCCGTCGCCCTCGCGACCCCAGTGCCCGGAGAGCAGGTGAACGCCATGAACGAGCGAGTTCACCGCCGTCCCGCGCGTGTGCTGGTTGAGCCCCATGCACCAGAGGCTGGTGATGCGCAGCGAGCGGTCGGCGAAGAGGCCCGCGAGCATGCGGATCTGATCGGCCGTGAGGCCGCTCAGCTCGGCGCAGTGCTCGGGCGTGTAGGGCTCGAGCCGCGTACGCAGCTCGCTCAGCTCGATCGCGCGGCCCTGCAGCGTCGGGTGGTCGTCGTCCTCCGCCGCGCGGAACGCGCAGTGCTGCTCGACGAACTCGTGGTGGTACGTGTCGTCCCGGAGGAGCAGGTGCAGGATGCCGTTCGCGATCGCGAGATCGCCCTGCGGCTTCATCAGGAGCACGTCGTCGGCGAACGACGAGGTGCGCGTGCGCCGGGTGCCGATGTCGATGATGCGCACCGTCTGGCCGCGCGCGCGCCGATCGACGATGCGGGAGAAGAGGACCGGGTGCATCTCGGCGGGGTTGTTGCCCCAGAGGATCACCACATCGGCGTGCTCGAGGTCGTCGAACGCCGAGGCCGGCTCGTCCACGCCGTACGTCGAGAGGAAGCCCGTGACGGCCGAGGCCATGCAGAGGCGCGCGTTGGCCTCGAGCATGTTCGTCCCGAGGCCCGCCTTGACGAACTTCGAGGCGGCGAAGCCCTCCGGGATCGTCCACTGGCCGCTGCCGTACATGGCGAAGCGCGCGGGCGCGGCGGAGATGCGGTCGGCGACGATGCCGATCGCCTGGTCCCAGGAGATGGCGCGGTAGCCCTCCCCCTCGCGCAGCATCGGGTGCGTGAGGCGGTCGGTCCCGTAGAGCGCGAGACCGACGTGGTAGCCCTTCACGCAGAGCAGGCCGCGGTTCACCGCCGCGTCCGGATCGCCCTGGATCGCGACGATCCGACCGCCCTGGACGCCGACCCGCACGTGACAGCCGGTCCCGCAGAACCGGCAGGGCGCCTTGTCCCACGTGATACCGGCGTCGGTGCCCGCGTCGGAGCGGCGCTGGGCGGAGACGTCGCCGATCGCCGCCGTCGCGGCCGCCATCGCCATCGCCCGGAGAAACTCTCGTCGACCGACCGTCACGTCGCCTCCAGGGGCTCGGGCGCGTGGAACACGGGCGAGACCGAGAGCACGCCCGGCATGCCCTGGAGCTCCTCGAGCCGCCCGCGCACGTGAGCCTCGGCCTCGTCGATGACGAGGGCCACGCGGGCGCCGCGCCGCGGTCCGAGCGTGATACCCGGGACGGCGCCGAGGCGCTCGATCGCTGCCTCGTCGTGAGGATCGACCACGACCACGACGCCGACGATGCTCATCTCGGACTTGGCGTAGGCGCCGCAGCGCGAGCCGCAAGGTTTGCGCGCGACTCGGTGGTGCGTACGAACGACGCGTGCAGCGTTCTGTCGGACTCCTGATCTGGATCATGCTGCTCTCGAGCGGCTGCGACCACGACGAGAGCCCGTGGATCTCGCTGACCGAGCTCCCGCCGCCGGACGCCACCGTCGTCGCGCCGGCCCAGATCCACGACCCGCCCGAGCTGCACTCGATCGCGACGGGGCGCACCGACGCGACCGGCCGGCCGATCCGCGCCAGCTGCCCGACCTGCCACGGTATCGACGCCCTCGCCGACACCTGGCGCAGCTCCGCGATCGACCTCGGCGCGCCGCACGCGGGCCTGCGCTTCGAGCACGGCGACAACCGCTGCGACTCCTGCCACGACCGGGACGATCGCCTGGCGCTGCGCCTCGCCGACGGCCGCGCCATCCCGATGGGCGAGGCGATGCAGATCTGCCGGCAGTGCCACGGACCACAGTCGCGCGACTACGACCACGGCTCGCACGGCGGCATGAGCGGCTACTGGGACACGACGCGCGGCCCGCGCACGCGAGCACACTGCCTCGACTGCCACGACGCGCACCACCCGGCCTGGAGCCCCGTGATGCCCGCGCCGCCGCCGCGCGACCGCTACACGCCCGCTTCCCCCGAGCCCGAGCCCCACGATGGATGACCTCTCGCGACGCAGGCTCTTGACGGGCGCCGGCGCGACGCTGGGCGCCGCCGCGTTCGCGCGCGCGCTCGCCCCGGTGCTCGAGCCGCTCGACAACCTCTCCGCCGAGCAGTTCCTGCAGGCGCACTACAAGCAGCTCACGCCCGCCGACATGGAGCGCGTGCTCGCGCGCATCGAGGCGGACACGCTGCGCGACCACGGCGTGGCCGTGAGCGTGGTCGACGCGCGGCCGACCCCGGGCGTGCAGTTCGGCTACGCGCTGAACCTCTCGCGCTGCATCGGGTGCCGCCGCTGCGCGGAGGCCTGTCACCACGAGAACAACCACGATCGCTCGACGCACCAGAGCTACATCCGCGTCTTCGAGATGCGGCAGGGCAGCCTCGACTTCGAGCACGGCGATGCGACCTACGATCACCCCGTGCCGCGCGACGGCCACTTCTACATGCCCGTGCAGTGCCAGCAGTGCGACGACCCGCCCTGCGTGCACGTCTGCCCGGTCGAGGCGACGTGGAAGGAGGACGACGGCATCGTCGTCGTCGACTACGACTGGTGCATCGGCTGCCGCTACTGCGAGGCCGCCTGCCCCTACCACGCGCGCCGCTTCAACTGGCACGCGCCCGAGATCCCGCCCGAGGAGATCAACCCGAGCCAGGCGTACCTCTCGAACCGCATCCGCCCCGCGGGCGTGATGGAGAAGTGCACGTTCTGCCTGCACCGCACGCGCGAGGGGCGCCTGCCCGCCTGCCTCGAGGCCTGCCCGACGGGCTCGCGCGTGTTCGGCAACCTGCTCGATCCCACCTCCGAGATCCGCTGGGTGCTCGCGAACAAGCGCACGTACGTGCTCAAGGAAGAGCTCGGGACGCGGCCGCGCTTCTTCTACTTCTTCGACGAGTGAGGACGCGCGCATGACCGAGCCCGCAACGAACGTCTCCTCGCCGCCGCCCACCGCGGAGAGCCACCGCGTCAGCTACCCGCGCTTCCTCGCCCGCGTGTTCGCGCGCGCGGTCGACGGCCCGCCGCACTTCTACGCGTGGATGACGCTGCTCACCGCGATCGCGCTCGTCGGCCTGCACGCGTGGGCGCAGCAGTTCGCGAACGGGCTCGGCGTCACGGGCATGGGCGACCACGTGTCGTGGGGGCTCTACATCGCCAACTTCACGTTCGTGGTCGGGCTCGCGGCGGGCGGCGTGATGATGGTCGTCCCCGCGTACCTCTATCGCGACCGCGAGATGCACGACGTGGTCATCGTGGGCGAGCTGCTCGCGATCGCGTCGCTCGTGATGGCGCTCTGCTTCGTCGTGGTCGATCTCGGCCGGCCCGATCACTTCTGGCACCTGATCCCGGGGCTCGGGCGCTTCAACTGGCCGATCTCGATGCTCACGTGGGACGTCGTGGTGCTGAACGGCTACCTGCTGATCAACCTGCACATCTGCGGATACCTGCTCTACATGCGCTTCCTGAAGCGCGCTCCCGACCCGCGCTGGTACCTGCCCTTCGTCATCGTCTCGATCGCGTGGGCGATCTCGGTGCACACCGTCACCGCGTTCCTCTACTCGGGCCTCGGCGGGCGCCCGTTCTGGAACACCGCGCTGCTCGCCCCGCGCTTCCTCGTCACCGCGTTCGTCGCGGGACCGGCCTTCCTCGTCGTGACCTTGCGCGTTCTGCGCTACGTCGCGGGCCTGCAGCTGCCGGGCGGCCCCGAGCGCACGCTGATCGGCGTCATGCGCGTCACGGTGATCGTGAACCTCTTCATGGCGCTCTCGGAGGCGTTCACCGAGTTCTACGGCGGCGGCTCGCACGTCGCGTCCGCGCGCTACCTGTACTTCGGCCTGCGCGGGCACGACGCGCTGGTGCCCTGGATCTGGACGGCGCTCGCCTGCAACGCGGCCGCGGCCACGATCCTGCTCGTCCCCGCGCTCTCGAAGTGCCGCCCGGCGCTCGACGCCGCGATGTTCCTCGCGCTCGCGGGCATCTGGATCGAGAAGGGCATGGGACTGATCGTCCCGGGCTTCATCCCGAGCACGATGCACGAGCTCGTCGAGTACGCGCCGACGGCGACGGAGTGGCGCGTGACCGCGGGCATCTGGGCCTTCGGGCTGCTCGTCTTCACGGCGGCGCTGCGCGTCGCGCTGCCGGTGCTGCACGACGCGGAGATCGGCCACGGCGGAGAGAACGCCGAGCGCGCACACTGATCGGGTGCGCGTCGCCGCCCTCGCGGGCCGGCACACGACCGAGCTCGCGCACGAGTGGGGCCGCTGGGATGCTGCCCACGCGCGCGGCGGACGATGAACCGGTGAGCGCGAAGGCGAACCGGCGGCTGCACTTGCCGAGCCCGCCCGTGCTTCGTTGCCACCCCGGTGGTAACGTCGTCGGGATGGCCGTCAAGAAGCAGTCGGTGGCGCTGGACGAGGAGGTGCTCCGCGCGGCACAGCGCAGCGCCGCGCGCGCACATACGAGCCTCTCGGCGTGGCTCAACCGCGCGGCCGCGCGTGCTCTGCGCATCGAGCAGGGCCTCGCCGCGGTCTCCGACTGGGAGAACGAGCACGGGGCACCGACGCCGCTCGAGCTTCGCCGCGCGGATCGCGCCCTCGCACCCGTCCTCGCCTCGCAGCCGAAGCGCTCGCGCGCGGCCCGCAGACGATGAGCGGAGTGACCTACGATACCGGCATGCTGCTGGCAGCCGAGTCGAATCGACCGGCGGCGTGGGCGCTCCATCGCCGTGCGCTCGAGAACGGACTCGTGCCGGTGGTTCCCGTCGTCGTGCTGGCGCAAGCCTGGCGCGGTGGACCCCAGGCGATGCTCTCGCGTCTGCTCGTGGGCTGCGAGATCGAGCCGACGCTCGAGCCGCTCGCGCGCGCCGCCGGAGCTGCGTGCGGACGCGCCAGGACGTCGGACGTCGTCGATGCGATGGTCGTGGTCTCGGCGCTGGGCCGCGGCGATCTCGTGATCACGAGCGACGCGGGAGACCTCACGCGCATCGCGACCGCCCTCGGTCGCGAGCTCGCGGTGCACCGGCTCTGACCGCGAGCGCCACCCTGCCGACGTCGACCCCGGTTCAGCGGCTCGAGTCGATCGCGGCCGCGTCGAGGCTCCCTGCGTCGCATGACGACGTCCATCGCGGGCCCGGTCGGGCACTCCTCCGGCGCGACCCGTCGAGATCGATGGGCTCTGCGGAGGCCATCGCCTCGAGTCGATCCGTTCTCTTGACCCCCTCCTCCCCCGGTCGGACGATCCCCCCATGCACTCGGCCCCGCCGAACGGCACCCTCGTCGAGGGCCGCTACCGGCTCGCGCGCGCGATCGCGGCCGGCGCGATGGGCACCGTCCACGAGGCCGACGACCTGAAGACCGGCGAGCGCGTCGCGCTCAAGATGCTGAAGGCGCAGCTGCACGGCGACGCGTCGATCCGGCGCCGCTTCCGCCGCGAGGCGTCGATCCTGCAGGCGCTCGTGCACCCCGGGATCGTGCGCATCCTCGACGTCGGGCAGGACGAGGGCGAGCGCTCGTTCACGGTGATGGAGCTCTTGCGCGGCGAGACGCTCGAGGCGCGCATCGCGCGCGGGCCGATGACGGTGGCGGAGCTGCGGCCGATCGCGCTCGGGATCGCCGAGACGCTCGCGGCGGTGCACGGACACGGCGTCGTGCACGGCGACGTGAAGCCGGCGAACGTGTTCCTACCGCAGGGCGCGCCCTTCCCCATCAAGCTCGTCGACTTCGGCCTCTCGAAGATCGAGGGCCTCGAGCGCCTGA
>JBGAQA010000300.1:0-1006 GCA_044220955.1 Sandaracinaceae bacterium
TGGCCGGCAACCCCGCGGCGGAGACCTGCAACAACATCGACGACGACTGCGACGGCGTGGTCGACGACGGTCTGAACCTCGGCGCCGTCTGCACCGTCGGCGTCGGCGCCTGCGCGCGCCAGGGCCGCAACGTGTGCGGCGCCAACGGCGCCGTGGTCTGCAACGCCGTGGCCGGCAACCCCGCGCCCGAGGTCTGCGACGGCGCGGACAACAACTGCAACGGCACCACGGACGAGAACAATCCCGGCGGCGGCGGCGCCTGCAACACGGACCTGCAGGGCGTGTGTTCGCAGGGCGTGCTCGCCTGCGTCAACGCCGGCCTGCGCTGCCAGCAGAGCGTGCAGAGCTCCGCCGAGGTCTGCGACGGCCTGGACAACAACTGCAACGGGCAGGTCGACGAGGAGGACCTGCGCGAGGGCGCCGAGTGCGACACGGGCCTCATCGGCCAGTGCGCCGCCGGCGTGCTCGACTGCGCGGCCGGCGCGTTGACCTGCAATCAGGTCTACTTCCTGGCCCCGGACATCTGCAACGGTCTGGACGACGACTGCGACGGCGAGATCGACGAGGGCGTGACCCTCCCCTGGTACGCCGACACCGACGGCGACGGCTTCGGCGACGCCGCCGCCCCTACCCTGTCCTGCAGCCAGCCCAGCGGCTCGGTGAGCGACGACAGCGACTGCGACGACGGCGACTTCAACGTCAACCCCGACGCCACCGAGCTCTGCGACGGCATCGACAACGACTGCGACAGCAGCACCGACGAGAGCGACGCCGCCGACGCCGCCACCTGGTACCGCGACAGCGACCGCGACGGCTACGGCGACCCCAACCGCAGCCAGACCGCCTGCACCCAGCCCGGCACCCGCTGGCTGAGCGACAACAGCGACTGCGACGACAACGACGCGAACGTGTATCCAAATGCGACAGAGGTGTGTAACAGCATCGACGACGACTGTGATACATTTATCGACGAAGACGACGCGGCAGACGCTAGCACCTGGTACGC
>JBGAQA010000301.1:0-1001 GCA_044220955.1 Sandaracinaceae bacterium
GATGCGCTTGCGCGCGGCGTCGCCGTGGCGCTCCTGTTTGGCGCGCACCCGCCCTTCGACGACCGGGCAGGCGAACTCGAGGTGGCTCGGGTTGAAGGTGAGCGTGAGGTGGATCTTGCGCCCGCTCGCGGTGAGCCGGTCGGTGGAGTAGCCGAGGTGGTACTTCACGTCGCCGCGCCCGAGGAAGCGCTCGGCGTCTTTGTCCTCGAAGGCGTAGAAGATGTCGCGCAGGCTCGTCTCGAGGATGTTGACGATGACGTTGACGCGCCCGCGGTGCGCCATGCCGAAGACGATTTCGTCGATGCCCTGCTCGGCGCCGCGCTCGATGATGGTGTCGAGCATCGCGATGAGGCTCTCGGCGCCTTCGGCGCTGAAGCGCTTCTGCCCGATGAAGTTCTTCGCGAGGAACTGCTCGAACGCTTCGGCGTCGGTCAGCTTGGCGAGGACGCGCTTCGCGAGCGCCGGATCCGCAGCCGGCCGGTTGCGCGTCGACTCCATGCGCTGACGCAGCCACAGCCGCTGCTCGGGCGCCTCGATTTGCGTGAACTCTACACCGATCGATCGACAGTACGTGTCCTCGAGGTGGGCGATGATCTCGCGGAGCGACGCCTTGTCGCTCATCCCGCCGATGTTCAAGGTGGGGAAGGTGAGATCGAGGTCGGTCTTCGAGAGACCGAAGTTCTCGAGCTGGAGCTCGTTCGGGGCCGAGTCGGCGTCACCGAGCGGGTTCACGCGCGCGAAGAGGTGCCCGCGCACGCGGTACGCGTTGATCAGCGCGTAGACCTTGCCGCCGGCGGTGGCGTCGGCGAGGAGATCGGCCGGCGGCATCGTGTCGTGCGGTACGTCGATGCGGAGGACGGGCATCGCGTTCGAGACGGCGTCGCCGAGCGCGCGCAGCGAGGTCGCCGAGCCGTTGACGTACGGGCCGTTTCCGTTGCGCTCCGCGGCAGGCACCGAAGCCGGCGCCGAGGCGCCGTTCTCTCGCTCCTCGAAGAAGCGCC
>JBGAQA010000030.1:0-64711 GCA_044220955.1 Sandaracinaceae bacterium
CTCGAGGACGCAGGTCGCACCGCGGTCCACGTCGCAGTTCACGCCGACGCCGCGCCGCACCACGCGCTTCAGCGCCTGGATGCTCGAGCCGCTGAGGCTCGCGGTGAACGCCGCACCCGACGAGCCGCCCGAGCCGCCGCCCGAGCCGCCGCCCGAGCCGCCGCCGGAGCCGCCGCCGGAGCCGTCACCGCCGCCCGCGCCGCCGCCGCCGGGCTGACCCGGGCCCGGGCCGGGCGGCACGATCGCGGGGTCGACGGCGAGCGCCGCTGTCGCCAGTTCGTCGTCGTGAGTGGCAAAACGGAGCGCCGGCACACGCGCGCTCATCCCGGTGTGCCGGATGGCCGTCCACTGCTGCGAGCTGGTCGGTGGCCCACCCGAGGGCTGCGCTCACGACGCGATCGGCGGTGACGACGCGCCGCCCGCGGGGAGCCCCGTCGTCTGCCCGCTCACCGTGCGCTCGTACCACGACGTGCTCGTGAGCCAGCACCGCGACGCGAGCGCGTGCGTGTGGCCGCCGCCCGAGGGAGCGCACGAGGCGCCCGCGCCCGCGCCTGCGCCCACGCCCGCGGGCGGGTTTCCGGAGTGCGACATGGCCGCGCACTGCTGTCTGCGCACCGGCGGCACCGCCGAGTCGTGCGACCGGTGGCACGACATGCCCGTGGCCGACTCCTGCCGGCAGGTCATCGACTCGTACCACCGCGTCCTCGAGTCCCAGAACGAGGACGCGAGCGACTGCGTGTGGCACTGAGCCGCGCGACACGTCGTGTCGGCCCGGCTCCGCCGTGCCCTGCGCTCGATCAGCGCGGCGTCGCCGCGCCGGTCAGCTCGATCGTGCTCGCCGTGTAGCCGCGCACCATCACGTGCACCGGCGCCGCGCTCGCCAGATCGATCTGGCAGGTCTCCGCCGAGTCCGAGCGATAGGGGCGGCAGTCGTAGCTCGTCGTCGTGGGCGCGCTGCCGATGCGCACGTAGAGGTCGGCGTCGCCCGTGCCGCGGATGGAGAAGGTGTAGCGGCCGGCCGCGAGCGCGGGCGTCTGGTAGCGTCGCTCCGCGTCGCGAGCGAGGGTCGCGCTCTCACGCATGCCGGTCCAGGCCGGCGCCGGCGTCACGCCACCGCCGGGCGTGAAGCGGTTGTCCTGCTCGCCGCTGACGACGACGACCTGCGAGCTGTCGACGTTGGCGAAGATCTGGTCGTAGGTGCGCGGCGAGCCGTAGCTCATCAGCCCGTTGATCAGGGCCATCGTCGCCCGCGGCATCGAGCTGAAGTACGCCGGCATCGCGTTCATCACGATGTCCATGTGACGCGTGCCCGTCGTGTCCCCGGGGTTCGCGGCCGCGTGCGCGTCCCAGAGCGCGCTGTCGACGTACGTGTACGTGTCGCAGCCGTTCATGAACGCGATCGCGTACTGGCCCGCGGTCCAGCGGCCCTTGCGGGCCAGCGCGCGGATGTTCGCGCCGAGGCCTGCGTGCCCGTTGTAGACGATCAGGTCCGCGCGCGTGGAGAGCTCGCCGAAGCGCGCGTCGAACGTGGGCCCGGCGGTGCGGACGTTGTCCACCAGCAGCGCGACGATCTCGATGCGGTGGGTCGCGTCGAGCGTGGCGCGGAAGGTGATGTCCGGGGTCGCGACACCGGGATCGGTCGGGACCGTCGCGGGGATCGTGGTCAGGCCGCGGCTGGCGAGGAGCGTGCGCACCTCCCGCACGAAGCGGTTGTAGGCGGCGATGCCCGCGTCGCTCGACGTCGTCGCGCCGTCCTCGAACTTGCCGAACACCGCGACGACGCGGAGCGAGCCGTCCGACCAGACCATGTCGTACTCGGGGAAGCGGCCCGTCGTGCCCACGTCGCTCACGGTGACGCCGGCGACGGTGGTGACGACGTCCGACGACGCGAGCACACACCCGCTGCGCGAGGGCCGGTAGTAGTACCAGAACGATCCGCTCGTCACGTCGTGGGCGCCCGCGTCCACGCAGCTGTGCGAGTAGGTCGAGGTGAAGCGCTCGATGCCGGCGCTCGACATGTCGCGCGGGAGTCGGAGCGTCAGCTCGGTCGGCAGCGTCGTGCGGCGCCCGTACGCGATCGGGAGCACCGCGCTGTAGAGGATCCGGAACCGGTCCCCCATCGCCTCGACGCGCACGTCGCTGAGCTCGACCCGATCGAGGCGCGAGACGCCGCGCTCTCCGTTGACGATCCCGATCGTGTAGAGGAGCTGGTCCTCGATCTGCTGCTCGGGGCTCCAGCGCGAGTCGGTGACGAGCTCGCCGTCGAACGAGAGCTCGAGGAACACGGCCGCCGCCGAGCTGTCCGCGGCGCCGCCCTCGCCCTCACCCTTGGCGTAGGGGATCTCGTCGCCGGCCGGGAGCGGACCCACGCAGCCGAGCAGGGACAGGGCGACGAGGGCAGAGCAGAGAGCGCGCATCGGGGACCTCGTGATGGCCAGGGTGGCGACCGGAAGGACTCGCCCGTCCCCGAGCAGGCCACGTGCCACCGCGGCTCGGCCCCAGATCACGCGGAAACCGGCGGGAGCAGGGGCCGCCGGCGGCCCCGCGACCGGCCCCGCCGCCGGCGAGCGCCCTGGCCAGGGGCGAGGCACCGTCAGGGACGGCTGGTGCGCGCGGGGCCGATCTCGCCACACACCTCGACGAGCGCACCGGCGCGCATGGCGATCACGTCCGTGGACGCCGGGTCGTTGTCCGCCGGGAACAGGTCCCGGTCGACGATCACGACGTTGGCCCCGGCCTCCAGGTACGAGGGGGCGTCGTCGGGCCCGATGTTGCCCATCGCGACGAGCGGAAGCCCCGGCTGGATCCGGGCGAGGCGCCCGACGTAGCGCGCGCCGCCGAGGTAGCCAGAGGGGTACACGGCGACGGGCCCCTGCGTGCGCGTGCGAGCGAGGCGCAGCTCGGAGGGGGTCGCGACGCCGGGGATCACGGTGACGCGCCCGCGGGCGCTCCTCTCGAGCTCCTCGTCGAGGTGAGGCAGGACCACGAACGCGGCGCCCGCGGCGAGGGCGATGTTGAGCTGGTCGGGCTCGACGACGTCGCAGATGCCCACCGTGAGATCGTCGGCGCGATCGGCGATCTCCGCGGCGATCTCGGCGACGAAGGGGATCCCGACCGGGAGCACGAGCACCCGGAGCCCGCCGTCGTAGGCGGCGATGGCGCGCTCGATCAGGGCTCCTCGCGCCGGCGCCTGGACGATCGCGCCGACGCGGGCCTGCGCGACGGAAGGGACGGGTGGCGCGAGTGTGACCATGAGCCGTGGTACCGAGGAGCGCGGAGCGCGTCAAAAACGCGGAGGGGCGAGCGAGGCGAGGAGAGCGGCCCGCGGCGTCACTCGGCGCAGCGCGCCCACCACAGGTCGGCCCCACGCGCCACGATCGCGACGATGCCGCCCGGCGCCACGGCCACGCGCGGCTGGGTCGCTCCCGCGATCGCGAGCGGCTCGCCGAGGGTCCCGTCCGCGCCGACGACGCGCGCGCGGGTCTGGTGAGGCGCGCTCGCCTCCGCCGCGCCAGGCGCCTCCATGACGAAGAGACCGGCGCCGCCCAGCGGCTCGGCGTCGATCGTGAGCGGGCCGCCGTAGCCGAGCCCGGGGACCAGGGCCTGGGCGCGATCGGCCGAGTCGATCGTGACGACGCCGACCGCGCGCGTCGCGCCGTTGCCGACGGCGGCGTACCCGAGGTGGGTGCCCACCACGGCGAAGGAGGGAGGCTCGGCCGTCAGGTTCAGCGGCTGCGCGACCGTGGCCGCGGCGGGGACGCCGTCCGCGCCGAACGAGACGCGGTGCACGACCGAGATGCCCGCCCGGGCGTCCATGAAGTAGAGGATGCCGCGCGCGTCGAAGAGCGGCGCCGCGCCGGAGCCCGCCTCGGGCGTCACGTCGTGCGTCGCGGCGATCGCTCCGGCTGCGTCCACGAGGGCGACGCGGACGTGGGCCGTGGTGCCGCTCGCCTCGGTCCACGCGACGAGGGTCCCGGCGTCCACGCTCGCGAGCGCGGGCGCGTAGCGCGCATCGGCGCCCGAAGGCGTGATCTGCACCGTGGCGAACACCGGCGCGGGCGAGCCCTGCTCGAAGCGCACGAGGCGGACGCCGCCGGCCGCGTCGACGAGGCCGACCCCGAGCGTCGCCTCGCCGAGCCGCGCGAGCACCGGAGGTGCCGTCCGGCGCGAGGCGTCGAGCGAGCCCGCGAGCGGGATCCGGCCGAGGGGGCTCGGCGCACCGCCGGGGCGGATGCGGGCCAGCCCGACGCTCTCGGGCGATCCCGCGACGTAGCCCGCCACGACGAAGCCGGTCGCGACGGCCAGGACGTCCGCCGTGGAGGCTCCCGCGAGGACCGGCTGCGACGCGTCCGAGGCGAGCACGCAGCCGTGCGGAGGCGCGGCGCGATCGGAGAGCGGGCCGGCCACGACGAGCTCGTCCGGGACCGGCGGAGGGTCGTCGAGGCCGACCAGCACGCTCGGCGCCGGTGCGACCACGCTCGAGGGCGGAGGCGCCTCCGTCGAAGGCGGCGCGCTCTCCGGCCCGCTCCGCGGTGGCGCCTCACCCCCTCCACCGCACGCGGCGAGGAGGAGCGCGCTCAGCGACAGCGATCGCCGAAGCATGCGGCGATCTGCGACGAGCACTCGGTCGTGATGCAGCCGATGCCGCCACCCGTCCCGCACGCGCCGCTCACGAACGCGCCGATCGCGCAGTTCACGACGTTGTTCAGGAAGACCTGCGAGCTCGGGCACGTCTGGGACGTGCAGTTGCTGATGCAGGTGATGTCGATCGCGGGGATCCCGCCGCCGCCGCCCGCGAAGTCGAAGCAGCCGAACACGCACGTCAGGCCCTCCGAGCAGCTGTGGAGCATGCAGGCACCGCAGTCCGCGGCGCAGTTGGTGCACGTCTCGTGCGCCGAGCTCTCGCAGCGCATGTTCCCGCAGAACGCGCACGAGCCGCAGTCCTGCGAGCAGCTCGCGCAGGTCTCGGTGCCGCGGCAGCGGCCGTCGCCACAGCTCGGGCAGTCGCCGCAGTCGCCGGGGCAGGTGAAGCAGTCCTCGCCCGCGGACGCGGTGCACGTGCGGTCGCCGCACGAGGGGCAGGCGCCGCAGTCAGGCGCGCAGCTGCTGCACGTCTCGCCGTTGGCGGGCTCGCAGAAGCCGTTCCGGCACGTGTCGCAGATGCCGCAGTCGCTCGGGCAGCTGGTGCAGTTCTCGGTCGCCTGGCAGGTCCGGTCACCGCAGGTCACGCAGAGGCCGCAGTCCTGCTGGCACGTCGCGCAGCTCTCGCTCGGCTGACAGGTGCCGTCGCCACACGTCACGCACACGCCGCAGTCGGAGGGGCACGTCGAGCAGCTCTCCGAGGCCTGACAAGTGCGGTCGCCGCACGTCACGCACGCGCCACAGTCGGCCACGCACGTCGAGCAGGTCTCGCCGGCGTCGCACATGCCGTTGCCGCACGTGACGCAGGAGCCACAGTCGGTCGCGCACGAGGTGCAGTCCTCGCCGACGCCGCACGTGCCGTCACCGCAGCGCACGCACACGCCGCAGTCGCCCGGGCAGCTCGCGCAGTTCTCGCTCGCCTGGCAGACGCGGTCCCCGCACGTCATGCACATGCCGCAGTCGCGCGGGCAGCTGGTGCACGTCTCGCCGATCGACGCCTCACACGTCCCGTTGCCGCACGTGACGCAGGTGCCGCAGTCGGGCGCGCACGTGGTGCAGTCTTCGCCGAGGGCCGCCTCGCACATCGCGTCGCCGCAGGTGTGGCACGTGCCGCAGTCGAGAGAGCAAGTCGTGCACGTCTCGGCGCCGTTGCAGACGCGATCGCCGCAGATCGGCGTCGCGGCGTCGCGGCCGGCGTCGTTGCCCGGCCCCATGTCGCGGCCGGGGCCCGTGTCACGACCCGGTCCCGTGTCGATCCCGGGGCCCGCGTCCATGCGCTCGCCGGGGATCTCGCGCAGCGTCGAGCGGCCGCAGCCGAGCGCGAGCGCGCCGAGCGCGAGGGAAGCCAAGAAGACGCAAGAGGTACGCGACATGGTCGACTCCGGGGCGCGGCGGCGCGAGGGGACGGAAAAGCAGCGTGGAGGGCGGCTCCTTCGCGGCACACTAGAGAAGAACGTGAGAAAACGCCACACGGCGCCAGGGGAATCCTCACGCCCTATTCGGGGTCCGGCGGCGGCCGGTACCGCGGCCCGTGCCAGAGCGGGAGGCCCGTCGCGACGAGCGCCCGGAGGTCGAGGCCGGCCAAGAGGACCCAGTCGGTGGTGCCCCCGCGGGGCGCCGCCTGATCGAGGGCCGATGCGGTGACGTAGCGCGCCCCGAGCCGGAGGAAGACGCCGCCGCTGGTCCGCTCCGGGACGAAGAGCGGGACGTCGACACCGAAGCCGATCGCGAGGCCGACGCCGGCCTCCCGGTCGAAGGGACCCATCGCGGCGCCGAGGTCGAGCCCGAGCGAGTCGATCAGCAGGTCGACCCACTGCGAGCCCGTCTCGGCGCCGAGCAGGAACCGAGGCAGGAAGAGCGGGCGGATGTCCACGCCGACGACCGCGCGCGAGTCGCCCTCGGGGCGCCACTCGCCCACCGCGAACACGCCGCCCGAGTCGAGGATGCGCGCGCGCAGCTCGAGCGACACCGAGCCGGTCCACGCGGGGTGGACGCGGTCGTTCGTGACGGCGCCGCCGCTCACGCCGACCGAGAGCGCGAGATCCGCGTCGAGGCGCCCGTACACGCCGTCCCCCTGGGCGGCGGCCGGCCACGGGACGAGCGCGAAGAGCGCGATGGGCACGACGAAGGCCAGGGAGCGCACGATCGCCCTCAGCGCGTGAAAGGCATCTGCATCTGGATCGGTGCCGTGCCTTCCGGCGGCGGCGGCAGCTGCCACGTCCCGACGTTGTTCTGCAGGCAGCGCCCGAGCGCGTCGTTGCCGGTGGTGTTGCGATCGAGCGTGGGGCTCTGCGCGTGGCCGCGCGCGTCGATGTCGAAGCCGACGACGACCGTGCCTCTCACCGGATCGCGCGAGGCCGCCGACGCGTGCTCGAAGCACGACGTCGCCTGAGGGAGCAGGTACTGGCGGATGAAGCGACGCACCTGCGTGCTGTACATCTGCATCTGGTAGTCGGGCTCGTCCTCGGGCGCGACGGTCCCCTCGAGCGCGTCCCAGTCCACCGAGGAGGCCGGCGCCGTGCCGGTCCCGCTCGCCGTGCCCGTCCCCGTCCCCGTCGTCGGCGGCGGCGTTCCCGAGCCGGTGGGGGTTTCGGTGGCCGTGCCCGTGCCGGTCCCCACGCGCGTCGCCGGCGGCGGGCGCGTCGCGGCGCCGCTGGTCGTCCGCGGCGGGGTCGTCCGTCCGGTGGTCGTCGGAGGCGGCGTCGTGTCCGTTCCCGGCGGCGCCGTGGTGTCGGCGGTCCCCGGCGTCGTCCCGGCCGACGCGCCGCGCTTCACGACGCGCGCCCCGCTCGTCATCACGAAGTCGTCGTCGGGAACGTCGACGCCCTCCGGCAGCGCATCGCCCCCGCCCCCGCTCGCGTCCGCGGCAGGCTCCCCCGGCGCGCTCGGCCCGGCCGGCCCAGCGTGCATCCCGACGTACGCCATGCCCGCGCCGAGGCCGAGGAAGACGAACGCGCCGAGCGCGAGCACCGCGTAGGTCTTGCGCGGCGACTGGATCCCGATGCCGGCGAGCGTGATCGTGCCGCCCGTGTTGTTCGCGGGGGGTGGCGCGGCGGCCGCCCCGGACGGAGCGCCGGCCGAAGTGATGGCGGTGCCGCACTTGTTGCAGAAGCGCGCATCGTCGGAGTTCGGGGCTCCGCAGCTCGGACAGAAGCTCATGGCTCGCCGAGTCTACACGAGCGGGCCTGGTGAGCTTGGCGGCGCACGCGTGGCAAGCTCGGCGCGTGGGTGCTCGCTGCGGGTTCTGCTCCGCGCCGCTCGCCGACGCGCCGGCGGGCGCGGCGGTCCGCTGCGCGTCGTGCGGCAACGTGACGAGCACGCCCGCCCTGCCGCCCACGCTGCTCGAGTCGCCGCGCGCGCCCGGGACGGCTCCGGCCCCCGCGAGCGCGCTTCCGTTCGCGAGCGTCGAGCGCCCGAAGCAGGGCGCCTCGCCTCCGCCCGCGGTGGTCCTTCCCTCGCGCGCGGGCGGGGTCGACGAGCTGATCGGCGGCGGCATCACCATCCTCGGGATCGGCCTGGCGAAGATCGTCCTGTTCGGGCTGGCCGGGCTGGTGTTCTCCTGCATCCTCGGGATGCTGGGGCTCGCCTTCCACTGCTGAGATGGGTTGAATGATCGTCGTCCGACGCTCCGAGGATCGCGGCCATGCCGACCACGGCTGGCTCGACTCGCGCCACACCTTCTCGTTCGCCGGGTACCACGATCCGGCGCACATGGGCTTCCGCGCGCTGCGCGTCCTGAACGAGGATCGCGTCGCGGCCCGCGGGGGCTTCCCGACGCACGGCCACCGCGAGATGGAGATCGTCTCGTACGTGATCGAGGGCGCGCTCCGCCACGAGGACTCGATGGGAAACGGCTCGGCGCTGAGGCCCGGCGACGTCCAGCGGATGACGGCGGGGACCGGCGTCCACCACAGCGAGGCGAACGCCTCGCGCGAGCACGAGGTGCACTTCCTGCAGATCTGGATCCTGCCCGACACGCCGCGCCTGCCCCCAGGCTACGAGCAGAAGCACTTCGACGAGGCGGGACGGCGCGGCAGGCTGCGCCTCGTCGGCTCGCGCGACGGGCGCGCTGGGTCGATCACGATCCACCAGGACGTCTCGCTCTACGCGTCCCTCCTGTCCGCGGGCGAGCGGGTGGAGCATGGTCTCGCGCCGAGGCGCCACGCGTGGCTGCAGGTGGTGCGCGGGACGATCACGCTGAACGGCCAGACCCTGCGCGGCGGAGACGGAGCGGCCGTGTCGAGCGAGGCGGCGCTGGCGATCGAGGCGAGCGCGCCCTCGGAGCTGCTCTTGTTCGACCTGGCGTGAGCCGCGCGTGCGCAGGGCGCGGTCCGGCGCTCACGGCGCGGTCCGCGTCCCGGTGAGCACGCGCATGTCGTCGCCCACGATCTCGAGCGCCTGGATGGGCCCCTGGTAGATGCGCGCCAGCCCGACGTCGATCCGGACGACGCGCCGGTCGCACGCGAACGTGATGCCGTCCGCTTGCTTGGTGTGGCCGACCACCATGCGCTCGGCGCCCGCGGCCGCGAGCGCGTCGTCGAGGCGCGCGCACGTGGCCTCGTCGTCCTGCATCGCGAAGCCGCGGTACCAGATCGGTCCGTCCTCCGCGGCGAGCGTGGGCGAGAGCGGCGCCTGACCGAGGAAGAACGCCCGTCCGTCCTGGTTGATCGCGTCGAGCCCCTCTGCGAGGTGCGACGCCAGCACGCCGCCGTGGACCAGGAGCGTCCCGCCGACCCGGACGATCGTGTCGCGCGCCGCGAACGCGCGGGCGTACGCGCCGCCAGGGCGGAACGCTGCGATCCGGCCGCGCATGCGCGGTGGGATCCCCTCGTAGACCTCGCCGGTCGCGCCCTCGCCGAACGCCTCGAAGTCGCGGAAGCCGCCCGGCGTCGCGTAGCGGAAGTCGCCCTGCGTGTTCATGTACTCGTGGTTGCCGTCGAGGGCGACGAAGTGGCCACCCGCGGCCTCGGCCTCCGCCTCGAGCCGGGCGACCAGGTCGAGGATCTCCCGCTCCTGATCCCCGCGGTCGAGCAGGTCGCCCGTCTGCACCACGAAGAGCGCCCCACCGCTCCAGTGTGCGTCGGCGTCGATCGCGCCCGCCGCGCGCAGCGCATCCTCGAACGCGTCGAGGTCCCCGTGCACGTCGCCGATCGCGACCAGGCGCGCGGGTGCGGGATAGGTCGAGGGAGGCAGGGGCGGGACGGGGTCGATCGACGCCGCCGGCGCGGGGACCTGCTCCGGCGCGGCCCGACGGTGGCGCGCGGGCTCGGAAGCCGAGGGCGGCGAGTCGTGCGCCGAGCACGAGCACAGGGCGAGCACGAGCGCGACGAAGCCGGGTCCGAGGCGCACGCGGGCCGGCTACTTCAGCGGCCGGAACTTCAGGGGCCGCGCCACGTTCTTCACCGCGGCCTCGCGCTCCTCGCCGAACTCGTCCTGGCCGCCGTGCGCCGCGACGAACGCGTCCATGCACAGGATCTCGCCGCCCTTCGCCTGCCCCTGCAGGCGCGCGGTGTTGTTCATGCCGGCGGAGAACCCGGTGAAGTCCGCGTCGGGCCCGAACGTGCCGACGAAGAGCGGCGCGTAGTTGAGGCCCGTCGCCACGTCGACGGGCTCGCCGACGAGCTCGGGGAGCGCCTCGTGCGCCGTCAGCGAGCGCGTGAACTCCCGGATCTGCCGGGCCGCCGTCGCCGCGCGACGGCAGAGATCCTCCGGCGTGTGCTCGAAGAAGGGGGGACCCCAGATCCCGATGACGCAGTCGCCGACCATCTTGTCGAACACGCCGCCGGTCTCCCAGAGGATCTCGACCACGCGGGCGCTCCACGTGTCGACGAGCCGCCCGATCGCCTCCGGGTGCACCAGCACCTGCTCGGAGAGGCGGGTGAAGCCGCTGATGTCCGCGAACATCACCGCGCAGACCTTCTCGCGGGGTGAGAGGTACTTCTCGGTGTAGTCCTCCTCGTGCAGGAGGCGCTCGACCACGTCCTTGGGGAAGCCGGTGCTCAGGCCCTTCCACTCGCGGTTGAAGTCCACGATGCGCTGCCGGAGCGAGTCGGCGAAGCGATCGAGCAGGTCGCGATCGAAGGTGTTGAACTCGCCGCGCCGGCTCGTGACGATCACGCGCCCGATGACGCGCGCGCTGCGCATCCCGGTGATCATCACCTCCTCGCGGAAGCGGCGGATGCCGAAGCGCTCGCGGACACCCTCGTCGTCGCCGGTCATCATCCGGAACGCGTTGCTCCGCATGAACGCGTCCACGTCGCCGTCGCTCTCCGAGCGGACGCTCGAGTCGTGCACGACCTCGCGGTTCTTGAGGATCTTGTAGCGCAGCGAGGCGCCCGAGACGTCGTCCTCGTGGCGGAACACGAGGATCATGTCCTCGAAGGGGATGTTCTCGCGCAGGACGTCGAGCGCGCGCGCCAGCCCGGCGTCGAGCACGGGATCGCGGAGCGCCTCGCTCATCGCGGCGGTGAGCATCGTCTTCTTGCGCGCGACCGCGATCGAGGCGAGGTGGTTGTCGATCTCCTCGGCGAACGTGTCGAGCAGCCCCGCGAGCCGCTCGCGCTCGGCGTCGTCCGCCGCGCCGGGGACCACGATCGCGAGCGCCCCGAAGGGCTCGCCCGCCACGTCGAGCCCCTGCGCGACGAGCGTGGCCCGCACCTCGCCGGGGAGGACGACCTCGCGGACCAGCGGGTCGCTCTGCTCGATCGCACGGCAGAGCGCGTCCGCCTCGATCGGCAGCGACGCGTCCTCGCCCGTCGCGTGGACGAAGTCGTGCAGCGCGAGCGACTCGTCGTACGTGCGCACGAACGCGAGCGAGGCGCCGGTGTGGGCGCAGAGCGCCGGCAGGACCAGGCGCAGCGTGTGGTCGACGGGCAGGCGGTCGCGGATCGCGACCTCGGCGAGGTCGTCGATCTCGTCGTTGAGGGCCCAGCGCTCTTTCAGGATCCGGACCTCGCGCTCGAGCTCGGCGATGCGCTCTCTCAGCTCGGCTTGGGATTGGGCGTCGGTCATCGGTGGCGGGATAGTAACGCGTCCCCTCCGCGGCGGGCGTCGCGCGTTCGGGCATGGGTACGTGGTGGCCGGTCCGGGTCTGCCGAACCGGTCCCTGGCGGACCGCTCCGCCCGGGCTCAGGCTTGGCCTCCATGAAGGGCGAGACCGCGAGCCTCAGGGCGCCCGAGACGCTCCCCTCCCCCGCGCTCTCGCCCCGCGTGATCGCCGCGCTCGCGTCGGTCTACCTGATCTGGAGCTCGACGTACTTCGCGATCCGCGTGGCGGTGCAGTCGCTGCCGCCCTTCCTGACCGCGGGCGTGCGCTACCTGGCCGCCGGTCTGGTGATGATGGCGTGGGCCTTCTTGCGGAAGGAGCGGCTGCCGCCGGCGCGCGCGTGGATGCACTCCGCGATCGTCGCCCTGCTCTTCTTCGTCGTGGGCAACGGCTTCGTCGCGCTCGCGTCGGTCCACATCGGCTCGGGCGTGATCGCCGTCGTGTGCGCGATGATGCCGCTCTGGGGCGCGGTGATGATGCCGATGGTCGGGGAGCGCACCTCGGCGCGCGAGTGGGGCGGGCTCGCGGTGGGGTTCGCGGGCGTGCTCGTGCTCGCGCTCGGTGAGGACCTGCAGGCCGATCCGGTCGCGACCGGTCTCTTGATGCTCGCGCCGATCGGCTGGGCCCTGGGCTCGATGCTGGTGAAGAAGCTGGACGTCGGACGTGGCGCGATGGGCGGCGCGATGCAGATGATCGCCGGCGGCGCGCTCACGCTCTTGGTGTCGCTGGCGCGCGGCGAGGTGCTGCCGGACCACGTCCCCGGGGAGGCCGTCTTCGCCGTCGTCTACCTCGCCACGCTGGGCTCGCTCGTGGGGCTCACCGCGTACAATTACCTCCTGCTCCACGCGCGCCCCGCGCTCGCGATGAGCTACGCGTACGTGAACCCGGTGCTCGCGGTCCTGATCGGCGCGGTGCTCGGCGGAGAGCAGGTCGGCCCGCGCGTAGGCATCGCGGTCGCGCTCATCCTGCCGGCCGTGGTCATGATCGTCGCGCGTCCCCGGGCTCGCCCCGCGAGCCCGGCGGTCGCGGCGCCCGCGGCCGAGCCCCAGGCCTGATCACGCCTGCGTCCGGAGCCTCCCACGACGAGCCGGCCGCTCGGCTGACGTTTCCTTGACCCGGCCGAGGCCGACTCGGGACCATTCGCTCATGGAAAAGCGCGCAGCGTCCCTGGCGCTCGCCCTCGCGGCGCTCTTCCCGGTGCCCGTGGCCCGAGCCGACCTCACGGTGTCGTTCGCGACGGACGGCCCGGCGCCCGCGATGAGCGTGACGGTGCAGACCGCGGCCGCCCCCGAGGCCTCGCCGGAGCCGGAGCCGGAGCGGTCGCCCGAGCTCTCGACCTCGACCGCGACCGCGGCCGCCACCTCGACCTCGACCTCGACCTCGACCTCGACCTCGACCGCGACCTCGACCTCGACCTCGACCTCGACCTCGGCCGACACCGCGACCTCGACCCCCACCCCGCCCTCGGCCGACACCGCACGCTCGACCACGCGCTCCGCGGTCGAGGCGCGCTTCGTCCGCGTCGGCGACGGCAGCGGCGAGTCCGCCACCCTCGTGCTCCGCGACGGCTGCGGATCCCCCGCTCCCGACGCCCTCGAGCGCCTCTCCATCCTCGCGCGCCCGCGCGGCGTCGACGCCCCCGCGCGCGTCGACGGGTCCGACCCCGACTTCGTCGCCGAGGGCATCCGGCGGCTCCACCCCGGCTTGCTCC
This sequence comes from Sandaracinaceae bacterium, assembly GCA_044220955.1. Taxonomy (GTDB): domain Bacteria; phylum Myxococcota_A; class Polyangia; order Polyangiales; family Sandaracinaceae; genus JBBSAT01. Next base: position 13,398 of record JBGAQA010000030.1, read on the forward strand.
CGCTGCTCGCTCGCCTCGCGGAGCGCTTCCCCGGGCGCGCGATCGAGATCGTGAGCGGCTACCGGCCGGGCGCGCGCGAGGGCAGCCGCCACCGCTTCGGCCGCGCGCTCGACCTGCGCGTCGCGGGCACCTCGGTCGACGAGGTCGCGGCGTTCCTCGAGCCCGAGCCCGACACCGGCGTGGGGCTCTACCCGACGAGCGGCTTCGTCCACCTCGACGTCCGGACCGAGCGGGTGCGCTGGGTCGACGACAGCGGACCGGGTCAGGCCGCGCACGTGGTGCGGACGGAGGTCGGCGCGCGCTCCGGAGCGCCCGCTCCGCCCGCGCCCGCGGCCGCTCCGGACGCGGAGCCCGCGGCCATCGACGTCGAGGCCATCGAGCGCGCCATGCGCGCGGCCGACGCGATCAGGCTCGATCTCGACCTCGGCCGCTGACGCAGCCCCGGCACCCGCGCCGGTCCACGGACGTCGTCGCCCAGGGCCCCGGGCTCCGGGTACCATGCGCAGCCATGACGAAGACCGCGACCTCCATCGACTCGCTGCGCATCAACGGAGACCGCCTCTGGGGCTCGCTCATGGAGCTGGCGTCGATCGGCGCGACCGACAAGGGCGGCGTGTGCCGCCTGGCCCTGACCGATCTCGATCGACGGGGCCGAGACCTCGTCACCGGCTGGGCCAGGGCCGCGGGCATGACGGTCACCATCGACAAGATCGGCAACGGCTTCATGCGCCGGCCCGGTCGCAACCCGAACCTGCCGCCGATCGTCACGGGCAGCCACATCGACACGCAGCCGACGGGCGGCAAGTTCGACGGCAACTACGGCGTGCTCGCCGGCATCGAGGTCGTGCGCACGCTGAACGATCTGGGCATCGAGACCGAGGCGCCGATCGAGGTCGCGTTCTGGACGAACGAAGAGGGCTCGCGCTTCGTGCCCGTGATGATGGGCTCGGGCGTGTTCGCCAGGGCCTTCACGCTCGAGAAGGCCTACGCGGCGACGGACACCGCGGGCAAGACGGTGAAGGACGAGCTCACGCGCATCGGCTACGTCGGGCCCGAGGAGCCGGGCGCGCATCCGATCGGAGCGTACTTCGAGACGCACATCGAGCAGGGACCGGTGCTCGAGGATCACGACGTCACGATCGGCGTGGTGACCGGAGTCCTGGGCATCCGCTGGTACGACTGTACCGTGACCGGCATGGAGGCCCACGCCGGGCCGACGCCCATGGCGCTGCGCAAGGACGCGATGCAGGTCGCGGCCAAGATCATGCAGGAGGTCGTGGCCATCGCGCACCGCCACCCGCCGCACGGTCGCGGCACGGTCGGCATGGTGGCCGTGCACCCGAACAGCCGGAACGTGATCCCGGGCCGCGTGAAGTTCTCGATCGACCTGCGCAACGCCACCGACGCGCTCGTCGACCAGATGGACGCCGACATCCGCCGCTTCGTCGCCGCCACGAGCGAGGCGACCGGCCTGCCGATCCAGATCGAAGAGGTCTCGCACTACCCGGCCCAGCCCTTCCATCCGGAGTGCGTGGAGGCCGTCGCGCGGAGCGCGGCGAAGCTCGGCTACTCGAACATGCGCGCGGTCTCGGGCGCTGGCCACGACGCCGTCTACATGGCCAAGCTCGCTCCCTCCGGGATGATCTTCATCCCGTGCAAGGACGGCATCAGCCACAACGAGATCGAGGACGCCAAGCCCGAGCACATCACGGCGGGCTGCAACGTCCTGCTCCACGCGATGCTCGAGCGCGCCAAGGTCGTGGGCTGATCGGCGCCGACACCCGGACGGCGGCTCGAGATCGACGCCGTGCGCGGCGCGGCGAACCTCAGCGAGCCGGATCGACCACGCGGCCCGCGAAGAGGATGGCGCCCGTCCGCGAATCGCGCAGGAAGAAGAGGAAAGGATGGTCCGCCTCGAAGCGCGGCGGCGGCGGTGGCGCGTCCATGCTCGCGCTCTCGGCCACCATCGTCACGGCCGTCGCCGCGGCGGCCTCGGTGCCCTCCTCGTTCAGCTCGACGAACACGCGGTGGATCACGTCGTCGATCCGCAGCGGCTGCTCGCCCGGAGCACACATCGCCGTGAAGTCCGCGGCGTCGCTGAACGCGATCGCCATGCCGAGCCCGGACAGGGCGGCCCGCAGCGAGAGCGAGTCCGTCTCGATCCGGAAGCGGGGCAGGTAGACCTGGGTCAGCGCGTTCTCCGAGACGCGCGAGGCCCAGCGGCGCACGAGCGCGTCGTCGAGCCGGGCCTCGACCGACCCGAGGCCCCCGCGATCGCGCGGGAGCACGAAGAGCATCGTCAGCTCGCCGCCGGCGTAGGGGAGCGCGAGCAGCTGCACGTCGTCGTCCTCGCCGTACGCGCCGCCCTGCCGGAACATGGTCGGGACGGCGTGATCACCGGCGGGCGCGTGGAAGAGGCGGTCCGACGTCGCCTCGGGCTCGAAGGTCTCTTGCCAGCGCCCGTGGAAGTAGACCGCGTTCACCAGGACCAGGCGCGTGTCGCCGCTGATCGTGCCGTCCGGGAGCAGCTCGGGGATGCGCTCGTGCGTGCGCTCCGAGACCCACCCGTTGATCGTCCCGCGCGACGCGTCCGGGCTCCCGGCGAAGTCGAGCCGCTCGAGCTCGGCGCCCATCTGCTCGCGCGTCGCCGCGAGGTAGGCGTCCTCGAACGCGTAGCTCCGGTCGCCGAAGAGGCGGTTCGCGACGGCCAGCTCGTAGGCCGTGCGGGACGGATCGTTCCACGCGCGGACGAGCGCCCCCGCCGAGGCCATGGTCCCGTCGGGGGACGACGAGACGTGCATCGCCCCCGCCATCGCGGTCGCCGTCTCGCCCCGCGCACCGCCGTAGGTCATCGCGAGCGCCGTGCTGATGCTCGCCGGCGAGATCGCCAGGTTCTCGTCCTGGTGCTCGCCGCGGAGGCTCTCCCACACGTCGAGCCCGAGCTCGTTGGCGGCGGAGGCGAACGCAGCCGCGTCGGAGGCCTCTGCCGCCGGATGCGTCGTCGTGTGGACCGTGCCGCCCGCGGCGCCACCACCTCCGCAGGCGGCGAGCGCGAGAACGAGAGCGAGCGGGAGGCGTGTCATGCCCGGTCAGACGGCCGAGCGGGCCGGACGGTTCAGCCCACGGACCGCGCCGCCCGCCATGGCCCCCGCGAACGCGAGCACGGGCATCGCCCAGGCGACGAGCGCGGGGGTCTCCGGAGGCGCGCTCGTCGCGGAGAGCACGCCGAAGAGCGCGCCGCAGATCGCGATCGCGAGCGCCACGCGGCCCTTCGATCCCTTGGATGTCGCCGTGCCCAAGGCAGCGCCCACGACGGCGGCGCCGAAGGTCAGCGCGAGCGTGGCGGAGAGAAACGTGCGCCCGATCGGCAGCGGCGCGCCGTCGGGGGCCACGAGGAACGATGCCGTCGCGAGCTGCCCGAGCGCGGACACGCCGAGCATCACCGCGATCCCGAGCACGGACGCGAAGGCTGGGCGCATGGGCCTGACGCCCTCACTCGTCGTCGAGCATGCGCTGGATCGACGCCTGCCGCCGGAGCTCTTCCATGAGCGCCGTCTCCTGGTGCTGCATCGCGTCCTGGCGCATCTGGTTGTAGAGGGTCATCCGCACGCTCTCGTAGCTCGGCACCGACTCGGACGCGTAGTGCCGCGCGCGCAAGAGGAAGACGAAGAAGCCGCGGCTTCCGCGCACGACGGGGCTGATCTCGCCCTCCTCGAGGTGCATCAGCGTGTCCTCGAGCTCGGTGTCGAGGCTGCCCTGCGTGAGGTTGTGCAGCTCGCGGCCGCCGTGATCGGCCATCGCGTCCTCGAAGCTCTCCTCGTCGTCGATCGAGTCGCGCAGGGCCTCGGCGGCGCGCCGCGCGCGGTTGATCTCGGCGGCGCTCGCGCCGGCGGGGAGCGGGAAGAGGATCTGCGCCGCGTCGAAGCGGGCCTCGCGCCGCGCCTGCGCGACGAGCTCGTCGTAGCGCTGCTGCACGTCCTCTTCGGTGATGTTCACGCGGCTGCCCATCCGCGCGTTGAGGAGGCGGAAGTGCACGAGCTGCGCGCGGATGTCGGCGCGGTAGTCCGCCTGCGTGCCGAAGCCCTGCTCCGCGACCGCGTCCCAGAACTCGTCCTCGCCGAGCCCCGACTGCTCGCGCACGTTGGCGATCGCGCTGTCGACGTCGGCGTCGGTGACGACGATCTCCTCTTCCTCCGCGGCCTGATCGACGAGCTTGGTGTCGATGAGGTGGTCGAGGACCTGCGCGTAGATCTGGTGGATGGCCTGCAGGCGCTGCGCCTCGGTCGGCGCGCCCATCGCGCGGGACATGAACGGCGCGGCCTTCTGCCGGAGCTCGGACAGGAAGATCGCGTCGTCGTTCACGACCGCGACGACGCGCTCGATGACGTCGGCGCGCGAGCGCGACGCCGCGATCGGCCCCGCGAGGACGGTGGCGATCAGGGTCAGGCCGAGGGCCGTCCGCGCGCGCCGCATCAGTGCGCTCCTGCGGCTGTCTCGGGAGGCTGCAGGGGCAGCTGCACGTCGGGCACGTCGCCGGCAGGGACGTCGATGTGGATCTGATCGAGCACGTCGAGGTGCTCTTCCACGTCGGCCTCCGCCGTCAAGCGCTCGACGAGCGCCTCGATCTCGTGCTCGCGCCGCTCGCGCCAGAGGCGGTTCCGGATGGGCCGCGACGACTCGTCGAGCGTGCGGTCGAGCGCGGCGCGCCGACCCGTGAGCTTGATGATCTCGTAGCCGCGCGCGCTGTGCACCACCTCGGGGTAGACGGCGCCGATCGTCTCCATGGAGAAGGCCGCCGTCGCGACCTCCTCCGGCACGACCGGCTCGCTCTCGCGCCGCTCCGCGGGGCGCGAGAAGAACCCGACCTCGCCGAAGTGGTCCCGGGTCGTGGGATCGGTGTCGTACTGCTCCGCGAGCTGCCGGAACAGACGCACGTCGGACGGGCTCGCCTGGATCTGGCGCAGCACGCGCGTCGCGTCCGCCTCCCGCTCGAAGAGGATGTGGCTGATGCGGACCTGCTCGGGCTGGTGGAACTCGGCCGGGTGCGCCTCGTAGTACGCGCGCACCTCGTCGTCGGTGACGTCCGAGGGCTGGATGCGGTCCTCGTACTCCTGCTTCAGGAAGCGCCGGATGAGGATCTGCTTGCGCGTGCGCTGCACCTCGGGCGCGTCGTCGAAGCCGCGCGCGTCGGCCTCCTGCGCGAGCAGCTCGAAGCGCACCATCTGGTCGAGCAGCTCCCGGCGGCGCTCGGGGCTGTTGTACCGGGTGCGCAGGAAGGGGCCCTTGTTGGCGATCTCCTCGGCGAACTCGCCGACGGTGATCGTGTGGTCGCCGATCTTCGCGAGCGTCTGCGCCGCCTCGGCCTCGGTCAGGCCGTGGACGCGCGGCCCCTCGCCCGACCCGCCGCCGGATCCCGCGCCCTCTCCTTCGCCCGAGCAAGCGAGCGCGATCGACCCGACGGTCGAGAGCGCGAGCAGGACGGCGAGGCGGCGATTCATACCCGGAACCACGGTGCGATTAGCACGTCAGTGGCGGGCACGGAAGAACGTCCGGGCGCTCTCGCGCTGGCCCTCGGCGCGCGCCGCGCAGAGCTCGATCTCCTCGACGGCGCTGTCGAGGTTGCGGGGTCCGCCGCTCGTCTCGGCCATGCGCGGCGCGAAGAAGGCGCGCACGGCCTCGGCCTGCTCGTGCGAGCAGAAGCCCGCCGTGACGAGCGGCAGGTAGCCCGCGTACTCGGGGCCCATGCGCTCGCGCAGGCGGTCGTAGCTCTGCTGGAGCCACGCCCAGGCCCCGTCGCGCCCCGCCGGGTCACCGAACTGGCCGGCGATGGGCCGGAACACCTCGTTGGTGCGCAGGTGCTCGTCGAGCGCGAGCGCGAGCGCGCGCGGGCGCAGGGCGTCGTCGTCCACGCTGGAGAGCGCGCGCAGGACGTTGCTGCGCACGACGGCGTCCTCGCTGGAGGCCAGGAACGTGGCGAGCGAGTCGAAGAACGCAGCGTCGCCCTCCTGCGCCGCCACCGTCAGGGCCATCTCGGCCAGGTCCGCGGGGACGGCGTCGGCGTGGATCGTCCCCCCCGCGACGTAGGCCCTGCCGCGGCGCGTCGCCTCCCGGCGCACCGTCGCGTCGCGGGCGTCGAGCGCGAGGAACGAGAGGATCGACGCGCGCAAGAGGCGCGTGTCGCCGTCCTCGGTCGCGTGGGCGCGCGGTGCCCAGCCGAGCGTGCGCAGCTGCGCGCGGTAGAGCGTGCTCGCATACGTGCCGAACGCGGCCTCGTCGGACGGCTCGAGCAGATAGTCGTGCGCGAACGCCAAGAGGCCCGTCGGGGCCGTCGCGACGAAGCGATTGGGCGACGACGCGAGAGGCGCGAGCGTCGCGATCGCCGACGCGAAGGGGATCCGGCCGGCCTGGAAGCCCGCGCCGACGGAGTCGGCGATGGTGACGCGATCGCGATCGGTCAGCAGCGCCGCGCCGCCGCGCGGCACCGGCGCGCTCATCGCCGTGGCGAGGTGCGCGAGCCACTCGTCGGGGAGCGTGAAGCGCGCGTACGACCCCCCGTCGGCGTTCGGGAGCACCCACGCCGGGCAGCCGCTCCCCTCGAGCGTGATGCTCGGCGCCTCGGGCGTGACGAGGCCGCAGGTCGTGTGGGCCGTCGTCGTGGGATGCGCGCCCGCGCCCGTCACGCCGTAGCGCACGCAGAGCGGGACCGGCCACGTGACGGCGCTCTCGGCGTGGGACCCGACGGGGAGGTACCTGCTCTGCGTGAAGCCGACCGTGGCCGGCGCTCCCTCGGTGCAGGTCACCGTCGTCGACAGGAGCGGGATGCCGGGCCGCAGCGTGAACGCGTCGAGCACCGGGCCCACGTCCTGCCCGCTCGCGGCCGAGAGCGCCGCGACGAGGTCCGCCGTGGTCGCGCTGCCGCGCGCGTGCGACGCGAGGTAGGCGTGGATGCCCTGCTGGAACGCCTCGGCGCCCAGCCAGTGCTGGATCGTCATGATGACGCTCGCGCCCTTGCTGTACGTGATCGAGTCGAACGCGTTCGAGATGTCGTGCCGCGACTCGATCGGCTGCCGGATCTGCCGGGCGCTCGCGAGCGAGTCGGCCTCGAAGCCCTCGATCTCGGTCGAGAGCTCGGTGAGCTCGGCGTGGAACTCCGGGAACACGCGCTGGACGATCACCGTCTCCATCCAGCTCGCGAACGCCTCGTTCAGCCAGAGGTCGTCCCACCACGCCATCGTGACGAGGTCGCCGAACCACTGGTGCGCGAGCTCGTGCGCCATCACGAAGCCGTACGCGCGCTGCTGCGCGACGGGCGGATCGGCGGAGAGCAGGAGCAGCGAGTCGCGGAACGTCACGAGGCCCGCGTTCTCCATGGCGCCGGCCGCGAAGTCGGGCACCGCCACGATGTCGAGCTTGTCGAAGGGATACGCGATGCCGAACCACTCCTCGAGCGCCTGCACGATCGCCGGCGTGTGCTCCATGGCGAACGCCAGCTCCGGGCCGCGCCCGCGGGGCGCGAGGCCTCGCAGCGGGATCGGCGTGGTGCGGACGGACGAAGGAGGGATGGTCCCCTCGACGACGTCGAGCGGGCCGACGGCCCAGGCCACGAGGTAGGTCGGCAGCGGCTCCGTCGTCGCGAAGCGCATGCTCTGCATGCCGCCGCTCGCCGTGCCCTCCTCGATCATGCGCGTGTTGGCGAACCCGCCGAGCTCCTCGGGGACGACGAGCGTCACGTCGTAGGGCGTCTTGAAGCGCGGCTCGTCGAAGCAGGGGAAGGCCTTGCGCGCGGCGATCGACTCGAACTGCGTGAAGGCGTAGTGGTCGGCCCCGACGTCGACGCGGTAGAGGCCCTCGAGCGTCTCGTCGAAGGGCGCCGAGTAGCGGATCCGGATGCGGACGTTCCCCGGCCCGAGCGGGCGCGCGAGCACGATGCGGGCGATGCCCTCGTCGTCGTCGACGCTGCGCCACTCGCCCGCGACGGGATCGTGGCCGGGCTCGTTCGCCACGACCTCGGTCACGGTGAGGTGCTGCCCGTGGATCCAGATCCGCGACTGCCGCTGCTCGAGCCGTACGTCGATCTCGGCCACGCCCGTGAAGACGGTCTGCGCGGGGTCGATCGCGACGGTCAGCGCGTAGCGCGTCGGCGTGACGTCCGTCGGCAGGCGCAGCGGCGTCGGATCGGAGTCGCTGGTGGCGTCGCCGCCGCTCGTGGTCTCGGGCGGGGGAGGCGCCATCGTGTGCGGCGTATCGGCACTGCTTGCGCCGCCGCCGCAGCCGATCGCACCCGCCAGGACGAGAACCAGGAGATCACGCGCCTTCGACATAGGGCGCCGATCTAGCACCGGATCCCAGCGAGCGGCGAGCGGGAGGCGCGCCACCCGACTCGAGCAGCGCGGCTCAGCGCGAGAGCTGGATCGGCAGCGCCTCGATCAGCGGCGGATCGGACAGAGAGACGGTCACGGTGATCATCGCGGGCGCGTAGCCCGTCATCACCGCGGCGCCGCCGAGCCTGCCGCGCGGGACCTCGGCGAGCGTGTAGTAGCCGTCCGCGTCGGTCTGGGCGCTGGTGACGAGCTGGCTGTCGAGCTGCGCCTGCGTCATCCGCCCGACCGAGACGAGCGAGAGCATCGCGCCGAGATCCGCCCCGGGCCGCGCGACCATGACGGTCGCCGCGGAGACGGGGCTGCCCGTCGCGGCGTCGATCACGCGGCCATGCACGGACACGGGCGGCGCGGCCACCGTGGGCGGCGGCGCCGCGCCGTACCCCGGCGGGTACGGGCCGCGACCGTAGCCTGGCGGGTACGGGTACGGCGGCGGCCGGCCTCCGTACGCGGGCGGGTAAGGCGTCGGAGGCGCCGTCGTCTGGTCGAAGCGCAGGTGGAAGTCCACCGGCGCCCCGTCGGCGGAGCGCTCCACCAGCACGGCGAGCGTCAAGGCCGTCGGGTCGTGTGGGTAGATCTGGATGGTCCCGCGTCCCTCGCGGCCGATGTCGCCGCTCGGGCCGATGAGCCCGAGGGGAACCGCGGGGGTGACGGTGATGGTCGCGGGGCGATCCGCGGGCACGTGATAGTAGAAGACCTCGGGCGCATCGAGCCCGCCGCTGTCGCCGACCGCGCGGTCCGCGAGCTCGGCGCCCGACGTGAGCTCGCCGATCCCCGTGACCACGACGTCGTCGATCGGGCCCTGCTCGAGGGCCGTGCGCCACGCGTCCGGCATGCGCTCGACCGGGCGCGCGAGCTCGATCGGCTCGAGGGTCTCGCCGCTCGAGACGACCGCCGTCGGCACCGCGACGAGCCGCCCCTGGCGGTCGACGAGCATGCCGCCCGAGTTGCCCGGGTTGAACTCGGCGTCGGTGCGGATCCACGAGACGAGCGACGCGTCGCTCATCTGGAAGCCGGTCATGTGCCCGCCCGTGACGTTGATCGTGCGCACGCCGAGCGGGAAGCCGAACGCCCAGAGGCTCGCGCCGGGACGAAGCGCGTCGGTCGTCGCCAGCGGCACGGTCGGGAAGGTCGCGTCCGCCGGCAGCGGCGTGCCGTCGGCGTTCGCCGTGATGCGCACGAGCGCGAGGTCGAGCCGCACGTCACCGCGGACCACGCGCCCCACGTAGCGAGGCGTCGCCGTGTCACGCGCGGAGCTGACCGTCGCGATCTGCACGTGCTCCGCGTCGTAGAACGTCCCCGGCCCGCCGTGCTCGCCGTGACGCACGTGCCCGACCACGTGGAAGTTCGTGAGCACGTAGCCGTCGGCGTCGATGATGCTGCCCGAGCCGACCGAGGTGCCTCCGGCGGTCTCGACCTGGATGCGGACGGCGGCGCGCGTGCAGCGCTCGATCGCGCGATCGCTCATCTCCTGGGCCCGTGCCGGCGCACAGACCAGGAGCACGGCGGCGAGCGCGAGTCGCGGAGCGGACGTCATGAGGGCAAGGGTACGCAGGGTAGACGGTTGTTCAACCCTGCCCCTTGGCAAGGATTCCACCGGATGCGGCCAGCGCAACCATGGCCAGCGCGGCGACGCCGATCTGCGAGACGCGCGCGAAGAGCGCGATCGACACGGCGCGCGCGGGATCGTCGCCGAGCGCGAGCGCGTCGGCGAAGACGCGGTAGGCGCCCTCGAGCACGCCGACCTGGTTGGGAACGACGTCGCCGAGCCCCGCGCCGACGAGGTGCACGCCGAGCGCGAGCAGCGTCGCGACGGCACCGGGGCGCAGACCGACCGCGACGAGGAGCCCGGCGTACATGCCGATCTGGACCACGCGCGCCAGGCACGTGAAGCCGATCGCACGCCCGATCTCCCCCGGGCTCGCGCGGAGCCCGTCGCCCATGCCGGCGAAGCGCGCGGCGAGCGCGGGCCAGCGCTTCTCGATCGCCGTCCCGAGCCGATCGTGGCGGACCAGGGCCCACGTCAGGGCCGCCAGGAGCAGCGTTCCGAGCCCGTTGACGCAGAGCAGGAGCGTCAGCGGGTGCCAGATCCCGAGCGCGCGCGCGCACGCGGAGAAGCAGAGCGCGGAGATGAAGCTGTTGCCGACGAACGCGGCGAGCTGGACGTTCGTGCCCGCGGCCGTCGCGCGGCCCGCACCCACGAAGGGCGCGAAGGCCGCCGCGCGCGCGACCTCGCCGCCCGCCCGTCCGAGCGGGACGAGCGAGGCGACGACGTAGACGAGCATCGTGGCGCGCGCGAAGACGCGGGCGGGGATGGACCGGCCCCCCGCGCCGAGCACGGCGCGATGCCCGAGCGCCTCGCAGACGAAGTAGCCCGCGTCGAACACCATCACGAAGGGCAGCGTCCACGCGCCGGCGCGCAGGGTCTCCCAGACCCGCCCGGGCCCGGTCTCGACGACGAGATACGCGACGCCGACGATGCCCAGGACGAGCAGGATCGCGCGCGCGATCCGCGCGCCCGCGCCGCTCCCGCCGGCGACCACCGGGATCAGCTACCGGCGCGCGCGAGCTTGGGCGCCCGGAGCGGCACGACGCGGGGCCGCTCGGGCTTCCTGCGCACCCCGTCGACGGCCACCGGTGCCTCGGCGCTCTCGAGCGGCGACTCCGCGTGCTGCGCGTCCGCGTGAGCCTCGGCGCGCTGCGCCTCGATGCGCGCGATCGAGTGCCGACCCGTGATGGGCTCGCGCTCCCCCGCCGGCGCGAGGCCGCTCCAGTGGGAGGCCCCGGCGGGCGTGGCGCCGCGGCCCGAGAGCGCGAACGGGCTCTCGAGGTAGGCCTCGCGCTCGGACAAGGACTCGAGCTGCGCCCACATCGCGCGGTGCCGCGGGCGTGGATCCATGCGCTTGTAGCTCCAGCCCTCGAACTGCATCGCGCGCCGGAGGCCTTGCACGACGAGCTGCGGCGCGTGCTTCTGGGCGAGGTAGAGGAAGCCGCGCTGGGCCTCGAGGAGCAGCTCGGGGCTGCGGGAGGTCGAGCCGCCGCCGACGTGCACGACCTCCTCGGGCACGAGCTCGAGGTGATAGCCGGCGCGGAGGGCCCGCGCGCACCAGTCCCACTCCTCGTTGTAGAGGAAGAAGTTCTCGTCGAGCGCACCGATCGCGCGGAGCACGTCGCGACGAGTCATGAGGCAGGCGCCGGAGATCAGGGGCACGCGCGTGGGGCTCTTGATCGGCACCCAGTTCGGCCAGTAGAAGGCGCCGAAGGTGTGCTGCTTGCTGCCGTCCTCGTTGATGAGGACGGGGCCGACACCCGCCAGGAGCTTGTCGCTCGCCAGGCGCGCGATCATCGTCTCCAGCGCGCTGCGGCTGACGAAGAGATCGGAGTTGCACAGGAGCAGGAACTCGCCGCTCGCCGCCTCGAGGCCGCGGTTGGTCGCGTGCGCGAAGCCGTGGTTCTGCAGCTCCATCAGGACCACGCCGGGGAACTCGGATCGCACCATCTCCGGCGATCCGTCGTGCGACGCGCCGTCGACGACGATCACCTCGGCCTCGGGGGCCGCCACCGCGAGCGTCCGCAACGTCCGCCGAAGCAGCGCGCGGGCGTTGTACGAGGGGATCACGATGCTCAGACGGCGCATCTCGGTCATTCGCTTGCCCTGGCCTCGAAGGAAGGTGCCGGAGTAGATCGCGGCGGGCCGAGCCATAGCACGACACCCGGAGACCGCCGCGTTTTCTTCTTGTCCGCGCAAGGAGCGTACACGTTGCGTGCCACTTCGACTCCTCCTTCTTTCGAGGCCTAGCGTGAAGGATCTTGCTCAGCGGGCAGCCCGGATGCGAAGCAGGTTACACGGTAGGTGGTGAAGCGCTCGAGCGGCTCCTCGCTCGGTCCATACGGCACGCCCTGCCAGACGGCGTAGTAGCCGGAGCGAGAGGTGATCGTGCGGAGGAACGTGGCCGGTCCGGCCGGGACGGTGCGCTCCTCGATCGCGGTCAGGCACGCCTGATCGCGGGCGTCGATCGGCTGGGCGTCGACCAGTCCGGGCCGGACCAGGAGGTCTCCGGGGGCCAGGACCGAGACGCCGGGATCGTAGGCGCGCAACCCGGAACGCTCCGCGTACCACTGCCAGCCCCAGTGGCCGACGAACCAGGTCTGGCCCGACGTGGCACTTCGTTCACGGTAGCGTGCCCCTGCTTCACGGTAGACGTCGGCCTGGGCGCGATCGGCCCCCGCCACCGCGAGGCCCAGGACCGTCGAGACGACACCGAGGACCCAGGCACGCCGCGGGGACACGTCCGCGCGCCGAAGGACCAGGAGCGTGAGAGAGGGCAGCACCACGAGGGCGTGCCGGACGGCCACGAAGGGAGACAGGACGATCACGAAGGCCGCACACAGCCCGGACGCGCTCGCGAGCAGCAACTCGGCGCGATCTCCAGGGTCGACCGAGCGGCTCGCGCGCACGAGCACGACCACGCCGCCGAGGAAGAACCCGGTACGGAGCAGCGTGACCGCCCAGGGCTCGTCCCTCATCTCGATCGGACCCACGGCCGCCACCAGCCGCGTCGCGGCGACGAGCAGGACGAACGCGGCGCCGAGCCGCGCCCACGCGCCGCGCGGCGTGGGGAGCGCGAAGGGCGCCAGGGCGATGGAGCCCAGCGTGAGGACGAAGATGGCGCCGCGCGCGAGCGTGACCCCGACGCGCCCGAGCAAGCCGAACTCGCCCACGCCGCCCGGATGGCGCTCGAGGACGTGGACACCGCCGTAGTCGGCGACGTTGAAGGCCGAGTAGGCGGCCAGGAGCGCGAGCGCGATCCCGAGCGGTGCGAGGCGGCGTGCGTCGCGCGCGCGCCACGCGTCCAGCACGAAGAGCGGGAGCAGCGAGAGAGCCGTGTACTTCACCAGACAGGCCAGACCCAGCGCGAAGCCGGCGAGCGCCAGCCGGCGCCCCCACCCCTCGGAGGTCACGAGCGCCCAGAGCGCGACGCAGACGAGCGACACGAGCGGCGCGTCGCACATGATGTTCTGCCCGGGGACGAAGCCCGGGCCGAGGAACACGAGAGCGGTCGCCAGCCTCGCCTTCGCCCGCGCGCTCGAGCTGGCGTCCGCGCCGAAGAGGTGCCGCGCGAGCGCGTGCAGCGCCGCGATGCCCGGCGCGACCGTGATCGCGAGCGCGAGCTGGGCGGCGACGAGCGACCCGCCCGAGACCGCGAGGGCGCCCGCGAGCCAGTAGTAGAAGAGGTGCGGCTGGTTGAGCGCGTGGATGGCCTCGGGGTGGGCGCCCCAGAACACCGTACCGCGCATGGGGTGCAGCGGATCGAGCAGGATGTGACGCGCGATGGCGAGGTGCGCGGCGTCGTCGACGTGCGCGGCCTTGCCGAGGTTCGCGAGCGTCGCCAGGGCCCAGACCGCGGCCACGAACACCCCGTCCGCGCGGCGAAATGGACCGTTCGCCGGGACGATCGTCGACATCCGCGGGCGTTCTACTACACAGCGTCCGAATTGCCGCGAAGTTGACCCCTCGCCCTGCCTCGGAGACAGGTCGGGCCATGTCCAGTGCCACCATGAGCGACGAGCTGAGCAACCCGATCGCAGGCCCCTCGAGCGAGCCTCCCCCCGCGCGCCGCGCGGCCGGCGGGGGCGGCGCGCGCCGCTGGGTCCTGTTCGGCATCAAGCTCTTCGTCAGCGTCGCGATCCTCGCGGGCATCGCTCGCTCCATCGCCAGCCAGCAAGGCCTCGCCAGCTTCGGCGACGCCATCCTTCACCTGGGCTGGGGCTGGGTGGCGGCCGCCCTGGGCGTGCACCTCGTGGGCGTCGCGCTCAACGTCGTGCGCTACCGCGAGGTGCTGCGCGGGCAGGGGATCCACGCGAGCTGGCGCTTCCTCGTCGGATCGTTCCTCGTCGGCCGCTTCTTCGGGGCGCTCTCGCCCGCCGGGTTCACCGGCCTGGCGGGGTGGCGCATCTACGAGGTCGGCACGCACTCGGGCAAGTTCGCGCGAGCGACGGCGGCGATCACCATCGACACCATCGTCGGCCAGCTCGGGTTCGGCGCGATGGTGATGATCGGCTCGCTCTTCGGCGCCCGGATCATCGGCGTGAACGGCGTGCTCCTCGTGAACGCGGCGTGCATCGCGATCATGGCGTCGGTCGTGCTCGTGCTCGCCCAGCCACGCCTCTTCGCGGTGATCGCGGCGCGCCTGCCGGCCAAGGTCCGCCTGCGAGGTCAGACGTTCGTCGACGCGCTCCAGGCGTACCGCGGTCAGACCTCGATCCTGCTCGTGACGCTCCTCTGCGCGGTCGGCGTCCACGCGGCGCACTTCTTCGTCTACGTCTGCACGGCGCAGGCGCTCGGCGCGAGCCAGATCGGCCCGGGCGAGGTGTTCTTCGGGAGCTCGCTGCAGATCCTCGCGACGATGGCGCCGGTCTCCATCAACGGCATCGGGCTGCGCGAGATGACGGCCGTGGCGCTCTACACCTCACCGGCCATCGGCGTGCCGATGGCGATCGCGGTGCTCATCCCGTCGATCGGCTTCGCGGTCGAGATGAGCGTGTCGATCCTCGGCGCGCCGATCTGGCTCGCGCGACGCAGCGGCTACGCACCCGGGATCGTCGTCGACGCGCCGGAGCGCGAGCAGCCGGCGATCGCGGCGATCCCCGTCGCGCCCGAGAGCGCTTGGCCGAACGTGCGGCGGGGCGCGGAGCTCGGGCTCGGGGCGGGGATGCTCGCGGGTCTCGTGATCGGCGTCGTCGAGGGCGCCGTCGTCGTCGCGGGCGCCGAGGGCCGCGCCGGCCCGTGGGTGATGGCGTACGGCGCGATCGCGTACGCGGCGTTCTGCGGGGTCGTGGCGGCGGGGATCGGCGCCACGCTCGCCTGGTCGGGCCGCAAGATGCGCCGCGAGGCCGCCCCGGAGGCCGACGCGTGGGCGCGCACGAGCGCGGGGCTCGTGGCCGCCATCGGGTTCGGGCTCACCGTGTTCCGGGTCCGGCGTGACGTGTTCCACGAGGAGGCCGGCTGGCTCTCGCCGCGCATGCTCGCCTCCGAGCTGGGCTGCGCGCTCGCCTACGGCCTCGTCGCGCTCGCGCTCGCGGCCGTCCTGGTCCGGATCGCGCGGCGCGCGCGCTTCGTGCTCCGTCCGCTCGGGACGCCGGCCGTCGTGATCGCGGCGCTCGGTGTGCTCGTCCCGACGACGCTCGCCGTGGGCGAGCCGAGCACCAACGACCCGCGGGTCGTGCACGCGGCGGCGGCGCCGGAGGGCGCGGGCAACGTCATCGTCATCGTCGTGGACACGCTGCGCGCGGACCACCTGCCGAGCTACGGCTACGCGGCCGGCCGCACGCCGAACCTCGACGCGTTCGCGGCGGACTCGATCCGCTTCGAGCAGGCGTTCTCGAACGCGAGCTGGACCCGCCCCAGCTTCGCCTCGATCATGACGGGGCGCTATCCGTCCTCGCACGCCGTGATGGCCAAGAGCGAGTCGCTCCCCGACGCCGTCACGACGATGGCCGAGGCCTTCGCCGCCGGCGGGTACGCCACGCACGGGATCGTCACGAACTACAACGTCGGCCCGTACTTCAACTTCCAGCAGGGCTTCGACGCCTACGAGTACCTCTCGCCCGACTTCGTGCTGGGCGCCGACGACACGGCCGCCAAGCTCCTGCTGGTGCAGTTCCTCCGCCAGCGCATCGAGACGGTGCGCGACGCGGCGCTCGGCGTCCAGCCCGGGACGGCCTACCAGGACGCGTCCATCGTGAACGAGCACGTGCTCTCGTTCCTCGATCGGCGCCCGAACGACCGCCCGTGGATGCTCTTCGTGGGGTACATGGATCCGCACGACCCCTACTTCCGCCATCCCTACGACGGGACGGCGTACGGGCGCGCCGCGCACCCGGCGCCCTCGCCCGACGAGACGGAGATGCTCACCGAGCTCTACGACGGCGAGATCACGTTCTGGGACGAGCAATTCGGCGCGCTCGTGCAGGAGCTCCAGCGCCGCGGCATCTACGACGACGCCACGATCGTCGTCACGGCCGATCACGGCGAAGAGCTCTGCGAGCACGGCGGCTTCTGGCACGGCACCACGCTCTACGACGAGCAGATCCACGTGCCGCTCTTCGTCCGGCTGCCTCGCGGACGCCGCGCGGGCACGACGGTCCGTCACTGGGTGCAGAGCATCGACATCCTCCCGACCCTGCTGAGCGAGTCGCACGTCGCCGTGCCCGAGGGCGTGCAGGGCGGCAGCCTCTTCGAGGGGAGCGATCACCTCTTCGCCGAGGAGAGCCACGAGGGCAACGTGCTCGAGGCGGTGCGCGAGCGCCGCGGGACCGACGAGCTGAAGCTCATCACCGCGAACCCGGGCAACCCACGGCACCTCGCCGAGCACGAGCTCTACCGCGTCGATCTCGACGCCGCCGAGCAGCAGGATCTCGCGCCGACCGAGCCCGGCCTCGTCGAGTCCCTCGCGGCGGCGACGACCGCGGCCCACGTGCGAGCCTCCGAGGGAGCCGTCGAGGGCCAGCAAGTCGAGCTCGACGACGCCAGCCGGCGCCAGCTCTGCGAGCTCGGGTACCTGAGCGGAGACGAGTGCCACCGCTGAGCGCAGGCACGGAAACAAGCCCATAGCGCGCCGCGTCAGGGCCCGATCCGAGAGATCTCGGAAACTCGGGCCATCCGAGGTACCATCCGAGGCAGCCATCCCCGCTGCACGGAGGCCTCGATGGGTGAACGCAGTCTGTTCGGGCGCGCACGAGCGCTCTTGGTCGTGTTGAGCGCTTTCGGTGCCCTGAGCGCAGGCTGCGCGGACGGGAACACCACGACCGGTGGTCATCGCGACACGGGGACCGGCGAGGCCGGCACGATGGACGCCGGGGTGCCGGACACCGGTCCGCGCGACTCGGGCGCGCTCGACTCGGGCGCCGTCGACGCGAACAACCACGACGCCGGGGCCGACACGGGCCCGCACACGATCGTGGGCACGTGCGAGGCGTGCACGACGGACGCGGACTGCGACCCGATGTCGTTCTGCGCTCGCCTCGTGACCGGCGAGCACGCGTGCTTGCCCGGCTGCGACAGCGAGCTGCCCGTCTGCCCGCGCGCCTTCACGTGCATCTTCGACGCGACGGGCACGGGCGTACACGCCAACGTCTGCGCGCCGGTCGGCGGACCCTGCTGCGTGGACGAGGACGCGGACACGTACGGCGTCGGCGTCGGGTGCATGGGTCCGGACTGCAACGACTCGCTCGTCAGCGTGCACCCGGGCCGCGACGAGATCTGCGACGGCATCGACACCAACTGCAACGCGCACGTCGACGAGGATCCGAACGACTGCATGACCGGGCGCTGCTCGGCCGACGGCGACGGGACGTACTCGGCCATCGCCGGCGCGACCTGCCGGCTCGCGGCGTGCACCTCGGGGACCAACACCGACTGCGGCCTCTACACGTGCCACGACGGCGCCGCGATGGGCACGACCTGCGCGACGCAGTGCTTGAGCGCCGCCGGGACCGACGACGACCTGTACTGCATCGTCAGCGCGCACTGCGACACGGGCGCTTGCGTGGCCGACGTGCCGAGCGGCGGCGTCTGCGACGAGGACAGCGACTGCTCCTCGACCCACTGCGACAACGGGTTCTGCTGCGGCTCGGGGACCTGCTGCGCCACGGACGCGAACTGCCCCGGCGGCGGATCGCCGACGCGCATCTGCGACGACCCGACGAACTGCCAGGGTCACCGCGGCGTCGTCACCTGCCAGAGCAACTCCTGCACGGCGATGAGCGGCATCAACGACGACACGGCCTGCGACGCGTCGGTCACGGCGCGTGACTGCGGCACCTACAACCCCATCGTCTGCACCGGCGCGGATCCGCAGACGTCGCGCGCCTGCCCGACGAGCTGCGTCAGCGACGCGGACTGCGTGGCCGCGGCGCACTGCGCGGTCGGCTTCTGCATCCCCGATCTCCCGCAGGGCGGGCCCTGCGGCCGCAACGCGGACTGCCAGACGGGCCTCTCGTGCGTGGACAGCACGTGCTGCTCGAGCGCGTGCACGGGCGCGTGCATGGCGTGCAACGTCGCCGGCAGCGAGGGCACCTGCTCCGCCATCGCGGCCGGAAGCGATCCCGCTGGCGAGTGCCCCGGCTTCGCGTGCGACAACTACTACACGGGCTTCGGCGCCGGGAGCGACGTCTGCCGCTCCCGCGCCCCGGTCAGCGACTCGGCGGCGGCGTGTGACGGCGCGGGCGCGTGCCGCACGGCGGCGGTGATGTGCCCCGCCCAGCTGCCGGGCACCACGCAGATCGACTGCAACGACACCTGCATGACGCCGCGATCGGGGACGTGCACCGGCAACACGGCCGGCGTCTGCGACAACCTCGACGGGACGGCCGGGACGCGCAGCTGCGGCTCCGGCGCGTGCACGACGACGGTTCAGGCATGCGTGATGGGCCTTCCGCAGACCTGCATGGCCCCCATGGGCGGTCCCGAGAGCTGCAACGGCGTCGACGACAACTGCAACGGCACGGTGGACGACGGCGGCGCCGCGCTCTGCGGCGCGGTCCCCCACGTCGACACCCAGTCCTGCAACGGCTTCAGCGGGTGCGGCATCGCGATGTGCAGCACCGGCTGGGCCAACTACGATGGGAGCACGGGCAACGGCTGCGAGTGCGACCTCGCCGGCGCGGGCGCCACCTGTGCAGTTGCGCGCAACCTCGGGTCGGTCACGGCGGGCATGACGATGTCCCAGACGGTGAACATCGGTCCCGGCGCCAGCTCGGCCTGGTTCCAGGTCGCCTTCCCTGCGGACGCCGCTCCGGCCCCGCGCGGCGGGACGCCGACGATCTCGGTCACGCCGTCCGCGAACTTCCACATCTTCGTGTGGAGCAACTGCTCCGCCGGGACGTACGCCTGCAACGCCCCGGGCGACCCGGCGAACTCGGGCACGGGCTCGTTCTCGACCTACCAGATGGCCGATACCGTCGCGAACGGACCGACGGGATACACGTCCGCGATGTCGTCGTGGCCCGCGACGGTCTACATCCAGGTCGTGCGCAACACGCCGGCGACCACCTGCGCGAACGCCACGTTCTCTCTCACCGTCTCGCGCTGACGCGGCGCCGACCTGCGTTTCCGGCGCGAGCTGCTCGGCGAGCGTGTCCTCGACGCCGCACAGCGCGTTGGCGCGCCCGAGGGCAGCCGCTGCCGCGGCGTCTGCGCCTGCTCCGGTGCGATCTCGGCGCTGGGGTGGGTGTACGCGAGCCAGATCGCGACCGACTCGAGCGCAACCGCCGCCCGGAGCTCTCTCGTCGACACCTCGCGGCAGGCGTTCTCGGCGCGCGACTGGCGCACGCGGCGCACCGACGCTGGCGATCCGGACACCACGGTCTCCGAGCGCTCTCGACACGACTCACGGCGTCGGGTAGCTACGCGCGCAGGAGGGTGCACATGGTCAGACCGTCGTGGATCTCGGGGCTCGCGCTCGTGCTCGGAGGGTGCTGTTTCGGGGGCTCCGTTCCGCCTCCGATGGAGACGATGACCGTGTGCACCGAGCCCGACTCGGACGGCGTCTGCCCGCAGCCTCTCGCGATCGGTGGCATGTCGCCCGACACGGCGCTCCCGATGACGACGGGCGCCATCTCGATGTACGCCTCGATCCGAATGCAGACGGTCGAGCCGGGCCTGTCGATCGGCGTGAGCCAGTACCCGCCCGACGATCGCAACGCGCTGCCGACATGGACCGGCGACGTGGAGGCGCCCTGCACGGCGGGCCCGTGGGGCGACGCGTCCGGGCTGGTGGCGGTCCACCTGCCGATGCCACCGACCGGCTGGACGAGTGGGCTCTACGTCGTCGGGCTCTACCGGAACCACACCACCACGGGTCACAGCCTGTGGTTCCGCGTGCCGTGATGGTCGACACGCCGGCGGCCGGTCGGTAGCGCAGATCGGAGTGGCGAAGCGCGCGGTCCGGGTTTGGGCCGCGCGCTCGAGGCGATGAGGTCAGTGAAGGACCTGCGTCGGGAACGTGCCCGGCGTGGCCGTGAAGCCGATCGTGTACGAGCTGAGCGTCGAGTCCGAGCTGTACGCGCCGACGTACACCGCGTAGTCGCCTGGCGCCGCGTTGGCGATGTCCACGACGGGGTTCAGGCTGTTGCCCGGGTCGCCCGAGTCGTCGTTGCAGTAGAACGTGCCCGTCGGCCCGCGCACGACGAGCGTGCTGTCCTGCGTGCCGCTGACGAGCACACGAAGCAACGGGATCGCGGCCCCGACGTGCACGGTGTGCTGCGCGGTGAGCGGGACGTTGCCGAGGCAGGGGTTGCCGTTGGCGTCGCTCGCCGCGAGCGCGCTCGCCTGCTGCACACCGCCGGCCAGGCCCGTGGCCGTGGTCGGATCGGGCGTGAACCCCGGGCCCGCGATTTGGATGGGAGCCGGAGCCGAGCCGCCACCACCCATGCAGCATCCGCTGACCGAGAGCGCGAGCACCATCACCGCGAGAGAGATTCCCTTGATCACTCGTTCCTCCGTATCGTTCGCCGCGAGCGCCCTCGGCTCGTCCGGCTACGCTGCCGTGTGTAGCCCTCTTCCATTCTGGTGCCAGCAACCGCTGACGCGAGCGCGCTCGCTCTTGCGGAAGATCAACCGACCCTGACGCCCGCGTGGAGGATCGACTGGAAGCGATCGGTGACCATCGTGAGGAACGGTCGTGCGTCCTCGAGCCCGAGCGCGCGAAGACGATCGGCCATCACGTGCTTGGAGCCACCCACGTGGAGTCGGACCGAGCCCGACGCTCTCACCCTCACAGCTCCGCGCACGTCGATGTGCGTGCGGAGCAACACGCCATGGAGATGCGTGTAGGTCACGAGCGAGAGCGGCGGCGCTGGCACGCCCCGTCCGAGGCGGCCCCGGAGCCGGCAGATGTCTCCGGCGCCGCCCGGATCCTCGACTCCGAGGTCGACCTCTCGACCCTCGAGGCGGAACGAGATGGGCGTGACGAATTTCGGGTAGCCCCAGATCTCTCGGCCTGCGGCGTGGGCCACGGCCGTCGTCACCGGAAGATCGACGACGTAGACTCCGAGCGCCCGTGCGGCGGGACTGCGCAGGACATCGGCGAACGCGATCGAAGTGGTGGGCTCCCCCTCACGCACGCAGAAGATCGCCGTGCCAACCTCGTTGTACACACCCACGGTGGTCCGCCGGTACTCGTAGAACGAGAGCCCGACGACGGCGTGCTTCCGCCCCGCCGTCACCGGCTCGAGGCCGGTACCCGCGAGCACGTCCCGGGCCTTGGCGATCGGGACGGCGAAGAGGCCCACGACGTTGCGCACGTCGTAGTAGAGGATCGGCAGCGTGACGGGCCCCTCCGAGGTCGCGCACGTCGTGCGCGGTACGTCGAAGAAGCGGCTCGCGGTGAACGATCTCATGGGGTCCTCTCCTCGGAGCGCGCGGCGATCGTGAGGAGCAGCCGTTCCTGCATGTCTTCCACGACGGCGAGCCGGTTGATCTGGTTGGTGCCCTCGAAGATCTGCGTCAGGCGCGCGTCGCGGTAGATCTTCTCGACGCGCTCGTGATGCAGCGGTGCGTGATTGCCGAGCAGGTCCATCGCGCGCGTGCATACCGCGAGCGCGATGTCCGTACACCGGAACTTCGCGGCGGAGGCCTCGCGCTGCAGAGCCTGCGGCCGCCTCGCCGCGGCCCACACGAGGGCGCGTGCGGCGGAGGTGTCGGCGAGCATGTCGGCGATCTCCAGCTGCACGTCCTGGTAGGCGATGAGCGGCCGGCGACCGAGCTCCACGCGGCAGCAGAAGTCGATGGCCGCCTCGGTCGCCGCGCGCGCGAAGCCGACGCCCATGGCCGCGACCGGAATGCGCGACATGTTCAGCACCGCGCGGCTGAGCCCCCATCCGTTGCGCAGCCCACCGATCACGTGGTCGTCCGGGACCCACACCTCGTCGAGCTCGAGCTCGGCCGCGCCCGAGGCGCGCATCCCCATCTTCAGCTCGGTGCGCACCACGCGAAAGCCAGGCGTGCGCGCAGCAACCCAGAACGCCGTCCACGAGGGCATGTCCTCGCCAGCGAGCGCGGCGAAGACGACGACCCCCTCGGCCAGGTCGCCCCCGCTGATGAAGCACTTGCGGCCCGAGAGCCTCCACCCTCCGCGTGCGCGTGTCGCGATCGTGCCCGGGCGGAGGCGCATCGCGCCGTGCCCCTCCTCGACGTCGGAGCCGGCCATGGGCTCCGTGATCGCGAACGCGCAGATCTTCGGCTCGCCGCGCGCGCACGAACGAAACAGCGGGAGCACGAAGCGACGCAGCGCTCCGAGATCGCCTGCGAGCAAGAGCGGTGCGACCCCGAGGGAGTGCGCAGAGACGAGCAGCATGAGACCACCGTCGACCGCGGCGAGCTCCTCGACCTTGAGCGCAGACGCGAAGTGGAGCGGGTGTCGGAACAGACGAGGATCGGCGGAGCCGAAGGGTCTGGGCAGGAGGTCGTCGAGCAGTCCTTCGCGCGCCGCCGCACGCAGCACGCCCATCGCCTCGGGGCCCGGGGCGCCGGGCGGACCGTGGCCTCGCGCGTCGATGGTGAGGGCGACCGGGGCGAGGTGTCGCTCCGCGAAAGCGCGCGCCTTGCGCCGCACGCGGCCGAGCGAGGGAGGGAGCGACGCCGTGTCGAGCTCCCAGGGATCGGCGAGCGCGTACTCGGCCATCGCGCGGGCGACACGCGGCAGCCGCGCGAAGGCCGTGCGCGGCGAGAGCGGACTCGAGGGCGGGACGTGCCCCGGCAGAGAGTCGACGATGAGCTCGCATCGACTCGCCGTGGGCGAGGGAGCAAGCCGCGCATGCCCCGCTCGGCCGCGAAGGCGATCCCATTCGCCGACGATGAGCTCGAGCTCGCGCGGACTGCCCGCGAGCGCGCGCAGACAGTTCACGTCGCGAACGACCTTCTCGAGCCCCGTGTCCCTGAGGTAACCGAGCCCTCCGAACACCTGCATTGCGGCGTTGGCCGCGGCCGCGAGCTCGGGCTGCGCGCGAGCACGCAGCCCGAGCGCGAGCGGACCTTCGGCGAGCGTGAGCACCTGGCCAGAGAGCGCATCGAGCTGCGCGCCCACGCCGCAGATCGTCGCTCGCGCGCGTCCGAGCAGGCCGAGCACGGCCGCGTGGCGATCGATCACCTTGCCGCCTTGGTGGCGCTCCGACGCGAAGCGACGTGCCTGGTCGTACGCGCGCTGCACCGCGCCGAGCGAGAGCGCGACGAGCGCCAGCTGATGTGCCAGCAGCGTCTCGCCGACGAGCGTCCGCGCGACGTCGGCGGGCACGGTAGCCATCTTCCCCGGCTCGCGAGGTCGCAACTCGACCGTGACGAGCTCGTCGAGGCCGTGCGCGGGGGCGTGGGTCGTGACGCGCAGTTGCTCACGCGCGTGCAGCTGCCACGTGAGCGCGCCATCGCGCGCGAGGCAGGGCGTGAGGAGCCCCGAGAAGCCGGGGTCGAGCGGCAGAACGCGCGCCGCGTTTTCGGCGAAGGCGTCGGCGAGCAGAGCGCGATCCTCGTCGTCGAGCGGAGCATCGAGGAGCGCGCCGGCGAGCGCGGAACGACCGAGGCCGTGACTCGCCTCCGGCGCGATCACGAGCGGACCGCCGACGAGGCCGACGAGGCTCGCGCGGCGCGCCACGCTCCGCGCGAGCGCGCGCTGGTGCACGACGAGCGCCAGAGCCGTGCTCGAGCGCGAGACACGCGTCAGCACCGCAAGCGTCGCGCCTGGCCCGCCTCCGCCGAGCCCTTCCCACGGCGCGAGGCCCGTCGGCTCCTCGTCGCTGCCGCAGAGGCCGAGCGACTCCGCCTCGGCGAGGAGCGCCGCGAGCGCGACGGGACCGATGGGAGCCTCGGGCCGCGCGACCGCTGGGTCTACCGTCCGCGAAAGGAAGCGGTGGACCTCGGCGAGCCATGCGTCTTGCTCGGGGATGCTCGACACGGAGGTGATGGTGCCGCGTCCCGCGGCCCGCACCGTGCTGCGCGTCAATCGACCGTGGCAGGGTTGAACCTTCGCGCGCCCGCCACGTTCTCTCTCACCGTCTCGCGGTGCGCGGCGCCGACCTCATCGCCTCGAGCGCGCGGCCCAGGCCCGGACCGCGCGCTCGCGCTCGGCGGGCGAGGCCAGCTCGAGCCAGGCACGGAAGCTCTCCTCCGAGATCTCCACCTCGGCCGTGCCGGCGGCGATCGCGCGCGCCTGGCAGCCGAGGCGGCTCTCCGGGCGCGGCTCCTCGCACGCGAGCTCGATGACGTCGCGCTCGTCCTCGTGGACGGGGCTCAGGCTCTCCGCTCCGCTCCGCACGTAGACGTGGCACGTGGAGCAGGCGCAGACGCCGCGGCAGCGGCTGCCCTCGGGCGCGCCGACGCGCTGCGCGGCGTCGAGGACACGCTCGCCGATCGGCAGATCGCACGCGAGGTCGAGACC
The DNA here is from genome assembly GCA_044220955.1 of Sandaracinaceae bacterium. Taxonomy (GTDB): domain Bacteria; phylum Myxococcota_A; class Polyangia; order Polyangiales; family Sandaracinaceae; genus JBBSAT01. The sequence continues at coordinate 38,206 of JBGAQA010000030.1, forward strand.
GACGAAGACGACGCGCAGGCCCATGTCACTCGCGGTCGAGGACGACGAGCCGGATCTTGGCGCTACCACGCTTGGCCGTGGCCTTGCGAACGGGGGCGCGCTGGGCGCGCGGGGCATGGCGACGAGCAGCCCCCTGCTCCCACACGAGCGGGGCGAACTCGCCCTCGCCGTAGATGTCGAGGTATCCGCGCCAGACGCCCTCGCACACGTCGGTCAGCGCACAGCGCGAGCAGGCGTCCATGTGGTGCTTGAGGTCGTAGCGCTTGCGATCCTGCCAGTTGAAGCGAGCGCGACCGTCCTCGAACGAGGCGACGCCGTACTCGCCCTCGGCGCGGATCGAGCAATCGGTGGAGAGGTCGCGGAAGACGTCGCCGCAGTACTTCGCGAGCAGGTGCTTGCTGCGCAAGAGCTCCTCCGGGAGCACGCAGAGCGGGAACCCGCCGAAGGTGAACGTCTTCTTGAAGTGGTACTCGTTCAAGAGGATCGCCTTCGTGAGCAGCGGCACGATCTCGGTGTAGGTGGGCACGAGATCGGCGTTCCCCTCGGCGTAGCCCTCGGGGCGCACGAAGTTCACGCGCAGATCGTCGAGGCCCATCGTGTCGAAGAAGAACTTCATCATCGCGAGCAGGTGCGGCCCGTTCTTCGCATTGAGCACGATGTTCACGGAGACGCCGTCCGCGAGGTGTCCCTCCGACTTGCGCTTCAAGAGGTTCCGGATCGCTGCGCACTTCTTCTCGTACGCGCCCGGCACCATCACGAGCTCGTCCTCGAGCGCCTTGGTGTGCCCGTGCATGGAGATCGTCGTGCGCGTCAGGCCGGCCGCGAGGAGCTTGTCGGTGAACTCCATGCGCCGCAGCATCATCGCGTTGGTGGCGAGCGCGATCCGCGTGTAGCCGAGCTCCTTGGCGTACGCGACCGACTCGACGATCTTCATGTACGTGGTCGGCTCGCCCCCGAGGAAGCCGACGGACAGGTGGCCCTCGGCCCGCCAGCGCTCGAGCTCGCGCTTCATCACCTCGAAGTCGATGAACGCGAGATCCTCCTTCGTCGGCATCCCGTCGAGACAGAAGACGCACTTGTTGTTGCAGACCTTGCCGACGTTGATCTCGACGTTCTTGCGGAGGTCCCGGTAAGTGCTGGTCACCTGGTTCGCGCTCGGGGAGAGCGCGGAGCTGGCCGGTGCCGGTGCGTCGCCGTCCGCGCTCACGACCCGCCCGCCTTCACGTAGGGAGTCAGGGCCGTCGTCGGGAAGATCTCCGCGTAGCGGTCGAACACGCCCATGCAGACGTCACGACGCGCGCAGTCTCGGCAGGCATGGGCGTGGACGCGCTTGCGGTCGGGCGCCCAGGAGTAGATCGCCTCGAACACGACCTTGCCCGGCGCGCTGCCCCACTCGACGGTGACGCGCGGATCCCAGTGCAGATCGTTCGAGAGGAACGCGTGATCGCCCAAGAGGCACATCGGGGTACCGAAGAAGCGTACCACCGCGCGGGGAGCGCGCGACGGTACCTGGGGCAGCACCCGGGCCAGCGTATCGAGCGGCACCGCCAGCCGCTCGTAGTCGTCCAGGCCCTTGCCCTCGGGCGTGACGTTCGAGATCACGATCAGCTCGGCCCCGAGGGCGTCCGCGAGCGCGGCGGTGTCGGGCAGCGCCTCCACGTTCTGGCGCGTGACGACCGTGTTCACGTACGCGCGGAAGTCCGGGCGCAGACGCCTCGCGTTCGCGATCGCGGCGCAGACCTGCTCGAAGCTCCCCTCGCGCCCCGCCATGGCGTCGTGCAGCGCCGCGTCGGGCCCGTGGAGCGAGAAGAGCCCCTCGTCGAGGAAGGGCAGCGCGCGCGCCGCGAACTCCGCGCGCGCGATCATCGTCCCGATGGTCCCGATCGACGTGCGCATCCCCAGCTTCTTGGCGAGCGCGAGCACCTCGACGAACTGCGGATGGATCGTCGGCTCGCCCCCGGTGAAGTGGACGTTCTTCACGCCACGCGACGCGTGCATGCGCAGGACGGTGGCCACGCGTGCCCACGTGACGGGGAAGGGCCTGAAGCGCTGCATGCGGTGCTCTTCGGAGCAGAACGAGCAGCGCTCGGGGCAGGTGTACGTGAGGTGCAGCTCGAGCCGCTCCATCACCCGGCCGTTCCGCGCGATCCAGGGTGTCGCGTTCTCGGCCTTCGCCGGGGCGTGCGCGCCGAGGACGGGGAGAGACACCCTCATGGGCGCGGACCTCGACGCCTCGTCACGCGGCCCTCGACCGGCGAGCGTCGATCCAGCGCGGCAAGAGGCGCCGACAGAAGCGCGTGAGGGCCTCGTCGGCCGCCAGGGTCGAGCTCCACACGCGCGGCGGGAGCGTGCGCTCGAGCAGCGCGTTCACCTCGCGCTGCTTGCCCGCGAGCGCGGCGGGAGTCGGCGGCGCGTCGAGGTCGCCGCAGCGCGTCTGATCGAGCAGTTCCTCGAGCGCGCCCGAGAGGCCCACGTTCGAGGGATGGATCGTCCGGTCCGCGTCGACGACCAGGCCCGTGTTGAAGAAGGGCGTCGGCGCCCGGGTCGTGAGGTTGCGGACGTAGAGCCACTCGCCCGCCGCCCATCGCGCCTCGATGTTCTCCGCCATCGCGCCGAGCGCGCGCTCGAGCGCCGCGAGCTGCTCGTCGGTCCAGGGGATGTAGTAGCCGGGGAGGAAGTTGAAGCGGCGGAAGCCCAGCGAGAGGAGGTGCTCGAAGTTGTCCGCGGCGGCCGCCGCCGTCGCGGGCGGGATGGTCTGCGTGACCACCACGCGCGGCAAGCGCGCGAGCCGAGGCGCGAGCGCGGCGAGGTGATCGTAGGTGTCCAGGACCTTGGGCAGCGAGCGGCGGTGCCGGCGGTGGTCCTCGGGCCGCCCGTCCATGGAGACCTGCAGGATGGTCTTGGGTCGCGAGGCGAGCAGCTCGAGCCACGCGTCGTCGAGCATCAGGCCGTTCGTCGAGAGCTGGATGGAGCGGATACCCGGCAAGGTCTCGGCGTGATCGATCGCCGCGCGCACGACTTCCGGCACGAGGAGCGGCTCGCCGCCGAAGAGCTTCACCGCGCCGCCACCGAACGCGCCGACGAAGAGGTCGAGGGCGCGGCGCGCGTCGGCGGCGCTGAGCGAGGGCCAGCCGTCCTTCGCGGTCGGGCAGTAGCTACAGCGCAGGTTGCAGGCGCGCGTGACCGTCAGGACCAGCAGCGATGCTGCGTCCGCCGGCACGTCACCCCGCCCGACGCGCTCGCGTCGTCACCACTGACCGTGCGAGCCGTGCGAGCCGTGCGAGCCGTGCGAGCCGTGCGAGCCGTGCGAGCCGTGCGAGCCGTGCGAGCCGTGCGAGCCGTGCGAGCCGTGCGAGCCGTGCGAGCCGTGCGAGGCGTGCGAGCAGTGCTGCGCGAGGATGATGCTGCGGCTCGCGGGATCGGCGAGCAGGTCGTCGGCTGCGATGAGGAGATCCGCCGTCCGATCGGGACGCGTCGCCTGCTCGGTCTCGCGCGGCTGCATGAAGAGCGCCGGGGCGCGCCTGCGCCGCGGAAGCATCGGCGCGGCTGCCTGACGGGGCTGACGCCCGAGCTGCACGAGCTCGGTGCTCGCGTCCGGCGTGGCGTTGTCGTCCCTCTTCTCGCCTTCGGCCATGATCCCTCTCCTACTGCACGGCGGAGTGCCCGACGAGGTCGAGCAAGTTACGTTCTAGCACGGGCGTCCGGGTCACGGATAGCGTACGACGAATCCGGTCAAACGGCGCAGCTTTGTCCCTGCTCCCGAGGGCGGGTCAGGATCCAGCGGCGGAACATCGCTTCGATCTCGCCGCTCGGGTCGTTCGCCAGCCGCTCGAGGAGCAGGGAGGCGATGGTGTAGTGCTCCTTGCACTTGGGGGAGTTCGGCCGCTGGCCGAAAATATCCCCGCTCTTCATGTAGTTGTGCATCGGACAGACGCCGCAGAACGGCTTGTTCCAGCACGTGTCGCAGCCCGGCAGCGAGTCCTGCAGCGACGCGACGGCCATCGCCCGCACCGTCGGGTGCTGGATCATCTCCGGATACGCTGTGCTCCCGACCTCGCCGATCTGGAACAGGTCGTTGCCCATCGCCGAGGTCATCCGCGCCTCGTCGCAGGGAAAGAGCTTGCCGTCGTAGTTGTAGGCCACCTGGCCCGTTCCGGCGCCGCACGGCGAGCGGATGTCGACGAAGTTCGGATCGTCACCCGTGAGCATCTTGGCGAGGAACGTCGCCGACGTGCCCTCGACGATGGTGACGCCCTTCCGATTGAGCTCGATCAGGTAGTCGAGCGCCTGCGCGTAGAAGTCGAGGTACTCGGTCGTCGTGTAGCCGATGGCCTTCCACGTCGCGAGGGCGAACCCGTACGGGTTCAGCGGGCGGAGGTGGATCGTGTGCATCCCGAGCTCGACGTAGAGGTCGACGACCTCCTTGAAGTGCTCGAGCGTCTTGCGCGTCGTCGTCATCAGCGCGTCGACGTGCCAGAGCTGCGGGTCGCGCCCGAGCTCGACGTAGCGCCGGTTGAAGTAGGCGATCCACTCGCGCACGGTCTCGTAGGCGCCGGCCTTCGCGAGATCCTTCCCGGGGGGCCCCTTCTTTCCGGGAGGCAGAGTGTCGGGTGACTGCTTCCACGCGCGGTTCCAGTCGTGCACGTGCTGCGGTCCGTCGAGCGAGGTGCATACGAGCACGTCGTTCGCGATGAGCCACTCGGCCTTCTCCTCGGTCATGAACGTCATGTTCGTGACGAGCGAGTGGACGAGATCCTTCTTCTCGTACTTGTTCTTCTCGCGGCTGTACTCGACCACGAACTTGATCGCGTCGAAGTTGGCCGTGGGCTCGCCACCCTGGAACTCGAAGTTGATCGTCGGCGAGGTCGACTGCATCGCGTGGTCGACCACCTGCTTGGCCGTCGCGAGCGACATGTCCGTGTCGACGCGATCCATGTCCGTGCGCGAAGCGTGGCAGTACTTGCAGCTCTGGTTGCAGCGCAGCGTCGTGATGACGATGTGCAGGTGGGGCCCGTGGCTGAGAAACGCCTTCTTCCGGCGTACGCGCGCCGCGAGGTCGTCGATGTCCAGGCCCTCGCGGAGAAACCCCTTGGCCCGCAGCGCGGCGTGCTCGGGGTGCGCCTCGGTGATCTGGCCCGCGAGCAGCGCCTCGAAGTCGGACTTGGAGAGGAAGTGCCACTGTCCGGCGTCGTTGGTGACGATCATCCGCCCGGCGACCTCGCCCCAGCGGAAGAACGAGAGCTTGTCGGTCACGAGGGGGAGGCGGCGGACGCTGAGGGTCTTCTTGGTCACCGCGCCGACGACGGAATCGCTCATCGGCTGACCTCCCGCGAGCGCGCGACCGTCTCGGAGAGCGCGTAGTTCGCCAGCTCGTCGGCCAGCACGGCGCTGACGCTCGGGTGCGCGTGCTCGATGATCACCAGCATGTCCTCCGCGTTGTGCAGCACCTTGAGGGTCGCGAGGTCGGCGAACGCCTTCACAGCGTCCTCGACGGCCTCGGGGACGTAGAGCGACCGGTGGAAGCGAACGTGCTCGGGATCGGCCGCGGCCGACGGCTCCGCGGAGGACCCCATCAGCGCTTCTCCTCGGCGGGAGCGCCCGGCGGCGAAGCAGGGCTGGCCTTTTTCTCCCAGGGGACGGCGACCTCGAGCGGGGCCTCGGCCATCTCCTCGGCGTCGAGCTCCGCCAGGAGCTGGTCGATCGTGCTCTTCTGGTCGGACGCGAAGAACGCGCGGGCCATGTAGTACTCGCGGATGCGGGCCGTCGACTCGCCGACGCGCAGGCGCAGCACCTGGTTGAGCAGCTCGTTGGCCAGCTCGCCCGCGAGCGCCTCGAGCTCCGCCGCGGTGGCCGGTCCCTTCGTGCGCAGCCGCACCGCGACGCGCTGATCGGCCGGTCGATCGAGGAGCACGTAGCAGCGGTCGATGAAGAGGTAGGTGGCGCCGTAGATCGCGTCGCGCGGATAGAGCTGCTCGTCGATCACGAAGCGGATCTGGCGCTCGGAGAGCTCGTACTCGAAGTCCGCGCGATCGCCCGGCCCCGAGACGTCGGAGCGCTGCGGGGGAGCCGCCACTTCGCTCATGCCGTCTCCGCGACCTGGTATCCGCCGTGCACCGCGTTGCGCTGCTCGTGCGTGAAGAGCGCCCGCAGCGCGACGCGCTGGTCGGGCGAGACGCCCCCTCGAAGGGCCGCCGACTCGACGCGGCGAACGCGCGCCGCGAGGCTCATCACGGCGACGCCACCGGCCTCCTGCGTGATGCGATCACCATCGCCACCGTTCATCCAGCGCAGGTCGAGCAAGCGCGTCGTCGCCAGCCCCGCCGAGAGCGGCGAGCGCCGGAAGACCTGCACGACCGCTCGCGCGCCGTCCTGGCGGGCGAGCGTCACCGTCGCGGACCCGCGCTGCACGTCCGAGACCGCCAGCACGCGGAAACCCCCGGGGAGCGGCCGGCCGATCAGCGGGGCGAAGAGGAAGTCCAGGCTCGGCAGGTGGCCGCGGCCTTCCGCGCGCTGGCCACCGGTCGGTCCTGCGCTGGCGAGCAGGGGCAGCGGAAGCGCTGCGCTCACGGCACCGGCACCCACGATCCCGAAGAACGTCCGTCGTCGCATTGGTGTACTCCGTGGCCTCGTCCAAGCGGAACCGAGGCCGCGCTCAGAGGATACGCCCGCGCGGGCCCGGGGTGAAGGGGATCGACGATGCGCCCGCGCTCAGAGCTCGAGGGGGCCTCGGTAGCCGTCGACCAGCGCGTTGGCCATGACCTCGCCCAGGCGCGTGTAGCCGCGCGCGGTGTAGTGCGTGTGGTCGGGCTGCGCCCACGCCGGATCGGCCGCCGCCCACTCGACCATGTGGAGGTCGCCCCCGCCGAACGCGACGAGGTCGAAGAAGCCGCAGCCGTAGTCCCGCGCGACGCGGCGCTGGACCTCGACGACCTGCGCCGTGCGCGGGCGCGTCTCGAAAGTGTGGTCTCGGTGGACGATGGGCCGGTCGGACGGGCCGACCAGCAGGCAGGACGCACCCGGCACCGCGCTCTGCACCCGGCCGACCACCGCCCGCACCGCGGCCTCGTAGTCCTCGATGGGCTGGTCGTCGTCACCGCTCTCGTTGGTGCCGTACGCGAGCACGACGAGATCCGGCATGCGGCGTCGCAGCTGCTCGGCTTGCAGCTCGGGGTTCCAGAGGAGCTGCGCGGCGGCACGCGCGCCGTTGATCCCGAGCGTGTCGACGATCACGCCCGGTCGCTCGCGCTCGACGGTCGCGCCGTAGATCGTGACCGTTCCGTCGCCCCGCGTGCGGACCTCGAAGGTGTGAGGGCGGTCCTCCGCGCTGACGACGGTGTAGACGGGGTGCGGGTGATCGGAGCGCGAGTTCAGCCGGCGATCGAGGTGCCCATCGACGAGCACGTCGATCGTGCCGCCGTCCGGGCGCTCCGCGTACCAGAGCTCGAAGCGGCTCGCCGGCTCCGCCCCGGTGTCGATGCGGCCCCACGCGCGGGGTGCCTCCGTCGTGAGCGTGACGCCCATGATCCCGTACAGCTGCGGCTCGGTCTGCCCGACGTGAACGCGCAGGATGTCCCAGCGGCGGTAGTTCGAGGTGACGTCGAGGTCCGCCGCTCGGTAGCTCGGCCAGGGCTCGACGGGGAGCACGAAGCCGTGACCGGCGTCGCCGAAGCGCGACTGCAAGAGGTGGCGCACGGTACCGGTGTAGATGTCGGCGGCCACGTGCGAGGCGCCGTAGAACACGATGCGCGACTGGCCCTCGCCGGTCGCGGCGCGGCGCAGGGACTCGTGGAACGCGCGCAGCGCCGTGCCGCTCGCGTCTTCGATCGCGACGTCGACGCCGTAGATCGGTCGACCCTGCTCGTCGAGCGGCCAGACCGGCGCCGCGGGTAGCGCCGGATCGGTCGAGGGGGTCATGGCGCCGGACGCCGCGTCGGACGCCTCGGGGACCGGCGGATCGGCCAGCGCGACGAGCAGCGGGCCGGTACCCTCGACCTCCTGGGCCACGGAGTGCGAGGGACCGTTCGCGACGAGCCCCGCGCCCACCAGCGCGAGCCCGATCATCGAAGCGCGGAGCGCGGCGGCCGACCTCACCCCTCAAAGCTGCGGATCGAACGGCTCCACGTCAAATTCCCCGTACGCCGTCGGGGTGCCGATCGCCCGGGACGGCCCTACACTTCGAGCCCCGTGACGCGCCTGGGACGACGGACCCTGATCGGCGGCGCCGCCGCGACGCTGGCGCTCGGCGCGCTCGGGTGCGCGCCGGAGGCCACCCGCCTCCGCGCGAGCGGCCGGCGCTCGCTGGTGTCGCGCGCGGTCGAGCAGCTCGTCGAGGCACGTCGCTCGGTCGACGGGGCCGGCGTCTCGCTCACCCGCCACACGGCGGCGGCGGCCCTCGAGGCGCTCGACCCCTTCGTGTTGCTCGACGAGATCCACTCGAGCGACCCCGCCGACTACGCGCGCGGTTTCCCGAGCCACCCGCACCGCGGCTTCGAGACCGTGTCGATCATGCTGTCCGGCCGCTTCCGTCATCGCGACAGCCACGGCGGCGGCGGCGTGGTCGTGCCGGGCGGCGCGCAGTGGATGACGGCGGGCAGCGGCATCGTGCACAGCGAGATGCCCGAGACGGATCCCGCGGGCGACACGGAGCTCTGGGGCTTTCAGCTCTGGGTCAACCTCCCCCGCGCGCAGAAGTGGCAGGCGCCAGGCTACCAGGAGCTCGGCGCCGAGCGCATGGGCGAGGTCACGCTCGATCGCGGAGGACAGCTGCGGGTGATCGCGGGCGAGCTGCTCGGCGCGCGGGGGCCGGTGGCGCCGCGCACGACCGAGCCCGTCCTGGCCACGCTGCGTCTCGGCGCCGGCGACGACGTGGAGCTCCGTCTGCCGCGCGAGCACGCGGCGTTCGTCCTGGCCGCCGAGGGGTCGCCGGCCATCGGGCCCCGCTCCGAGAGGGTCCCCGAGGGCGCCCTCGCGAAGCTGACCCCGGGCGAGCTCGTCAGGGTGCGCTCGGACGCCGGGGCGCAGCTGCTCGTCCTCGCCGGCGCCCCGATCCGCGAGCCGATCGCGCACGGCGGCCCCTTCGTGATGAACACCGAGCGAGAGATCGAGCAGGCGTTCGCCGACTACCGCGCCGGTCGCCTCGGATAGGGCGTCTCGGATAGTCTGCATCCGCCCAGATGCGGAACATCGTCTTCGTCGCACCCTTCCCGCTCGAGACCACCATGCGCTTCGCGCGCGCCGCCGCGAAGCTGAAGGACGTCCGATTCCTCGGCGTCTTGCAGGAGGAGCCGAAGGGCCGCGATCGCAAGATGTTCGACGACGTCGTGACCGTGAAGGACGGTCTCGACACCAAGCAGCTCGCGCGCGCGATCGAGGCGCTGCGGAAGAAGTACGGACGCCCGGAGCGCATCCTGGGGATCCTGGAGCCGCTCCAGGTGCAGCTCGCCGAGCTGCGGGCCCACTTCGAGGTGCCGGGGACGGACCCGCGCACCGCGGATCTGTTCCGCGACAAGGCGCGCATGAAGGACGCGCTGCGCGCCGCCGGCCTGCCGGTCGCGCGTCACAAGGTGCTCACGACCTTCGGCGAGGGGCAGGCGTTCGCGCGCGAGGTCGGCTACCCGATCGTGCTCAAGCCCCCGGCGGGCATGGGCGCGAAGGCGACCTTCCGCGTCACCGACGACGGGGCGCTGAAGGGCGCGCTCGAGTCCATGCGGGTCTCGGACGCGAGCCCGATGCTCGCCGAGGAGTTCCTGCGCGGGGAGGAGTTCAGCTTCGAGACGATCACGACGGGCGGCGAGGTCCGTTTCCACTCGCTCAGCAGGTACCTGCCGAGCTGTCTCGAGGTGCTCGAGAACCCGTGGATCCAGTGGTGCTGCGTCCTGCCCCGCGACATCGGCGGGGCGGAGTGGAACGAGCCCAAGCGCATCGGGCACGCGGCCGTGAAGGCCCTCGGTCTCGACGACGGCTTCACCCACATGGAGTGGTTCCGCCGGCAGGACGGCTCGCTCGCGATCGGCGAGATCGCGCAGCGGCCTCCAGGCGCGAACATCACCCTGATGACCGGGCTCGCGCACGACTTCGACCCGTACCGCGCCTGGGCACGCGCGGTCGTCGATCGCGCTTTCGACGGTCCCTACGAGCGAAAGTACGCCGTCGGCTGCGCCTACCTGCGCGGCGCCGGGCGGGGCCGGATCGTCCGCGTGGAGAACGCCGACGCGGTGAACAAGAAGATCGGGAAGTACGTGGAAGAGGCCAAGCTGCCGACGCCCGGCGCGCCGAAGAGCGACAGCTACGAGGGCGACGGCTTCGCGGTGGTGCGCGACCGCGACACGAAGACGGTCGAGGACGTGCTGAAGTACGTCATCGAGAACCTGCGCGTCGTGTACGCCTGAGCGTCGGCAGCCGACCCGATACGGACTTGCAGCGCCCCTCAGTTGATAGTAACTATCATTTACTCGTACTGAGAGTCAGAATCAGGCAGTCCGCGCTGCATCCATTTCGGAGGAGTCCCCGTGAAACGCACCCCCTCGTCGGTCCTCTCCCTCGCCGCGCTCGCGCTCGCGTCGTGCGGCACGCCTGCCGACACGCTCTCCGACGGCCGTCCCGTGCTCGAGGACTACGCGGCGATCCTGCACGCCGAGTACGACGACGCGCGCATCGACGCGCTCGATCTGCGCACGAGCGCGCAGCCGCTCTTCGCCTCGGGGACGAGCGCGAGCGCCGCGGCGCTCACCGGCGCGCGCGACGCGTGGCGGGACGCTCGCGTCACGTACATGCAGACCGAGGCTGCGCGCTTCTACGGCGGGCCGATCGCGGACCACTCCGCCTACACGAACGAGTGGCCGATCGACGAGGCGCAGATCGACTACGTCGCGGGAACCGGCGGCGCGCCGAGCTTCGGAGGCATCGTGAACATGCCGTCCGCGGTCCCGACGATCGACGCGGCGGCGCTCCGTGACGCGAACCTCCCGACGGGATCCGAGACGGTCACCGTCGGCTTCCACGCCATCGAGTTCCTGCTCTGGGGCCAGGATCTGCGCGCGGACGGCGCCGGCGATCGTCTGCACACCGACTTCGTCGATGGAATGCAGATGAACGCCGACCGACGCCGGGCGTACCTCGACGTCACGACCCAGATGCTCGTGGGCGAGCTGACGGCGGTGCGCGACGCGTGGGCGCCAGGCGCGAGCAACTACCGCGCGGAGTTCGTCGCGCTCGAGCCGCGCGAGGGCGTGCACCGCATCCTCATCGGCCTCATCCGCTTGCTCGGCGGCGAGATCGGTGACGACCGAATCCTGCCGGCGTACACCGACAAACTGCAGGAGGACGAGCACTCCTGCTTCAGCGACAACACGAGCGCCGACCTGCTCAACGACGTGCAGGGCGCGGTGAACGTGTACGAGGGGCAGTACACGCGGACCGACGGAACGGTGGTCGGTGGCCACGGGCTGTCCGACCTCGTGCGCGCGCGCGACGCGGCGCTCGACGCGCGTGTCCGCGCCGCGCTCCAGGCCGTGCTCACGCACCTGGCGGCGTGGCCGACGACGGCCTCCTGCCCGAGCGCGACCCTTCAGGGCATGTGTCCCTTCGATCAGCTCTTCCTCGGCGTCGACAGCGATCCGGGGCGCATCGCGATGTGGCAGGTGCACACGGAGCTCGAGGATCTCGCGGCCCTGCTGCAGACCGACGTCGCCGCCACGCTGGGCGTCACGATCACGCCGGCGGATCTCTCGAACGACTGATGCGTCGGCGTCTCGCGGCGCTCGGAGCCCCGTTGCTCGCGTCGAGCCTCGTCGCGGCGTGCGCGGCGACGGCGCCCTCCCTCGACCCGGGTGAGTCGATGCCCGGCGGGGGCGCGACGACGCAAGACGCGTCGCGCGCGGCGCTCGAGCACGAGGTGCTCGGGCTCGACGAGGCGCAGCACGCGGCGTTCGTCGTCGGCGACAGCTTCACCACGCACGACTGGGTGAGCGCGCCGGCGTCGGCTTCCTCCCGCGACGGCCTCGGTCCGCTCTACAACGCCACGCGCTGCAGCGCCTGTCACGCGCGGAGCGGCCGCGGCCGACCCGCCGACGAGGGCGGCGAGATGCTCTCGTCGCTGGTGCGGCTCAGCGTGGCCGGCGCGGACGCCGAGCCGACCTACGGCGCGCAGCTCCAGACGCGCGCGATCCTCGGCGTCCCGCCGGAGGCCGCGACCCTCACGCGCTGGATCGAGACGCGAGGCGCGTTCGCCGACGGCACACCGCTCTCGATGCGCGCGCCGCGCGTGGACATCGTCTCTCTGGCCTATGGGCCGATGGCCGAGGCCACGCTCGTGTCGGTGCGGACGGCGCCCGCGCTGGTCGGGCTCGGCTTGCTCGAGGCGATCCCCGACGCGGCGCTCCTCGCGAACGAGGATCCGGACGACGCGGATCACGACGGGATCTCGGGGCGCGCGAGCCGCGTGTGGGACGCCGAGCGCGGGGCGTGGCGCCTCGGGCGCTTCGGGTGGAAGGCCTCGATGCCCGACGTGCGCACGCAGACGGCGGCCGCGCTCGCCGGGGACATGGGGATCACGTCCGTGGCCGTGGGAGCGCAGCCCTGCACGGAAGCGCAGCGCGAGTGCGCGGCGGCCCCGGACGGAGGCGAGCACGAGGCGAGCGACCTGGTGCTCGACGCCATCACGCTCTACCAGCGCGCCCGCGAGGTGCCCGCGCGGCGCGACGCGTCGGACGCGCGCGTTCTGCGCGGTCGCGAGCTCTTCCACGCCGCTCAGTGTGCGAGCTGCCACGTGCCCTCGTTCGTCACCGGCCCGAGCGACGTCGCTGCGCTCGCGGGCCAGCAGGTCTGGCCCTACACGGACCTCTTGCTCCACGACATGGGAGAAGGTCTCGCCGACGGGCGCCCGGACCACGCCGCGACCGGCCGCGAGTGGCGGACGCCCCCGCTGTGGGCGGTGGGCCTGGCCGAGGTCGTGTCGGGCGAGGCCTTCTACCTGCACGACGGGCGTGCCCGCGACGTGACGGAGGCGATCCTGTGGCACGACGGCGAGGCCGAGGCCGCACGTGAGGCTTTCGTCACGATGAGCGCGAGCGATCGCGACGCGCTCGTGCGATTCGTTCGTTCCCTCTAGCCTTCTTCGTCTCGAGGTCCTCCGATGCGCCGTACCGTCCTCTTCCTCGCCCTCTCGCTCTCGACCGCGGCGTCGCTCGCTTGCCCCGGCTGTGACGGGCCGAGCTACCCGCCCTACGATCGAGGCGCGCTGCTGCGGGAGACCGCCGACATGGTCATCCTGCCCGGCATCGCCGCGTCCCGGGCGAGCGCGGCCGACCTGCACACCAGCGTCGGGGCGCTCTGTGCGGCGCCCGACGCAGGCCGGCTCACGGCCGCGCGCGAGGCCTGGACGACGGCCTTCCTCGCGTGGCGATCGACGACCGCGTACCACTTCGGCCCGGCGCGCGACATGAACCTCGGGCCCGAGCTCGCCACCTGGCCGACCAACGTGACCGCCATCGAGGCCAACGTCGCGGCGACGGACGCGATCGACGCGCACTACGTCGATGCGCTGGGGGCGGGGAGCAAGGGGCTCTCCGCGCTCGAGTACCTCCTCTTCGCGTACCCCGGGTACACCGCGCGCGACGACGCGATGACGCTGGCCGCCCTGGGCGAGACGCGGCGCTGCGCATATGCGGTGGCGCTCGCCGACCACGTCGAGCGTGTCACCGGGCAGCTCGAGACGGCGTGGAGCGCGGGGGGCGGCAACTACGTCGGGACGTTCGTGAACGCCGGCAACGCTGGCAACACGAGCTTCACCTCCCAGCAGGCGGCGGTCGACGCGCTCGTCAGCCAGATCCGCGAGGCCGTCGAGCGCACCAAGGTCGACCGGATCGGAAAGCCGCTCGGCCGGACCGTGGCGACGGGCGGCGTGGAGTCGCCCTACGCCCACGTCTCGGTCGCCTCGATGCAGGCCTGCGTCGACGGCGCGCACGACGCGTGGACGATCGCCCCCCACAGCCCGGACGCGTTCCTGCGCACCCGCAACGCGGCCTTGGCCGACGAGGTTCTCGGCCAGTTCGCGGCGGCCTCGACGGCGCTGGCGGCCCTCGAGACGCCCCCCCTCACGCCCGAGTGGGAGTCGTACGTGAGCGGAGCCGATCACGCGGCGGGCAACGCGGCGTACGACGCGCTCGGGCTGCTCGAGCGGACGCTCGCCGGCGACGTGGCAGCGACGCTCGGCGTCAGCATCGTGTCGGCCGCCGACGGGGACTGATGCTCCGCTGCGTCTCGATCGCGTCGGCCGTCTGCGTGCTCGTGGCCATCCCGCGCGCGTCGGCGCAGACGCACGAGAGCGAGACCGAGACCGAGACCGAGACCGAGACCGAGACCGAGTACGACTCCGATCTCGACGACCTCCAGGCGTCCGACGTGCTCGTCGTCGGCACGCGCATCGCCGATCCGGACAGCACGGAAGAGGCCACCACCACCTTCGACGAGGACGCGCTGCGCCGCCAGCAGCCGCTGAGCGTCGTCGACGTCGTGCGCCGCGCGCCCGGCATCACGGTCCGTGACGAAGAGGGCATCGGCCTGCGCCCCAACATCGGCTACCGCGGTCTCTACTCCGACCGCAGCCGCAACGTGCTCGTGCTCGAGGACGGCGTCCCGATCGCGATGATGCCATACGACTACCCCGAGCTCTACGTGGCGCCCGCGGTCGAGCGCTACCGCAGCGTCGAGCTCGTCCACGGCGCGGCGATGCTGCTCTACGGGCCCCGCACGATCGGCGCGGTGCTCAACTTCGTGACCCTCGCTCCGCCGGCCGAGCTCACGCTGATCGGAGACGCGCGCATCGGCACGGACGGCTACGGGTACGGGTTCGCGAGCGCCGGCGACACGATCGGCGACCTCGGCGTGCTCGTGACGGCGATGTACCAGCACTTCGACGGGCCCCGGCACCTCGACCTGAACCGGCTCGACACGATGGCTCGCTTCGCGCTCGACCTGCACGACGCGGGCGAGCTGCGCATCAAGCTGCAGTGGTACGCGGAGGACAGCACGTCCACGAACGTCGGCCTCACCCAGACGCAGTTCGACCATGGCGTGCTCGACAACTTCGCCCAGCACGATCGCTTCCCCGTCCGGCGCGGCGCGACGCAGATCACCCACCAGGTCGAGCTGAGCCCGGACACGACCCTCGCCACCACCGCCTACTTCAGCCTCACCACGCGCGACTGGTGGCGCCAGGACTTCCTGCGCGCCGAGCACGGCACCGGCGTCCCGATGGGCGCGCCCGTCGACCGCGTCGTCGATGGATTCGGCGCCGTCCACGGCCCGGCGGATCCGGTCGCCTCGGACGGGTCGGGGATCCACTTCCTGCGGACGACCGTCGGGCGCCTGCGCGAGTACCTCGTCACGGGCGTCGAGCCGCGCATGACCGGCCGCTACGATCTCGGCTGGCTGCGCGGCGAGGTCACCGGCGGCCTGCGCCTGCACTACGAGCAAGGGCACGACACGGACCTCTTCGGCGCGACGCCCGACGCTCGCTCCGGTCCGCCGCTCAACGCGCAGTCGCGCGACGTGCTCGCCATCGCCGGCTACGTGCGCCCGACGTTCGAGCTCTTCGATCGGCACCTCGAGATCGCGCCCGGTGTCCGCGTCGAGGCGATGTTCACCTCCTCGTCGCAGACGATCCAGCTGCTCGGCGCCGGCGTCGCGCCCGACGGCTCGTACGTCCCGCAGTCCGGCATGCGCCTCGCGACCCCGCTGAGCTCGCAGAGCACGACGCTCGCCGCGCTCCCCGGCGTGAGCGGGCTCGTGCGCGTGACCGACGACGACGCGATCTCGGTCTTCGGCGGCGTGCACCGCGGATTCGTCCCGCCCGGGGTGCGGGACTCCATCCTCGGCACCGGCCGCGACGTCCAGCTCGTGGCGGAGTACTCGTGGAACTACGAGCTCGGCGTGCGCGGACGCCCGGCGTCGTGGCTCGACTACGAGGCGACGGCCTTCTCGATCGACTACGAGACCGCGGTGCTGACGCCGACCGAGGCGAGCACGACCGCGACGGGAGGCCTCGCGACCGCGGGACGCCAGAACATGTGGGGTGTCGAGGCGCGCGCCCAGTTCGATCCGATCCGGGCGGCCGGGCTCGACTTCCAGCTTCCGCTCTCGGTCTCCTACACGTACGCGAGCGCCCACTTCGGCTCCGGCTACGTGGCGGACGCCGCCGGCCGCACCCTCGCGGGCCGCGTGATCCCTTACGTCCCGGCGCACACGCTCTCGGCGCGCGTCGACTTCGCGCATCCCTTCGGCTTCGAGGCGCAGGTCAGCGTCGACTACGTCAGCTCGCAGTTCGCCGACGCGTCGAACACGATCGAGCCGACGACGGACGGCCTCGTCGGGCTCGTTCCCGCGCGGGCCGTGCTCAACGCGCGCCTCGCGTACACGTATGCGCCCTGGGGCGTCACGTTCTACGTCGACGCGCGCAACCTCCTCGACGCTCGCTACATCTCGAGCCGCGCACCTGCGGGAATCAACCCCGGGATGACCCGCCAGATCTTCGGCGGCATCCGGATCCAGTACTGAGCGACATGAAACACGCGCGGCAGTGGCTCGGCGAGCGCGTCCCGGGCTGCTCGCTCGCGGCGCTGCGCATCGCGTTCGGCGTGCTCATGCTCGTCGCGACGATCCGCTTCGCGGCGATGGGCTGGATCGACTCGCTCTTCGTCGAGCCCTCGTTCCACTTCACCTACTTCGGCTTCGGTTGGGTCCACCCGTGGCCTGCCCCGTGGCTCCACGTGCACTTCGCGCTCCTCGGGCTCGCCGCGCTCTGCGTGGCGCTCGGCCTCCTGCACCGCGTCTCGACGATCGCGTTCGTGCTCCTGTTCGGCTACGTCGAGCTCCTCGACGTCACGACCTACCTCAACCACTACTACGCGATCACGCTCGTCGGGATCCTCCTGGCCTGCACGCCCGCGGCGAACGTGATGTCCGTCGACGCGTGGCTGGCGCGCCGCCGCGGCGTCCCGCTCCCGCCCGACGTCCCGCGCGCGGCGGTGTTCGTCTTCCAGGCTCAGCTCGGGATCATCTACTTCTTCGCGGGCGTCGCGAAGCTCGGGCAGGACTGGCTCCTGCACGCCGAGCCCCTCGCGACGTGGCTGCTCGCGCGCAGCGACCTGCCGGTCGTCGGGCCCTGGCTCGGCCAGCGCTGGGTCGCCTTCGCGATGAGCTGGGCAGGCGCTGCGTTCGACCTGACGATCCCGCTCTGGCTCTCGCTCCCGCGCACGCGCCCACTCTCGTACGCGGTCGTCGTCGTGTTCCACGTCGCGACGGGCCTGCTCTTCCCGATCGGCATGTTCCCCTGGGTGATGATCGGGCTCACCCCGATCTTCTTCGCGCCCGACTGGCCCTCGCGCGGCGCGGCGGCCACCACGCCGAGCGCACCGCTGCCGCGCGGATGGACGGTCGCGCTCGCCGCATGGCTCGTCGTTCAGGTCGCGATGCCGCTCCGCCACCACCTCTACGCCGGCGACGTGCTCCAGACCGAAGAGGGCTTCCGCTACGCGTGGTACGTGATGATCGTGGAGCGCCAGGGCCTGACCTCGTTCCGCGTGGTCGACGACGCCGGGCGCGCGCGCGACCAGGCGCCCGACGACCTCACGCCGCTCCAGCGCCGGATGATGGCGACCCAGCCGGATCTCATCCTCGAGTACGCGCATCACCTGCGGGACCGGCACGCCGCCCGGGGCGAGCACGTGCGCGTCTACGCCGATGCGTTCGTCTCCACGAACGGCCGCCGGCGGCGCCGGCTGGTCGATCCCGACGTCGACCTCGCCGCGCGAGAGGACTCCATCTTCGGCTTCGACTGGGTGCTGACCGAAGACGACCCGCGGGGCGCCGACTGACTCTTCAGCGGGCGTGAGCCGCTCAGGGTTCTGCACATCTCGACGTCGCCCTGTTTTCTCGGGACGTTCTCGGCTCCCCCGTCGAAGGGGTCGAACGGGGACAGGCTCGGGGTGAGGGGCGGCAGCGCTCGAAGGCGTCCGTCCGAGCACGTCGGCGCCCGTGGACGCCTCCGCCTCGACGGGCGCCCGCGCGTCCGGTAGGCATCGCGCGTGGCCGACCCCCTCGACCCGATCCTGGAGCGCGCGCTGGCCCGGCTCCGCGCGCCAGAGAGCGCAGCGCTCGACGGGCTCGTCGATCTCCTGATCGACGCCGCCCTGGCCCGCCCCATCGCTGCGGCCCTCGATCCGGAGCGGGCGGTCGCGCTCGCCGTGAGCGTCGTGGAGGCCGAGCGCGTGGAGAGGGCGCTCGCGACGCTCGTCCGGCCCGCCTGGGACCGGCAGCGCGCGCTGCTCACCGCGCGCGGAGATCGCGTCGGCGACTGGCTCCCGGAGGGCGGCCGGGCGCTCCTCGACGAGGTGCTCGCGGGGGCCAAGCTCCCGCGCGGCGAGTGGGCGCGCGGCCTCGTCGACAGCGCGGACGTGCGCGAGCTCATCCGGCCCGTGCTCCAGGACACGCTGCTCGCCTTCGCGCGCAAGCTGCCGCTCGTCGGCACCGCGAGCGAGGCCGAGGGACCCGCGCGCGCGGCGGGCAAGCTCTTCGGCATGGCGCGCGAGCTGGCGGACAAGGCCGGCGAGCGCGCCGGCAAGCTGGCCGATCTCGGGCGCGGCGTCCTCGGCGGGATCGGCGGCGAGATGGAGAAGCGCATCCACACCGCCGCGCGCGACTTCAGCCACGGCGCCTTCGAGCCGCTCGAGGCCTCGTTCGTGGCGCGCCTGCGCTCGGACGAGGGCCAGGCGATCCTCACGCGCATGCGCGCGCGCGCGATCGACCGACTCCTCGCCGCCGGCGCGGCCGACGTGCTGGCCGATCTCGACACGCTGCCTCGCGAGGCGCTCGACCGGCTCGTCGCGCGCGCCATCGCGTTCGGCGCCTCTCGCCCGGAGCTGGCCGAGATGCTGCGCGCCGAGGTCGCCGCGTTCGTGAAGGCGCACGAAGGAAGGACGGTCGGCGAGGTGCTCGAGGCGTGGTCGCTCCGCGCGATCGCCGTGACCGAGCTGCGGCGTGAGCTGCGCGCGATCGCCGGCGCGACGGCGGCCGGCCCCGGCGCCGAGGCGTGGCTGCGCGCGCTGCTCGCCGAGTGAGGCGCTCGACCGCGGCTGCGCTCCTGCGCGCCGCGCGACCGCTCGCGCACGGCAACATCGCGCCACCGATCCTCTACGGACAGGCGCTCGCGCTCGCGCTCACGGGACGCTTCACGTGGACGGGCTTCGCGCTCGCGCACGCGTTCGGGCTCGTCGACCACCTGCTCGTCGTCTTCGCCAACGACTACGCCGACAAGGACGACGACGCCCGCAACGACTCGCCGACGCCCTTCTCGGGCGGCTCGCGCGTGCTGCCGGACGGCGAGCTTTCGCCGGGCACGATCGGCGCGCTCGCGATCGGCTCGCTGAGCCTGCTCGCAGCGCTCTCGGTCGCGGCGTATCCCGCGGCGCACGCGCTCCCGATGCTCGCGCTGGCGGCGATCGCGCTGATCGGCGGGTACAGCTACCCGCCGCTGCGCCTCTCCCATCGCGGCGGAGGCGAGCTCTTGCAGGGGCTCGGCGTCGGTGTCGTGCTGCCGCTCGTCGGCGTCGCGGCGCAGGGAGCGGCGCTCGAGCCGCGCGTGCTCGTCTGTCTCGCGCCGACGTTCGTCCTCGGCGTCGCCGGCAACGTGCTGACGTCGATCCCGGACGAGCGCGCGGACCGGGCCACGGCGAAGCGCTCGCCCGCGGCCCGCTGGGGCGGACCCGCGGCCCGCCGGGTGTCGGTCGCGCTCCACCTGGCCGCCATCGCGCTGGGCACGGCGATGGTCCCGACCGCGCTCGCCCCGCGCCTCGTGGTCGCCGCCGCAGCGGCCGTTCCGCAGGCGCTCGCGCTCGCGCGGCGCGACACCTCACCGCTCGCGTTCGTCGTCCTCGGCGGGCTCTCCGAGACCATCGCGCTCGTCGGCTGGAGCGCAGCCCTCGCGCTCGCGTGAGTGCGTACGCGGCCCCGCCCTCCTCCGACTCGGCGCAAGACCGCCTGGGATCGCCGTCAGGGCGCGCGGGCGCGCCTTGACGCGCGAGGCCGGGCCGCAGACGATCCTCGAGGATGCGGCGACGCGTACGCATGATCTGCATCGGCATCGTCCTGGCGGGCGCGGGAGCCTCCTGTACGGCGCTGCGCCCGCTCGATCCGCTCGACGCGGGGCAGCGCACCGACGCCGCCGCGCTCGACGCGACGAGCGGCCCCGACGCGAGCGTGGACGCGGCGAGTCCGGACGCAGCGCGCCTCGACGCGCCGAGCCCGGACGCCGCCGGCGCGGACGCGCGCTGTGCCGGCGTCGAGCTCTGCAACGGGCTCGACGACGACTGTGACGCGCGCACCCCCGATGGCGCCTCGGATCCAGCGGTGGGCATCGCCTGCGACGGGCCCGACTCCGACGCCTGCCTCGAGGGCGTCAGCCGCTGCGCCGACGGCGGCAGCGTCGCGTGCGACGACGCGACCTCCTCGACGCCCGAGGTCTGCGACGGCACCACCGACGAGGACTGCGACGGGATGATCGACGAGGCGGGCGCGCTCTCGGGCGTGACCTATTACCTCGACGCCGACCGCGACACCTACGGCGACTCGGCGACGGCGATGAGCGCCTGCACCCCGCCGGCGACGAGCGCCGCCCGCGGCGGCGACTGCGACGACACGAGATCGGACGTGCGCCCGCTCGCGGCGGAGCTCTGCGACGGGCTCGACACCGACTGCGACGGTCTGGTCGACGACGGAAATCCCTGCCCGCGGTGCGACACGCGGACGAACGCAGGTCGCACGTATCAGCTCTGCGCGCGCGACGCGCTCAGCTGGGACGCCGCACGGATGGCGTGCATGGCGATGGGCTACGACCTCGCGAAGATCGAGAGCGACGCCGAGCAGAGGTTCATCGAGACCCTGGTGCCTGCGGGAGGCTTCACCACCGGCCTCTGGGTCGGGCTGCACAGCGACGCGGCCGGCGTGTTCACGTGGACCGACGGATCCATCCCGGTCTTCACGGCGTGGGCGAGCGGCGAGCCGAACCTGACCAGCTCGTGCGTTCGTCTGCGCGCCACGGTCGGCGGTCTCTGGACCGACACCGGGTGCACGGTCACGAGCTACTACCTGTGCGAGGCACCCTGACCGGCTCGGGTCCGCGCGACGCCGTCAGCCGTCGTCGTCCGTAGCCGCCACGACGTGTCGTGCGCCCGAGCCGAACAAGATCGCCACGAGCTCGGCCTCCGCCACGCCGAGGGCGTCCTGCGCCGCGAGCGACACGCGCCCACCGCGCGGCTGGGCGAGCGCGACGAGACGCGCGTCGTCGAGTGCGACAGGCGGTGGATCTCCGGGCTCCGTCGCCGCGTACCCAGCGGCCCACGCGCGGGCGCCCTCGAGATCCCGCGCTCCCGCGGCTCGCATCCGGAGCGCCACCCGCAGCCAACCGTGGAAGCTCGAGACCGTCGCCGCCCACGCGGGCACCGCGCCGCCTTCGAGCGCGTTCTCGAGCGCGGCGAGGCGTCCCTCGAGCGAGCCCATCGTGCGCGTGTCGAGCTCGCGGAGCGCCCCGGGAAAGCGCGTCGCGAGCGCGCGCAGCCGGCCATCGTCACGCGGCCCCGCCTCCCGCCGCAGGGCGATCATCTCGCGGTACTTCGCCGCGAGCGCCTCGAGCTCGGCGCGGTCCGTCACGCCTTGCCGAGGTAGATCTTGAGCATCTCGGTCGCGGCCGCCTTGTCGAAGGGCACCTCGCGGAGCTCCGCTCGGGCCGACACCTGCTCGAAGAGCGTGCCGAGGAACTTCGAGAACGCGCGGCACTCCGCCACGGCGTGATCCATGCGCTTGGGATCGAGCAGATCCACGTCGCGCAGATCCTCGAGCGCGCGCAGGAACGGATCGATGCGCTCGTAGTCGTGCGCGCGCACGAGCTGGTAGCCGATCGCCCGGAAGTGCATGAGGAAGTCACGCACGTACTGGAAGCCCGTGTGACCGAGCCAGACGTCGGGGGAGCCGGACGTGACCGCGCTCATGGCCAGGAATGCGCGAACGATCTGCTGGAACATCCAGACCTCACGCCGCAGGCGATCGCTCGCCGCGCGCCGCGCCGCAGTGTCGGCCGAGAGCTCGGGGAGCGGCGCCCCGGGCCGCACCTCCTGGCAGAGCGCGTGGATCGCGGCGTGGATCGACGCGCGCAGCTGCGCCATCCCCACGACCATCTGCGGGCCGAGATCCTTGTCCGCCTCCGCCTGATCGGGCGAGGGGAGCTCGTGCTCGAACACGCGCCGCACCTCGAGGCGGAGCGAACCGGCGATCGCCTCCATCGCGCTGCGCAGCGAGGCGAGCGTGCGCGCCTCCGTCGCGAGCTCCCGGTGACGTGCGGAGATCTCGCGCGCGGGGATGGCGAGCAGATCGCGCTCGAAGCCGTCGGCAACCGAGTCGGCCGCGCGCTGCGCGAGGTACTTCACGAGCGCGCGCACGTCGCTGCGCAGCACCGCGAGGATCACGTACGCGCGGCGCATTCCGAGCGGGTCGGTCGCGTAGTGGTCGACGAGCTCCGTGTAGCGCAGCGCGCGGAAGAGCGTCAGGAACGCCAGCGCGAGGACCCGGTGCGCGCTCTGGGTGCGCACCGACGCCAGCACGTCGAGCACCTCGGCGCTCCGGATCCGATCGAGCTCGCCCCGGAACTCGAGCGCCATGAGCGGGTTGAAGTACGCGTTGCGCCCGATCTCGCGGACGATGATCCCGTGGTGGGCGTAGTACAGGCGGTTACCGATCCGACCGAGGCGCAGGAGGCCCTCCGAGAGATCGACGAAGGCGCCGAACGCGTTGCGCAGGACGAAGAGCGCCTCTTCGGGTGTGTCCTGGGCGAGCTGCTCCTGGACGAGCTTGCCGCGCGCCGCGTCCTCGGGGACGACCGTCTCGAGGTAGCGCGCGAAGGTGTACGCGCGCTCGCGGTCGCCGAGCAGCGTCTTGGTGAGCGCGACGACGCGGTGGCTCGCGTCGCGGAGCACCCGCATGTGCTCGTGGAAGTCCTGCGCGACCGCCGTCTTGCCCTGCGGCGTGCCTGGGTGGTTCCGCTGGTTGCCGTAGCAGGCGATGCCCTTGAGGAGCATCTCCAGCTCGAAGAGCGTGTCCTCCTTCTTGTCCCAGGGCAGCGAGGCGAACCACCCGTCGCGCGCCGTGCTCTGGTCACGCCGCAGCCCGCGCGTGTCGCGCAGCAGGTTGGCGTAGACGTCACGCTCGGTCGCGAGGCGAACCATCGGGGGCGAGAGGATACCCGCTATCGGGGCGGGGCGGCGAGCGCGCGCTCGCGGTCACGGCATGACCGTCAGCCGGCCGAGCTTGCGTACGCGGTAGACGGCGAAGTCGCGTCGGTCGAGCGTGAGCACGCGCCGGATCGACTCGCGCTCGGCGACGCACACCAGCGCGGCGTCGGCGAGGTCCATCGGCAGGTCTCGATACTTCGTCATCAGCTCGCGGATCCGAGCGAGGTCTTCCGCGCCGAGCGGGAGCAGGCGGGGCGCACCGCGCGACACCATCTCGAAGAGGCGCTCCTGCGCCTCGTGCGAGTCGCGCAGCAGGGACGACGCCTCGGTCAACACCGGCCAGACGGTACCGATCGGCTCGCGGATCCCGCGGAGCGCCGCCACGACAGCCGAGTGGTGCCGGTCGGACGCATCGATGAGCGCGATCAGTAGGCCCGCATCGACGAGGATCATCGCTTCCGCGCGGCGAGCAGGCGCGCGTAGCGCTCACCGGTGCGCTCGGACAGGTCGCCTCGTCCGCTGCGCCACGACCCGACGAGGTCGGCGATGACGTCGTAGGGAGACGTGGTCTCGTCACCGGCGCTCGCGGCGTCGCGCAGCGCGAGGCGAATCACGTCCGATCGCGTGGTCCCGCGCCGGCGCGCCTCGCGGCGTACCCAAGCTTCGGACTCCGGGTCGAGGCGTACGCTCTGCGGCATGTAGTACATGGTGTACTACAGCGCGCCGCGTCGCCAGCACAGAATCGACGGCTCTTAGCGGGGCGGGGCGGCGAGCGCGCGCTCGAGCGCATCGACGTTCGTGCGACCGAGCGAGTTCACCAGCACGTGCGCGGCGCCGCGCGCGGAGACGAGGCGCGCCTCCCAGCCGGGCGGGGGCTGGTAGATCGCGCCCAGGAGCTCTCGAAGGAAGAGGACGCAGCGGCCGCCCCCGGCCTCGCAGACGGCGAGCTCGAGGACGAGCTGCGGCAGGCTGCCGCGCCCGGTGTGCACGGCCTCGCGCACGAAGCCGCGCTCGACGCGGAAGGGCCCGACGTACGAGATCGTGGCCTTGCCGGGCGGCGTCACGTCGAGACGGAGCGCCTCGCCCGTCCACCCGAGCACGACCGTCGCGCGCGTCCGCATCGCGACGAGCCACGTGATCGCTGCGAAGAGCGCGAACGTCCCGAGGCCGAGCTCGACGCCGAGCGTGCGCGACTCGTCGCTGCTCGGCCCGGCGAAGAGCACCACGCCCACCATCACGAGGCCGACCAGCGCGAGCGCGGCCGGGACCGCGAGCAGCGCCTGGCCGCCCGGCGTGGTGAGGTTCGAGGCGCGCCAGCGGACGTTCATCGCTCCTCGATCGCCAGCCCGAGCGCGCGCGCCTTCTCCTCGCGGAGCGCGGTGTATCCGCGGTCCCAGCGCGGCGCGCACGACGGATCCCAGGCGGCGACCGGGATCGCGCCCTCGGCGGCGAGCGCGCGATGCAGCAGGCGCTCGGCCTCCGGGTCGCGGCGGAACGGGAACGGGTTGCGGTGCGCGCCCGGCGCGAGCGGTCCGTACTTGCTGTCGCGCGCCCGGACGAGCGCGCAGAGCTCGGCGGCGCGTTGCTCGGAGTAGTCGAGGAACGCGGCGTCGTAGGGCCCCACGCCTCGTCGCGCGTCGG
The DNA here is from genome assembly GCA_044220955.1 of Sandaracinaceae bacterium. Taxonomy (GTDB): domain Bacteria; phylum Myxococcota_A; class Polyangia; order Polyangiales; family Sandaracinaceae; genus JBBSAT01. The sequence goes on from JBGAQA010000030.1 coordinate 63,123, forward strand.
GGTCGCGCGCGACCCAGCGCGCCCAGTCGAAGCCGTAGAGGAAGTCGTGCGCGTAGCGGAAGCGGAGCGGCGTCTCCTGCCCGAAGAGCGCGTGCACCGCGGCGATGCGCTCCGCGTGCGCGAGGGCAGCCGCCTCGCCCTCGCGCGCGCGTGTCCTCTCCAGCGCGGCCGCGACGAGGTCGAGGTCGGCGAAGACGTTCTCGGGAAAGTGGCGCGCGATGGCCACCGCGATCGCCTCGAGCCCGGCCCGCACGGCCCCGGAGCGCGCGAGCGCGTCGAGGGAGGTCGCCTCCTGCCGCGCCGGATCGAGCGACGCGCTCGTCACAGGCCGAACCACGGGCCGAGCGCGAGCAGCATCGCGATCCCGAGCGCGCTCTCCCAGCTCGAGCGGTGGAGCGCTGCCTTGAGCTTGCTCTGCGCGTCGAACGCGTCCGTCGTCGCGTCCTTCGAGAGCCGCATCAGCGCCGGCCACGTGAGGCCTTGGAGCGCGGCCGCGAGCCCGAGCGCCGCCGTCGGAGTGCCGTGCGGGATCAGCGCGGCGAGCGCCCACGCGACGGGCCCGAGCGCCGCGCACGCGAGCATCACCCTCCGCGCGAGCGTGCTTCCCAGCATGGTCACGAGCGTGCGCTTGCCGCCCTCGCGATCGCTGCGCTCGTCGGAGAGGCCGCTCGCCACCGCGCTCGCGAGCGCGAGGAACGCGAAGCCCGGCAGCACGTCGAGCGCGGGCATCCACGCCCGGCCCGACTGCAGGTACGCGCTGAGCCAGGGCAGCACGAGCCCGACGCCGAGCGCCTCGAGCAGCTCCCCGCCGCCGCGGTAGTTCAGCCGCAGCGGCGGCAGCGTGTACGCGACGAAGATCCCGAGCGCGAGCGCCCCGACGACCGGTGCGAGCGGACGATCGAGCCCGAGACCGAGCGAGGCGACGCCGAGCGCGACGATGCCCGCACCGATGCCGGTGAACAGCAGCACGTGCGCCGGCAGGATCCCGTCCGGGATCGTCTTCTGGCTGGTCTTCGGGAACATGCGCCGCTTGATCGCGTCGACCTCGCGATCGCCCCAGTCGTTCAGCGTCACCACGAACACCGCGTCGGCGGCGGTGAACGCCAGCGCGAGCCAGAGGCCCGTCCACGAGAGGCTCCCCGTCGCGTCGATGCCGATCGCCTGCCCGAGCGCGAAGGGCACGAGCAGCTTCGGCCAGCTGGCAGGCTTGAGCGCGAAGCGCCAGCGGTCGAACGTGGAGCTGCGTGGGCTCGCCACGACTTCGGCCTAGCACGATCCGATCGCGCCGTTGCGCGCTACCATGCCCCTCTCCGCATGGACGACCTCATCCTGCTCATCCTCAGCTCGCCCTCCGGCGCCGGAAAGACGACGCTGACGAAGTACCTGCTCGACGAGCTTCCCGACTACACGTTCTCGGTGTCGCACACGACGCGCAAGCCGCGGCAGGGCGAGACCGACGGCGTCCACTACCACTTCGTGGATCGCGAGCGCTTCGGGGCCGTCCGGGACGCAGGCGGCTTCGCGGAGTGGGCCGAGGTGCACGGCAACCTCTACGGCACCAGCCTCGCCGAGCTCGACCGCGCGCGCGC
>JBGAQA010000030.1:64719-69349 GCA_044220955.1 Sandaracinaceae bacterium
CAGGCGGCTTCGCGGAGTGGGCCGAGGTGCACGGCAACCTCTACGGCACCAGCCTCGCCGAGCTCGACCGCGCGCGCGCGCAGGGCAAGCGCGGGATCGTGTTCGACATCGACTACCAGGGCGCGCGCCAGATCAAGGCGAGCCGGCCCGAGGCGATCGGCGTGTTCGTGCTGCCGCCCTCGCTCGCGATCCTGCGCAAGCGGCTCGAGGGGCGGGCGACCGACGACCCGGCGGTGATCGAGCGCCGCTTCGCCCACGCCAAGGTGGAGATCGAGCACTACGGCTTCTTCGACTACGTGCTGGTCAACGACCAGCTCGATGAGAGCAAGCGCTCGCTGCTCGGGATCGCGCTCGCCGAGCGACACCGGCGGGTGCGGATGGCGCCGCTCGCCGAGTCGCTGCTCCGGGTCGGTCGCGTGTAACGCCGGGCGACCCCGGCGCGAACGACGAGGCATGAACCGACGCGGTCTCCTGCGGCTCCTCGGCACCACGGCCCTCGGCACGTCGTTCCTCGGGATCGCGTGCGGCGAGAGCGAAGGACAGACGGGCCCATGGCCCGGGCCCAGGACGCCCGTGTCGTACGTCACGGATCCACCGCCCGCGGTCGGTACGCGCCTCGATCTCTCGGACGCCGAGTGGCGCCGCCGCCTGACCGAAGAGCAGTACCACGTGCTCCGTCAGCAGGGGACCGAGCCCTCGCACACGTGCGCGCTCCTCGGCGAGCACCGCGCCGGCACCTTCTTCTGCGCGGGCTGCGGCGCGCCGCTCTTCGAGGCCGAGGACAAGTTCGAGTCCGGCACCGGCTGGCCCTCCTTCACGCGGCCGCTCGAGGGCCGCGTCGCGGAGACGGTCGACGTCTCGATGGGGATGATCCGCAGCGAGGTGCACTGCGCGCGCTGCGACTGCCACCTCGGCCACGTGTTCCCGGACGGTCCGCCGCCGACGGGCCTGCGCTACTGCATGAACGGCATCTCGCTCGAGTTCAGGCCACGCGCTTGAGCGAGCCGAGATGCCCGTGCGCGTCGAACCACGCGAGCGCGTCGGCGATCGACGTCTCGATCGGTGTGCACGGTAGGTCGAGCGCGGCTGTCGCGTGCGAGGTGTCGGCGGCGAGCCCGACCTCGGCGATGCGAACGGCCTGGGGTGTGAGCAGTGGCGTACGCCCGGTGAGCTCGGCGAGCGCGAGCGCGGCGTGTCCCGCGGCGTGCGCGAGCGCGCGCGGCACCTCGATGACGCGGCGGTGCGGCTTGCCGAGCGTGCGGAGCGCGATCTTCGCGAGGTCGGCGAGCGCGAGGTCCCGGTTGCCGAGCAGGTACGTCTCGCCGGGCCGGCCGCGCTCGTACGCGCGGAGGTGCCCGAGCGCGACGTCGCGCACGTCGACGAAGTTCGTCACGGTCGGCGTCACGGTCACGACCGGCATCGCGAGGCAGGCGATCAGCAGCTTGCCCGTCGGCGTCGGCGCCACGTCGCCCGGCCCGATCGGGCCGCAGGGCGCTGCGATCACCACGTCCTGTCCGGCCGCCGCGGCGCGCAGCGCGACCTCGTGAGCGGCGTTCTTGCTGATCGAGTACCGATCGCCGGTGAGACCGAGCCGGAACGCGCTCGATTCCGTCGCGCGCGCTCCCCTGCCCTGGCCGCCGAAGCGCGCGATCGAGCTCGTGTGCACGACGCGGATCCCGCGCTCGACCGCGAGCTCGAGCACGTTCCGCGTGCCGTCCACGTTCACGCTCCACATCCGCTCGGGGTCGCGGAGCCAGAGCGCGTAGATCGCCGCGAGGTGGAACACCGCGTCCACGCCGCGCATCGCCGCCGCGAGCGAGCCGCGACAGGTCACGTCGCCGGTGACGATCTCGACGTCGAGCCCCTCGAGGTTCGTCCGTGGCTCGCGCGGCAGCAAGAGCGCGCGCACGTCGTGTCCGTGCTCGAGCAGCACACGCACGACGTGGTTCCCGACGAACCCGCCGGCGCCCGTGACCAGCGCCCTCACGCGCTCAGCGCTTCACGCTCGTGAGCGCGAACCAGAGCACGAAGGTCTTCCGCTTCCCGGTGCGCAGCCACGCCTGCCCGAGCCAGAGCCCGGGCGCGATGGTGCGGACCTCGTCCTCGATCATGCGGATGAAGCGCGGGTTGCCGCGGTGGTCGTAGTCGAGCTCGAGGGCGGGCGCGCCGTCGTGGCGGGAGGGGGTGATCGCCGTGGTGAAGCGGAAGAGCGAGACGCGCTCGGAGACGACGCGGTTGACGCCCTCGCCCGCCGAATCGCTCGTCGGCGTGAAGGTCTTGCCCCGCCACGGGAAGCTCCTCGTGCGGGCCCACGCGCGCGGGAGCGCCGTCACGACGTCGGGCAGCGCGGGCACGGCGAGCATGCGGCCACGGAGCGGGCCGCGCAGATCGCCGATCGCGGGCACCCTCGCGCTCTCGTAGAGCAAGCGCAGCTCTTCGTGCTCGAGGAAGACGAGATCGTCGAGCGCGGAGACGGTGCGGGTGATGCGCGCGGGGCGCGACGCGGACGCGGGCTCGAGCGCGACGGTGGCTTCCATGGGTCTTCCCTCCGGGCACGCGTCCACATACGGACGCGTATGTACGATGGACATCCCACATACGAGCGCGTATGTCAACGGGATGAAGGCGACACGCACCGAGGCGATGGCGGAGACGCGGGAGAAGCTCCTCAAGGCCGGGGCCGAGCTCTTCGCGAGGGAGGGCCTCGACGGCCCCAGCCTCGACGCGATCTGCGAGCGCGCCGGGTACACGCGCGGGGCGTTCTACGTGCACTTCGCCGACCGCGACGAGTTCATGGTCGCGGTGATGGACCGCGAGGGCCTGCCCTTCCTCGACGCGATCCTCGGGGGCGAGGGCGACGGCGCCGCGCCGCCCACCTTCGAGGCCGTCGTCGGCCGCTTCCTCGCGTCGATCGCCTCGGGGGCCTACCCGCTCACCCGGAAGAACGGCCCCAAGCCCCACCAGCTCCTCGACGCGTGCGCGCGCAGCAAGAAGATCCGCGCGCGCTACGTCGCGCTCGTGGCCGACTCGATCGCGCGCCTGGCCAAGGTGATCGAGGCCAGCCAGGACGAAGGAACGCTCCGCTCCGACGTGAGGTCGACCGACGTGGCGACGATCCTGCTCGCCGCGATCATCGGCGGCCAGACCATGCTGGAGCTCGACGCGCCCATCGACATGGCGCGCACCGGGGCGTCCATGCTGACGCTGCTGACGCGCACGTCGAAGCGCTGAGGGCTCCCCGCTACTGGCCCAGGCGCTCGTGCGCGTCGGCGTTCTCGGGATCGATCTCGAGCGCGTCGCGCCACGCCTGCCGCGCCCCGGCCATGTCGCCGGCGTCGCGGCGCGCGTCGCCGAGGTCGATCCGGTAGCCGACCTGGTGGGGGCGACGGCGCACGACCAGCTCGAGCAGCGGCACGGCGGCGCTGGCGTCGTGGCGGCGCATCAGGATGTCGGCGAGCTCGTGCGCCGCGTGGTGCTCGGTCGGATCGAGCTCGAGGACCTGGCGATAGAGCGGCTCGGCCACGGCGTCGTCCGCGTGGGCCGCCTGGGCGAGCAGCCCGGCCACGGTCGGCGCGCCGGTCGGGGGCGCGACCCATGCGTCGGGGGCGATCGCGACGGCCGGCGCCGTCCACGCGTCGACGGCAGGCGCCGTCCACGCGTCGACGGGCTCGATCCACGCGTCGAGCGCGACGGCGCCCGCGTCGGGCGCGCTCGGCGGCCCGGCGTCGGGCTCGGCGGTCACGACCACGAGCGCCGACGTGCCCGCGTCCGCGACGGCTCCGGGCGCGACGCCCGCGTCGAGCATCGTCGCGATCACGGGCCCCGATCCCATCCCGAGGATCGCGCCGAGCTGGTCGCGCCGCACGTAGGCCGCCCAGCCGGCCACGCCCAGCACGCTGAGCGCTCCGAGCGCGACCAGGAGCCATGCCGCCGTCCGCCCCCCGCCACCGGCCGACGGCGGCGCGGCGCCCGGCGGCGCCGACGCCACGCCCGAGGGCGGCGCAGGCAGCGGGATCACCCCGAGCGGCGTCGGATCCGTCCGCTGCGCGGCCACGGTCGGCAGCGGTGCGGGCGGAAGCGCGCTCGTCGCGAACGACCCGATCGGCGCGGACGTGTCTTCGATGGGCGGCAGCGGTGCGGGAGGCGAGCTCGACGGCTTGGTACTTCCGTCCGCACGTCGCGCGCGCGCCGAGGGGGGCGCGATCAGCGCGGACTCCGGGACCGGCGGCGCGCCGACCGGCTCCTTCATCGCATCGGCATCCGGCACGAAGGGCTTGACGCTCGGGCTCGTGTGCTCGCTGCTCTGCACCAGCGCCTCGCCGCTCGGCGTCGACTTGCCGCCGTGCTCGCCGCTCTCGAGCGCCTTGTTCCCGTCGGCCAGGAGCGGGTCGGACCCCGGCTCGGTGTCCATCGAGGCCGAGACGGTCTCGAGCGCGGGGGCGGCCGGCGGGCGAGGGGGCGGCGCAGGCTGGGGTGGCGGGCGCGGAGGCGGAGCGTGGCTCCCGCCCGCGGTCGACTCCGGCGTGCCCATCGTGAGCGTCGGCGAGCGCGGCGCCACGAACGCCCCCGGGGTCGGGATCGGCGGACGGGACGCGTGCGGCGGGCGCGAGGGCCCCGGCTGCACCGCGCC
>JBGAQA010000031.1:0-69156 GCA_044220955.1 Sandaracinaceae bacterium
CCCGGGCGGCGGGGGCGCGGGCGCGCCGCGGGGCGCCGGCCCCCCCCCCCCCCGCCGCGAGCGCCGCGCTGCCGTGGTAGCCGGCGAGGTACGCGTCCATCGTGTCGCCTCGCGCCTCGAGCTGCTCGTGGATCTGCCGCAGCTCGACGCTCGCCTCGCGCGAGCCGCCGCCCGCATGGCCCACGATCGCGCGGTAGAGCGCGGCGACGCGGAAGCGCAGCCCGGCCTCGTCGATGGCCTGCCCCGCGGCGCGCGCGTGCTCCATGTCCTCGGACTCGATCGCGGCGAGCGTCTCCAGCATGGCGAGCTGGCTCGCGAGGTCCGAGAGGCCCTCGTTCTCCAGCGCCCTCCGCGCGGCCCGCGCTTCCGACGCCGCGCGCTCGTAGCGCTCCTCGAACATCCAGCTCACGGTCCGCACCCAGGCAGCGCGCGCTCGCTGCCGCGCGCTCGGGCTCGCCGTGGTCTCGAGCGCCTCGGCCGAGAGCGAGCGCGCGCGCTCGCTCTGCCCGCCGAGCGCGGCCACGGTCGCGAGGTGCAGACGCGCGGCGAAGCGCGCGGCGGCGTCGGGAGCCTGCTCGGCGGCGCGCGCGAAGAGAGCCTCGGCGAGGGCGAGATCTCCACGGTGCTGCGCGATCTCTCCCAGGAGCGCGGCGTGGTGGGCCTGCTCCGCCGCGTCGCGGCGCAGGGGGGCGCGCGAGAGCATCCGCTCCGCGTCGGTGATGGACGACGACCGGACGAGCGTGCGGACGGCCACGAGCGTGATCGCGGTGTCGTCGCCGGGGAGCGCGACGCGGAGGCGCTCGAGCGGCTCGAGGAGCAGGTGGTCGGCCCCGACCGCGGCGAGCCCCGAGCGCGCGGCGCAGAGGACGCGCCAGGCCTCGCCGGCGCGGCCGGCGTCGAGCAAGTGGACGATGGCGTCGACCGCGCCGAGCGGCGAGGTCGCCTCGCCGACCGCGAGGCAGATCCCCGCGGCATCGGCGTGGCCCTGGGCGATCTCCCCCGAGGTGGCTCCCGCGAGTGCCGGCTCCCGCACGAGGTCGTGTACCACCAGTCGCTCGCCGACGACGTCGAGCAGCAGGCGGTCCTCGAGCTCGCGCACGGCCCGCGCGGCGACCTCGGGCGGCAGGTCGATCCCGCGCAGCGCGCTCGCGGCAGGCCGGCCGCGCGCGACGGCCAGCGCGAGGAGCACGCGGCGCGCGCCTACCGAGAGCGCTCCGATCGGCGCATCCGATGGACCCTCCTGGCGCGCCCCCGGGACGAGCATCTGGCGCACGTGAAACGGGCTCCCGTGCGTCGTGTGCATGACCGCCGCGGCGCCGGGCGGCGGCACCTGCAGGCGCTCGGCGAGGGAGCGCGCGAGCTCGACCGCGGAGCCCTCGTCGAGCGGGCCGAGCATCGTCACGACGGGGAGCGGGGCTCCGACGGGGAAAGCGATCCGGTGGCGCGAGGCGACGAACAGGCGGCTCCGGCAGACGCGCCGCGCGAGGTGGCCGAGCACCTCGCCCAGAGCCTCGGCGGGCAGATGGTGCGCGTCGTCGACGAACACGACGTGAGGCCTCGCGTCGAGCGCGTGGCCGAGCGCCTCGAGCTGCGCGTCGAGGTGTGCGCGATGGGTCGCCTCGCCTCGCGGCTCGCTCGTGGCGCCCGTCGCGGCGAGCAGCTGTGCCAGGACGCGGGCGGTCGTCGCCCCCGGCGCGACGCCGAGGTGGACGGGGATCGCGGCGTCCCAGGGAGCGCGCGCGCGCAGGGCGCGGACGAGCTCGAGCACGAGCTCGCTCTTGCCGATGCCCGCCACGCCGCACACGACGAACAGGATCTCGTCGTCCACGCGCGCCAGGAGCCGCTCGATCTCCGCCTGCCTGCCGACGAAGCCAGCGATGGGGCGCGGGAAGGCCGGCGTCGCCCTCGCCACCGCCGATCCCGGCCGTCTCGCCCTGCGCGTCACGGGCCCGGAGCGTACCCCCGCTCGGCGCTCAGCCGTAGACGCCTGCGGCCGCGCGGTCGAGGTGCTGGTCGACCGCGCCGAGGATCTCGCGGTTACCGTCCTGCGCGTACCCGGCGAGGGCCGCCTGGCAGCGGTCGAGGTCCTTCACGAACGCGAACACGGTGTTCGGGTCGTCGAGCTTCTCGGCGAAGTGCCCGTAGCCGAGCTTCTGGAGGTAGCGGCCGTTGAGCACCTGCTCGAACTGGCCGCCGACCGGGACGCTGAGCATCGGCTTGTGCAGGTACACGGCCTCGCCCATGAGCGTGAAGCCGCCGCCGGCGATGACGCCGCGCGCCGTCGCGAGATCCTCGATGAACCCGGTCTCGCTGAAGGGGCGGTAGCGGAGGTTGCCCTCGACCGCCTCCGCGCTGATCCCGCGTCGCATGCCGTAGACGCGGCACGGCAGGCCCGTGTCTCGGAGCGCCTGCTCGAGCGTCTCGCCGCCCTCGGCCGTCTGGTAGACGAGCAGGTGCTCGCCGACCGAGCGCTTCGCAGCGAGGATCTCCGGCCGCAGGATCGGCGGGAAGAGCGTCGTCTTGTCCTTGCGCACGGGAGGCCGGAAGAACGTCGTGACGAGGTAGTGGTCGCAGAAAGGCAGCTTGCTCTTCACGAACGCCTTGGTGACCTCGAACTCCGCGCGGTGCCCCTCGATCACGTCCTCGTCGATGCGGCAGCGGTTGATGATCTGCTGGTTGTCGATGCTCAGGATGGGCAGGCCGTGCGACTTCGCGAAGTAGTAGGTCCAGCTCTCGAAGTCGCTGATGACGACCTCGGGCGCGAAGTCCTTCACGACCTCGAAGTAGCTGGCGATCTGCGCAGGGATCGCCGCCGTGCCGGCCAGGACGTTCGCGAGCACCGTCGAGCCGGTGCGCATGCGGTTGTCCTCGTAGACGATGTGCAGGCCGTGGACGCGGTGCACGTCCGCGCCCTTCCCCTCGAACCGCTTCTTCAGGAAGTCGACGGCGCGCTGCGACGCGATGACCTCGATCTCGTGCCCCTGCGAGACGAGGTGCTCGAGGATCACGCGCGAGCGCATCGCGTGCCCCATGCCCTCGCCCACGACCCCGTAGAGGATGCGCATGGAGCGGGAGGCTATCACCCGCGGCGCATGTCGACGTGAGGGATCCCGTCCTCGTCGTAGCGCGGCGAGATCGTCACGAAGCCCAGCGCGCCGTAGAAGCGCTCGAGGTGCGCCTGCGCGGCGAGCGTGATCGGGACGGGCCCCTCGCTGGCCTCGATGGCCGCGATCGTCTCGCGCATGACGCGGAGGCCGAGCGCCTCGCCGCGACGCTCGGGCGCGACGACCACGCGGCCGATCGTGACGGTCGGGAAGCGAACGCCCGGCGCGAGCACGCGCGTGTACGCGACGAGCACGCCGCCCTCGCGCAGCAGCAGGTGCCGCGCGCCCCGGTCGAGGCCGTCCGCGTCGAGGTAGGCGCACGCCTGCTCGACGACGAACACGCGCTGCCGGAGCGCGAGCATGTCGTAGACGTCCGCGCCGGAGAGCGCGTCGAAGGGGCAGAGGGCGGTGGGCACGGGCGCATTGTGCCGGGATGCGGTTCGGGTACAACCGCGCTCGTGAACCCGACGCAGCCCCTGCCCGGCACCAACCCGCCTCCCTTCGGCGGCGACGGGAACCCGATCCAGGGCGGCGGCGGCAACGACCAGTGGCCGATCTACGTCGCGATCGGCTGCGCCCTGCTCGGGCTCTGCTGCCTCTGCGGCGTCGGTGTCTCGGGCTTGCTCTGGGCACTCTCCCAGAACGGAGGCCTGGGCCTGCACTACACCCGCGTGCACGCGACCGCGACCGTCACGAGCTACCTCGGCCTGGGCGCCGGCATCGGGCCCGGGACCACCTGCGATCTGCCCATCACGTCCGAGACGCGCGAGGACGGCACGGTCCTGTGCCACGTGACCATGACCTGCGCGGGGCAGTCGGTGTACGGCGACGCGCAGGCCGGCTTCTTTCCGTGCCAGTTCTCGACGTCCCCGCCACGCGTGATCGGGCAGGACATCAACACGTCGATGGTCGACCAGGACGGGGCGTTCGCGATCGACACGACTCAGAACATGGTCACCCTCGCCGACGACTTCATGGGCCGCGCGGGCATGTTCACGCTGACCGCGAACATCACGTCCGTCACGGCCGAGTGAAGCGAGCGCTGACGATCCTCCTGCTCCTGTCCGCGTGCGGGTCACCCGCGCGCACGGCGCCTCCGCCTGCGCCACCAGGGGTGCTGCACCCACCGGCCGACTACCCGAGCGACTTCGCGATCGAGCAGCGCGTGACCGCGACCTTCGGCGCCGACGAGCAGAGCTTCCGCGCCGTGATCGAGAAGCGCGGCGACGCCCTGGTGATGGTCGCCCTCGGCCCGGCCGGCGCGCGCGCGTTCGTGCTCGCCCAGCACGGGCACGACGTGACGTTCGAGTCGCACATGCCGCGCGAGCTGCCCTTCCCACCCGAGTACATGCTGCTCGACGTGCACCGCGCGTGGCTCGTCGCGCTCCCGGGCGCGCCGCTCGCGGACGGCACGCACGCCGCCGTGATCGACGGCGAGGAGGTCACGGAGATCTGGGCCGACGCCCGCGTCCAGTCGCGCACGTTCCGTCGGCTCGACGGAACGCCCCCGGGACTGCTCCGCATCACCTTCGAGGGCGGCCTCGACCCGCGCGTCGACGCGCCGGCGCCCGACCGCGTGGTGCTCGACAACGGCTGGTTCGGCTACCGGCTCGTCCTGGACCAGCTCGCGCGCCACGCCCTGCCGCCGGCCCCGCCATGACGCGCGAGCGGACGATCGCGATCGCCACGCTGGGCGTCACCGCCGTCCTGGGCTGGCTCTCGTTCGACGGCCTGCGCGTGCGCAACGAGATCGCCGACTTCATGCCCAACACCGAGGAGCGCGAGCTGGCCGACGTCGCGCGCGAGGTCACGGACTCGGAGCTCTCGCGCACCATCGTGCTCAACGTCGGTCCGGGCGAGGCGTCCGACGTCGCGGCCGCCGCCGGCGAGCTCGACGCGGCGCTCGCGCGCGTCCCGGGCGTGGCGTGGACGCGCAGCGGCCCCCCGGAGGGCATCGAGCAGGCGATGTACGAGCTCTACTTCGCTCGCCGCTACGCGTTCCTCGCGGAGAGCCCGGACGCCGTGGCGGCCGCGCTGAGCGACGAGGCGCTCGCCACGCGCGCGGCGGCGCTGCGCCACGCGCTCACGGGCCCGATGGCGATCCTCGTGCGGCGGATCGCGCCGCAGGATCCGCTGCTCGCCTTCCCTTCGCTCCTGCAGCGGGCAGAGGACGCGAACGCCGGCGGTCCCGAGGTGGTCGACGACCGCTTCGTGACGAGCGAGGACGCCGATCCGCGCGGACGCTGGGGCGTCGTGCTGCTCTCGACCCGCGGCAGCGTGTTCTCGGCCGACGCGCAGGAGCCCGTCCTGCTCGCCATCGACGCGGCGTTCGCGGGCGTCCGGCAGTCGCACCCCGGGCTGCGGCTCGAGCAGGCGGGCGTCCAGCGCTTCGCGGTGCGCACCGAGCGCGCCCTGCGGGCCGACACGCAGCGCATCTCCACGCTCTCGACGGTCGGGATCGTGGTGCTCTTCGTCCTGCTCTTCCGCGGGCCGCGCTACCTCGTCCTCGGAGCGATCCCGCTGGCGGTCGGCACCGTGCTCGCCACCGGGGTGTGCCGGCTGGTGTTCGGCAGCGTGCACGGCATCACGCTCGCGTTCGGCAGCTCGATGCTCGGCGTGGGGATCGACTTCGTCGCGCACTACGCGAACCACCACGTGCTGCACCCCGAGGGCACGCCCGAGCAGACGATGAAGAAGCTCTGGCCGGGGCTGGCGCTCGGCGCCTCGACGACCATCGCCGGGCTCTTCGGGCTCGGGTGGACGTCGTTCCCCGGCATGCGCGAGCTCGCGCTCTTCGCGGGGCTCGGCGTGCTCGGCTCGCTCCTCGCGACGCGCTGGCTCGTGCCGCCCTTCGTGCCACCGGACGCCAGGCCGACGCGGCTGCACCGCTGGCTCGCCGATCGCTGCGAGGCGATCTGGCGCAAGACCAAGGACCGCCGCTCGCTCGCGATCGCGATCCCCGCCGTCGCGCTCTCGGTCTGCGCGCTGGGGCTCAGCCGGGTGCACTTCCTCGACGATCTGCGCGCGCTCAACCCCGCCGATCCCGCGATGCTCGCCGAAGACCGCGACGTCCGGTCGCGGGTCGCGCAGGGCGAGGCGGGCCGCTTCGTGATCGCGTACGGAGACGACGACGAGGCGGCGCTCGCGGCGAACGATCGCGCGTACGCCGCGCTGCTCGCGGCGCGCGAGGCCGGCGAGGTCCGGCGCTTTCGTTCGGCGCACCCGTTCCTTCCGTGCGCGCGAGCGCAGCGCGAGGTGGACGCCGCCGTCCGCGCCCGGGCGGGGCTCGCCGACGCGACGCTCGTCGCGCTGGAGGCCGCCGGGTTCGTGCGCGCGATGTTCGAGCCCTTCGCGGCGTCGCTCGCCGCGGGGCCGCCCGCGCCCCTGACGTACGAGGAGGTGGAGGCGAGCCCCGCGGTCGACGTGGTGCGCCCGTACCGCATCCACGCACACGGCCGGGTCGCGTACCTGAGCTTCGTCGAGGGCGTGGTGGATCCCGGGGCGCTCGCGACGCGCCTCGCGCGCGTCGAGGGCGCGCGCTACTTCGATCAGCGCCGCTTCCTCGAGTCCGCGTATCGGGTGTTCCGCGAGCACACGATGCAGCTCGTGCTGGCGGGGCTCGTCGTGGTGCTCGGGCTCTGCTGGCTGCGCTACCGCAGGCTCTCGCTCGCGCTCGCCGCCGTCGGGCCGGCCATCCTCGCCAGCGCCACGAGCCTGGCGATCGTCAGCCTCGCGGGCCAGCCCTTGAGCCTCATGCACCTCATCGCGTGCATGCTCGTGCTCTCCATGGCCGAGGACTACGCCGTGTTCCTGCTCGAGGTCCGAGACGAGGAGGACGCGCCCGGGCTCACGCTCGTCGGCCTCGCGACCGCGTGCGCGACCACGGTGCTCTCGTTCGGCCTGCTCGCGCTGAGCGAGCACCCGGCCCTCCGAGCGCTGGGCCAGGTCACCTCGATCGGCGTGCTGCTCTCCATGCTCATGGCGCCGCTCGCCTTGCTGGCGGTGCGCAAGCCCTGAGGGCGGCGAATTCTGGACGCCGCGGCGAGCGGGCCGCGACGATTCGATCCATGAGCACGGACCTCTCGCGTCAGCACCGCCGCCACACGTTCCGCGCCTCGTGCATCGCCCGCTCCCTCGAGGACGGGCGCCTCGTCGGCGACCGCACCTTCGACGTGTCGTACTCCGGCATGCAGCTCGCCCGGGTCGGCGAGGTCCGCGTCGGCGAGCGCGTGGAGGTCTCGTTCGAGGTGCCCGGCTCGCGGCTCTGGATGAGCGCGCGCGGGCGCGTCGAGCGCGTGCTCGAGGGACGGCGCGAGGGCGACGAGGGACCCGCGCTCGGGGTACGGATCGACCGCATGAACGGCTTCGACCGGCTGATGCTCGCCACGATCGCGCGAGGCCTCCCCGAGATCGCCGGCTCCCGCGGAGGACGGCGCGACTACGCCGAGGCGGTCGCGCGCATCGGCGGCTGACCTGGCTTGCGCGGCGCCGGATCCGCGGCACCCTGGCGCCCCCATGTCGTACAGGCTCGCCTCCGCATCGCTCGTCCTGGTCCTCGCGCTCGGCTGTGGCACCCGCATGCGCGTCGTCCGCGACGACACGGGCTCCGCCCCGCCGACGGATACCGGGAGCACGATGCCGACCGACGGCGGCACCACGCCGGTGGACATGGGCACCCCGCCGCCGCGCGACTCGGGAACGACGCCGGTCGATGCGTTCGCCCCTCCCGTCGACGCAGGTCGGGACGCGTTCGTCGTGCCCACCGACGCGGGCGCGGACGCGGGCGCGGACGCGGGTCGCGACGCCTTCGTCGCCCCGACCGACATGGGCACCGGCAGCTGCACCCCGCTCCCGACGACCTCGCCGCTGGTCGTCACGGGCTCGGTCGCCGCCGGCGCGACCTACAACCGCCCGCAGACGATGTGCGGCGGGCCCTCGGCCGTCGGCACGAGCGTCTACTACGCGACGCACGTGCTCTGCAGCGGCGGCGCCTCGCGCGCCTACTCGTTCGCGCTCGACGCGGCGGCCTCGGGCGGCCTCGGCGATCCCTTCGTCATCGTGTACACGGGCACCGGCGACGTCGCGACGCTCGCGTGTCTCACCTCGGACGACGACAGCGGCACGGGCGGCGGCAACGCTCTCGCGACCGGAACGGTCCCCGCGAGCACGACGATCACCGTCGTCGCGACCGACTTCAACAACGCGTCCACGGGCGACTACACCCTGACGATCACGCCCATGTGAGACGCATCCGTCTCCGCCGGTGCGTCGAGGGGCCCGCCCCTGAAGAGCTAATTTAGTACTCGACGCGGAAGAGCTGCTGCCCGAGCAGGAGCATCGAGCCGGGCGGCACCGTCGTCGGTCCGCCGAGGCGCGTGAACGTGCCGTTCGAGCTCCCGACGTCGGTGATCATCATGCGCCCGCCCTCCTCGTGGAGGCGGCAGTGCAGACCGGAGACGTAGCCGTCGTCGGGGAAGAGGATGTCGCCGCGCTCGCGGCCGAGGTGGAGCCCGCCCTGCGGGATCGCATAGCAGTTGCCGTTCGTCTCGCGCCCGATGATCAGGCAGATGCGGCCCAGATAGCCCGGGCTCGGGCTGCCCATCAGCTCGACACCGTCCTTCGTCGGCTGCGTGTGGAGCCGCTCGAAGCGGATGATCTCCTGGCCGATGCGGAAGATCGAGCGATCCTTCAGCTCGGTGGGCGTGTCGGCCGCGATGCGCATGTACACGCCGTTCAGGCTGCTCTCGTCCTGGACCACGAGACCCTGCGGACCGAACGTGAACGTGGCGTGGCGCGGCGAGAGGTAGGAGTCGCTCGCGAAGAGGCCCCCGGCCTCGCGGCCGATCAGGGTGCGCTCTTGCAGCGCGAACGAGTCACCCTCCGAGCCGTCGGCACGGATGAGCACCAGCGTCCCGCGCTGCACACCGCCCGTGGGGGCGGGCGCCGGCGCGGGCGCCGCAGCCGGCATCGCCGGAACGGACGCGTTCAGAGGCGCGCCGCACGTGCCGCAGAACTTGAAGTTGCGCTGGTTCGAGTTGCCGCAATTCGTGCACTTGACGAGATCCCCACCGGCGGCGGGCGCGGGCATCGGAGCCGGGGCGGCCATCGGAGCCGGCGCGGGCATCGGAGCCGGGGCGGGCATCGGAGCCATCGGAGCCGGCGGCGAGCCCATCGGCGAGCCGAACGCGGACTGCGGCGGCGCGCCGAAGCCTTGCTGCTGCGGAGGCGGCCCACCGAACCCGCCACCCATCGGCGCAGGCGCGCCGAAGCCCGCCTGGGGCGCCGCAGGGATCCCGGCCGGCGGCGTCGGAGCCGTGAAGCTCTTGGGCGCGTGAGCCGCATCGCGAGGGAGCTCGGCTCCGCACCCGAGGCAGAACCGGTAGCGATCTTGGTTCTCCTTGCTGCAATGGGGGCAGACGATCACCGGGGGCTCCTTGTGCTTGCCACGAAAGCGTCGAGCGGATGGCGCGCGGGGAGGCCGGAGAGCCCCCACCGCGGCGCGACGATACTCGTGCCCCGCGCGCGGGGTCAAGACATGGGTCGTCGCGCTTCCTTTCCCGGGCCGCAGGCATCTCCTACACTCCCATCTCCCCGATGGCCGAGGCGCTGCCGAAGACTGCGGACGTGGTGCGCGAATCGGCCGAGAAGAGGCCGGCGCGCGAGCGCGTCGACAGCGACGCCCCGCCCGAGGGGCCCGATCCGCTCATCGGCACGCTCATCGCGGAGAAGTTCGAGATCCTCGACCTTCTCGGCGAGGGCGCGATGGGCCGCATCTACCGCGCGCGGCACATCGCGCTCGACCGCGAGATCGCGATCAAGGTCCTGCACAAGCACCTCGGCGGCGAGGACCGCGTCGCCAAGCGCTTCCACCGCGAGGCCAAGGCGGCCAGCCGCCTCGCGCACCCGAACTCGGTGCACATCATCGACTTCGGCCGCACGCCGGACGGGATCCTCTACATCGCGATGGAGCTGCTCGAGGGCGAGGATCTGCAGACGATCCTCGACCACGACCACCCGCTCTCGCCCGAGCGGATCGGCGGCATCCTCGTGCCGGCGCTGCGCGCGGTGGAGGAGGCCCACCGCGCCGGCGTGATCCACCGAGACCTCAAGCCCGACAACATCATCGTCTGGGAAGACCGCACCGGGCGAGAGCACGTGAAGGTCTGCGACTTCGGCATCGCGAAGATCCTCGACCCACGCGAGGGCAACTCGATCACGGTGGACGGGTTCGTGTGCGGCACGCCGCAGTACATGGCGCCCGAGCAGGCGCGCGGCGACGAGATCGACCACCGCGTCGACGTGTATGCGGCGGGCGTCGTCCTCTACCAGATGCTCGTCGGCAAGGTGCCCTTCGGCGGCGACACGGCGCTCGGGATCATCACCAAGCACCTGACCGACACGGCCGTGCCGCCCCACGTGCGCGCGCCCGAGCTGGGCATCCCGAAGTCGATCGAGGACATCGTGACGCGTGCGATGAGCAAGGACCCGGCGCAGCGCTACCAGAGCGCAGGCGAGATGGCCGACGCGATCGAGGCAGCCGTGAAGGCGCTCGGCGACGAGGCCAAGGAGCGGCTCGGGCAGGGCCCCTTCGACGCCGCCCGAACCAAGCGGGAGCGGCGCATCGACGAGTCGACCGCCCGGACGCTCATCGCGCCGAGCACGAGCGGAGCGACCCCCGCGCCGAGCGCCAGCGCGAGCCTGCGCTACGCGGCGATCGCGGGCGCGCTCGTGCTCGCCGCGTTCGCGCTGGTCTGGTGGGCACGACGGACGGAACCGCCGGCGCCCGCGACGAGCATCGCGACGCCGCCGCCGACCACGATCGAGGTGCCGCCGAGCACCCTCGTGGAGGCGCCGCCCCCGAGCACGATCGTGGAAGCGCCGCCCGCGACGACGGTGGTGGTGTCGCCGCCCCCGACGACGACGACGCACGTGCGCCCGCGCCCGACGACCGTGACGGCGCCGGAGCCGACCACCGCGCCGGTCGTCGACGGGCGCACCGAGGGACAGCGGGCGTTCGCCGAGGGGCGGCGCCTCTTCCTCGCGAACGACGTGCCGGGCGCGATCGCGAACTTCGAGGAGGCCGCACGGCTGATGCCGAACGACGGCGACGTGCAGAAGCAGCTCGGCCGCGCGTACATGCGCGCGGGCGACGTGCAGCGGAGCGTGGCCGCGTACCGGCGCTACCTCGCGCTGAGCCCGGACGCCGCCGACCGCGCGATCATCGAAGGCATCATCGCCCAGCACTGACGAGCTTCTCACGGACGCTGGGGCGCCGTGCTCGTGGCCCGGCGCTCTCCGTCGGGAAGTTGCCCGCGCGGTCGATGTCGTAGAGGGTCCGGCCATGAGACACGCCCTGCTCGCTCTGCTCGCCTCGCTCGTCCTGATCGCCACCGCCTCCGCCGAGGCGCAGGGCGGCAAGCGCGAGCCCGTCCCGGCAGCGCAGGGGAAGCGAACGATCCAGCGACCGAGGACCGCGCCCCAGCGTGCCGCGAGGTGGATGCGCGATCCCGCGGGCCAGTGGCAGCTCCGCGGCACCAGCAGCCGCTGAGCAGCGCGATCTCCCGGCGGACGCGGGCCCTCAACGCGGCGCGAGGAACTCGCCGACGAAGTACGGCCTCCCCGCCACCCTGAGGGTGCGCGCGAGCGAGAGTCGGCCGTCGGACGCGACGTCGAGCACCACGAGCACGTCCGAGTCGCGGTCGGCCACGTAGAGGTGCGCCCCGTCGCGCGAGAGCGCCATGGAGCGAGGGTGCATCCCGCCCGCCGGCTCGTGCTCGACGAGCGTGAGCCTCCCGCTCGACGGGTCCCGCGCGAACACGACGACGCTCTCGTGGCCGCGGTTCGAGCCGTACACGAAGCGATCGTCCCGCGACACC
Organism: Sandaracinaceae bacterium; assembly: GCA_044220955.1. Classification (GTDB taxonomy): domain Bacteria; phylum Myxococcota_A; class Polyangia; order Polyangiales; family Sandaracinaceae; genus JBBSAT01. The sequence goes on from JBGAQA010000031.1 coordinate 11,981, forward strand.
AGCACCTCCGCGCACGCGTTGGTCCCGGTGAAGCCCGTGGGGAGCGTCGGGACCGTCTCGACGCTGGCGAGGGCGCCGTCGACGCCGACCGCGAAGACGTCGATGGCGCTACCGAGCTCGTCGATGACGTACGCGAAGCGGCCGTCCCGTGAGAGCGCGAGGTGTCGGGGCCCCGCCCCCGCCGCGGTGCTCGCCACGCTGGCCGGCGTGAGCAACCCGCCGGCGCCGATCCGGCGGACCACCACCGTGTCGTCGCCGAGGCAGGGCACGTAGAGGACGTCCCCCGCGGCGCTCGGTACGACCTGGTGCGCGTGGGCGCAGGTCACCGCGTCGCTCGACGCAGGCCTCGAGAGCGCCCCGGAGCCGTCGAGCGCGTAGACCGACACGCGCCCGGACCCGTACGACGCGACGAAGACGTGCTGCCCGGCGGGATCGAGCGCGACGTGCGTCGGGCCGCCCAGCGCGGGCTGGCGCTCCGTCACGGTGGTGGTGCCGTCGCGCGCGACGTCGATCGACGCGACCTCGTCCGCGCTCTCGTGGACGACGTAGAGGTGCGCGCCGTCCGCGCTCGCCGCGACGAACGAGGGGAAGTCCCCGGTCCGCGCGCGCGCGAGCTCTCGCAGCGTGGCGCCATCGAGCGTGACGAGGTCGCCCGTCGCGAGGCCCACGTACACGAAGGTGCGCGTCGGCAGGCCCGCGTCCGCGCCGGCCTCCGCGCCCGCCGCATCGCTCGGCGTGGCGTCGTCGCTGCCGCTCGTGTCGCGCGCGCGCGCGCCGTCCTGCGCCGCTCCCGCGTCGCGCCCGCCGTCGACGCCGGCGCCGGTCGTCGCGCAGGCGGCGAGCAGGATCGGTACGACCAGCCACGCGCGCATCGAAGCAGAGCGTACACGCGGGTCAGCGCCAGCGCGCACGCAGCGATCGAAGATCGATCGGCGGCCCCATCGCCTCGTCGTCGAGGTCGAGCCAGCGATCGAGCGCGTGCGCGCCGCCGCCGACGATCGGCCAGGGCGGCGGAGGTGCGATCCAGGTTCCGTCGTCGTGCCGCATGTGACGGCGGTCCGACGCGAACGTCGCGACGTAGCTGCCGGCCTCGATCCGCCGGAAGCGCGGAGCGAGCGCGGGAGGCGCGAGGGGATCGAAGCTCGCGTCCAGCCACGCGCACGCGGCGAGCGGCGCCCCCGCCGTGCAGTCGAGGTCCCAGACCTCGATGCCCTGCGCGGCGCGGACCGCGAGCACGACGTGGTAGTCCCAGAGGACCGGCTCGCCCGACGCGCTCGCGCGCTGCGCGCTCATCTGCACCGCGCGCGCCGCGTTCGACACGATCACGGCCTCGGCGGCGAGCCCGGCGAAGCGCGCTTCCTGCGCGAGCCACCAGACGTTCTCCTCGCAGTAGCTCGGCGCGTAGCGATGCGGGGCCAAGGCGACGAGGCTAACGCGCGCGCGCGATCAGCGCCCGCCCGTCCGCGGCCCTCGGAGCGACTGCGTCGTCGCGCTCCGGTGGCCGCGCCGCGCGTTGCGCAGGATGGCCTCCGCGAACTCGTCGGCAACGCGGGGGCCGTCCGCGGTCACCAGCCGCCCGTCCGTGACCACGCTGCTGGTGTGCTGCACGTACGCGCCGGCGGCGCCGAGCCCCGCGAGCTCGCTCGCGTACGCCGTGACCTTGCGCCCCGTGAGCAGCCCCGCGCGCGCGAGGATGGTGGGCGCGACGCAGATGGCCGCCAGGACCTTGCCGCTCGCGTCGGCCTCGGTGGCGATCCGGTGCGCCTCGGCGTCGTCGAAGTAGGTGCGCGCGCCCTGCCCTCCCACGAAGATCACGGCGTCGTACGCCTCGACGCGCACGGCATCGAGCGCGATCGACGCGAGGGCGCGGCCTCCGTGCATCCCCGTGCACGGACCGGCCGTCCGGCTCGCGACCACGCACTGCGCCCCCGCCTCCTCCAGCACCTGCCGGGTGACGAAGAGCTCCTCGTCCCTGAAGTCCTCGGGGGCCACCACGAAGACCGCGCGCATCACGTCGCCACCACGACCTGGCACGTAGGCGCGGCCATGCAGGCCGCAAGGCGCAGGTGCCGACGCTGGCGCGCGGATCCCCCCCAGCTCGCGCGCAGGCGGGCGGCCGAGGACGCCCGCTGGGCGTTTCCGGGACAGAGCGGTGCGCGCTCATCTAGTCTGCCCGCGTGACCTTCCCCACCATGACCTGGCCCGGGCGCGCGGAGCCGCTCGGCGCGAGCTGGGACGGCTCCGGCACCAACTTCTCGATCGTGTCCGAGGTGGCCGAGCGCGTGGAGCTCTGCCTCTTCGACGAGAGCGGCAAGGAGACGCGCACGGACCTCGTCGAGTGGACCGGCTACCGCTGGCACGGGTACCTGCCCGACGTCGGCCCGGGGCAGCGCTACGGGTTCCGCGTCCACGGACCCTGGGACCCGACGAACGGGCACCGCTGCAACGCGCAGAAGCTGCTGCTCGACCCCTATGCGCGCGCCATCACGGGCGAGCTCGTGCTCCGCCCCGAGATCTACGGCCACCAGCAGGGCGACCCGAGCGCGAGCACGCGCGACGAGCGGGACAGCGCGCCCTTCGTGCCGCGCTCGCTGGTGACGAGCCCCTACTTCGACTGGGGCCACGACCGCCCCCCGCGCGTGCCCTGGCACGACACGGTGCTCTACGAGCTGCACGTGAAGGGCTACACGAAGCGCCACCCCGCGATCCCCGAGGCGCTCCGCGGCACCTACGCGGGGCTCGCCCATCCCGCGTCGATCGAGCACCTGCTCAAGCTCGGCGTCACGTCGATCGAGCTGATGCCGATCCACCAGTTCGCGCAGGAGTCGCACCTCGCCGCGCGCGGTCTGTCGAACTACTGGGGCTACAACACGATCGGCTTCTTCGCGGTGCATGCCGGCTACTCGCGCAGCGGCGGCCGGAGCGGCGAGCAGCTCGCGGAGCTCAAGCAGGTCGTGAAGACCTTCCACGAGGCGGGCCTCGAGGTGCTGCTCGACGTCGTCTACAACCACACCGGCGAGGGGAGCCAGCTCGGCCCGACGCTCTCGTTCCGCGGGATCGACAACGCCGGCTACTACCGGCTCGCGGCCGACAAGCGCTACTACGACGACTTCACCGGCTGCGGGAACACCGTCGACGCGCGGCGCCCGCACGTGCTGCAGCTGATCATGGACTCGCTGCGCTACTGGGTTGAGGAGATGCACGTCGACGGCTTCCGCTTCGACCTCGCGGCGGCGCTCGCGCGCGGTGACGGTGGCTACGACCGGATGAGCGCCTTCCTCGACGTCGTGCAGCAGGATCCCGTGGTCAGCCGCGTGAAGCTGATCGCCGAGCCCTGGGACGTCGGCGCGGACGGCTACCGCGTGGGACGCTTCCCGCCGCTCTGGAGCGAGTGGAACGGCAAGTACCGCGACGCGGTGCGCAGCTTCTGGCGCGGCGACCAGGGGACGCTCGGCGAGCTGGCGACGCGCTTCGCGGGCAGCGCCGACCTCTACGCGTCCAACGGGCGGCGCCCCTTCGCGAGCGTGAACTTCGTCACCGCGCACGACGGATTCACGCTGCGCGATCTGGTCAGCTACGAGCGCAAGCACAACGAGAGCAACGGCGAAGAGAACCGCGACGGCGAGAACGACAACCGCTCGTCGAACCACGGCGTCGAGGGCGAGACGAGCGATCCCGCGGTGCTCGCCCTGCGCGCGCGACAGCAGCGCAACTTCTTCGCGACGCTGCTCCTCTCGCAGGGCGTGCCCCAGATCAACTCGGGCGACGAGATCGGTCGCACGCAGCAGGGCAACAACAACGCCTACTGCCACGACGACGAGACGAGCTGGCTCGACTGGGAGGGCCGCGATCGAGCGCTGCGCGACACCGTCCGCGGACTGCTCGCCCTCCGTGCACGCCACCCGATCTTCCGCCGGCGCGCGTTCTTCCGCGGCCGCCCCGGCGACGGCGGCGCCTCCGACGTGGTCTGGTACCACCCGTCGGGCCACGAGATGCGGCAGGCAGACTGGCAGATGCCCGAGCTGCGGACGCTGGGCGTGTTCCTGAACGGCAGCGCCTACCAGGGCCGCGACCACCAGGGGACCGCGATCGCCGACGACTCGTTCTTGGTGATCCTCGACGCGGAGCGGGGCCGGAGCGAGATCCACCTGGCGCCCGAGCTCGAGGGCCCGTGGATCGTCGAGCTCGACACCGCCGGCCGGCTCGAGGCCGGCGCCACCGTGCTGGGCGCGACGGCGCTCACGATCGACGGGCCGGCGGTGTGCGTCCTGCGCAAGCACCGCGCCCGAAGCTCGCTCCTGCCGAGCCACCTCGGGCCCTGATGCGGCCGGGCCCGCGCGGGACGCTCAGAACGTCGCGACGATGGCTCGACCGCCGACGCCGAGGTCGATCCAGCTCGCCCGGCGCACGCCGCCGGCGGCGACGAACGACACGCGACCTTCGGACAGCCCGGGGGCGCACACGGGAGCCACGCGCATCGCGGGGATCGCCGGCATGCCGGAGAGCGTGCACCCGACCACCGCGATCTCGCGCATCGACGAGGCGTCCGTGCGGTCGAGCACGAGGTCGAAGCCGATCGCGCCCGGCTGCGCCGTGACGCGCGCGATCGAGCCGCCCGCCGGCGGCGCGAAGATGCCACCCAGGGTCGTCGGAACGGTGGCCGCGTCGAGCGTGGCAGCGTGCACGCCGTCGCTCTCGAGCCACACGGCCACGAGGGTCCCGGCCGTCGACGTCGGGGCGACGTGCAGCGCCGTGCGGCTCGCGGCGCCGCTCGGGGCGAGCATCACCCTCGCACCGAGGGGCGCCACGTCGCGCGCCCACACGACGTACGAGTACGTCGCGACCTCGCTCGCGTAGACGACCGTGAAGGCGGCGCTGCTCGAGGCGTCGCGCGCGGCGATCGCAGGGACCACGAGGAAGTCGACGGAAGGGCCGACCGTCTCGTCCGTGACCGCGCCCGTCGAGGCGACCACGCGGCTCGCGATCAGGCTGCCGCCCGAGTCGCGCAGGACGCCGAGCGTGTCGCTCGCCGCGTGGTACGCGAGGCCACCCTCGATCGCCTGTCCGGTCCCGACGACCCAGGCCGCGCCGAGCGAGCCGTCGGCCTCGATGCGCTGCAGGCGCGCCACGCCCGCGGCCGACGAGAGGGCCCACGTGATCGCGCCCGCTCGGACGATCGCCGCGGGCGTGCTTCCCGCCGGCAGCGCCACCTCCATCGCGCGGACCGCGCCGGCGGAGTCGAGCCTCGCCACGCGACCTGCGCCGTAGAGCACCTCGGCGCCGACCGCATCGCCGGTGACCTGCGGGTTCGTCCCGGCGGGCGAGAGCACCTCGACGTGCGTCGCGATCCCCGCCGCGCCGATCGTGCACGCCGCGGCCGTCCCCGCGTCGGCGCCCCCATCCGTGCCGCCGTCGACGCCGGCGTCGGTCGCGGTCCCCACGTCGCGGCCCGCGTCGCTCCCGGCGTCACGGCTCGCGTCCGCGCCCGCGTCGCGCGGCGCCATCGAGCACGCGCCCGCGATGCACGACGCGCCGGGCGCGCACCGGACGTCGCACGCGCCGCAGTTCGTCGGATCGCTCGCGAGCTGAACGCAGATGCCGGGGCGGCAGCGCGTGCGCGGCGGGAGGCACACGGACGCGCGCACGATGCCGTAGCGGCTCAGGTGCGCGAGCTCGCCCGAGAGCGACGCGGCGGCGCTGCGCGTGGCTGCGAGGTCGGTCGGGGGATCGGTGTCCAAGAGGACGATCCGATCCCCGTCCTCGACCGGGACGCCGGTCGTGCTGGCGTCGTATCCGATCGTCAGCCGCGCCGGCACCGCGAAGAGCGTCCCGGTGGGCTCGATCCGCACCACGGATCCGGGCAGGACGTCGGCGGTGCTCGCGGGCGGGCTCGCCGCCGAGAGCACGAGCGTGACGGGCGTGGAGAGCGCCCCGGGGGGCACGTCGAGGCGGAAGCCGCCGGCGACGACGGAGCCCCCCTCGGGACCGATCGCGCCGCGGCCGAGCTCCACGTCGGCGCCGCCGGCGGGGACGATGCAAGCGCTCTCCGACCGCGTGAGCCCGGGCGGGCAGCGCCGGCTACACGCCGACGCGAGCAAGACGATGGCGACGGAGACGACGGAGCCCCACGACCGGTGCATGGGCGGATTCTGACCCGAAGTCGGTTCCGAGATCGACGCCCACCTCGCTCAGATCGGGACGCAGTCCTCGTCCATCGCGTCGGTGCGCCCGTCGCAGTCGTCGTCGACGCCGTTCGTGCAGTTCTCCGTCGGCAAGCAGCCGCAGCCCTCGTCGGCCGCGCCGTCGCAGTCGTTGTCGAGCCCGTCGCCGCAGATCTCGTCGACGGGCGTGCAGCACATCTCGTCGACGATGCCGTCGCAGTCGTTGTCGAGCCCGTCGCAGAGCTCGACCGTGCTGGGGCACACGTCTTCGCCCGCGAGCGCCCAGAAGGCGCGGTGGTTGCCGTCGTCGATGCTCTGGAAGGGCAGCCAGAACGCGGCGTAGCTCGGGTCCATGCCGAGCGCCGCGCGCGACGGGTCGATCGCCGCCGCCCAGAGCTGGTCGCGGCCGACCCCGTCGAGCACGTCCCCGTAGTCCCGCACCGACGCGCACGCGAGCCAGAACACGTCCGGCGTCGTGCTCGGCGCCCACGTCGGCATCGTCGTGCCCGTGTCGGGCACAGCGTCCTCGTCGCGCACGCGGTGATTCAGGAGCGTCAGGTCGATGGGCGTGCCGCCCTCGGCAGCGACCAGCATCAGGTGCGAGCGCACGCTGTCCTTCGAAGCGCCGACGGTCCGGACGAAGGCGATCCAGCGGCTGTCGGGCGAGTAGCTGGGAAAGAAGTTGGTGTCCGTCGTGCCGGTGCTCGGCACGAGCACCTCGGGCGTGCCGAACGTCCCGTCCGAGGCCACCGGGATGCGCGCGATGCTGGAGCCCTGCACGCCCTTGTTCCCGCCCGCGCTCGTCATGTACGTGACCGCGACGTGGTGGCCGTCCGGCGACCAGTCCGGGTGCGTCGCGAAGCGCGACGCCGGCAGGCTCACGCCCCCCAGATCCGCGCCGGTGTCGGCGTCGAGCAGGCGCAGCACGCCGCGGTTCGCATAGAGCAGGCGCGTGGCGCCCGGGTTGAACGTGCCCCAGCCGTAGTCCGGGCCCCGCGTCGACGGCGTCGCCGGGATCAGGAGATCGCGGTCCGGAACGGTGATCTCGCGCAGGTGCTCTCCGTCGTAGCCGACGGCCATCCGGCGGCCGTCGCGCGACACGGTGTGGCAGGCGACGCAGTGCGTGTCGCCGCTGGTCGGGTCCGTGTAGAACTTGGTCGCGCTCGTCGCCGAGATGTGCGCGCGCATGACCCCCTGCGCGCCGGTGGACCAGTAGTAGAGCGCGCCGAGCACCTCCGAGCCGGAGAAGAGCTCGGTGATCCGCTGGGAGCGATACACCGTGGCGGGGGAGGCGACGCGCAGACCGCGCACCTCGACCTCGACGGACGCGCCCGCGTGGCTCGCCGCCAGCCACTCCCACGCGGCTGCCTCCGGCAGGTGCGAGCGCGACGTCGTGTAGAAGCGAACGTGCGCGACGTCGCTGTCGAAGCGCAGCTCGAAGAGATCGAGCGTGGCGTCCGCGCGCCACTGGTGGAGAACGGGCGCGAGGTTGCGCGGGAACATGGTGCCGTCGCTCGGGTAGATGAACCGTAGACCGCGGGCCGCCCCGTCGAGGTCGCCCGCGTCGTCGGCGGGGAAGAGCGTCGGCGCGGTCGGGGGCGCGCTCGGATCGATCAGGACGGCCTCGAGCACGACCGTGAGCTCGGCCGTGGCGCGCTGGCTGCCGAGCACGGCCGCGACCTGAGAGCGGCCACCGACCCCGGCGCTCGTCACGACGCCGCCGGCGACGGCGCCGAGGTCCACGTCGCGAATGGACCAGGTCACCTCGCTCGTCACGTCCCGCTCGCCCGTGTCGAACGTCGCGATCGCGCGGTATGTCGCGGTCTCTCCCGGCGCGACGCCGTCGTCGGTGATCGTCGCGAACGGCGGATCGACGCGCAAGGAGAGCAGCCCGGGCACGGCGGCGTCGGGCCGCGCGTCGAGCCCAGCGTCGGCGCTGGCCCCGTCCGCGGCGGCGTCCCGCGCGGCGTCGAGCGAGCCGCCGTCGCGGTCCTCCCCGACGACGCCCGAGTTCGAGCACGAGCACCCGAGTCCCAGGAGCCCGAGCGCGGCCAGACCAGCGATTGCGGCGAGCGTCTTCATCCGCACGTCCATGTCCCGAGTGCGGGCTACGCTTCACGAAAATCGACCGCCCACGCCCGCGCGTCTGCGATCCTGACGGCCATGGCTCGCCAAGGCGTCCTCGGCGTCCTCACGGCGGCGTGCGCGTCGTTCGCGCTCGCGGCCGCGGCGCAGGACCGGCCGGTGGCGGAGGCCATCACCGTCTCGGGGAACGACGCCTGCCTCGATCACGAAGCGCTCGCACCCGCCGCCGCGCAGTGGCTCGGGCGCGGCGCCGTGGACCTGCGCGTCTGCGTGCTCGTGGACGTGGCGGGCGGCGGCGATGCGGCCGACGTGGTCGCGATCCGGGACGGCTCGCCCGTCGCCGTGCGCCACTTCGAGCCGCTCCCGCCCAGCTGTGACGACCGGCGCACGATCGTGGCGCTCGGCGTCGCGCTCGCGATCGACGCCCTGCTGCTCGACGCGCTCGCGCTCGATCCGCGACCGCCACCGGCGGCACCGCCGGCGCCGACACCACCGCCGCCGCCAGCGCCAACGCCGAATCCGTCCTCGCCCGCGATCGCGGTGGAGCTCGCGGGCGAGGGGGGCGTGAGCGTGGGGACACTGGACACCGTCGGCGGCATCGGCTCCGCGACGCTCGGCCTCGAGATCGATCGCGCGCTCCGGCTTCGGGTCGGCGCGCTCGCGAGCTCCATCGCGGCGCTCGCGCTCGGCGCGGGCGCGGTGGAGGCCGGGCTCGTCCTCGGTCGCGTGGACGCCTGCCTGCTCGCACCCCTGGGGAGCTTCGAGGTCGACGGCTGCGTCGGCGTCCTGGCGGGCGCGGTGCTGGCGCAGGGCCGAGGCTACGCGGTCACGCACTCGGTCACCCTCCCGTGGGTCGGACTGGCCGCACGCGTCGAGGGCGCGCTCTGGCTCGCGGAGGCGCTGGCGATGACGCTCGCCGCCGACGGGCTCTTCGCCCTCCTTCCCGCGCGCTTCGATGCCCTCGGCCCCGCGGGCACCGCCAGCGATGCCCGCACCCTGCCGGTCGGCGGCGTGACCGTCGCGCTCGGCGTGCGCGTGCGCTTTCGGTGAAGCGTGGACGAGCGCCACGACATGAACGCTCCAGAGACACGCCAAGCACCACGTTCGATGGGCGAACCGATCGGCGCCGAGGAGCTCTACCGCGCGCATGCGCCGTACGTCGCGGCGTTCCTCGGCCGGATGGGAGCAAGGCGGCAAGACATGCAGGACGCAGTTCAGGAGGTGTTCCTCGTCGCGCACCAGCGCGGCGGGTTCGTCCCGGGCGCGGCGCGTCCGACCACCTGGCTCTGCGAGATCGCGCTGCGCGTGTGGTGGAGCGCGCGGCGCCGCGACGGCCGGCGCTCGGCGGAGATCGCCAGCGCGGACGCCGGCGTCGACGCGCTCAGCGATGTGCCAGGCGCCGACGATCAGCTCGAGGCGGCGAGCGCGGCGCAGCGCGTGCAGCGCTGCCTCGAGGGGCTCGACGAGGAGCACCGCGCGGTCCTCGTCCTCTTCGAGCTGCAGGACGAGAGCACGGACGACATCGCCTCCATCCTCGGGATCCCCCTCGGGACGGTGCACTCCCGCCTGCACCACGCGCGCAAGAAGTTCCGCGCGCGGTGGGAGCGCTCCCACGGTCGAGGTGCGCCGTGAGCGAGCCGAGGCGATGGGTGGACGACGACGCGATCGAGCCGGCGCTGCGCGACGAGCTTCGCGCGGCGCGCGGCGCGCCGCCGCCGCCGATCGACTACGAGGCCGGGCGGGCGGCGCTCCGCGCGGCGATCCGAGCCGGAGGCGCGGGCGGCGCGCTCGGGGGCGGCGGAACGGTCGCCATCGTCGCCGCGACCCTGGCGATCGTCGGGGCGGCGGCGCTGACGTGGCTCGGGCCCGCAACCACCAGAGACCACGACCAGGCCACGGCCCCGCCGTCGGCGCCGGCCGGCGCCGAGACCCCGGGCCGAACGCCGTCCGCACCCGCAGCGCCTCCGACTGCGCCGATCGCGCCCGCAGGCTCGACCCTGCCAGAGGGCACGGAGCCCGACCCCGGACCGAGCACCGATCCCGCGCGCGCCGCGCGCGCGGCCGAGTCGGTGCCGACGACGGACGCGCCTGCCGCCGCGCCCGTGCGCCCGGAGCGTGGCGCCGCCCCCGAGCCGGAGAGCGAGCCCTCCACCGCGGACGTGCTCCGGGAGGCGCGCGCGACGGCGGCCGTGCGGGCGGCCCTCGCCGACGACCCCGCTCGCGCGCTCGCGCTCGTCGACGCGGCGGACGCCGCGTTCGGTCAGGGCTCGTTCGGCGAGGAGCGCGAGGCGCTCCGGGTGCTCGCGCTCGCCGGGCTCGGCCGCCAGGCGGAGGCCCGTCGCCTCGGTGAGCGCTTCCTCGCCGCCCACGAGCACGGGCTCTTCTCCGAGCGCGTGCGTCGGGCGATCGCGCGCGACTGACGCCCGCCGAGGACGAGTCCCGCGCCGAGCAGGAGAAGCGCGAGCGGGATCGGCGTGCCCCGGCTCGATGCCGCACGACACGCACAGCCCGCGGGCGCGCGCGCGACCGTCGTGGCCGCGTCGGCGGCGCTGCTGCCGGCGTCATCGGCGGCGATCCCTCCGGCGTCGTCGCCCGGCGCGATCGGAACGCCGGCCGCGGCGAGGACGTCCGCGTTGAGGTCGAGCCGCGTGTAGATGCTCGTCGAGGCGGGACAGCCGCGCGGGCCGATGCTCGTCACGCCGATCACCGCGCCGTCCGCCGCCCGGAGCGCTGGGCCGCCGCTGTCGCCCGTGCACGTCCAGCTCGCGCCCTCGCTGGTGAAGGTCCCCGTGTCGACCGAGACCACCGCCGCGCTCCCCTCGTTGCGCTCGCCGAGGGTCCCCGTCGCGCCCGCGCCCGTGTAGCCGAAGCCGACGATGCGGAGCGGCTCACCGACGCTCGGCGCGCGGAGGGCGAGCGCACGAGGCGTCAGCCCCACCGGCTCGGACGCGAGCGTGAGCAGCGCAAGATCTCCACCGATGGCGCCGTCACCATCGTGGTAGGGACCGGCGCTCGTGGTGATCGTGCTCACCGCGATCTCGCCGGTGGACCCCGCCACGCTGTCGCCGAGCGAGACCGAGAGATCCGAGGCGGGGATGGCGCTCCACGTCGTGCCGCCGACGTCCTCGTAGACGCAGTGCTTGGCCGTCAGGACGACACGCGCCGCGACGAGCGTGCCCGTGCAGAGCTGGCGCGAGCCGTCGGGCCGCGTGTGGATGACCGCGAGCACCGACGCGTCGCTCGAAGGCGCGCCGTTCACCAGGGCGCCCTCGCTCCCCGCAGTCCCGGGGGCCACACACGACACGAGGAGCGCGCTCGCGCAGAGGTACCGCCACATGGGGCGGATCCTACGTCAAAGCGACCATGTGCAGGTTGTGCCGCTCCGGGGCGGGAATGGGACTTGCTGCCTCGTCGCCCGTACAATGACGGACATGCTTCGCCCCTGCCGCTGGATGTTGGCCTGCGCCGCGCTCGCCGGGCTCGCCGCGGGCTGCGGCAGCAAGAGCCAGATCGACCAGGGCGGCCCGCCGATCCTCTCCGACGCGGGGCTCGATGGCGCCCGGCCGAGCGATCTCACGGTCGACTGCGGGCGGCACGACCGGTACACGGCGCCGCATCGCCCGATCTCCGTCCACGCGAGCTCCGCGAGCCAGGCGGGCATCGCCTCCGAGGGCTGGAGCGTCGCGCGCCTTCCCCCCGGCGCGATCGTCTCGCTCGAGGCGATGGGGCAGGACGCGACGCTCGATCCGCCGCTGCGCGGCGAGTACGACCTGCGATTCACCGCGATGGATCTCGCCGGGCACACCGAGAGCTGCACGGTGACCGTGCACGCCGTCGTCGGGCCGCCGGTCGCGATCTGCCCCGAGACGCCGATGGTCTTCCACACGCCCGCGCACGTGCCGGTCCGGATCGAGGGCGACGCCTTCGACGACGTCGCGGTCGTGTCCGCGAGCTGGGCCGTGACCCGCTCGCCCGAGGGATCGATGCCGGTGATCCGGACCGTGGCGGGGCCCATCGTGGACTTCGTGACGGCGACGCCGGGCGACTACGTGCTCACGCTCACGGCCGTCGACGCCGACGGCGCGACGAGCTCGTGCTCGGTGATGGTGCACGTGGCGACGCCGCCCGAGGTGGTCTGCCCCTCGATGCCCGTGACCGGGCCGACGCGCAGGCCGCTCACGGTGAGCGCGAGCGCGACCGACGACGGGACCGTGGTGAGCACGACGTGGGAGCTGACGAACCGGCCCGCCGACAGCGCCGCCACCATCAGCCCGACGAGCGGCACCTCGACCACGATCACGCCCGACAAGCGCGGCCAGTACGAGCTCACGTTCACGGCGACCGACGACGACGGCGAGACCTCCAGCTGCACCGTCACCGTGATCGGCCTGCCCTCGCCGCCCGACGCGATCTGCCCGCCCTACGTGGACACCGTGCCGCTCGGGACGGCGACCGTGGTCGCGATGGCGGTGGACGACGGAGCGATCGTGCAGACGAGGTGGCGGAGCGTGTCGCGGCCCCCGGGCTCGCGCGCGGGCGATCCGCTGCCGTACGACGCGCTGACGACGGTGGTGCCGACCGACCTGGCGGGCGAGTACCCGATCGAGCTCTCGGTGGTGGACGACGACGGCAACCTCGCGACGTGCCGCACGGTCGTGCGCGCGGTCGCGACCGAGGGCCTGCGCGTCGAGGTGTTCTGGGACACCGACGGCACGGACATGGACACGCACGTGATGCGGCCCGGCGGCACGACGTGGGTCGGCGACGACGACTGCAACTTCCGCAATTGCCAGGGCGGCGCGCTGCTCGAGTGGGGCGCGCCCGGGGACGCCGACAACCCGCACCTCGACATCGACGACACCGACGGCTTCGGGCCCGAGAACGTGAACATCGACCGGCCCGTGCCCGGGACCTACCGCGTGGCCATCCACGCGTGGCGCGGCGGCGGTCGCACGACCGTGCGGATCTACTGCGGCGGCTCGACGACGGAGCCGCGGCAGAGCTTCGGCCCGATCATGATCTCGAGCGAGCCGCAGGATCAGCTCTGGCGCGTCGCCGACGTCGCCATCGACGGCACGAGCTGCACGATCACCTCGCTCTTCGACGCGAGCGGCCGGCCCGACGTGCGCGACGAGCCCGGCATGCACGGCGGCGGCGCGCCGCGCTGAAGCAGGATCGCGCGGCCGGCGCTCAAGACGCGCAGACGCCGACGGGGCCGCCGAGGTCACAGTGCCCCGCGCAGTCGGCATCCGTGCGGCACATGCGCGTACAGACCGGCCCGCTGCACGTGAGCCCGGCCTGGCAGTCCGCGGGCGTCGCGCACGCACCACCGTTGGCGACGGTCCCGATCACGGTGCAGGTGACCCAGCTGTCGATGCCGATGCGGCAGGCGAAGCCCTCGGGGCAGCTGTCCGGGAACGGGGTGCACCAGAAGTCGTCGCAGACGCCCACCGGGATGGGCGCGGCGATCGGGTAGAACGCCGAGGTGGAGGGCACCGGGTCCTGGCAGGCGCGGGGATCGCAGGCGACGCGCGCGCACGTCCGCGCCCCGCCGGTGTGCGTCACGCAGATCGCGCCCGCCTCGCAGTCGCTCGTCGCAGCGCACGGGGCGCCGGGCGCGGCCGTGCCCGCGGGCGCGCACACGGTCGCGACCGAACCCGGCACGCAGCCCTGGCCAGGCGGGCAGTCGTGACCGTGGAGCGCGCAGCCGCCGCCCCACGCGCACTCGCCTCCGTCGGCGGCCGTGGCTGCGGCGGCGTCGACCGGCGCGGGCGGCGCATCGACGCGCGCGGCGTCCAGCCCCAGCGCGCCGGCGGCGTCGACGTCGCTCGCGTGCACCGCCGCGCAACCTGCCAGCCCGAAGCTGGGAGCAAGCCAGAGGAAGGCGCCGATGCCGCGATCACCGGGGCGCACGGCCCGGTCAGCTCATGCCGTACGGGTTACCGTACGGATTGCCGCCGGACGTGGGCGCCGTGTAGCTGCCCTGCTGCTGAGCGAAGGCGTTCGCCACCGCGACCAGCGCGTCGATCTGGGGCCGCAGCGTCGTCGGCGTCGCGATGCCCGGCTGGCGTACGCCGATCCGGCCGCCCTCGACGTGCAGGCTCGGTAGCTGCTGCACCGCGCGCAGGAGCGCCTGGCGCACTCCGGGCCCGAGCACGCTGCGCGCGAGCTCCTCGGAGCTGCAGCGGACACGGAAGGAGGGATCGAAGACCGCGTCGCCGATCTGGATGTCCTGACCGCCGAACGCCTTGCCGATGGTGTCGAAGAAGCCCTCGCGGTCCATCATGAGGTCGCCCGTGTGGACGGGAAGCTGTACCGAGACGTGGTGAGCGTAGTGCCGGCTTCCCTTGTGGCCCCGGTGCATGGTGTGCATGAGCGACACCGCCGCGCCGCCCCAGGAGCCGTGGAACGAGAACATGGGATACACGCCGGAGAGCTGCATGCCGGTCTCCTGAGCGAACGCGCTCCAGGCGGCCTGGGCCTGGGCTCGCTGGCGAGCGCCGAAGATCGCCAGCAGCACGAAGAGCGCGAAGAAGCCGCCCATGCAGAGCACGGCGACGATGACTTGCCCCGCTTGTTCCATCGGGGGCATCGTCTCTCGAAATGCGCCGGTGGGAAAGGATCGGCGGTCTGCGTGCGGCCGTCGTCGGGATCGCAGGCGTGGTGCCGCCCGTGTGCCTCGGCCTGGCGTCGCGCGCGGCATCCCCGATGACGCACTGCGTGGAGGCCGCGTGCTTCGCCGCGCTCGCGCTCGCGACGCTCGTGCTGCCGCGCACCCTCCCCGCGCTCGCGCTGCCGCGCCACGCCGGAGTCGCGCTGGCCTTGCTCGCCACGGCGGCGGGGCTCGGAGCGACGGGGACCCTGGTCGCGGCGGCGGGCTCGCTCACGTGGGCATGGGCACATCGCGGCGCGCTCGCCGAGGAGCCTGGGCGAGCGGACGAGGGGCGCGTGCTCGCGCTGCTCGCCGGAGCCGCGGCGCTCGGCGGCGCTCCGTCGGCGCTCTGGGCCGCGCCGGTGGTGATCGACGGGCCGCGCATCCTCGAGGACGTCGCCTTCTCGAGCTGCTCGCGCTGGCAGCGCATCCTCGTGACGCGCGCGCGCGGCGCGTTCCGGCTCTGGCTCGACGGACAGCTGCAGGTGGAGTCGGAGGACGAGCGCGCGTACCACGAGTCGCTGGTGCACCCGGCCCTCGCGATGGCCCCGGGCGCCGAGCGCGCGCTGGTGCTCGGCGGCGGAGACGGGCTGGTCGCGCGCGAGCTGCTGCGCGACCCGGCGATCGCGAAGGTGGTGGTCGTCGATCTCGACGCTGCCGTCACCGCGCTCGCGCGCGCGTTCGGGCCCTTGCGAGCGCTCGGAGGCGCTTCGCTCGACGATCCGCGCGTCGAGGTCGTGCACGACGACGCGCTCCGCTGGCTGCCGGCCGCCGCGGCGCGTCAGGAGACCTTCGACGTGGTGATCGCCGACCTGCCGGACCCGACCAGCGAGGTGCTCGCGCCGCTCTACGCGAAGGAGACGTTCGACGCGATGGTGCGCGTCCTGGGGCCGCGCGGCGTGATCGCGACGCAGGCCGGGGCGCCGCGGACGAGCCCGGAGGCATACGCGTGTCTGCTCCGCACGTTGCAGGCTGCGGGGCTCTCGGTGCTCGGGCTCGCGCTCGACGAGCCGGTCGCCTTCGGCGGGACGGCGGTCGCCTTCGGAGCCCGTCACGCGCTCGCCGCCCCGCGCGCGCTGCGCGTCGCGCCCGTGTGGCTCGGACCGGATCGCCTCGCCGCGGGGTTCGCGAGCGTGGACGCCGAGCCCACCAAGGACGCCCGGATCACGACGCTCGCCGATCCCGCGGTGCTCCACTACCTGCGGGCGTCGCTGCGCGAGCGACTCTGGGCCGCGGCGTGAGCGTCACCGGCCTGCACCTGCTCGCCGAGTACCGCGGCATCGACGCGGCGCTGCTCGACGACGTCCCGCGGCTGGAGTCGGCCCTCGTCGAGGCCGCGGTCGCGGCCGGCGCCCGCGTGCTCGACCGGCGCTTCCACCGCTTCGAGGGCGGCGGCGTCAGCGGCGTGCTGCTCCTCTCCGAGTCGCACGTCTCCATCCACACGTGGCCCGCGCTCGGCCGAGCCGCGGTGGACGTCTACACGTGCGGCGAGGCGAGCCCGCAGCGCGCGCACGAGTCATTGATGGCGAGCCTGGGAGCGACGAGCGCCGAGGTCGTCCTGCTCCGCCGCGGCGACCGCATCGAGCTCCTCTGAGGGGGTCACCTGAGGGGGGTCACTCCACGCGCCGCAACCCTCTAGAATCACTGGGTTCCTGCGGGTAGGTGCGCGTTTTCCATTTCGCCCCGCGTTTCATGGGTCGAAACACGAAACGCGCACCTACCCGCCAGTCCCCCGTCGTTTCGCGGCGTTGCGAGGGGCTGGAGTGACCCCTACCAGCCGGGGGGCCAGAGCTGGGCGGGCCAGTCGTGCGCGACGGCGAGCGAGGCGAGGTCCATCGAGACGGCGACGCTGACGTGGATGAGAAAGCCGCTCCAGATGGAGCGCGTCTTCATCGAGAGCGTGCCGAGGAAGATGCCGGCCGCGATCGCCGCGAGGGTCTCGGGGAAGGGCTTGCCGAAGTGGATCATGCAGTAGGGCACGACCATCGCGAAGATCGCGTAGCTGCCCATCGAGCGCTTCATCGCGCGCAGCCAGAAGCCGCGGAAGAAGAACTCGAGGCTGAAGAACTGCGCCGCGTAGAGCAGCTCCCAGCAGCCGAAGTCGAACCAGCTGCGTCCGGCCTGGTGATAGAAGGGGTAGTACGTCTGAAAGCCCTCGTCGTTGCGCGAGACGAAGACGACGCACACGAACACGACGCAGTAGCCGAGCACGTAGATCCACGCGTGCTCCCGGAGGCCCTTCGTCTCGAGCCCCTGGTCACGGATGCGCTCGCGGAACCGGAGCTTCACGAGCAGCGCGGGGAGCAGCAGGTAGCCGATCACGCGGAACGCGCTCCACCAGACGAACTCCCAGAGCTCGAGGAAGTCGCCGTCGCGGATCGTGCCCGCGAAGCTCGTCGGCGGCCCCGGATGGAAGGGCGGGTCGAAGTAGTCGATCACCTCCATGAAGGTCGTGGAGTGGCCGAAGTACTCCATGAGCGCGAGGCAGACGGCCCCGAACGCGAGCGCCTGGAACGGGCGGTAGTCGTAGGCGCCCGCCGGGAGCGCCGCGCGCTCGGCCGCGGCCTCGGCGTCGATCTCGCGCCAGGTGTCGAGGAAGAAGTGCTTCGGGTGCAGCGTGATCAGCTTCGGGTGCGTGCGCGGGAACGCCTCGAAGAGCAGGCGGAAGCCGCCCGCGAGCAGCGCCAGCGCCGCCCCGAGCTCGACGAGCGTCTGCGAGGACGAGAGCCACCCCACGCTCCCGAAGCCCAGGGCGAGCGCGATGACGAGGTTGGACGCGATCCGGAAGTGCCGGATCTCCCAGCCAGGCTCCGCGTCGACGCTGGCCACGCGCTTCGCTTCAGCCGGCGGCCTTCGCCGCCCCCGCGTCGAGGCGCGCGAGCGTGCGCTCCTTGCCGAGCACCTCCATCACCTCGAAGAGGCCCGGGCTCTGCGTCTTGCCCGTCATCGCGACGCGCGCCGGCTGCGCGACGTTCTTCATCGAGAGGCCCGACTTCTCGAGCCAGAGGGTGACGGCCGCCTCGATCGTCTTCTGATCGAAGGGCGCCACGTCCGCGACCACGCCGCGCAGCCCGCGCAGGTGCGGCTCGTTCTCCAACACCAGGAACTTCGCCACGGCCTTGTCGTCCGCTTCGGGCGGCTCGCGGAAGTAGAAGTCGACCATCTCGGCCGCATCGTTCAGCGTGGTCGCGCGGGTCGTCACCGTCGCGATCGCGGCGCCGAGACGCGCGTCCGTGTCGACCGTCGCGCCTGCCTTCATGCGCGGCTTCACGAGCGGCGCGAGCTCCGCCGAGCTCTTCGCGCGCAGGTGCGAGGCCTGCACGAACTGGAACTTCTTGAGGTCGTACTGCGCCGCCGTGCGCCCGCAGTGGTCCCAGCCGAAGTGCTGGATCAGCTCGGCGCGCGTGAAGACCTCCTGATCGCCGTGCGACCAGCCGAGGCGCGCCAGGTAGTTCAGCACCGCATCCGGCAGGTACCCCATGTCGCGATACTCGCCGACGCTCACCGCCGCGGTCCGCTTGCTGAGCTTCTTGCCGTCCGGGCCGTTGATCATGGGCAAGTGCGCGAACTTGGGCAGCGCCTCTCCCAGCGCCTCGAAGAGCAGGATCTGGATGGGCGTGTTCACCACGTGGTCGTCGCCGCGCGCGACGAGCGTGATGCCCATCGTCACGTCGTCGACGACGCAGCCGAAGTTGTAGAGCGGGATCCCGTTGCCGCGCATGAGCACGACGTCCTGCTGCTGCTCGTTCGGGACGTCGATGCGGCCCTTGACGAGATCGTTCCACCCCGTGAGCCCGCTCGAGGGCGCCTTGAGCCGCACCACGAAGGGCCGGTCCGGCTGGTCCGTGCGGTGCCGGCACGTGCCCGGGTACTTGAAGAACTTGCCGGCCTTCTGCGCGGCCTCTCGCCCCGCGTCGAGCTCCTCCTTGGTGCAGAAGCAGCGGAACGCGTGCCCGCGCACGATCAGCCGCTCGGCGAACTCCCGGTAGAGCGCGGTGCGCTGCGTCTGGAAGTACGGGGCGTGCGGCTCCTTGCTGCCGGGCCCCTCGTCCCAGTCCAGGCCGAGCCAGCGCATCGAGTCGAAGATGACCTTCACGCTCTCGTCGGTGGAGCGCTCCTGATCGGTGTCCTCGATGCGCAGCACGAACGTGCCGCCGGTCTGCCGCGCCCAGAGCCAATTGTAGAGCGCCGTGCGGACGCCGCCGATGTGCAGGTACCCGGTCGGCGAAGGTGCGAAGCGAACGCGATCAGCCATGACGCGCAGCGGTTAGCACGGCGCCGACGGCACGCCTACTCCAAGAAGGCGTGCCGCATCGCGACGAGCAGCGGATCGCGCGAGCCCGCGGGCATCGAGGGCACGTGGCCCTCGGGGATGGCCCAGATGATCGCGCCGCCGAGACCGTGCGACGCGACGTACGCCCCCTTGGCGGCGATCGAGGTCTCGTCGTCGTACGAGACGAAGGTGCAGCCCTCGGGGCCATGAGGCGAGGAGAACGAGAGGTAGCCCTCCTGCGCCAGGGTGTCGTAGTGGTAGGCGCCCGCCGAGAAGTACGCCGACAAGATGTGGTCGTAGGTCATCACGTTGTCGCTGAAGGCGATGTGCGCGCTCGCCGTCGACTGGTGGGGCGCGGTCACGCCCGTCCAGCAGTCGCCGTAGAAGCCGACCCCGATCCCGAGCGTGCCCGCGGGGACGCCCCCTGCCAGGTAGCCCTGCACGCTCGAGTCGATCGAGCTCGGCGTGGTGCCGCCCTCGCCCATCAGCGCGCTGCCGTGCCAGCTCTCCCAGCCGCTCCAGCCGTCGGCGTCCGAGCCGGCCATGTCGTAGCTCATGATGTTCAGCTGATCGACGTCGGGCGCGACGCTCGCCCAGACCGAGCTCACGGTCGGGAAGTTCGCGTTGAGCCAGCCGATCGGCACGGTGATGATCATCGTGGGCCGCGCGACGCGGAGCGCGTGGACGAGCGCGGTGAACGCGGGCTCGTCGGCCGTCTCGAGCGGCTCCCAGTCCACGTCGACGCCGTCGAAGTGCAGGTCGTCCATCGCGGCGAGGATCGTGTCGACGAAGTGCGCGCGCGTCGCGTCGCTCGCCGCCGCGACCCACCCCGCGTGCTCGCCGGCGCCGCCGAGCATCAGGATCGGATGGCGGCCGGCGGCGCGCGCGCGGTCCGCGAGGTCTCGCGCGAAGACGGGGCCGCTCGTGGGGTCGATGTCGAAGCTGGTGTCCAGCTCGCCGCCCGCCCGCGGCGTCGCGCGCCCGACCGCGAGGTGCGTCATCGACGAGAAGTCGATCTCGCCCGGCGGCAGCGACGCGCGGAGGTAGCCGGGGTAGTAGCCCATGACCCAGCGGCCCGTCGCCGAGGTGCCGCCGTCGGCGCCCGGCGTGCCCGAGTCGACGGGAGGCGTGCCCGTGTCGACAGGAGGCGCGCCGACGTCCTCGAAGACATCCGTCGGCATCCCGGCGTCCCGCGGCGTCCCCGCGTCCGACCCGGGCCCCGCGTCGGCGACGCCCGCCGCGTTCGCACCGCAGCCAGAGACCCCCACGGCGAGCCACACCAGCAGACGTGCGATTCGCATCCGGGGAAGATACGTCGTTCAGCGCGAGAGATCGATCGCCAGATCCTGTGCCAGCGCCCGCATGTGCTCGACGAGATCTCCTCCGAGCACCAGGGTCGCGTCGTCGTCGAAGGGCGTGGCGTCGCGGTTCACGATCACGACCTTGCCGCCGCGATCGATCACGGATGGCACGAGATCCGACACGGGCGCGACCTCGAGCGAGGTGCCCATCGCGACGAAGAGATCGCACGCGCCGGTCGCGGCCTGGGCGCGCTCGAAGCTCGGATCGAGCGCCTCGCCGAAGAGCACGACGTCCGGCTTCACCAGGCCGCTGCACACGGTGCACGTCGGCGCCTCGCCCTCCCCGAGCTCCGCGAGGAACGACCGTGTGGCGTAGCGCGCGCCGCAGGTCAGGCATCGCGCGCGGTGGAAGTTGCCGTGGACCTCGAGCGGGTCCCGCGAGCCCGCGACCGAGTGCAGGCCGTCGACGTTCTGCGTGATGAGCGTGTGCACCAGCCCGCGCGCCTCGAGGCGCGCGATCACGCGGTGCGCGTCGTTGGGGAGCGCGCGCGCGAGGCCGCCGAGGTGCCGGGCCCAGAAGTCGAAGAAGCCGCGAGGATCCGCGCGGAAGCCGGCGATCGAGGCGACGCGCATCGCGTCCTCGCGCGACCAGAGGCCGTGATCTCCCCGGAAGTCCGGGATCCCCGACGCGGTCGACACCCCGGCGCCCGTGAGGACCACGCACGCGCGCGAGGCGCGGATCAGCGACGCGAGCGACTCGCCCATCAGCTCGGCGGCGGCGCGGGCGTCCCCGTGCTGGTCACCGGCGGCGACGGAGCGTCGTCGGCGGCCCTGGGCGCGAGCCGCGGCCACGCGAGGCGCTCGCGCAGGAAGTCCTCGATCCGGCCGAGGGCCTCGGGCGCCGTGCCGAAGATCACCACCCCGTGGGCATCTCCGTCGACGATCATCGGCTCGATGCGCGTGACGCGCCCGTAGGCGGCGGCGGTGTCCGCCGAGTCCGTCTCGGCCCGCGACGCGATCGCGAAGATCGCGCGGTCGTCCATGTGCATCGCGGGCGTGATCGCGTCGAAGCCGTGGTAGGCGCGCCCCGGCGAGACCGTGACCATGACCTGTAGCCGCGGCTCCTCCGCGGCGGCCGCCACGATGGCGGAGCAGCCGATGCTGGCGCCGACGGCCGAGATCGACGACGGAGTGACGCCCGACTCCGGGCTCGCGAGGAACGCGACCGCCGCGAGCACGTCGAGGCGCGTCGCCGCCCACGCGGCCGGATCGAAGCTCTGCCAGTCGAGGTTCCCGCTCGCGCCGCGCGTGCTCGCCCCGTGGCCGCGCAGATCGATCGCCAGCGTGGTGAAGGCCGGCGCGGCGTGCAGGCGCTCGAGCAGCGAGGCCCACTCGGCGCGGGTGGAGCCGAGCTGGTGCACCAGGACGATGGCCGGCGCATCGAGGCGCGTGGCGCGCTGGATGGTGCCCGCGATCGTCACTCCGTCACTCGTCGTGAACGTGACGTCGCGCGGGGCGGGGAGCGCGTCGAGGGCCGCGGGCGCCGCCGTGGGCTCCGGCTCGGCGCGGTGCCCGGGCCCGCTCAGCCGTGGAGCGGGGTCGCCGGTGCAAGCGAGCAGCAGCAGCGCGCAGACGGCGGCGATCGTGGCGCGGGAGGACGGGGTAGCCGGGGACATCGACGCCGACTCTATCGGCTCAGCGCTCGATGCGCACGACGCGGTCGGGCGGCAGGCCCGCGACCAGCGCTGCGACCGCGGCGTCCAGCGCCGCCGCCTCGCGGCCGTCGACGGTCACCTTCACCGTGTACTCGGGATCGCCGAGCCGCGGATAGCTGCCGATCGCGACCCCGGTGAAGCGGGCCTCGACGTCGGCGAGCAGTGCAGCGATCTCGCCCTCGTCGCAGCGCGTGTAGACCGCGCGGGTGAGGAAGGGCTCGCCTCGGCCGAGCCGCTCCCGCACCAGCTCGAACTTCAGCCGGAAGATCTGCGGCACGCCCGGGAGCACCCAGACGTTGTCCACGCGCAGCACCGGCCACGACATCTTCTCGCTCGCCACCAGCTCGCCGCCCTCCGGCATCTCCGCCATGCGCAGGTGGCCCTCCGTCGTGCGGACGCCGAAGTGCTCACGGATGCGGTGCTCGAGGCTCGGGTCGCGGACCAGCCGTCGGCCGAACGATCGCGCGACCGCCGGGATCGTCACGTCGTCGTGCGTGGGGCCGACGCCTCCGCTCGTGAACACGACGTCGTGCGCCTCGCGCAGCGCGCGCACGTCGCTCGCGATGACCAGCTCGTCGTCCGCACAGACCACGATGCGCGCCAGCCGGATCCCCAGCGCGAAGAGCTCGCGCGCGAGGAACGGCACGTTCTCCTCCACGACCTTGCCGGTCAGGATCTCGTTGCCGATCACCAGGAACGCCGCGCGCGTACCCACCGGGACGATGGTACGCCAGCGCGAGTCGCGCGCCTCAATTGCTCGAGGTGATGACCACCGAGCGCTGATCGATCTGCGAGGTGGCGCGGCAGAAGGCCGCGAACGCGGGGTACGTCGCGACCGGAACCAGGCCGATCGGCAAGCGCACGTGGCGGGTGAGCGTGATCGTTCCGTCCTGGCCGGTGGCGACCTCGAGCGTGGTGTGCCCGCCGGCGGGGCCGGTCACGTCCGCGGGCTCCGGCGGATGGAGCACGCCCGGACCGCGCACCGAGAGCGTCACCCGCGTGTCCACCTCGCCGACGAGCTCGGTGGTGGTGCGCGCCTCGAGGCGCGCGAAGCCCGCCTCCAGCCCGCTCGGGAAGAGCGGCACGACGTGGTAGCCGTCCCGCGCGGGGCGGATGAGCCCCGCGGTGTCCGCGACGAACGCGATCGAGAGCGGTCCCTCCCAGTCGTCGAGGCCCTCGACCCGGACGGTGGACGGATCACTGCTGCCCCCGGGGACGACCGAAGGCACGAAGCGCTCCGCGATCACCGTCGCTCGCTCGGCAGGCGCGACCTGCTCGATCCCCGTGCGCAGCTCGGCCGCCGCGCCGCCCGTGAACGCCATCGTCAGGGTCACGCGTGCGGCGCCGCTCTCCGCGATCTCGATCCCGCCCTCGACGCGCTGGGTCGACGGCGTGCCCTGCGAGGCCGGCAGGGTCACGTGGCCCAGCCCGGGCTCGATCACGATCGCGTCCTGACCTCGGAGGCCGGGGGGCAGGAAGTCGTGCGCGACGCCGCGCGCGATCGTGCAGAGGTAGAGTGGCCCCTCGGGCAGCGTGGCCGCGACCAGGCTCGACGCGTAGACGTCGGCGTCGGGCGCGGTGTCCATCGGCGGCGCCCCGGAGAGCTCGCGAGCGTAGACGATGCGCGCGGGGATCCCGGCCATCTCGAGCAGATAGCGCAGCACGCGGAGGCGGTTGCCTCGCCGGGCCGCGACCATGAGCGGCGCCGAGCTGAAGAAGGCGCCGTCGGCCGGCTCGACGTTGTCCATCACCCAGCGGTGGATGCGCTGCGCCTGCTCGCGCGGCGAGAGACCCTGCGCGTGCTCGAAGACCTCTTCCTCCAGCAAGCGCGAGGCCGCCGGGTCGTGGACGTCGAGGCCGAGAAGCCCGTCGTAGACCCCGCCGTACATGTGCTCCCACGTGACCCGGGCCACGGCGCGCAGGCTGGGGAGCACGGGCGGGCTCGCGACCCAGTTCGGCTCGGCGACCAGCGGCTGGCTCTGCTCCATCACGAAGCGGCTGGAGCGCAGGCCGTTCTCCTCCGTCACCGTCGGCGGCGGCACCGGGCCACGCACGTCGAACGTGAGCGGCATGTCGACGGGCGAGACGAAGATCATCTCGGAGTGGTCGAAGGGGGAGGTGAAGTTCTGGAACACCCAGCCCTCCGACTCGTACGCATCGCCCCACGAGGGCGCGTGCTCGCGCACGATCTCGTACTCGACGTAGTCGCCCACCTCGAGCGGGGGCATGTCGGTGCTGCTGTCGATCGAGTCCGGCTCGCGCACGACCCCGCCGGGGCCGATCGCGCGCACGGTGAGCACGCGCCCGCTCAGGTCGAGCGAGCCGAAGCGCTCGACGCCCTCGGCGGTCTGCACGCGATAGATCTGGTGCACCAGGTCGAGCGCGCTCCCGTCCGAGAACACGCGCGTGACCATGTAGTCGAAGACGAGCACGGCCGCGTGGCCCTCGTAGGCTCGGCCGGACGCCTCGAAGCGACGCACGACGTCGAGGCCGTCGACGCGCCAGGGGTCCATCACGTCGCGGCCGGAGAGGGCGAACGAGAGGCTGCGCAGGTCGGAGGCACGGCGCGGCACGCGCGCCGCCTCGGTCTCGACCGCGGCGAGCGCATCGGCGCGGCGGCCCGCAGCGTACGCGCGGTCCGCGGTCCGCAGCACCAGCTCGCCGGGCTGCGCCTCGGCCTCTTCCTCCGCGACGAGGCGCTGCTCCTCGGCCGCGTCTCCCGAGGCGCGGGCGATGCGAAGCGCGAGCGAGCGCCGCGTGTCCTCGTCCTCGAGCGGCGCGATGCGCGCCAGCTCGGCGCGCGCTCCGACCCAGTCACGGCGGCCGACCCGCAGATCCAAGCGCGCGCTGCTCCCGGCGTCGCACGCGAGCAGCGCGTCGGCGAGCGCGTCGAGCTGCTCCATCCGGCCGCGCGACGCGAGCGAGCTGAAGCGGGCGCCCGTGACCGCGCAGGCGTCGGGGCGGAGCGCCGTCGCGCGGGCGAGCGCCTCGTCCGCGTCGGCGACGTAGCCCGCGCTCGCGAGCGTGGCGGCGAGGCCGAGCTGGACGCTCGCCATGTGCGAGAAGCGCGCGGCCACCGCGCGCTGCGCCGCGAGCGACTCGACGTCGCCCGTCTCGAGCGACGCCGCCTGCGACGCGGGCCAGTACGCCTCGGGATCCCGCGAGGTCGCGAGCGCGACGAGCCGGCGCTCGTCGTCGGCGCGGCGCGTGTCGGGCACGTAGGGATCGACCGACGCGACGCGCGCCGCGAGCGAGAGCAGCGTCGCGGACGAGTCGCCGGTCACGCGCGTCCGGAGCAGCTCGCGCACGCCGACCGTGTCGCCGCGATCGGAGAGCACGTCGGCCGTGACGAAGAGCGCGAGCGGTCCCTCGGGCGCCTCCGGCAGCGCGAGGCCGGCCTCGGGCGAGTACTCGCCGTCGGCGCGGTCGAGGAGCCAGACGAGCGCGGGCGAGGCGACGCGCGAGGCGAGCTTCAGCTCGAGCTCGTGGTCGCCGGCCGTGAGATCGAGCGGGACGTAGATCGTCGAGCCATACCAGCGCTCGCGGCGGTCGATCCTCGCGACGACCTCGCCGTCGACGCGGAGCTGCACGCTCCCGCTCGCCCCGAGCGAGAGCACGTAGCGGCCCCCGGCGGGCGCGTGCAGCGTCGCCTCGACGACCCGCGTCCCGGTCCCGCGCGCCTCGGGCGGGGCGTCCTCGGTGAGCGAGAGCGCGCCGTGCTCGGCGTGCAGCGTGCGCGTGTCCAGCGGACCGCGTCCAGGCCCGAGGTCGTAGCGGTCGGCCATCGCTCCGCCGCCCTCGGCGGGCAGCGTCTCGTCGAAGCCGGACAGCACCGTGATGCCGAAGGGCCCTGCGACGCGGGCCACCGTCGGGGCGCCCATCGACGCGTAGAGGCGCTGCTCCTCCGCGACGTCGGCCCGCTCGAGCGCGAGCGACGCGAGCCAGAGGAGCAGCTGTCGGCGCACGGGGAGGCCGACGCGGCCCGGGTGCGCGAACGCCGCCTCGAGCACGGGCCGCACGCGCGGGACGAAGCGCGGCGCATCGACGCGCAGATCGTGAAGGTACGCGAGCGACGACTCCGCGTAGGCCGGCGCGAGCGGGTCCTCGCTGGCACCGGCCAGCGCGATGACCTCGAGGAACGCGTCGAGCGCAGCATCGGCGTGCCCGTGCTGCTCCGCGAGGACCGCGCGCAGGTACGCCAGCCCGACGTCGGCGGGGCGGAGCTCCGCCGCGCGGGCGATCGCCGCGTCCGCCCGCGCGACGTCGCCGCCGTCTCCGAGCGCCTCCCACTCCGCGAGCGCCCGCTGGAAGGGCGCCTCGTCGGGGTGCGCGGCCGCCTCCGCGCGAACACGATCGATCTCGGCGACCGCCTCGGTCCCCGTGGGGTGCTGCGCGCCGCCGCAGCCGAGCGTCAGCGCGAGGGCGGTCCAGAGGGTCACGCGGGTCATCGCAGGCCTCCGATCGCGATGCGGGCGCGCAGGAGCGCGTCGGCTTGCTCGCAGAATGCCCGGAAGGCGGCGTAGTCCTCGGGCGCGACGCGCGAGACGCGCATCTCGAGCGTCGTGTCCACGGCCACCTCGTTCGTTCCGGGCGTCAGGCGCATCGTCAGGCGAGCGAAGGGCGTGTCGATCGAGCCCCCCTGGGGGACGTCGGTGATCGTCATCCCCGCCGGCACGCGCACGACGCGGTGCTCCTCGTAGTGGAAGGGCGGCCCGAGCTCGAAGGGATGGCGACGCGTCGCGAGCGGCGCCCACGTCTGTGTGAAGCCGCCGAGGGTGCTCGCGCCGAGGCGCAGGGTCGCGCCGTCGCGCTCGCCGATCTGGGCGACGTGGCCCGCCCAGGTGAAGTGCAGCGGCTGCTCGCGATCGGTGATCGCGTCGAAGCTCTGCGCGTCGAGGGTCAGGCCCGTGAAGACCGAGCCGAGGGACTGCTCGAGCCGCTGCTCGCGCGTCTCGGGCGACTCGTAGCGTCCGCGCGCCGCCATGGCCTCGCTCCCGTTCAGCGTCTCGCTCGCGGCGAGCGCTGCGGTCCCGTCGGCCGCGAGCGTGAGGGTGACCTCGCGGTGCCGGCCGCTCTCGCCGGGCGCGCGGATCGGGATGTGCCGGAGCTCGGCGCTCGTCGGGCCGACCACGAGCGTCAGCGCGCCCTGGTCGCCGGAGGGCAGCTCCGAGATGCCGCCGTGCTCCGCGGTGCCATCCAGGAAGAGATCCAGCGCGGGGACGTACGCGATCGCGTGGTCGAAGATCGCCAGGGATGCCGGGGAGGACTCGATCTCGCCGTTCCGCGTCGTGCGCACGAGCGCGATGCGCGCGTCGATGCCGGCGATGGTGAGCATCGCGTAGAGCAGCGACGCCGTGTCCTTGCAGTCGCCGAAGCCGCGCTGGACGACGTCTGCGACGCGGTAGGGCTGGAAGCCGTGGATGCCGAGCTCGAGCCCGACGTAGCGCACGTGATCGGTCGCCCACGCGTAGATGCGCGCCACCCTCGTCCGCAGATCGGGGGCATCGTCGACGAGCTCGTGGACCGTGCGGATCAGCTCCGCGTCGGGGACGAGCTGCTCGGCCGCGAGCCCCCACCAGAAATGGCCGACCGCCTCCCACGAGTCGAACGTCGAGACGTGGAGATAAGGAGAGACCTCGGTGTAGCCCGGCATGCCCGGCTCCGAGTGCGTCGCCGCGACGTCGAGCGCGGTGTAGCGCTCGACGTGCTGCGTGCCTTCCGTCTCGGACGCGTGCTCCATCGGGATCGACGGAACGCGGAAGTGCAGTGTCCGCGACGCCGGCGTGATGAAGATCTCGTCGATGCGCGCGGTCGGGATCCCGGAGGCCAGGCCCCGCATGTTGCCGAAGTAGTCGGCGAAGTCGTTCTGCGCCGCGATGTCCTCGACGCGGTAGCGCAGCTCGATCACGTCGCCCGGCTCGAGGACCGGCAAGGTCACGACGACCTCTCGGGCCGAGTAGTAGATCCTGTACTGCGGCTCGGCGAGGCTGCGCTCGCTCGTGTGGTACGAGGAGAGGATCTGGTCTCCGCGCAGGACGCGGGCCGCGCGCACGTCCACCCACTGCGTCGCCGGCTCGTAGTAGATCGCGTGCGCACGGTAGCCGCGCGCGCCCTCGTCGTCGTGGATCTGGATCACGAGCTGACGGAAGCGCGAGGAGAGGCCGTTCTCGTGGACCGTGTGCACGGTCGCGTCGTGCAGGATCGTGGCCGGCCACTCTCCGTCGGGGCGGCGGCGCGCGAGGATCTCCTCGATGGGCGTCGCGTACGCCTCGTCGGCGCGATCCTCGGGCTCGATCTGCTCGACGAGCATGCGCGTGCTCGCGTCCTGCGGCCGCAGAGCGAGCGCCTCGCGGAGCGTGCCCAGCGCCGCGTCTCGCCGCCCGAGGCGCAGCATGTACTGCCCCAGCGCGACGCGCGCGTTCGCGTCGTCGGGGTCGAGGTCGGCCGCTGCGCGCAGCTGGTCGACGGCCTCGCTCTCCATCGAGAGCGCGTCGTAGAGGCCCGAGGCCCAGCTCATGGTCGACACGTCGTTCGGGTGGAACGCGAGCTCCTCGGCGATCATCGCGAGCGCCTCGTCGCGCGCGCTGCGCGCCACGGCGTCGTCGACGAGCTGGTGCCGCGTGGCGGTGTCGTCGGCCCGGATCGCCAGCAGCTGCCGTCGCAGCTCGAGCGAGCGGTCGACGTGTCCGCGTGCGCTCTCCGACTCGGCGAGCATGCGCACGTAGATGGGAGCGCCGGGAACCGCGCTCGCGAGCTGCGCATAGAGCGCGTGCGCGCTCTCGTCGAGGCCGAGCGCCCGCAGGAGCTGGGCGCGCGTGGCCGTCGCGGAGAGAGACGTGATCGTGCCAGGCGGGATCGCCTCGAGCATCGCGAGCGCGCGCTCCCCCGCCGGTCCGCCCATCGTCAGCCCCGCGTTCGCCAAGAGGACGCGCGGGTCGCGGGGCGCGAGGGCGACGGCCTGCGCGATCAGGCGCGCCCTCTCGCGGCGGGTGGTCTGTTGCTCCGCGGCGTAGAGCAGGTTCTCGACCGTCGCGTGGAGCTCGGTCGCGCGGAGGGCGAGATCGCGCACGCGATGTTCCGACGCGTCGGAGCCGCCCGTGTAGCCGAGGTAGCGGGCGAGCGCCTCGTGCGCCGCGGCGTCGGTGGCGTGCGCTCCGACCTGCGCCTCGAGCTCGGCCAGGACCGTGACCGGCGCCGTCGGCAGCGTCGGCTCGGTCGCGGGCGCGGGCGCGGCGAGCGAGGCCCCGGCGGGATCGGCGTTCAGGCTCGCGATGGGCGTCCCGTCGGGCTCCGCGACGCGCAGGTTGAACGCGGCTCCGGCGCTCGCGCCGCACACCTTCACGAGGACCCGGTTCCAGCCCGCGCGACCGGAGACGATCGCCGCGTCGCGGTCGAGGTCGATCGTGCGGTACACGTGGTCGTCGATCACCTGCCGCCCGTTCCACCACACGCGCAGGGCACCGGTCGCGCCTGACCACACGCTCACGGGCCGCGCGCGATCGAGCTCGACGAACGTCTCGGCGAACGCGCACACGTCCGTCCCCGGCGTCAGGAAGATCCCGAGCCGCACGGAGTCCGACGCGCCGAGGTCGGGCAACGTGCGCCAGTGGATCGCCCGCTCGGCGCCCTCGAACTCGGCTCCCGTGTCGGTCGGCTGCTCGAGGGTGGTCTCGGGCGGCAGCACGCGGTCGAAGCCGCCGCGTCCGTCGTTGTCGAAGGGTCCGAGGATCCGCCAGCGCCTCACGAACCCGAGTCGGTCGAGGATCGCCTGCGCCCCCGCGCGATCGCCCGCGCGCCGCGTCAGCATGCGCTCGTACCCGCGCGCGTAGAGCCGCAGCGTCGGCGACAGGCGCCGCTCCGCACCGAGCGCGTGGAGCACCTCGACCGAGCGCGCGGGCGCGTGCTCCCACGCGGAGCCGATCTCGACGAGCGGGACGATCGCCGACGCGTGCCCGGCCCTGCGCATCACCTCGCCGCGCAGCCGATCCACCTCGCGGTCCCAGAGGCTCGGCGCGGCCTTGGTCGCCCGCGCACCACCCCGGGTCTGCGCGCTCGCCGCGCTCGCCCCGAGAACGACGAGCAGCATGACGCTCGCCCCCAACCACCGCCCCAGTCGTCGTCCGAGCATCGTGCGCGCGACGCTATCACGACGTGCGACGCGCGCATGGCGGGTCGCGCGCTCAGGGCGCGTCGGGGATCGCCTCGCGCACGAGCTCGGCGCCGCGGCGCTGCGCGTAGGACACGGCCGCGCCCATCGCGCAGTCGGCGGCGTCCATCGCGGCCGCCTGCGCGACGAGCATCGCCACCGCGGGCTGGTCTTGCACCGCGCCCCGCACCGCGATCGCGACCGCCGCGAGCGCGGCCTGGTGCGCGGGGTCCACGCTCCGGGCGGCGCGCGCCTCCACCACGTCCGCCGCGTCTGCGGAGGGCGCCGCGAGCGCGGCCTCGAGCATCGCGCGCTCCTCGCCCTCGGCGTGATCGAGCGCGAGGGTGGCGACGGCCCGCGCCGCGCGCAGGATCGCCTCGCGCGCCGTCCCGCGGCGGGCGGCGATGGCGAGCAGCCAGTCCCCGCGCGGGCACGCGCGCCAGAGCGCCTGCCAGTCGCTTCCGTACGCCTCGGCCCACTGCACGAGGTCGCGCTGCGCGCCCGCCGCCTCGAGCCACCGCGCCACCGTCTCGCTCACGACCATGAACTCCCGGGCCCGATCGCGACCGGGCGTTCACGCTTCCGCGACGATGATCCCACGATTCGCGCGGATTCGTGCATGGAACGAACCTTGATCCCGGCCCGATCCGAGCCGCTCGTCCGCGTGACTTCGCGCACGAGCGGGGTCAAGAATCGCCGCCCCTGCGCGTCGCAGGGGCAAGGCTCAGAGAAGCGAAGAGGAAGAGTACCCGATGACGAAGCGAACGAAGGCAGCCGTGCTCGCCACCGCGATGGTCGCGCTCAGCGCGTGCGCGGGTGCGAGCTTGCACCGCTACCCGCACGAGACGACGCACATCCTCAGCCCCCTGACCGAGGGCGCCGTGGACACCAACGTGGTCCAGGTGCTGGCGACGCAGGTCGAGAGCCAGTTCGGCGTGCCGCAGGGCACGCTGGTGGACGAGGGCGTGCTCACCGCCCTCGATGCGAACCAGGTCTGCGTGCAGGTCACGGTGCGCGACATCGGCGAGATGGGCCGGGGGCAGACACCGCTGAGCATGTACCACGTGTTCCTCCGCGCGAATCAGAGCGTGCGGGACG
The DNA here is from genome assembly GCA_044220955.1 of Sandaracinaceae bacterium. Classification (GTDB taxonomy): domain Bacteria; phylum Myxococcota_A; class Polyangia; order Polyangiales; family Sandaracinaceae; genus JBBSAT01. Next base: position 43,412 of record JBGAQA010000031.1, read on the forward strand.
ACGCGCGCGTCGAGAGCACGACGCAGAGCTCGATGCCGATCCAGGGCACGCGGCCGCGCGAGGTGCAGACTGGCTTCCAGCCCGTGTGCAGCGGCGGCTACGACCGCTACGGCAACTGCTACCGGTGGATCCAGCAGCCGACATACACGACCGTGTACGACCCGGCGATGTACGAGGTCACGACGCAGCAGGGCACCGCGTGCTTCATGAACACGGGCTTCATCACGCCCGACACCGACGAGATGGAGGTCTACTTCGTCCTGCCCGATCGCTCGGACGGGGTCGGCTTCGAGTGGCGCTTCGACGTCGTCGAGTGACGGCTGGGTGCCCTGACGAGGCGTTCCGGTCGATCCGAGCAGGCCGCGGCGTGGGCGGGCACCCCGTTGCTTCGCTGCAACGACACGAACAGCAGTGTCGTCGCGCGCTCAACAACGGGGCACCCACCCCCGCCGCTACCGTTGAACCTCGCCGCTCTCCTCGTGAGTCAGCGGCGGGCAAGCCCTCGCGCACCCCGTTCCGCCTCGGTCACGCTCCTCGAGTCTCGCTGCACAGGCTCCGGTCAGGGCACTACGGCGTGGGCGGCGCGCAGCCGAACGTGATCTGGTCGAGGTTCGTGCCGTCGACCACGATCGCGCGGTAGAGCGGCTCGCTCGTCGTCATCGGCTCGATCACGAACGCCGAGACCGTGGAGCTCGTGGCGACCGCGAAGGCGCCTCCTTCCGCGGCACCGTCCTCGAAGAGGCGCTGGGCGAAGACGCCCGACGCGCTGCGCCACCCGAGGATCCACTCGGCCGCCCTCGGCTGGTAGGCCAGGCGCAGGAGCGAGCGAGCCGGACCCTGCCCGAGATCGCCCGCCGGCGTACCGCTGCCCGTGATGGTCGCGCCGCTGCGCGTGAGCATGCGGACCGTGATGGGGTTGCTGCCCGCGCAGCCCTCGTAGTACGCGAGGGCGATCGTCGTCGCACCGCTCGCGGTGGGTCCGCGCGCCAGGGTGACGCCCTGGCGGACCATCGTGCCGGCCGGCTCGACGAACTCGGGCGTCGCGCTCGCCGTGACGTGCGCCGTGCCCGTTCCGTCGACGGTGACGCTCACGAGGTGCACCGCGACCGTCATGTCGGCGCGCGGATACGCGACCAGGAAGGCATCGTCGAGCGCCAGCACGGTGGGCGGCCCATCGCCCACGCTCTGCCCGAGCGCGACCACGTCGGCGCTCACACGGCTGGCGACCGACGTGCGGTCGTTCAGCACGGCGCCGCCGACCGAGACGGCCCGCGCCGGTGCGGCGCCGCACGCGCGCGCGTCGTCGGCGCCGTCGAGCCAGGCCGCGAGCACCGTGTCGCTCGTGGTCGTCGCCGGCGTGGGGTGCCCCGCGATGGCGAGCGCGGTGACGAGCTGCGCCCCGCCCCCGCCGGGACAGGCCGGCAGCTGGTAGGCATCGGCGGGTGTCGAGCGGATCGCGACGGCGTTGGCGCCGCTGCGCACGGGGAAGATCGACCACTGCTGGCAGCCCGAGGCCGCGACGAAGGTGCGCGCCGCGACGGCGTAGCGCTGGCTGCCGAGCGCAGCGACCGCACCGTCGGCCCGGATCGAGCCCTGAGGGACGATCATGCCGCTGCCGACCTGGGTGAACATGAGGTCCACGGGCGTCGCCGACGTCGCGATGGTGACGCCGCGGTACACGGCCGCGTTGCGCGTGAGGAGATACGCCTCCTCCGAGTCCGCCTGGTACGCGAACGCGAACTGCATCGCGCCCGCGCTGAGCGTCGTGAGCGACGAGGGCATCTCGCTCGCGAGGATCGCGCCGTCGTCGGGCACGCCGTCGCAGTTCTGGTCGAGCCCGTCGCACGTCTCGGTGCCGCCCGGGTGGTTCGTCGCGCTCGCGTCGTCGCAGTCGGGCGTCGCCGAGCCGGCGCACATCATCGTGGGCGCTCCGTCCTCGTCGTCGTCGCGCGCGAGCTGCTCGCAGTGGCGCGACTGCTCGTTGCACTGCCAGGTGTGGCACGTGTCGGCCGGCGGGCTCGTGAGGGAGAGGGAAGCGCAGAACGCGTCGCCCGTCATGCCGCCGCTGCCGCGCACGCAGTCCGCCTGCGGGAGGTCGGCGAGGCCGAGCGCGCTGCACGCGGGGAGCGCGCCGCCGCACGCGAGGAGAGAAAGAATGCCGAGACCGGCGGCGCGCCGGATGAAACGGCTCGCCCCTGCGGCCCCTCCCGTCCGCGGGCTCGACGCCCGCTCCCGTCCGGGACCTCCGTGGCGAGCACTCTGGTCGGTGGCGCGCATCAGAACGTCACCTCGACGCCGTCGCCCGTGAAGCGGGCGTGCGGTGCCTGTGGATCGCTCTGCTCGCCTTCGATCGGGGCGCCGTCGGTCCAGTCCGTGAGCACGCCGATGATGACCGTGCCGACGAGGAGCACGCCGCCGGCGATGAAGCCGATGTCGGCGACGAGCGCCGAGGTCTGGATGCCGGACGTGTCGCGCGGCAGTCGCGGATCGCCCATCGCCACCTGGTTGTGGGTGACGAGCGCGTTGATGCCGCCGACGAGACCCATGACCCCGCACGCGGCCGTGAGCCCGACGCCGGTCCAGAACACCGCCGGGGGCAGCGGGTTGCGCGAGACGTGGACGTGCGTCTCCTCGATGTGCTGCTCGATGTGCTCGTGCTGCTCGATGTGCTGCTCGATGTGCTGCTCGGCCTGCTCGAGCGTCACGTCGACCGTGACCGTCTCGTGCGCCGCGACCTCGACCTCGCGCCGCCCCGGCAGGTACCCGGTCGCGCGCAGCTCGATCGCGTGGCGCCCGCCGGGCACCAGCACGTCGCCTGGCGCGACGCCGACGATGCGGTCCCCGAGCCAGACCTCGGCCTCGGGCGCGTTCACCGTGAAGTGGATGGTGCCCAGGAGGTTGCGCAGCGAGCGCAGCGTGGCCTCCACGGTGGCCCGGTCCTCGGCGTCCGCGGGCGCCGTCGCCAGGTAGCGCTCGTACTGCTGGACGGCGAGGTCGTAGCGATGCAGCTGCTCCTCGCACTGCGCGAGGTTGAAGAGCGTGTTCGGCCGCTCCATCAGGCGGTACGACGCGTCGAACTCCGCGATGGCCGCGTCGCAGTCGCCGTTCCGGGCCAGCGCGAGGCCCGCCACGAAGCGCTCGCGCGCCTCGGTGACCGTCGCCTCGTCCGGAGCCGGCGTCGCGGTCGCCGACTCCTGCGCGCGCGCGACACCGCTCGCGGCGAGCAGTGCGAACGCGCACGCTATGACGAGGAGCGGTTCGAGACGCGGGCTCGGGACCCGGATCCGCCGCGGGCTCGGGCCGGTCGTGTGGTGAAGCATCGGGCGCGATTAGAACTGATCGCGGAAGGTCCCGCCACCATGACCGCTGCCACTGGACGGGGGCGGTGGCGTGGCGTGGCCGCCGCCGGTCGAGGCGCCCTCGGGCACCTCGGCGCCCGTGACCCCGACGTGCTGCACGCCCCGGCCGCGGGCGAGCTCGAAGTGGAAGTTCTGATCGGAGTCGAAGATCGCGAGCCGATCGAGCCCCTGGTAGCCGTCGCGCACGACACCGATACGGACCGGCGTCAGCTGGCGCGGCTGCATCGCGTCCATCGGGTTCGGGAACTCGACGCCGTCGATGGTGATGGTCGCGTCGGTCGGCACGACGGAGATGCGGACGCGGACCTCGGCCGGAGCCGCGACGGTGGTCGGCGGCGGCGGGACCGGGTCGGGCGCGGCCACGACGCTCGACGGCGGAGCGGCGGCGCTCGTCGGCGGGGGTCCGACCGTGCTGGCGGCCGGCGGCCCACCGCCGCCCGAGATCGCCCAGCCCAGCCCGACGGCGAGGAGCACCACGACCGCCGCCCCGATGCCGATGAGCGGCCCGCTCGCCCGGGGCGCGGCGGGGCCGGACGTGGGCCCGTCGTCGACGTCGCGGGTGATGCTCCCCATCTCGGCCGTGCGCTCGGCGCGCTTCTCCTTGCGCACGACGGCGCCGATCTCGGCCGTCGCGGCCGCGGGCTTGGGGCCGGCCCCCTTCGCGGGGACGTCCGTCGCCGGCGTGTCGACGCCCCCGGTCACTCGCGTGGCCGTGCCGATGGCAGAGGTGCGCACCCCGGAGTCGTTGTTCGGGGCGGGCCGCGACGAGTCGGGCGTCGGCGCGCTCGCGACCGACGCCTCGCCTCCCTTGTCGCCGCTGCCGTGCACGACCGTCCCGACCGCGAGCCCTCCGCTCGGCGGCGCCCCGCCCGCGACCTCGCCCACGATCTCCGGCGCCGAGTCCGAGCTCGAGAACTTCTGCAGCGCCACCTCGAGCTCGCGCATCGTCTGCATGCGCGTGCCCACGGGCTTCTCGAGGCAGCGCATCACGATGGCGCTCAGCTCCGGCGGCACGTCCTTGCGCCACTTCGTCACCGCGTCCGGGTCGGAGCCGACGATCCGCATCAAGAGCATCGGGTAGCTGTCGGCCTCGAAGGGCCGGTGCCCGGTCAGCATCTCGTAGAGGATCACGCCGAGCGCCCAGACGTCGGTGCGCGCATCGACGTCGCGCAAGCCCTGGGCCTGCTCCGGAGACATGTACGTGGGCGTCCCGATCGCCATGCCGGTGCGCGTGAGGCCGCGGTCCGGGCGATCGCCCGAGTGGATCTTGCTGATGCCGAAGTCGAGGACCTTCACGAAGTCGGGGTCGTTGCCGCGCTTGGTGAGGAACACGTTCTCCGGCTTGAGATCGCGGTGGACGATGCCCTTCTCGTGGGCCGCGCCCAGGGCGTCGCAGACCTGGCGCACGATGTGGATCGCGCGCGGGATGCGCATCGCCCCGACGTCCTCCATCAGGCCGCTCAGCGTCGTGCCGCTCAGGAACTCCATGACGAGGAACGGGGCGCCGTCGGGCAGATCGCCCATGTCGGTGACGTCGACGATGTGCTCGTTGCCGATCGCCGTGGCGGCGCGCGCCTCGCGCTTGAAGCGCTCGACGAGATCCTTGTCCCTCGTGTACTCCTTGTGGAGGCACTTGAGCGCGACGGTCTTGCCGATCAGCTCGTGCTCGGCGACGTAGACGCCGCCCATGCCGCCCGCGCCGAGGGTCCGGACGATCTTGTAGCGGCCGCCGACCACGAGGCCGACGCGCTCGTTGAGCAGCGCCTGCTCGGCCTCCTCCTGCTCGCGCTCCCAGTCGTCGTCGGACGAACCCTCGGGGGTCTTCTGCGGCTCGGCCGTCACTTCGCGAGAGAGAGTAACAGATGCCGCTGGACCTTGGAGCCCCTCGCGTGATCGGCGACGGGGCTCGCGCGACATCGTGCGCGCCAACCGGCTTCGATTGACAACGATGTTGAAACGAAGGTAGCTAGTCGGTCTTCAAGTCGTCTCTCGGAGGTTGCCTGTGTCGAACATCCACGATCAGATTCAGCATCGCATCAACGCATTTGCAGCCGAGCTCGAGCAGCTCTTCCGCAGGGCGGCGATCGATGCGGTCTCTTCCTCGCTCGGGCAGGCGTCGCCGCGCGGTGCTGCGGCGCGCTCGGCTCCTGCGGCGCGGCCCGGTCGCAAGGCGGCCTCCAAGGGCGGCAAGCGTCCCCCGGCCGAGCTCGCGGCGACGGTCGACAAGGCCGCCGCTTGGATCAAGAGCAATCCCGGCCAGGGCGTCGAGGCCATGGCCAAGGGCCTCGGCCTGAAGACGAAGCAGCTCGCGCTCCCGATCGCGAAGCTGCTCAACAACAAGACGATCAAGAAGCGGGGCGTCAAGCGCGCCACCAAGTACTACCCCGGCTGACGCCTCCGGCGGGCGGACCTCGCGGGACGGCCGACGCGGTCGTGCGTGGGGCGCGCCCGCCGTGGTAGATCGGCGCGCCATGCAGCGCTCGCTCGTCCTGATCCTCGACTTCGGCTCGCAGTACACGCAGCTCATCGCGCGGCGCATCCGCGAACAGCACGTGTACTGCGAGATCCACCCGTGCAACGTGGGGCTCGACCGCATCCGCGCCATGGCGCCGAAGGCGATCGTGCTCTCGGGCGGCCCCTCGAGCGTCTTCGAGCAGGGCGCGCCGACGATCGAGCGCGCGGTGTTCGAGCTGGGGGTGCCGCTGCTCGGCATCTGCTACGGGATGCAGCTCTTCTCGCACCTGCTCGGCGGGAAGGTCGAGCCGGCGGCCGAGCGCGAGTACGGCCCGCAGAAGATCCGGGTCGCCTCCCCGACGGGGATCCTCGCGAGCTTCCGCGCGGGCGACGACGTCGACGTGTGGATGAGCCACGGCGATCGCGTCGAGGCGCTCCCGCCGGGCTTCGTCGCGCTGGCGAGCACCAGGGGCGCGCCCTTCGCGGCGGCGGCGAACGCCGAGCGGCGGATCTTCGGTGTGCAGTTCCATCCCGAGGTCGCACACACACCACGCGGCGCCGAGATGCTGCGCGCGTTCCTCTTCGACGTCGCCGGGTGCGAGGCCGACTGGACGCCCGGCTCCTTCATCGAGGAGTCCACGCAGCGCATCGCGGCGCAGGTCGGGAGCGGCCGGGCGATCTGCGGGCTCTCGGGGGGCGTCGACTCCACGGTCGCCGCGGTCCTCGTCTCGCGAGCGATCGGCGAGCGGCTCACGTGCATCTTCGTCGACAACGGCCTCTTGCGGAAGAACGAGGCGCGGGACGTCGTCCACATGTTCGAGTCCGAGGTCGCCGGCCAGGGCGGCCACAGGCTCAACCTCGTCCACGTGGACGCGGGCGCTCGCTTCCTCGACGCGCTGCGCGGCGTGACCGATCCCGAGCAGAAGCGGAAGATCATCGGTCGCGTCTTCATCGAGGTGTTCGATGCCGAGGCGCACAAGATCGGCGGCGCCACGCACCTGGTGCAGGGAACGCTCTATCCGGACGTGATCGAGAGCGTGTCCTTCAAGGGCCCGAGCGCGACGATCAAGACGCACCACAACGTCGGGGGCCTGCCGGAGCACATGAAGCTCTCGCTCGTCGAGCCGCTGCGCGAGCTCTTCAAGGACGAGGTGCGCGAGGTCGGCAGCGTGCTCGGCATCCCGCCGCGCGTGCTCGGGCGTCACCCCTTCCCCGGGCCGGGCCTGGCGATCCGCGTCCTCTCCGCCGTCAGCGAGGACAAGCTCGCGGTGCTGCGCGAGGCGGACGCGATCTTCATCGAGGAGCTGCGCGGCGCGGGCCAGTACGACGCCGTGTGGCAGGCCTTCGCGGTGCTCTTGCCGGTGCAGAGCGTGGGCGTGATGGGCGACGGCCGCACGTACGAGAACGTCGTGGCGCTGCGGGCGGTCGGCTCGCGCGACGGCATGACGGCCGACTGGTCGCGGCTGCCCTACGAGGTGCTGGCCAAGGCGTCGAGCCGCATCATCAACGAGGTGCGCGGGGTGAACCGCGTCGTCTACGACGTGTCGAGCAAGCCGCCGGCGACCATCGAGTGGGAATGAGCGCCTGCCCCGAGCCGTATCCGATCGGAGAGGCGAGACGCTCGCCCTCGTCCGCACGCTCGTCGGCGCTCTCGCTCTCGCTCTCGCTCTCGCTCTCGCTCTCGCTCTCGCTCTCGCTCTCGCTCTCGCTCTCGCCCACGCTCACCACCGCACAGGACGCGGGCATGCCAGCCGCCATGCGGGTGGCGTGGAACGACGTCGCGCCCCACCTCGACGCCGCGCGTGGCGCGATCGTGACGGTCGCGCTGGCGGTCGCCGACGAGCGCCGGGGCCCGCTCTCGGCGCAGCGGCTCTGGGCGCGACGCGAGGCCGAGGCGCGCGCGCGCGCGGCGCTCCACGCGTGGGCCGACGAGGCGATCACCCACGCGTCGCTCGACGCCGCGACGATCACGGCGCTCCACCGCGCGATCGACGAGCACGCCGCGATCGGCGCGACGCGCGCCCGCGTCGACGGCTCCGCCTGCGTCGAGGTCTTCGTGCCCCGGAGCGCGCTCGCCGCCGCCACCCCGCACGCGCGAGGGCTGCCGTGGTCCGAGTGATCGCGCTCGCGCTGGGGCTCGCCACCGTCTCCGGGTGCGGCGCTGCAGCGCCCGACACCGAGGCGCGGGCGACCGTACGCTTCGACATCACTCCGGACACGGCGCGCGTCTACACCGAGGACCGCTTCGTCGGTTCGGCCCGCGTGCTCGCCGCCACGCCACCCTCGTTCCGCACCGGCCCGCGCCAGATCACGATCACCGCCGAGGGGTACTTCCCCGTCGACCTCGATCTCGATCTCGATCCGGGCACCACGACCGTTCGGGTCGCCATGCGCCCGGTGCCCCCGTAGTCGCTCGCGCGCGCGTCAGCGGACCGTGACGTGCGCCGGCCACGTGTGGCGCAGGCCGTCGAGCGTGCTCGCCTGCACGACGAAGGGCGCCCGCTCGAGCGTCTCGCCCCCGCGGAACGCACGGATGACGAGCTCGGTCGTCCTGTCGCCCGGGCGCGACTCGCGCGCCTGCGAGAGCAGCGAGTCCGGCAGCCCCGGCAGCTCCACGAGCACGGGCTCGGCGAAGCCGCCGGTGCGGTGGATCTCGACCACGATCGTGACCTCGCCACCGCGCTCGACGAGGAGATCGTCGTTGTGCACGGTCAGCGTGAAGGTGCGCGGACCGGGGTCCGGCACTCCCATGTCCACCACCTCCACGTCCGCGTCGGGGGGCAGCATGTCGGGTGGCTCCGTGTCGCGCCCACCGTCCCGCTCGTCGCCGTCGTCGCTCATCGGAGGCAAGCGTGCCGTGGACGGGAGCGCCGCGCACGCGACGAGCGCCGAGAGGACGAAGAGGGCGAGGAGGGCGGCGCGGTTCCTGCGGGTCATGCCCCCGTATCGGCGGGGCGTGCGTGTCGTTGCGTGTCCTACTCGTCGGCCTCGGCGCGCATACGGGACACCAGCTCGAGGAACGCCGGATCCGAGAGGCGCGTGAGGTGTGCCGCGGGCCGGCCGTGCCGGAGCGCCACCAGCTCGGCGACGATCGAGAGCGCGATCTCCGCAGGCGTGACCGCGCCGAGATCGAGCCCCACCGGCGCGTACACGTGGTCGAGCGGGGGAAGCGGCCCACGCTGCTCGATGCGCGCGAGCACGCGCAGGATCTTCCGCTGGCTGCCGATGAGGCCGACGTACCGATGCGGTGCACGCGCGTACGCATCGAGCGCCTCCTGGTCCAGGCGGTGATCGTGCGTCGTGATGAGGACGTGGTCGTGCCCGGTCGGCCGGACGCTCGCGAGCGACTCCCGCGGCGCGAGCAGCACGTGCTCGCACGCGGGCACGCTCGCCTCGTCGTTCAGCTCCTCGCGCTCGTCCACGACGACCACGCGGAAGCCCACCTCGCGCGCGAAGCGGGCGACCGCGGCGCCGACGTGACCCGCACCGATGACGATCAGGCGCGGCGCTCCCTCGATCGGCTCGACGAAGATCTCCATGCGTCCTCCGCAGCACATGCCCAGGTCCCGAGCGAGGTCGCGCACGAGGCGCTCCGGCTTGCCCCTCCGCGCGCACGCCCTGAGCGACTCGATCACGTCGTGCTCGAGGGCGCCGCCGCCGACCGTCCCGAGCGTGGTCCCGTCGGGCATCAGGAGCAGGCGCGCTCCGGCGATCTGCGGCGTCGAGCCGCTCGTGTGCACCACCGTGGCGAGCGCCCCGCGCCCCCCGCCCTCGACGATCGAGGCGAGCGCGCGCAGGAGCGCCAGGCTCGGCGTCGCGCTCAACCGCCTCGCTTCTTGCCGAGCAAGACGGCGAGCACGCCGGCGGTGAGCACACCGATCGCGATCCAGCGGAAGTTGCGCGTCCGCGTGCGCGAGCGGCGCTCCTCTTCGTCCTCGCCGAACTCGCCCTCCGAGCCGGGCACCGACATCCGCCGACGGCCCTGGATGTCGCCCTGCCCTCCGTGCGGCGCGCCGCCGGGACCTGTGGCGGGTGGCGCCCCCTCGTCGGCGTGGTGTGCACCGCCCTGCGCGCCGCCGTGCGCCCCGCCCTCGGTGTCCGCGCTCGAGGTGGTCGCGAGGCCCTGCACGACCCCGTGCGCGCCCGCCGTCCGCTCGCGCGTGTGCGACCCGAACAGGCGCCAGGCGACGAAGCCGACGATGCAGATCAGCGCGAGCAGGATGATGTACTCGGCCGCGCTGAGGCCGCGCGTGTCGCGGAGGAGACGCTCGAATCGTCCTTGCTCGCGTGGCGAACGCATCGGATCGGCCAGAGCCTACCAGCTTCGCGCGCCGCGGCCTGTCTCGGATCACTTGTTCGCGTCGCCGCGCAGCCTCTCCTATGATGGCCCCGGTGTACGACTGGGTGAACGGGCGGCCGACCGTCCTCGTCCGGGCCGCCGACCTCCCGGAGTGGCCTGGAGATGCATTGCGACCCGATCCCGCCCGCTGGGCGACGCTGCGCGCGTTCCGCGGCAGCGCGGCGCTCGTTCTCCGCGACCCCGAGCTCACCACGGCGGTGCCGCTCGAGCTCGGGGGTGTCATGTTCGTGTCCGCCGTCTACTGCGACGGCGACGAGGCGATCACCGCCCACCTCGACGCCCTCCCGACCGACGGCTGGGAGACGGGCAGCGAGCGCTTCGTCAGCGACGGCTCCGACTACGCGCTCTTCGACGGCGGCCTCTCCGGCGCGCAGCTCGTCGATCCGGCGCTCGAGCGCGTCATCAACGAGCAGCACGGCGGCGTCATCCCGGTACAGCTGCCCGCCGGCGCGTACGACGTCGAGACGCTCGGCCCCTTCCGGCCCGACGAGCGCACCGAGCTCTGGCTCACCCGCCTGATCCGGTCGGCGACCGTCCGGCAGTGATCGGTCGCGACGCGAGGGACCCGTTCGCGCGGACGAGTCCTGTATCGTAGAAAGCGCGCGTGGCGGATCCTGAAGACGACGACGAGGGGCCCGAGGTCCCGCTCGAGGGTGCGACCTGTGCGGCGCACGGCGACCGGCCCGCCTTCCGCGTATGCCCGCTCTGCCAGCGCAACGCGTGCCTCGGGTGCTGGCACCCCTCGGTCGGTCGCTGTCACGCGTGCCTGCTGCGGGACGCCAAGACCCTCCCGCAGCTCCCCTGGGAGGACCGCTCCCGCACCTTGTTCGGCCGGTTCTTCTTCACGATGCTGAGCGCGCTCTCGCCCGAGTCGAGCGCGCCGGGCTTCGCGCGCGAGGCCGACACGAGCGGCGCCGTCTTCGCGGTGCTCACGCTCGTGCCCTTCGGACTGCTCTCCGGGATCATCCCGTACACGCACACGCTCCTGTTCACCTCGGCGCTCGAGGTGCGCGTCATGGGTGGCGCGGACAGCTCCGCGATCGCGATCGACGTGCTCGTCGCCGCCTTCACGGGGCTCCTGGTCTCGATGCTCTCGTGGCTCGCGGTCGCCCTGCCCTACGTCAGCCTGAGCCGCGCCTACGCGGATCGCGGGATGCCGACGGCACCCGTGCGGCTGATGAACCAGCGCGGCTGGCTCATCCCTCTCTGCTTCACGCTCTGGTTCGCCGTCCCTTGGGCCATGCCGGCGCCGACCTCCGAGATCGCGGCGCTGCTGATGCGCCTGCTCGCGGTCCTGCCCATCGTGCTGCTCGTCGCGGCGATGCGCTCCGTGGCGCGCATGGGCTCGGGCGCAGGGCCCATCGCGACGATGGCCATCCTCTTCGTTCCGCTCATGGTCTTGCTGCTCGCGGTGCGCCTGCTCGAGCCGCTGCAGCTGATCGAGGTGTCCGAGGCCGAGGCCGCGGTACCGAGCGCCCCCGCCGTCACGCGCTGATCAGACGGCGCCCGTCCCGGCCGGCTCCGGTGCGGGCTTCTCGTTCCTCGGCGCGCGGCGACGAGCGATCGGCGAGACCCTGGGCCAGAGCAACCCGGCCGACGCGCTGAGCACGACCATGCCGGCCGACGCGGCGAGGCCCTGCGCGAGCGTGAGGTCGTGGCCGAGACGCGAAGCGATGATCATCGGCGGGAAGAAGAGCGCCAGCAGGTGGAACACGTAGATCGGCAGCGTCTCCTGCGCGAGCTCCTCGATCGGTCCGGGGAGCTTGCGGATGCGCGCCACGAGCGGCGAGAAGAGCGCGAGGACGCCGAGCACGTACGCGAGCTTCTCGACGAAGAACGCGGGCATCGAGTGGTACGACATCGACGGCTGCCAGAGCGTGAAGGGCACGCGCCAGAGCACGTACGTCGCGATCGAGCACCCGCTCGTGAGCGCGGCGAGCGCGAAGAAGGTCCGGCGCGGCGGCGTGCGGCCGCCCTCCGGGAACGCGACCGCGCCGAGCACCGCCCCGAGGAACACGTACGCGCCCCAGGGCAGGAAGGGGAAGATCGACCCGGTGCCGTGGCCGAGCCACGCGGTGAGGTAGCCGAGCGGCCGCTCGGCGACGACGCCCTCGGTGAGCGGGGCGAGCGCGAGCACCGCGACCCCGAGGGCCCCCGTGGCGAGCTCGGCCTTGCGTCGATCGCGAAGCACGTGGACCACCACCTCGAGCACGAGCAGCGAGACGCCGATGAGCTGCAAGACGTCGATCTCGGCGAAGCGATCCCACGATCGGCGGGCGAGATCCGGATCCTGCGACCAGCCGCCGAGCGGGAAGCGCAGCAGGTAGCCGATGACGATGATCTCGATCATGCGGCGCACGCGCTTGAGCGTCGCGCGGCCGTCGAGCGCGCCATAGCCGATCCGGGCGATGGTGGTGAGGTGGAACGCCACGCCCGAGGCGAGCATGAACGAGACGGAGACGAGGCCGCGAAAGAAGTTGTAGACGTCGAACGCGTGGCCCGTCAGGTGCTGCGGGTCGACGACGGCGTCGAGCGTGTGGCCGTTCACCATCTGCAAGGTCGCGATGAGGCGAAGCAGATCGACCAGGTGCACGCGCATCGACCCGCCGCCCGGCGCCTTCGGTTTCACGAGCTCGGACACGTCTCTCCTACAGCCTCTCGAGGCCCCCCGGAGCGAGGCGGAGATAGTCGAGATCGCCCTCGCGCACCAGCTCCCCGGTGAGGGCGACGGGCTCGGCGACGTAGGGCAGCACCTCGTCGGTGATCGCCTCGCCGGCCGGACCGACCACGATCGCCGCATACGCGACGCCGCGCGCGTCGGTCCCCACGATCACCGGAGGGATCCCGCCCGCGACGCAGAGCTGCGCGCAGGCGCGGTGCGTGCGCGCGGCGCCGGGACGCATGCGGCCGAGCCAGCATTTCTCGTCGACGATCTCTCCCGTGATGCGGGTCGCGCCGGACGACGTCGTCGCGCGCGCCCGGAGCGCTGCGAGCTGATCGGCCGGTAGCTCGGCCGCGATGGGCGCGCCGGCGAGCTCGATCATCCGCCTCCCCTCGCGCTCGAGCGAGTAGCCCGAGACGCGCACGACGGTGCCGTCCATGGCGTCGTAGCGCGAGCCGATCCCGAACTTGCCCTGCGAGACGAGGAGCACGGCCGAGGGGCCACGATCCGAGGAGACCCAGAGCACACCGTACGGGTGCGTCGCGAGCAGACCGACGACGCCCTCGCCGGGCGTCTGCGCCTGCGGGCCGAATCCCGTCCCGGTCGAGCCGGCCCCGACGACGCCGAGCACCGCCGCCCCGAGCGCCACGCAGAGCGCGAGGGCAGTCACGCCGATCGCGAAACGGCGCGTGCGAGGTGGCGTCGGGAGATACCCGACGAAGAACTCGTCCTCGTCACCCACTCGAGGTGCTCCCCCTCTCGCTCTCGCTCTCGCTCTCTCTCTCGCTCTCGCGCGCCGGCTCCACCCGCGTCCCCTCGGGGTTCGGGTCCGGGCAGACGAACACGCGGCCGCCCTCGATGCGGACGTCGTACGTGGAGATCTTCTCGACGAAGGGCGGCGGCGCGCAGCCGTCCTCGGGGCGGTACGTCCAGCCGTGCCACGGGCACGTCAGACAACCGTCGACCACCTTGCCCTCGTAGAGCGGCCCGCCCTGATGCGCACACACGCCGTGGAGCGCCGAGACGCCGCCCGCGTGCCGGATGACGGCGATGCGCTCGCCCGTGGGTCCGACGACCGGCAGGGCGCGGTTCTTCGGGATCGCGCCGACCGGTCCGGCGTCGAGCCAGCGCCGTCCACCGGTCTGCGCCGGCACGGCGGGCGCACGCTCCAGCGCCGTCGAGCGGTGCGACGCGACGAGGTGCAGCGTCACCACCACGACGACCGACGCGAGGAAGGCCAGCACGAGCGCCGGGTGTGTGTCCGTCTGCATCACGCCGAACGCCACGTGCAGGACCGCGAGCGCGTAGGCGAGGTAGACGAGCATGTGGATCCACTTCCACGCCCGCGCGCCGAGGAACTTCTGCCAGAAGTCGTGGCTCGTGGCCGCCAGCACGGTGACGATGAGCAGCGCGACCGCCCCGAAGATCGGAAAGGGCCAGCTCGCGCTCGTGAACGCGCGGTCCTGCTCGAAGAGCGCCGCGGACGGCCGGACGCTCGAGTACGCGTAGTAGAAGTCGAGCACGTGGTAGGCGTGCCCCATCGCGACCAGAGCCATCGCGACGCCGAGGTGGCGGCGGTTGTAGAGCAGCGGAGCGAAGCGCCTGTCGAGCCGCGCGAGCGGGCCGATGCAGAGGATGAGCGAGAGCACCGTGAAGGCGCACGCGCCCCACGCGCGCATCTCCAGGACCGGCGGCGCCACGTAGCGCTCACCACCCCACGTGGACGCCGCGAACCGCTCGAAGAGCTGGATGAACGCGAGGATGCCGACGACCACGATCACGTCGTAGATCTGCTTGGTGCGCGTCCACTGCACGCCGACGTACTTGACGCTCACGGGCCACCGGCCGGCGCGTCGTGCAGGGGGGTGCGCCCGAGCGAGGCCGCTTCGTTCTCGGCGACCACCTGTCGTCGCGCGAGCGCGAGCGCGAGCGCAGCCAGCAGCAAGACCGCGAGGGCGCGGAAGACGGCGGTGTGCACGCCACGCTGGGCTCGAGTCATCGGTGCGCGCCCTCCCGCGGCGCCGGCGCCGCGAGCGCGCGGACGCTGCGCACGACGACGAGCGGCCAGAGCAGCGCCACGCCCGGGCTGATCAGCACGCGGAACAGGATCGAGCCGCCCTTCGCGCTCGGCACGACGCGCCCGACGATCACCGCGAAGACGAGCGCGACACCGGCACCGATGCGCAGGTACCACTCGAGCGCCAGGACGATGGTCTCCCCCGGGTGCACGCCGCCGTGTACGATACGTCCGCGCTCGGCGTTACGTCGAATCGTCCCACACCGTCGCGAGAGACGTAACGAGCCGCTCGCGAAGTGCGAACTGGGGAAGCGTGCTCGTACCCGACACACGTCCACCGACTGCCGCCAGCTCCGTGCCGCCGCGACCGTCCGTCGCCGACGCGAGGCCCGGACGCGCCTCCGAGGCGGACCTCGCGGTCGCGGTGGCGGCGATGACGCACGGCGTGCTGGCACATCACGCCCAGACGGCGTCGCGCATCGAGCGTGTGCTCGCGATCGATCCCGGCGCGGCGATCGCGCACGCCGTGCGCGGCCTCGCCCTCTGCCTGCAGATGCGGGCCGACCTCGCGGACGCGATCGCGACCTCGCTCCTGCGCGCGGAGGTCACGCTGCACGACCATGGCGGGAGCGACACCGAGCATGCGCTCGTCGCCGCCCTGCGCGCGTACGCGGCCGGCAAGCCGTTCGAGGCGCTCGCCGTGCTCGACGCTCGCCTCGCGCGGGCGCCTGCGGATCTCCTCGTGCTCAAGCTCGGGCACGCGATCCACTTCCTGGTCGGCGACACGGCCGGGATGCGGCGAGCGGTGGACGCCGCGGTGGCGGCGCAGCCCGACGACCTCGTGGGGCGCGGCTTCGCGCTCGGCTGCCAGGCCTTCGCGCGGATCGAGTCCGGCGCGGCGGACGAAGGCGAGCGGATCGCGCGGCAGGGCGTCGAGCGACAGCCGGACGACGCGTGGGGCGTCCACGCGGTCGCGCACGCCCTGGCGACCGAGCACCGGACGCGCGAGGGGATCGCGTGGCTGCGGGCGCGCCGCCCCGGTCTCGAGGGCGTGAACAACTTCGGCGGACACCTCGCCTGGCACGAGGCGCTCTGCCACCTCGAGGGCGGCGACGACGACGCGGCGCTCGCGCTCTACGACACCGAGATCGTGACCTACCTCGCCGGCGACTATCGCGACGTCGTCAACGCCGTGACCCTGCTGCACCGCCTGCGCGCCCGTGGCCGCGACGTGCGCGATCGCGTCGCGCACCTCGCGCGCCACGTCGAAGCGCGGCACGGCGATCACGGATCGGCCTTCGCCGACGTCCACCACGTGCTCGCCCTCGCGGAGCACGACGTGGATCGCGCGGCGGGATTCGCGCGATCGATGCGCGCGTCGGCGGCGCAGCGCTCGACCCACGAGGCGCACGTCGCACGCGAGGTGGCCTGCGACCTCGCCGACGGTATCGTGGCCGCGGCGAAGGGCGCGCCCGCGGCGCACCTCTTCGACGCGTGCCGCGAGCGCTGGCCGATGCTGGGAGGCAGTCGCATCCAGCGCGAGATCTTCGACGTCCTCGCGGACGAGGCGCACGAGAGAGAGCGGGCGGCGGACCGGGTCGGGAGGCCATGACGCACGAGCCGGGCGCGGCGCGGCGCGACGCGCGGAGCCGCGCGAAGCCGTCCCCGACACCGCTCGCCCAGCGCACCGCGCGGCAAGCGCGCATGGCGCCGCGCCACGCGGACGGCCCGATGGGCCAGGGCCGGCTCGAGAAGGAATGACGACGACGAGCGGCGCCGATCGAGTCGCGGCACGGCTCGCCGCCGCCGGGTGTCGCTTCGCGTTCGGCATCCCGGGCGGCGAGGTGCTCACGCTGATCGACGCCCTCGTGAGGGCCGGCATCCGCTTCGTCACGACACGCCACGAGACGGCCGCTGGCTTCATGGCCGAGGGGACGTGGCACGCGACCGGCGCCCCGGGGATCCTCGTCGCCACGATCGGGCCGGGCGTGTCCAACGCGGTCAACGCGATCGCGAACGCGCAGCAGGATCGCGTGCCGCTCGTCGTGCTGACGGGCTGCATCGATGACGCGGACGCCGAGTGGTACACGCACCAGGTCTTCGATCACGGCGCCGTGCTCGGGCCGATCACGAAGAGAACGATGCGCGCGCGCGCCGGCGGCTGCGGCGAGGCCATCGACGCGCTCGTGGCGTGCGCGCTCGAGGGCGTGCCCGGCCCGGTGCACCTCGATCTGCCGATCGGCGTCGCCGGGATGCCCGAGGAGGCGGCGCCTGGCGCGTGCGCGAGCGACCGGCGATCGGCCATGGGACGCGACGAGCTGGCGCCGGCGCTCCGCGCGCTCGAAGAGGCGCGGCGGCCGCTCGTGCTCGCAGGGCTGGAGGTGCTGACGCAGGGCGCGGAGCGGGCGCTGCGTGCGTTCGTCGAGGCGCGCGCGATCCCGCTGATCACGACGTACAAGGCCAAGGGCCTGATCGACGAGTCGAGCCCGCTCTCCCTCGGTGCCGCGGGGCTCTCCCCGCGCGCGGACGCGCTCCTCTTGCCGCTGGTGCGCGACGCGGACGTCGTGGTGCTCGCGGGCTACGACCCCATCGAGATGCGACGCGGCTGGCACCGCCCGTTCGGCCCCGGGGCGCGCGTCCTCGACGTCGGCGCCGATCGCCCGCCCTTCGCGATGGCGCCCCCGACCGATGCGTTCCCCGGCGACATCGCGGTGCACCTCGGCTGGCTGACGGCCAAGAGCGCGCGCCCGAGCTGGACCGACGGGCGCATCGCGGCCACGCGCGCGGTGCTGGCGGACGCCTTCGCGCCGGAGGCAGCGGGCCTCGGCCCGCTCGCGATCGTCCACGCGCTGCGACGCGCGACGCCGCCGGACACCGTGGTGACGGTCGACACGGGCGCGCACCGCATCGTGCTCTCGCAGGCGTGGACCTGCGCGGAGCCGCGCACGCTGCTCCAGAGCTCGGGCCTCTGCACGATGGGGTACGCGCTGCCCACCGCGATCGGCCGCAAGCTCGCCGAGCCCTCGCGCCCGGTGGTCGCGGTGGTGGGCGACGGCGGCCTCGACATGACGCTCGGCGAGCTGCTCACGGCGCGCGACCTGCGTGTATCGATCGTCGTGGTGGTGATCGACGACGCCTCGCTCGCGCTGATCGAGATGAAGCAGCGCGCCGAGAAGCTACCGAGCGTGGGCGTGGACTCGGGCCAGACCCTCTACGCCGAGATCGCGCGCGCGATGGGCGGCCACGGAGTCCGCGTCGAGACGGCGGCGGAGCTGGAGGAGGCGGTGCGCGAGGGCCTCGCGCGCGCGGACACGTTCACGCTCGTGCACGCCCCGATCGAGCGCCGGGCCTACGACGGGCGGATCTGATGTCGCCCTCGCCCTCGCCCTCGCCTCTCGCTCTCGCCCTCGCCCTCGCTCTCGCTCTCGTGGCGTGCGGCTCCTCCCCTCCCCCACCCCCCGCCATCGCCCCGCTCGAGCACCTCGATCTCACGACCGGCGGCGCGTCGCCGACCGACACCCTCCCGCTCGTCGTCGCGCTCCACGGCCGCGGCGACACGGTCGACCGCTTCGCGCGCGCCTTCCGCGACATGCCCACGCCGGCGCGCGTCGTGCTCCTGCGCGCGCCGGTCCACGAGGGCCAGAGCGGCGACGCGTGGTTCACGTTCCGGCACGAGCACACGTGGGAGCACGTCGCGGACGACCTCGACACGCAGTGCGACCGCATCGTCGCCACGGTGGACGCGATCGAGGCCGCACATCCCTCGCGCGGCCGCCCGATCCTCACGGGCTTCTCGCAGGGCGGGATGATCGCGTACGCGATGGCGCTGCGGCACCCGGACCGCTTCGCCGCGCTCTACCCGGTCTCGGGGATCCTGATCACCGAGCTCTACGCGCACGACCACATCGATGCCCCGCGCGTGCCGCCGATCGTCGCCTTCCACGGCACCCGCGACGAGATCATCCCGATCGACGCCGATCGCGAGGCGATCGCGACGCTTGAGGCGCGCGGCGTCCACGTCGAGCTCCGCCCGCACGACGCGACCCACTGGCTCGACGGCGAGATGCGCGCCGATCTCTGGCAGCACATCGCCGCGCAGGTGGATTGATTCGCGGTCAGTGGGCGGTGCGCGAGAGCTCGGGCCAGCGTGCGTCGGCCTGCTCGATGAAGTGCGCGCGGTCGGCGAGCCACTGCCTGCGGATGTCGAGCGAGTAGTTCAGGAAGAGCCGGCCGCCCTCGACGTGCCAGGCCTGCGGGTCGACGCGCGCCAGGCGCCCGTCGGCGGCCGCGAACGCGCAGTATCCGCCGTAGGCGGGCGCGTAGCGCGAGGGGCTCGCCGCGAAGAGAGCGCGGTGCTCCTCGCTCGCGAAGAGCCAGTGCCCGCCGTGCCAGTCGAACGCGTGCTCGGGGGCGCCGCGCACCGCCGCGTGATCCGTGAAGTACGCGACCGGGTCGTAGCCGCCGATCGCATCCGCGGTGCCGTTGGTGTTCACCTGTGCCGACGCGGGGAGGACGAAGAGGAGCGTGAGGACGAAGGCCGCCGAGACGAGCCGCATGACACCCGAGGATACGCGCGGCCGGGCCGCGGCGTTACCGGAGCAGCCGATCGGGATCCACGTTCGCGGCGCGCCAGGCGGGCACGATCGAGATCCCCGCGAAGGGCACCACGACCGCCGCGAGCAAGAGCACCAGCTCCATCGGATCGCTCGAGGGCGCGAGCACGAGCGCGGGCCGCACGTTGCTCCAGCCGAAGAGCGCCGGCGCCAGGAGCGGCGCGCCGAGCACGAACGCGTGCACGTACGCGAGGAGCAAGCCGAGCACGCTCCCCACGAGCGCCACGAGCCCGGCCTCCGTCAGGCGCGCGCGCAGCACGTCGCGCGTGGTCCAGCCGATCGCCTTGAGCACGCCGATCTCGCGGCGCTCCTCGTCGGAGAGCCCCGTGAGGCGCTCCCACGCGAGCAGGAGGAGCGCGAGCAGCGCCGGCAAGAGCGTCGCGGAGAGCAGGCCCGCGCGCGCGTCGAAGGTGAGCTCGAAGCTGCGCCCGAGGCTCTCTCGCTCGATCACTCGCGCGCCGTGCACCGCGTCGACGACGGCCGCGGCCACGACGGCGCTCTCCTCGGGCGGGAACACGTCCACCGCGAAGTCGGTCGCGCGATCCGCAGGAACGTCGAGCAGCGCGCGCGCCGTGGCGGCGTCCACGAGCAAGACATCGCCCGCGAGGAGCGCGCTCTCGGGATCCAGCACCGCGCCGATGCGCAGGATCCGCGGGACCGGCACGCCGCCGCTCCCGTCGTCCGTCGCCGCGACGGCCACGCGGTCGCCCGCACGCAGGCCGAGCGAGCGCGCGACGTCCGGTCCGATGGCGGCATCGCCGCCCGCGAGCATCGACGCGTCCTGCGTCGAGACGACCGTCACGTTGGCCTCGAGCGCGGCGAGATAGAGGTACCCCCACACGCGCGGCCTCACCTCCCGGACGCTCGGGATCGCCGCGATGCGCGCCGCGTCCGCGACGTCGACGAGCGCCGCGCGTCCACCTTCGATGCGCTGCACCGTGAGCGAGGGCGCCTCGGCGGCGTAGCGCTGGCTCGCCGCGCGGAGCGCCTCGCTCGTGAAGAGCACGGTGGCGAACGCCAGCACCGTCACGGCCAGGCCCATCACGATCGCGAGGTTGCGGCCGGCGCGGCGTCGCATCGCGCCGAGCGCATAGGCGAGCAGCGCGCGGCTCACGGCGCCTCCGCGCGGATCGGCAGCGGCCGCTCGGCCCCCTGACGCGCGATCACGGCGCCGGCGGGATCCACGTCGAGCCCGCCGGGGGCGTCGCTCGCTCCCGACGAGGGGACCGCGAGCGCCGGATGCCGGAGCCACGACGAGTGCGTCGAGAGCGCGAGATCCGAGAGCCCCGTGGCGTGCGCGATCGACGCCGTCCGCTCCACGCCCGCCCGCACCGCGCCCGAGCGAGCGCGCGCGTCGAGCCCCATCGCGAGGACCGCCAGGGCCAGCAGCCCGGCCACCACCGCCGCCGCACGCAGCCGCTGCCGCGGGTAGCCAGCCACCTACGCGTTCCGCATGAAGTGGAGAAAGATCTGCGTGAGCACGGCGTCGGCGATCAGCACGCCGATCGAGACGACCACGACGCTCGTCGTCGTCGAGCGCCCCACGCCCTCCGTGCCGCCGCGCGTCTGCATCCCGAAGTGGCAGCCGAGGATGGCGATGAGGAACCCGAAGAAGGGTGTCTTGCCGATGCCGCTCGCGAAGTCCTCGAACCAGATCGAGTCGATCGCCGTCGTGAGGAAGAACGGAATCGGTACG
This sequence comes from Sandaracinaceae bacterium, assembly GCA_044220955.1. GTDB lineage: Bacteria > Myxococcota_A > Polyangia > Polyangiales > Sandaracinaceae > JBBSAT01. The sequence continues at coordinate 64,573 of JBGAQA010000031.1, forward strand.
CCGAACGTCAGATTGCAGACGAACGCGGCGCTGGCGATCCCGAGGACGAGCGCGAAGACGGTGAGCATGGGCATGATCACCGTGCCGGCGAGCATCCGAGGCACGACGAGCTTGCGCACGGGGTCCGCGCCGAGCGCTCGGATCGCGTCGATCTGCTCGGTCACGGCCATCGAGCCGATCTCGGCGGCGATGCCGGCGCCGATGCGGCTGCCGACGACCAGCGCGGTGAGCGAGGGCGCGAGCTCGCGCGCCTCCGAGAGGCCGACGATGCGCCCGACGGAGTCGCGCGCGCCGAAGCGCTCGAGCGAGAACGCGAACTGGATGGCCATGACGATGCCGACGAAGATCGCGGTCGCGGCCGCGATGCCGAACGAGCGCACGCCCATCTGATCGAGCTGCTTGAGGAACGCGCCCATCTCGAAGCGCGTGGTGAAGAGCGCACGGATCGCGCGCCCCGTCATCTGCGTGGCCTGCCCGACGCTGGTGAGCGTCTGCACGGCGCTGCGGCCGCGCGCGACGAAGAAGCGCTCGACCAGGCTCGGCGGGGCCGTCTCGCTCATGGCGGCGTCTTCATGGCGCGGGCACCTCGGTGGTGAAGCCACCGACGAACCCCTCGAACACCGTCTGCGCGCTCGCGAACGAGGGTCCCTCGGGCGCGATCAGCGTGAGGTCGTAGACGCAGTCGTCCTTCTTCATCACGAAGATCAAGAGCTCGCGTGGCACGCCGTCGAGTCGCGCGATCACGTGCGTGCGCAGCGCCTCGCGGCCGTCCATCGGCAAGAGGTCCTCGCTGAGCGTCTGGCGCTGCGTGAACCCCGCGAGCAGGTGGTTCGTGAGCACGGTGAGCGGGATGTCGCCCGCCGGATCGCAGGTCGCGTTCACCTGCACGATCGCCCCGAGGCGCTCACTGTGGAACGCGACGTCGTTGTCCTGCACCACGACCGGCGCCCATCCCGCGCCCAGCTCGCCGATGCGGTAGTGCGCCTCGTCGTCGCGGTAGTCGCGGCCGTGCAGGTGCGTGCCGCCGCCGCATCCGTGGAGGGCGAGCACGACGACGGCGCAGGAGACCCCGAGACGCAGCACGGGGCCGGTGTAACGAAGGCGCCGCGCCGAGGCAAGGAGCAGCGTGCAGCGCTGGTGGTGACGGGCGAGCCCGCAGGTGATATGGGTGCAGCTTCTTCGCTTCGAGCGTTGGAGGTGACCGATGGTCCGGCAGCACGTCGACGAGGAGAACCTCACCGTCCACGAGAACCTCGAGCAGCAGCGCGACAGCCTGCTGCCGGTCGCGGGCGGCGTCACCGTCGTGGTCACGCAGGCGTACGGCCCCACCGGCGCGAGCCTCGTCGGCGTCTCCGACGTCGTGTTCGACGGCTACCCCGCGGTCACGGTGAAGGTGAAGACGCCCGACGGACGCGAGGGGCTCGTGCACCTCTCGCCCATCCACGGCGACCGCCGCAAGGCGGGCTTCACGGACATCCCTTCCGGCACGCGCTGCCAGCTCTTCTGCCCCGTCTCCGGCAAGCCGCTCGACAAGCTCGGCCCCGTCGACGACGGGTCGGGCGCCGACTACTACGCGATCTACCTCACGCAGCGGCTGAGCAAGGGCGCGTGCGTGATGATCACCGACGTGTGGGGCCACTACCACTCGCGCATCGTCGACGACAACGCGGTGATCTCGCACTGGGCCCGCAACCACCCCGACGAGTAAGAGCGCGCGCGGTGCGGGCTCGCGACCTGACCGAGGAAGCGCGGGAAGCGGCGGCGCTCGCGTGGGACCGCGAGGGCGGGCTCGCGCGTCGCGGGAGCGGCACGCTCTACCGCTCGCGCGCGCTCGACGCGATCTTCACGCTCGCGCCGCCCTGGCTGCCCTACGTCGTCATGGGACCTGTCGCGATCCTCGCGCTGACCGACGCCAGCACGACGTCCTCGACCCTCCGGATCGCGGCGCTCGCAGCGGCAGGCGCGCTCGCGTGGTCCGCGCTCGAGTACGCGATGCACCGCTTCCTGTTCCACGCGCCCGCGAGGAGCGAGGCCGCGCGCGTCGTGCTCCTGCTGGTGCATGGGCACCACCACGTGTGGCCCGACGACCGCCGGCGGATCGCCGCGCCGCCGGTCCAGTTCGGCTCGCTCGCGCTGCTCCTGTTCGGCGTCTTCTCGCTCGCGCTCGCCCGTGGAGACGCGCACGCCGCGTTCGGCGGCGCGATGCTCGGCTACCTCGCGTACGAGGCCGTCCACTTCTACGCGCACCACGGCCGCGCGACGGAGGGCTGGCGCGGTGCGCTGCGGCGCCACCACATGCGGCACCACCACGAGAGCCCGCGCGCGCGCTGGGGTATCGGCTCGCCGCTCTGGGACGTGCTCCTCGGGACGAACGGATGAGCGCGCTCGTCGAGACGCGCGAGGCGACCAAGCGCTACGTGGACGGCTCGCGCGTCGTGAAGGCGATCGACGCCGTGTCGATCGAGATCGAGGCGGGCACCTGGGTGGTCCTGCGCGGCCCGAGCGGCTCGGGCAAGACCACGCTGCTCGGGATGCTCGGCGGGATGATCGCGCCCACCTCGGGCGACGTGCTCTTCGACGGGGAGTCGATCGTGCGCCTGCGCGAGCACCACCGCGCGGAGCTGCGCCGGACGAAGGTCGGATTCGTCTTCCAGGCGCTCGCGCTGGTGCCGGAGATGAGCGTGATCGAGAACGTGCTCCTGCCGCTGGTCCCCGACGGAGGCGCGTCGGGGAAGGACGAGGCGAAGGCGCTCGAGGCGCTCGCGGGCGTCGGCCTCGACCTCGGCAAGGCTCGGGCGCGCGCGTCGCTGCTCAGCGGCGGCGAGCGCCAGCGCGCGGCGATCGTGCGCGCGCTGATCCGCGAGCCGAAGCTGCTCTTGCTCGACGAGCCGACGGCCCACCTCGATCAGGACAGCGCGCGCGCGATCCTCGCGCTCCTGAAGAAGCAGAAGGAAGCGGGCCGGACGATCGTGGTGTCGACGCACGACCCGCGCCTCGCGGCGGACGAGATCGATCGGGTGATCGAGCTGCGCGACGGGGTGGTGGTGTAGCGAGGGCGGCGGATCAGATCGGCGGCGCGAACGTGAGCGAGGCGAGCTCGATGAAGCAGATCTGCGTGGTGAATCGCGCGTCATCGAGGTGTCCTGCGACGGCGATCTCGGTCGGGCCGACGTAGGCGGGGCTGAACCAGATCTCGCCGGCCGAGGGAACGAGAGACGCGCGGTAGCCGTCCGAGAGCCGGTACACCCAGTGCCCCCCGGCGGCGTCGCTGACGGTGGCATATCCATTGCCGACCCGGATGGGCGACGAGATGCCGACCCGAGCGCTCCTGTCCAGCAGCCGCGGGACGAGGTCGGCCGGGTGCTCGGCGTAGGGCGAGGTCCAGACCTGGTCGTTGATCAAGTTGCCCAGGGCGTCGCTGTCGAACTCGAGCCACACGAGATCGTGGCCGTCGGTCGCGATCCGGTGACTGTGGACGCTCGGCCCGGTGATGAGCTGCTCGGAGGGCTCGCCGAGGCGCGCGACCCGGACGTGGGCCTCGTACCCATCGTACGTGTCGAAGAACAGGGTGTGCCCTTCGATCGCACCCAGCGAGCTCGCGGCGGCGTCGGTGATCGCCACGGGCGGACTGCCGTCGAGCCCGAGGCGGACGACGTAGAGGCTGGTGAGCTCGGCTGCGATGGCCTCGTCGCCGAGCTGGAGCTCCTGCAGGAAGTCGCCTCCTCCCGAGGTGCTGGTGTCGATGTCGCCGAGCTCGGTGAACGAAAGCGGGCTCGCGTGAGGCGCGACGAGCACGATGTCGAAGGGCACATCCCCCTGCGCCCACTGAATCGCGAAGGTGGTGGCTCGCTCGTCGAGGTCGGCTGCCCCGATCCGTGGCGCGGGAAACGTCGCGCTGCGAAACCCGGCCCTTGCGTGCCCGTGGTCGTCCACCGCCCACAACTCCTCGCGATCGAGCGATGCCTGTCGGGTGATCATGACCGTTCCGGTGGTCCCATCATGCGCGCCGTGTGCATGATCCGTGACGAACGGGCTGCACGGCGCGAGCATCCCCGGGCCTCCGGTGCATATGCCCGATGGCCAGGTCTGAACGATGCGGCGGCAGCCGGGACGATCCGGGCAGACCTCGAGTGGGAAGGCAGTCCTCGCCACCAGGTCGGCATCGGCGATCTCGAGCTGGGCGTCGGTCGGAAACGATCCGCTGACCGAGACCCATCCGGCGCTGTCACCACCATCCGGAGCGTCGTGCACGCCGCTGTCCCCAACCATCGGGGCGTCGCGTCCGCCGTCGCCAGGACGAGCATCGGCCGTCGCGTCCGCCGCATCCGGCGGCGCGTCGCGCGTGCCGCATGCGCACACGACCGCGACGGCAAGCACCAGCTGGCGGCGCACTAGAACAGATCTTCGGGCAACGACATCGGCGCCCCCTGCGCGGCTCACGGCCGCTCGTTCATCTCCTCATCACGCGCCTCCCCGCGCGCGCTGTCAACGTGCGCAGCGCGAAACGCACAGCATCCAGATCGAGCTCGGGTCGTGGCGACGCGAGAGCGACGAGGGCGAGGGCGAGGGCGAGAGCGAGGGCGA
>JBGAQA010000032.1:0-68599 GCA_044220955.1 Sandaracinaceae bacterium
GCGAGAGCGAGAGCGAGAGCGAGAGCGAGAGCGAGAGCGAGAGCGAGAGCGAGAGCGAGAGCAAGGACCCTCGTGGAGCGCGTCGGCTCGTGATCGTCGGGGCGCCGCTCCTCTCCGGCATCGTCCTCGCTGGCGCGCTCGCGATCGTGAACGGCTACCCCTTCGCGTGCTTCCCGACGTTCGCGTGGATCGTCCCCGACCACATGCCCGAGCTCGAGGTCGCGGTCGTCCGTGACGACGGCTCGCGCGAGATCCTCGACCGCGACCTCTGGCGCGAGCCCTCCGCGCCGCGCGAGTGGGCGACCGAGTGGAGCGTCATCGGCTGCTACGACGCGTTCGACCCCGAGCGCCTCGAGGCCTACTTCCGCTCGCGCGTCGAGGATCGTCCGGACCTCGCGGCGTCGATCGCGGGCGCGCGAAGGGTCGAGCTCTCGCGCGTCGAGATCACCATCGACCCCGACCACCGCGGCGAGATCCTCGACCGGGCCGCGCTCCTCTCGGTCGCGCCCCTCTCGGTCGCGCCCTGAGCTACTCGGCCGCGAGCTCGACCAGGAACGGACCGGCCTCGGTCCCGCGCACGGCGATGCCCCGCGCGATCAAGGGATCGATCACCACCTTGCGCAGCGAGCTGCGCGCGAGCTCGAGGTAGGGCTCCGTCTCCATCCAGCCGAGCGCGTGCACGGCGCCCTTCGGCGCCTTCGGGCGCCTCGAGATGTCGTCCCAGAGCACGTGGACGCCCTCGATGGCGCGATCGGCGACGTCGGCGAGGTGCGCGCGATCGGCGTCCGTGAGCTGCTCCGCGGCCCAGTCGAGGAACGCGAAGCCGAACACGCCGTGGGCGGCCTCGTCCTTCACGATGCGCCCGAGGATCGCCTTGGGCAGCGGGTGATCGGTCGCCTGCCAGGTGCCTCGCAGCATGGGGATCGAGAGCGCCTCGCCGACGCAGAAGTTGGTGACGACCAGCTCGGCGGCGCGCATGAGCGGAGGCTGCGTCGCGTCCGCGTGCACGATCATGTTCGAGGGGTCGTGGATGATCTCGGTGCCGCCGCCGAGCGCCATCGCCATGCGCGCGCAGAGCTCGACGTGCACCATCTCGTCGAGCGGGAAGCGTGACGCGACCGCGATCAGATCGAGCGGAGCGCGCGCCTCGATGAGGCAGCGCAGCGTCTCGGCGCACGCGGCACCGGTGCGATGCTCCTGGAACGCGGCGCCCGTCCAGCTTCGCCGCGCGGCGATCACGAGATCCTCGGGCAGCCCTCGTGTGTCGAGCATGCCCCACGGCATCTCCTCCACCTCGGGGCGGAGCTTGCGGTAGCGGCGCTCCCAGCCGCCACCGAGCAGCTCGAGCTCGAAGACCTCCCCCTTCACGCGGCCTTCCCCGGCGGCGGCGGCGGTGGGACGAGGTTCCCCGGCGGAGGGCGGGGCGGGACCGGCGTAGGCGGCGGCGCGACGAGGTTGCCGGGTGGGGGCATGAGGTTCGCCGGCGGCGGAGGCGGAGGTCTGTGCACGCGGGTGTGCGGCGGCGCGGAGGTCGGCGGCGGCGGCGCCATGAGGTTCGCGGGCGGCGGCGGGGCCTCGCGCACGCTCGTCGCGGGCAGCTGGGGCCCCTGGTCGGTCGGTGGCGGCGCCGAGCTAGGCGGCGGCGGCGCCACGAGGTTGCCTGGCGGCGGCGGCATGATGTTCGCGATCGGCGTCGTGACCGGCGGCCCGTCGTCGCCGCATCCGACGACGAGCGTCGCGAGGCCCGCGGTGGCCACGAGCAGTTTCCGTCGCGTGAATGGCACGGGCGGAGGATACGCGGGTTTCAGCCCCGTGCGAATCGCCGGACGGGCCTTCCCGCGTCGGCGGTCCGCGCTAGAACGCGCTCGCTACCATGGACTCTCGGGGGCTCCGCTCGCTCGCTCTGCTCTTGCTCTTGTCCTCGCCGCTCGCGCCGCGTCGCGCGAGCGCGCAGGACGATCCGTGCGCCGGGCGCGAGCTCGACGCGTGCGTCGCGGAGGCCGGTGCCATGGTGCTCGACGACGCGACCGTCGCGCAGGCGATCGCGATCTACCGGCACGCGTGCAACCACATGAACCCCGAGGGCTGCCGCCACCTCGGCGAGCTCTACGTCGTCGGCCGCGGCGTGCCGGTCGAGCTCCAGCGCGCGATCGCGATGTTCGAGACGTCCTGCGCGGGCTTGGACCAGCGCGGCTGCTTCGATCTCGCGCGGGGCCTCGCGTCGGCCGACGCGCCCTCGCCCGACGTTCCGCGGGCGATCCGCCTCTTCCAAGGGACGTGCGATGCGCACGTGGGAGAGGCATGCGTCGAGCTCGCGCGGCGCTACCGAGAGGGAGACGGCGTGACGGCCGACGGGGCGCGCGCGGGTACGCTGCTCGAGCACGCTTGCGAGGGCGGCGCCGGCGCGGCGTGCGAGGCCATCGCGGCGAGCGCCGACTCCGATCCGGCCCGGGCCGCCACGTACTACGAGCGGGCGTGCGAGCTCGGTCAGTCGAGCGCGTGCACGCACCGGGCGGTGGGGCTCCGGACGGACGATCCCGCGCGGGCGGCCGAGCTCCTCACGGAGGCCTGCGATGGCGGCGACGCGCTCGCGTGCAACCACCTCGGCGAGATGGTTGAGCGCGGCGAGGGCATGGCGGCCGACGCCGAGCGCGCGTTCTCGCTCTACCACCAGGCGTGTGCGGCGGGAGAGCCGCTCGCGTGCACCAACGTCGCGCGCTCGATCCGCGCCGAGCACCCGGCGCAGGCCGCGGAGCTCTACCGCCGCTCCTGCGATGCCGGCGCGGTGGCCGCGTGCGACGGGCTCGGCGAGCTGCTCGCGGCCGGCCCGGTGGGCGTGACGGCCGATGGTGCCGAGGCGCGCGCGCTCTACGACCGCGCGTGCGACGAGGGATTCCTGCTCGCGTGTCACCACCTCGCGCTCGCTCTCGAGCACGGGGCACTCGGCGCCACGCGCGACACGCGTCGCGCGAGCGAGCTCTTCCGGCGCGCGTGCACCGGCGGCACTGCGCTCGCTTGCTCGGGCCTCGCGGAGATGCACGTCTACGGGCGCGGCGTGATGCAGGACTTCGCGCAGGCCTCGTCGCTGTATCGCGAGGCCTGCACGGGCGGGGACCTCGCTGGCTGCGTCGCGCTCGGCGAGATGCTCGAGGAGGGGCGTGGCGTACCCGCGGACGCGGCGACGGCGGCGACGCTCTACCAGCACGCGTGCGATCACGGCGATCTCGGCGGCTGCGCGCACTACGGCCTCGTGCTGCAGAGCGGGACGGGCGGGGTCGTTCCCGACGTCGTCCGCGCGCGCTCTCTCTTCCAGCGCGCGTGCGACGGCGGCGAGCTGCGCGGCTGCAACTCGCTCGGCTACATGCTCGAGCACGCGCTGGGGGCGCCTCCTCCGGCTGCGCCGCGCCGTGGTCACCGTCCGCCGCCGGCGCCGGCGCCCGACTACGCCGGCGCGCGTCAGCTCTACGAGCGCGCGTGCGATGGAGGCGTGATGCGCGGCTGCAACAACCTCGCTGCGCTCTACCTGCGCGGCGTCGGCGTCGAGGGGGGCGCGGACCCGGTGCACGCGCGCCAGCTCTTCATGCGTGCGTGCGAGGGTCAGAACGGCCTCGGCTGCTCCAACCTCGGCCAGCTCTACGAGCTCGGCAGCGGGATCGCGATGGACGTCGTGCGGGCCGGTCAGCTCTACGAGCGCGCCTGCGAGCTCGGCGCTGGCGCGGGCTGCTATCGCCTCGCGCTGCTCTACGACGCTGGGCGCGGCGTGGACGTGGATCCCGATCGCGCGCGCCAGTTGCGCGAAGAAGGATGCAGCCACGGCTATGCGCCCGCTTGCGCGAGCGCTCCCCCGGCGACGCCCTGAGCGGCGCGGTCTACGCGGGGCTGAGCTCCACCGCGCGCGCGCTGACGCGCCTGGCGCCCTCGGGCCACATCGTCTCGAGGTGCCGCGCGAACATGGGGTTCGTCATGCCGTAGGTGAGGAAGGTGCGGCGGTAGCCAGCGTGCTGGGCGCGCACGATCGCGTCCTGCTCTGCCGAAGCGAACGGGCGGCCGGCTGCGTGCGCGAGGGTGCGCGCGTCCATCTCGGCCTGGCTTCGCAGCAGGCCGTCGAACGCGGCGTTGAGCTCGAGGTAGTCGGCGAACGCCGCCTCGATCTGCTCGCGGCTCGCGGCGTCGAGCATCTTGTCGAGCTCCAGCGCGTCGATGCGCGCGTGCTGCGACTCCTCCATCCAGTGCACGCGCAAGAGCTTGGAGAAGAACGGGTCGATCTCCGTGTCGTCACGGACGCACTCGATGTAGTGCGCGTGCGTCATGATCTCGAGGTGCAGGGTCATCATCATGACGGCGATCGGGCTCCGGTCCATGATGGCGCGCGCGAACTCGGACGCGGAGCCGAGCACCTCGGTCGGCACCGCGAAGTCGCGCCGGAACGCGTCCCCGAAGCGATGGAAGAGCTTCTGGTGCTTGGCCTCCTCGTCGGCGAAGCGGACCAGAGCACGGACGGCGTCGCGGTCCCCGAAGGACTCGGCGTGCGCGTGCCGGAGCACGGTCGCGAGGATGTACTCCTCCACGAACGCGAACAGGTTCAGGTACGCATTCCCCGTGATCTGGTTGAGCGTCCGGCCCTCTCCATCGCCGAGGAAGGGCAGCTCGCCGTGGGCGGCGAGGCCCCGCGGGAGAAACGGTCGCCCGAAGTCGAGGCGCGTGCCCGGCGGCATGACCTCGTCGAGCTGCCATGCGGCAGCCTCGGACGCGCGAACGCAGGATTCGTAGTCGAACGTCAGGCCCAGCATGCGCCCCCCGAGGCGAGACCAAGCGATCGCCGGCAAGCATAGCGATCCGGCCGAGCCAGATCCATCGGCCTCGCCGCGCGTGACGATCCTCTCGGTTTTCGGGCCCGAGCCCCCATTTAACGGTCGCGAAACGTCGCCGAAACAGCTGCTCGGTACGACCCGCCCGAATGAAATTCGGCACGCGCTCCGGCGCGCGAGGCGAGGCAACGCGATGAAGAAGGTCGAAGCGATCATCAAGCCCTTCAAGCTCGACGAGGTGAAGGACGCCCTGGCCGAGGTCGGGATCAAGGGCATGACGGTGACCGAGGTGAAGGGCTTCGGCCGCACCGGCGGCAAGCGCGAGGTGTACCGGGGCAGCGCCTACGTCGTGGACTTCGTGCCGAAGGTGAAGATCGAGGTCGTCGTCCCGGACGCGCTGGTCGCCAACGTGCTCGAGGCGGTCGAGCGCTCCGCCAAGACGGGGCGGATCGGCGACGGGAAGATCTTCGTCACCACCATCGAGGAGGCCGTCCGCATCCGAACGGGTGAGCGCGGCGACGACGCCGTCTAGCGCGCGTCGCGGGCGCGCTCGCGTCCGACGCGCGGGCGACGGTGAAGAGGGGACTGCTGGCGGGCGACGAGGTGTGTCGCTCGCGCGGAACGGAGTGAGCGGAGGGAGCGCAGGAGCGCAGCGACGTAGCGGACGCGGCGAACGGAGCGACGAAGCGGAACGAGGGGGAGCCTCGTTCTGGCTTCGCCTGAACGAGGGGGCCGCGTATCGGCCCCAGGAGAAACAATGAGCAAAGAAGCGATCAAGAAGACCCTGGAGCTGGCGAAGTCGAGCGGTGCGGTGATGCTCGATCTGCGTTTCTGCGACATGCCCGGCCAGTGGCAGCACACGAGCGTGCCGATCGCACGTCTCGACGAGTCGGCGTTCGAGGACGGCTTCGGCTTCGACGGTTCGTCGATCCGCGGATTCCAGCCGATCAACGCGAGCGACATGCTGCTCTTGCCGGATCCGACGACGTCGCAGCTCGACCCCTTCACGGCGCAGCCGACGGTCGTGATGATCTGCGACATCGTCGACCCGATCACGCGCGAGCCGTACTCGCGCAACCCCCGCTACATCGCCCAGAAGGCCGAGGCGTACCTGAAGTCGACCGGCATCGGCGACACCGTCTACTTCGGCCCCGAGGCGGAGTTCTTCGTCTTCGACGAGGTTCGCTACGACGTCCAGAACAACGGCTCGTTCTACGAGGTCGATTCGATCGAGGCCGCTTGGAACACCGGCCGCGACGAGGGCCCCAACCTCGGTCACAAGATCGGCTGGAAGGGCGGCTACTTCCCCTGCGCGCCCAACGACACGCTCATGGACTGGCGCACCGAGACGTGCCGCCTGCTCGGCAGCGTCGGCCTCGAGGTCGAGGTCCAGCACCACGAGGTCGCGACGGCCGGTCAGTGCGAGATCGACGTGCGCTTCCAGCCGCTGACGCACATGGCCGACCAGCTGCTCTGGTTCAAGAACGTGGTCAAGAACAGCGCGCGCGTCGCCGGCAAGACCGTGACGTTCATGCCGAAGCCCATCTTCGGTGACAACGGCTCGGGCATGCACTGCCACCAGTCGATCTGGAAGGGCGGCAAGCCGCTCTTCGCCGGCGACCGCTACGCAGGCATGAGCGAGATGGCGCTGCACTACATCGGCGGCATCCTGCACCACGCCAAGGCGCTGTGCGCGCTCACGAACCCGACGGTGAACAGCTACCGCCGTCTGGTCCCGGGCTACGAGGCCCCGGTCAACCTCGCGTACAGCTCGCGCAACCGCTCGGCGTCGATCCGCATCCCGATGTACTCGCAGTCGCCGAAGGCCAAGCGCATCGAGGTCCGCTTCCCCGATCCGGCGGCGAACCCCTACCTCGCGTTCTCCGCGATGATGATGGCCGGGCTCGACGGCATCCAGAAGAAGATGGACCCGGGCGATCCGCTCGACAAGGACATCTACTCGCTCTCGCCCGAGGAGCTGAAGAACGTCCCGCACGTGCCGAGCTCGCTCGGCGAGGCGCTCGAGGAGCTCGAGAAGGACCACGAGTTCCTGCTCAAGGGCGACGTGTTCACCAAGGATCTGCTCGAGGAGTGGGCGAGCTACAAGCGCACCAAGGAGTGGGATCCGGTCCGACTGCGGCCGACCCCGCTCGAGATGCAGCTCTACTACGACGTCTGATCTCGACCCGAAGGCATCCCTCATCCGGCTCGACGCCCTTGCGTCGGCATGCGAGAGCCCGGCCACGCGAAATGCGGGGCCGGGCTCGCGCGTTTCTCGTCTCTCGGAGGAGCGCGCGATGGGGAACAACACGGGGGTCATCATCGGGGTGGCGGGTCTCGTCGCGCTGGTGGGGATGTGCTGCGTCGGGACGGGGGCGGGGTTCTTCCTGATGCGCAGCCGGCGCGAGGAGCCCGCGCCGTACGCGTACCCGGCCCCGACGCCGCCTCCACCGCTCTATCCGCCGAGTGGTCCCGCGGTCCCGCCGTCCGTCGCGGTCCCGACGGGGCCGATGCTCGGCGAGACCGCGGACACTCCCGTGCGCGGCCCTGTCGGCGCGCCGATCACGATCCACGTCGTCAGCGACTTCCAGTGCCCGTTCTGCTCGCGCGTGGAGCCCACGCTCGCGCGCCTCGACGCGTCCTATCCAGGGCAGATCCGCTGGGTCTGGCACGACTACCCGTTGTCCTTCCACGCGGACGCGATGCCCGCGGCGGAGGCGGCGCGCGAAGTGCGCCGCCAGCTCGGCGACACGGCGTTCTGGAGCTACCACGACCAGCTCTTCCTCGCGCAGAGCGGCGGTCTCGATGGCCGCAGCCTCGAGGCGATGGCCGCGCGCATTCCCGGGATCGACGTCGCGCGCTTCCGCACGGCGCTCGTGTCGCACGAGCACGAGGCCACCATTCGCGCGAGCATGGCCGCCGTCGACGCGACCCACGGCTCGACGGGCACGCCGACGTTCCAGATCGGTCCGACGTGGATCTCCGGCGCGCAGCCCTTCGAGTCGTTCAGCGCCGAGATCGATCGCCAGCTCGGCCGGCGCTGAGCCGGGCCGCGGACTCACGTCTCGCGACGGCGCGGCCGCCGGGCGACCGCGCGGCGCAGCGGCTCACGCGCGGCCAGGGAAGAGCAGCTGGAGCGGAAACGCGACGCGCGACGACCAGCTGGCCGGATCGTGGCGCTGGCCGGGCCACGCGATCACGTGGACTTCGTCGTCGGGCGCGTAGCAGTGCGAGAGCAGCGCTCGGTACATCGCCCGCGTGTTGTGGATTCCGTCGCGCGTGTTCGCGTCCTCCTCGAAGCCGGTCGCCGCGGCGCCGGAGTCGATGTAGAGGCGCGGCCGCTGCACGGGACACGTGCCGCCTTGCACGCTGCGAACCAGGAAGCGGTCCGCCCACCAGAACGACGACGAGAGGCAGACCGCCGTCCCGAAGAGATCCGGGCGGGTCCACGCGGCCCAGAACGAGAAGAGGCCGCCCATGCTCGCTCCGAGCAGCGCGGTCGAAGCGCGATCGGCGCGCGTGCGGTAGGTGCGGTCGACGTGTGGCTTCAGCACGTCCGTGATCGCCCGAAGGTGCGCTCGCCCGTGCCCGCCGCCGTGTCTCGAGTCCGGGATCGGCCCGAGCTTGTCGAGGCGTCCGTGCGCCGTCTCGATCGACACCACGACGAGCTCCGCCAGCGCGCCGAGATCCCAGAGGTCGTCGAGCGTGCGGTCGAGGTCCCAGCTGCCCTGCGGGTCGCGGCTGTCGCTCCAGAGCGACTGACCGTCCTGTGCGTACACGACCGGGTAGCGAAGCCCGGGCTGCTCACCGTAGCTCGGTGGCAGCTGCACTCGGAAGCGCAAGGCCTCGCCGCCCGGCACGGCGATGGTGCGCCAGTCCTCGAGCGGCGGATGCTCTCCCTCGAACGCAGGGTGGAGCGTCAGCTCGTCGCCGCAGCCCGCGACGACGTTGCGACCCGCCATCCACGCCCCGTCGTGGCGCACCAGCTTGAGCTCCACGGGCTGGCCGTGCGTGACCGGAAAGCGGAAGGTGCTCACGTCGCCGTCGACACGGGCGGGCGGCACGTCGCGGTGCCAGTCGAGCCCGGGGCCTCGCCCGCGCAGCGAGAGGCGGCCGCGCTCGTGCGGGTAGATCGCGTGGAGCACGACCTCCTCCCGATGATCCGGCCCTTCGCGCATGCGCGGGTTCTAACACGTCGTCCCCGGCGCTTGACGCCGTGAATGACCGTGGTCAATAATGACCCGAGTCATTCATGAGCCGCGAGGCGAACAAGGCCGACAAGCGGGCGCGGATCCGCGAGGCCGCGGCGTCGCTCTTCGTCGAGCGCGGGTTCGACGCGACGACGACGAGCGCCGTCGCGGAGCGCGCGGGTGTCGCGAAGGGGACGCTCTTCCTCTACGCCAGCACCAAGGAGGATCTCGTCGCGCTCGTCTTCGAGCACCGCCTCGATGGCGCCATCGAGCGAGCGTTCGAGACGCTGCCGGAGGGAGGCGGCGTCGCAGACGAGGCCGAGCACGTCTTCGGTGTGCTCCTCGCGTTCTACGCGCCGCAGCGGGAGCTCGCGCGCATCTTCGTGCGCGAGCTGATGTTCCCCGGGGCGGCGGCCAGGCGCGTGCGCGACTCGGTCGACCGGGCGTTCCTCACGCGCCTGCGCGAGCGGGTCGAGCTGCGCATGCGTGCCGGTGAGCTCACGTCGCGCGTCTCGCCCGAGCTCGTCGCGGGCGCTTGGTTCGGACACTACGTCGTCGCGCTCATCGCCTGGCTCGGCGGCTCGCTCGCCAGCCACCTTCACGCACGCGCGATGCTGCGCGGTGCCATCGACCTCTCGATCCGGGGCCTCTCGTCCCGGATCGCCAGCGAAGGAGAGCTGCCATGCCCACCACCACCGAGGAAGCGAGCCGTCTCTACGAAGCGGAGGCCACGCTCCGCGAGAACCGCGCCCGCTACCTCGAGAAGAACGACTTCGGAGACGGCGGCTACGAAGACCCGTGGGTCACGCTGAAGAAGATCGGCCCGCTGAAGCTCGGCTTCCCGAACACCGCGTCACGCAAGCGCGCCATCCGGCTGCACGATCTGCACCACGTGCTCGCGCAGTACGGCACCGACTGGACGGGTGAGGCCGAGATCGGCGGCTTCGAGATCGGCGCGGGCTGCGGCAACCACTGGGCGGCATGGTTCCTCAACGCGAGCGCGATGAGCTTCGGCCTCTTCATCGCGCCGCGCGCCACGTACCGGGGCTACGTCCGCGGACGGCACGCGCGCTCACTCTACGACGGCGAGTGGCGCGAGGCGCTGCTCGACGAGAACACCGGCGCGATGCGCAAGAAGCTCGGGCTCGATGCGCCGGAGCGGCCCGCGAGCCTCGCGGACAACGCCGCGTTCGCGGTCTGGGCGATCAGCACGCCGCTGGTGTTCTACGGCCCGTTCGTCGGCCTCGCGGCAGGGCTGCTCCGGTGGCTCTTCTGACGAAACTCGCACCTACCCGCAGGTTCGGCGTCGTTTCGGGGACTTGGGTGGGTGTGGAGTGACCCCTAGAGCTGGATGCGGGTGCGGGTGGTCTCGCCGGCGCGGACCTCGACGCGGACGGTGCGGCTCGCGTGGGTCTCGGGGTTCGTGCACACGACCGTGTGCGAGCCGCTCGGCAGCGTGTGCTCGACGATGGGCGTCTCGCCGACCGCGTGGCCGTCGATGGAGACGTTGCACCAGGGCGTCGCCGCGATGGTGATGTGGCCCGGGCCCGAGGGCGTCGGTGGGTGGGGATCGCCGCTGCCGGTGTGCGGCGGAGTCGCGACGCGCTCGCGCTCGAGGGTGATGCTGAGCTCGGTGCGCTGTCCCCCCGTGAGCTCGACGTCACGCTCGTCCATGCGCCGCCCCGCGTGCGTCACACGCAGGCGGTACTCGCGCGTCGGGACGCGGATCTCGAAGGGACTGCCCGTCTCGTACCAGGTCGAGTCGAGCTGCACGCGCGAGTCGGGAGGATCCGTGGTGAGCACGAGCAGCGACTCGTTCGGCCCGAGCGGCGTGCGCTCGAGCTCGAGCGTGATCGTCTCGACCTGACCCGCCGTGAGCAGGAGCGTGCGCGTGACCGGCACGTAGCCGTCGAGCGAGATCACCAGCGTGTGCTCCACGCCCGGCTCGATCTCGGGGACCGTCGCCGGCGCGACGAGCGCGCTGCCGTCTGCGGCCGAGAGCGCGCGGCCGTCGAGCAAGAGGTGCGCGCCCGCGGGCGTCGTCGTGACGCTCGCGACGCCGTAGCTCGACGCGCTCGGTCGCACGAGCGTCGCGTGCACGGACGCCTCTTGCGCGGCCTCGGTGAGGTCGACCTCCTGCGTGAAGGGCACGTACCCGTCTGCCGTCACCGTCAGCGTGTAGTGCGCCAGCGGAAGCTCACGGATCGTGGCGGGCGTGTGCTCGGCTCGCACGTCGCCGTCGATGCGGATCGCGGCGCCGGCGGGCTCGCTGTCGATCACCATCACGCCGGGCCCGGTGGGCCGCCCGCCGACGCCGAAGACGGCGAGGTAGCCGAGGACGGCGGCCGTCAGGAGCGCGAAGAGCACGGTCAGCACCCACGGCACACGGCTCCGCTGCCGCGCGCGCACGCCCGAGCGCGTCGCCTCGCGCGCGGCCTCCGCCTCCTCGGCCGCGACCTGTGCCGCGATGACCTCGGCGAGCTGACGGCCCTCGGAGAGCATCCGCTTCTGCTCGCCGAGCTTCTCCTCGAACAGGTGCTGCATCCACGACGCGAGCGTCAGCGGGCTCACCTTCATCTGCTCGGCGCGGATCATGTCTTCGAGGTCCGCCTGCATCTCGCGGGCGCTCTGGTAGCGCGCGCTCAGATCCTTCTCGAGCGACTTGAGGATGATCTTCTCGAGACGCTCGGGGAGGTTCGGGTTGAGCGCCCTGGGCTTGGGGTACTCGCCCTCCACGATCATCTTCAGGGTGTCCATCTCGTTCGCGCCGCGGAACAGGCGCTTGCCCGTGCAGAGCTCGAACAAGATGACGCCCACGGAGAAGACGTCGCTGCGGCCGTCGAGCGGCAGCCCCTGGGCCTGCTCGGGGCTCATGTACGGGATCTTGCCCTTGAGCTGCCCGGAGCCCGTGTCCTCCTGCGTGCTGCGCCCGGCCTTCGCGATGCCGAAGTCGACGAGCTTCACGTCGCCCGTGAACGTGACGAGGATGTTCTGCGGCGAGACGTCGCGGTGGACGATCTCCATCGGCGCGCCGTCGAGGTTCGTCTTCTCGTGCGCGTACGAGAGACCGGCGCAGCAGCCCAGGACGATCGCGATCGCGTGCTCGAGCGGGAAGGAGGTCTCGTTGACCTTCTTCATCTGCCGCACGATGGAGCGCAGATCCTCGCCGTGGATGTGCTCCATGGCGATGTAGAACTGCCCGTGCACCTCGCCGACGTCGTAGATGTGCGCGACGTTGGGGTGGTTGAGCGTCGCCGCGATGCGCGCTTCCGTCAGCAAGAGCTCGATGAAGGCCTGATCCTTCGCGAGGTGCGGCAGTACGCGCTTGACGACGATCAGCTTCTCGAACCCCGCCATCGAGCGCTGCAGCGCGAGGAAGATCTCGGCCATGCCGCCGAGCGCGAGCTTGCGGATCAGCGTGTACTTGCCGAAGCGTTGCGGCATCCCGTCCGCATCGGCGGACGCAGGTGCGCCGTCGGCCGGCGGCGAGGGAGGCGAGGGAGGCGGCGTTGCGCGAGCGGGTTCCACGGGATCTACGCGGCCACGGAGTATCTCACGGGGGTGCGTAACAGTGTCAACGGAGGGTCGCGGAGGCGTTCCGAAGTTACGTGAGTGAAATCAATCCCGACCGGAGGGCATTCCGAGCGCCGCGTCCAGCTCGTGGAGCAGGATGTGCGCGGACGCGCGCACCCGCTCCGACATCCCGGGCAGATAGTCGCCGAGCCGGTCGGCATCCCTCGGCGTGAGGGCCAGGCGAGGGCGTCGGGCGAGGATCTGCACCATGCGGTCACGGACGAAGAGCGGGTCGCGGTAGCCGTGCGGCGGGCCGTAGCGCGAGAGGCGCGCGTGCAGCTCGCGGAACCGGTCGATGCCGTCCCGATCGAAGCGAAGGGCCGGCAGCGTCCACTCGATCGTCTCGATCGCGTCTTCGTATCCACGCTCGACCGTCTCGCGCTCGAGCAGCAGGCCGTCGAGGACGAGCTCGGTCGCGACGTGCGCCACGGCGCGCGACGCCCCCCAATCGAGCCCGATCGCCTCGAGCCCTCCCGCCTCCTCGCGGCAGAGTCGCACGAACGTGGCCGTGCCGTGGAACGCGTCGTCCGTCCGGTGGTGATCCGCGATGCCCGCCGCGAGGACCGCGTGATCGTGCTTGCCGAGGCGTGCGCCCACCATCGACGCGAAGTCGGGGAGCATCGCCCCGAGCGCGTACACCGGGTCGTCGCTCGAGCGCGCGGCGATGAACGAGTGCCCGACGAAGTTCATGCGTCTCGAGTCTGACCCCGAACCGGTCGGCTCGCCGCTCCGGTCGCGCCGGGGTCGCGCCCCGCGCCTTCCGTGTCCCGGGTCGATCAGCGTGCGACGCCGGCGTCCGCGCCGCCACCGTCGGGCGGAGCGACCGCGGCCCAGCCGCCCGGGATCGGCGTGACGACGCCCAGGCGGCTCACCGTCACGGGAATCCCCTCGGGGTGCGTCTCGTCCGCCTGGACGTACGCGCCGCGTGCCGGATCGTAGCGGGGCAGGGCCTCCTCGATCGGGTGCGAGAGCTCGCCGCGCACGCGGCCCGGGAGCACCTCGACGTGCACCGGGCGCTCGAGCGTGAAGACGTAGCCGCCGTGATCGAGCGCCATCGTCCAGCTGTTGCCGTCGCGCTCGAGCTCGCGCCGGAAGCCGAGCTGCTGCACTCCGTCGCGCGTGTGCCGGCGGTGCTCGAGCACGTAGCTCATCAGGCGCACCGCGACGTGGTTGAGCAGGCGGTGACAGCCGTGGGAGTGCCGCCGCATGATGCTCGTGTAGTCGACCGAGCCGTGGCTGCGGATGCCCTCGTCGCCGCCGAGGCGAACCGTCCCGTCGGGGCGCTCGAAGTAGCGGATGTGGTAGGCGGCGACCAGGCCGTATGCCGACGCATAGCTCGGACCGACCTCGTGGTAGTCCGGCGCCCAGCCGTGCGAGCCGCGCGCGCTCGAGCGCACGAGCAGATCGCGCACCGGCGTCGACTCCGGCGGCAGCCAGACGGGCGCCGCGACGATCTGGTGCCAGACCACCGGGCCGGGCGGGGAGTTCTTGTAGCGCCAGTACGTGACGCCCTCGATCAGCTCGCTGCGCCAGCCGCCGATCGTGGTGCCGAACTGCGCGAGCGGGATGCGCTGGCCGTTCCAGCTCACGAAGATGGTCGTGTGCGGGCGGCGCTCGACGGGCTGCGGCAGCTCCTCGCCGTGGGGCCCGTAGGGGAAGTCGTACCAGATGTCTCCGCGGTCGATCTCGACCTCGAAGTCCATGTCGGACGAGTAGTACTCGGGCAGCGAGGGGCCCCGAAACGCGACGAGGTGCTCACCGTCCGGCGGCAGCTCGCCGAGCGCGTCGAGGAACGCGAGCGTGGACTCCGGAGTCTCGAGGCCGAACGCCTCGATCATCAGCGTGCGCAGCTGGCCCTCGAGGTTCGGTACGTCGTGCGTCTGGCCATCGCTGCCGCGGAACGCGCCCGCGATGCTGCCGTCCTCGATCACGCCCGCCGCGTGCAGCGCGCGCTCGGTGAGCACGCGGATGACGGCCTCCTGCTCCCCCTCCTCCGGCGTGCGGCGCAGCATCGCGAGCGTGTCGCGCGCGACGATGCCCCAGCCGTAGATGCGGTGACGCCGCTCGAAGCGCGAGAGCGCCTCGTGCGTGTTCCAGTCGAAGCCGCCCTCGACGTGGCCGCCGGAGAGGCCGTCGAAGTAGCCCTCGCACTCGAGGCGGCGCTGCGTCGCGACCATCGCCGCGTAGCGTGGCGAGAGGCGCCGGTAGTCGGCGAGCCGCCGCTCGTCACGATCGGAGAAGCGGCTCGCGTCGAGCGCCGACGCGTCGGCCACGCCCTGCGCGCGCACCCACTCGTTCACCGAGCGCTCGAGGGTCTGGAACTGCCGGACGAAGTTGCGTCCCGCGTCGCGGCTCTCGTACGCGAGCTGGCCCTCGAAGCTCGCGAGCGGCGCGAGATCGAGCGACGCCACGCACGCGAGCTCGTGCGTGTGGTGGAAGCGGGTGCGCAGGAGCGCGACCGTGGGCGGGATGCCGTAGGGCTCGAGGTACTGGTCCTCGCGCGCGAGATCGCCGTGGCGGTCGTCCGGGAACTCGCCTCGCGCGAGCGCCAGGTAGGTCGCGCGGTAGTCGTTCTGGATGAGCGGCTCGTCGGGCGTGTCGCGCTCCGTGAAGAGATAAGGCGTCCACGCCTCGCCGAGGTCGAGGACCACGTAGCCCTGCTCGCGCGCCGTGGCGGCGTCGACCTGCCGCGCGATCGCCCCGCCTTCGTAGAGCGGGATCGGCTGGTGCATCGGCGCCGGGCGCTCGTCGACGACCGCGTCGTGGGGCGGCGGGCTCGGTGGGCTCGGCGCGTCCGCCTGGGTGTCGCTCGAGGGAGTCGCCGTCGTGGCGCTCGGCTCCGGCGTCGTGGAGGTCGTCGTCCCGACGGCGTCGGTCGTGCCGCAGGCGAGGGCCGTGGAAGCCAGCGCGGACGCGAGGAGCAGGGACCGAGCGGACCTGATCACGTTACCTACCTCCACTTTTGTTCAGCGCCTCTCGGGGCGCAACTTTTCGCCCGCACGAACGGGGAGAGCGAGGCCCGTGCCGCGCCCCGATCGGGCGGATCGTGGCCGCGTCGTCCCGCCGGCCGTGGACCCACGGGCACGCTCCCGGGTCCCCGCGCCCGCGGTATGTTGCCGTCATGTCGGAACATCGAGCGCGGATCGAGTGGGAGCGTGGGCAGCGCGGGTTCGGCTACGAGGAGTACGGGCGCGATCACATGGCGCGCATGGGCGGGGCGCCCCCGGTGTCGCTCTCGGCAGCCCCCGACTTCCGTGGCGATCCCGCGCTCGCCAACCCCGAGGATCTGCTGGTCGCGGCGATCTCCAGCTGCCACATGCTGACGTTCCTCGCGGTCTGCTCGCGCAAGGGCATCGTCGTCGACCGCTACGAGGACGATGCGGTCGGCTGGCTCGAGCGCGCGCAGGGCGCGCCGATGCACGTCACGCGCGTGACGCTGCGCCCGAAGGTCACCTTCCGGGAGGCCCCGCCCGACGCCGCGACGCTCGCGAGCCTGCACGAGCAGGCGCACCGCGGCTGCTTCATCGCCAACTCCGTGAAGACCCTCGTCACGGTCGAGTGAAGAGCTGCCCGGCGCGTGATCAGTCGGGGACCGCGCACGCGAGGAGCTGCCCGAGCTGCTGCCGCTCGCCGAGCGTCGGGGTCGGTCCGGCGAAGGGCATCTGCACGTTCGTGGCGCTCGGCCCGGACGCGGCGACCTCGTCGATCGCCGCGAGGTGCGCGCGGACGTCCCCGACCGTGTCGAAGTCGAACTCCACGGGGGCACCGGCCCGAGCCGCGCCCGTGAGCGCGACCGAGTGGCAGGTGGTGCAGTACGTCGCGAAGAACGAGCGTCCGAACGACGCGTACGTGACCGCCGGCGTCGGACAGATCGCGCCGGTCCTCGGCCCGAACGTCGTCGCGGCGTCGGCGGCCGGGTGCACAGGCGAGGGACCGCACGCGGTCAGGAGCACGAACGCGAGCGTCCACCTCATTTTCGTGAGATCCTACGCCGGAGCCGCGAGGGAAGTTTCACGCGACGGGAGCGTAGAGGCTGTGGCTTCCCGAGTCCCGAGCGGTTTGGTACACACACGTTGGACGACGCCCCCATGCGTATCACGCACATCCTGCTCGCACTCTCGCTCGCCACCATCGCCGCCTGCAGCGGAGGGAGCAGCACGCCTCCACCGCCGGTGTCCGCGGCGACCGCACCGCCGACCACGGCGGCTGGGACGCCCCCGCCGTCGGCCGTGGCGCCGCCGGGGCAGGTCATGGTGACGGTCGCGGCGGCGAGCACACCTCCCGGCGCCACGGTCACCGGCGGGGGCCAGGTCCTGGGCACCACGCCGTTCACGAGCCAGGTGCCCGTGCCGGCCCCGAACCCGGGCGAGACGCAGACCTTCCAGTTCACGTTCACGCTGCCCGGCTACCAGGCGACGACGATCACGGCGAGCCCCGTGAACAACACGATCTCGATCAACGCCGTGCTCGCGTCGGCGATGCCCAGCACGCCTGTGCCGCCGACGGGCGTGGGGGTTCCTCCGACGGGGGGCGGCGGCGGATCGATGCGCGTGCACGGCGTCGGCGGCGGACCGATCTTCGACTACCACACGACCACGGCGACCGCGACGGTGACCTCGCCCTGCGTGATCCGCACCCTGCGTGTCGACCTCGACGGGCGTCACACGTTCAACCGCGACCTCCAGGTCACGCTGCGCGGGCCCGATGGGCAGACGTACTCGCTGCAGAGCCACTCGAGCCGCAGCCCGTTCCGCACGCACACGGTGACGCGGGCTCGCGGTCACCTCGCGATGGGCCCGTGGACCCTGACGATCGCGGACACCGTCGGCGCCGACTCCGGCGTGCTCAGCAGCTTCGACATGCAGCTCGACTGCATGTGAGCGCACCCGCAACGATTCGGGACGCGCGCTACGTCGCGACGGCGACCGGCGTCGAAGGGCTGCCCCCGCCCGCGTTCGCCGAGATCGCGTTCGCAGGGCGCTCCAACGTCGGCAAGTCGAGCCTGATCAATTGCCTCGTGGAGCGCAGGAAGCTCGTGCGCACGAGCAGCACGCCGGGCGCGACCCGCGGGATCTCGATCTTCCGGGTGGATCTCCAGCTCGCCCCCGACGCGCGGGCGACGATCGATCTCGTGGACCTGCCTGGCTACGGCTTCGCCAAGCGCAGCAAGAAGGAGCGCAGGAGCTGGGGGCCGATGATCGAGGGCTTCCTCGAGCAACGCGTCGGGCTGCGCGGCGTGGTGCTGATCGTCGACGCGCGGCGAGGGCTGGATGACGAGGACGAGCAGCTGCTCGAGTACCTGGCCCACATCGACCGTGAGGCGATCGTCGTCGCGACCAAGGTCGACAAGCTCACGAAGGCCGAGCGCATGCTCCGGCTCGCCGAGATCACGGCGAGGTCGGGACGCGGCGCGATCGCTGCGAGCGCGGAGACTCGCGAGGGCCGCGAGGCGATCCTCGCGCGCGTGCTCGACCTCGCGCAGGTGACGCGCCGGGGCTGAGCGATGCCGCGGAGCGCCGTCGCGTTCGTCACGGTCCTGGCCGTGGCGCTCACCGTGGTCGAGGCGTCGGGCCTCGAGCTCGTGCTGCGCATCGCCTCGGCCGCGCTCGCGTGTGGGCTCGTGCTCTTCGCCGGCGGCGTCCAGCGCTCCGCCGCGGCGGAGAAGCTCGCGCGCGAGGAGCGCCGCATCGGCTCGATGCTCGACCGCGAGCTCGCCGAGCGGGCCGACGACACCACCGAGACGGTGCTCGGCAAGCGCCACCGCGAGACCTACATCGCGGCGGTGAGCCACGAGCTCCGGACGCCGCTGAACGCGATCCTGGGCTTCACCGAGGTGCTGCTCTCGGAGATCGACGGCCCGCTCTCGCCGCCGCAGCGCGAGGACGTCACCGCCATCCACGGCGCAGGCGTCCACCTGCGCGCGCTCGTCGAGGAGGTCATCGGCCAGTCGGCGGGCAAGCCGCAAGCGCGGGACCTCGCGCCCATCGCGATCGAGCCGCTCGTCCGCGAGCTCGGTCGAGGCCTCGAGGCACAGCTGCGCGCGCGACCGGTGACGCTGCGGCTCGTCATCGAGGCCGACCTGCCCTCGCCGGTCGGCGACGCACGGCGGGTCCGGCAGATCCTCTGGAACCTCGGGACGAACGCCATCCGCTACACGGAGCGCGGCGAGGTCACGATCCGCGTGGCGCGTGAGGGTGAGGTGCTGCGCTTCTCGGTGCGTGACACCGGGCGCGGCATCGCGAAGGAGGATCTGCCGCGCATCTTCGCGCCCGGCGAGCGCGTCGAGCGAGAAGGCGAGCGGCCGGCCCGTTCGCGACCCAACGAGGGCTGGGGCCTCGGCCTCGCGATCGCCCAGGAGATGGCCGAGTTCCACCGCGGACACCTCGAGGTCGAGAGCGCGCCCGGGGTCGGCTCGACGTTCCACTTCGTGATGCCGGCCCGAGGGCGCGCATGATCTACTTCGCGGTCGGAGCCGCGCTCTTCTTCGCGCTCGCGGCCGCGTGGGCGCGCCGGACCTACGGGGAGCCCGAGGCGCTCGCGCTCTTCGCCCTCGCGCTGGGCGCCGCGACCCCGGTCCCCGGCGCCCTGGCGGTCGTCGCGGCCGGGCTCGCCCTCGCCGGCTGGCGCCGGAGCGTCCGAGCGCGCGCCGAGGCCGAGCGAGCGAGCGTCGCGAGCTACCTCGCGGACTGGAAGCCCGGCGCGCCGCCGCTCACCCGTCCCGTGTCCGACGCCGTGGCCACGGGAGCGCTCGCCGCTCTGCGCTCGAGGGAAGCGGCGCACGCGCGGGCCCTCGAACGCACGACCGGCGAGGTCCGCCCGCCACCGGGCGTCCGCGCGCGCTTCATGGCGGCGATGGGGCACGAGCTCCGAAGCCCGCTCAACTCGATCCTGGGCTTCGCGCAGATCCTCGAGGACGGGAGCGACGGTCCGCTCGAGGAGGCGCAGCGAGAGAACGTCGTGCTCGTCCGGCGCGCCGCGCACGACCTGCTCATGCTGCTCACCGACATCCTCGACGCCGCCCGCATCGAGGCCAATCGCGTTCGGCTCGATCGCCAGTGGGTCGCGCCGGTCGAGGTGCTGACGCTCGCGCTCGAGCGGCTGCGCGCCCAGTCCGAGCTGGAGCTACCGTCGATCGACGCCGAGCTGCAGCCGGGGCTCGCGCCGCTCTTCGTCGATCGCGTGCGTCTCGGTCAGGCGGTGTTCAACGTCCTTCGAGCGGCCGTGCGTCCGCGCGCTCCGCTGCTCGCCCGCGTGCGCGAGCTGCGCGAGGGCGAGCAGACGCGGGTTCGCTTCGAGCTCCACGATCGTGGGCGGCCGATCACGGACGCCGATGCGCTTCGTGCCTTCGACCCGGATCCGGCCGCGCGGCCGCAAGGGCGCTCACTCGCGCTCGGCCTCGCGCTCTCCGTCGCGCGCGATCTCGCGGTCCTGCACGGCGGCGATGCACGCGCCGAGTCGCTCGACGGCGGCACGCTCTGGATCGTGTGGGTCCCGGCGGCGAGCGACGATCCGGCTCCCTCGACGCGCGGCGCGCCGCGCTCGCCGAGGCCGCCGCCCGTCAGAGGTGGAACGGATAGGTGACCTCGAACCGAGGCTGGGAGAACGGCGGGAACGTCGCGCCGCGCACGGCCCGCGCGATGCACGATCCGACGGGCGTTCCGGCGAACGTGCCGTTGACGGTCGCGGTGGTGATGCGGCCGCTGCTCGCGATCACGATGTCGACGTCGGCCAGGCCGTGGGCTCCTGCGGCGCAGGCGGTCACCGCGTCCGTGCGGGCGGCGAGCACGGCCTGGATCGTCGCGCGATCCGGCGTCGCGGGCACCGGGCCCTCGGGCTCGGCCTCCGCGACATGCGGGGACGCCGGCTCCGGCGCCGTCGCGGTGCGTGCGCTGGTCACGGGGGCTGCGGTGGGCGCCGGCGCGGGGGTGGTGCTGGGCGTCGCGCGGGCTCGGCCGGACGACGCTGCCGCCCCGAGCAGATCGTCGCCGCTCGCCGTCGCCGCCCCGCTGCCCGCCATCCGCATCGGGCGCGCACCCCGGGCGGGCGAAGGGTCGGCCAGGCCCGCGGCGGTGGCCGGGGGCGCGATCGTGTCGGCCTGGCGGGCCTCCGCGAGGATCTCCTCTTCCGCGTGGGCGCGATCGGGCAGGTCGACGGGCGCTGCGGTCGCGGGGGGCGCGACCGCGACGACGGGGGCGAGCGCGGTCGGCGGGGGCGGTGCGCTGGGCAGCGACGCGGGCGAGCTCGGCGTCGCCGCGGGCGAGATGGCTCCGCTGGTGACCAGCGTCGAGCCATGCGCGCTCTCGGCGGCCGGTGCGCGCTGACCTTCGAAGAGGGTGGCCGCGCCGAACACGCCGAGTCCGACCGCCGCCGCGGCCGCGAACCACCAGAACGTCGCCGCGGGCCGGCGCTCCTCGGGCGTCGGGAGCTGCACCACGGGGGTGAGCGAGGGCGCACCGAGGGCCGGCTTCGGCGTCGGGATCGAGACGCGATCGCCCGACTCGACCGGGGCCAGGCTCGAGCGCTCGCCAGGCTTCTTCGCCTTCTTCTTCTTGGGCTTGCCGGGATCGGACTTCAGGCTGCGCTCGAGCTCGGCGGCGCTCCGTGGCTCGCCGCTCGCGCCAGCCGCCGACTCCTCGACGACCGCGGCGGGCCTCGCCTTGGCCAAGGGGACCCGCGCGATCGCCGCGGGCGCCGGCGGCGGGGGCAGCTCGGGGATCGGAATGCCCGGGTCCGACACGAGCGCGATCGAAGGGTCGGACAGCATCGGGATGGACGGGTCGGACACCAGCTCGATCGCCGAGTCGCTCACGGCCGGGAACTCGCCGGACTGGAGCAAGCTCGCGGTCGCGTCGCGCAGGGCGTCGTCATCGTCGAACGTCGGCAGCGCCGTGGGGTCCGAGGCCGTCGGGAGCGGGTCGCCGAGGCGCTGCTCGATGCGGCTGGCGAGCGCCTCGAACGCCGCGTCATCGGGCTCCGGCAGCGGCCAGGTCGCGAGCCACTTGCCGACGCGCGTGAGATCCTTGGCGTACTTCGCCGCGTCCGCGTCCGCACGGAGCTCCGTCTGCAGCGCGGGGTCGCCCGCGAGCCCATCGGGCGCGTCGAGCGCCGCGGAGATCCGACGCATGAGCTCTTCCTTCATGAGCCCGTGCCTCCCTTCCCATCGGTCGCGGGGATCTTGGCGGGCAGCGGCACCTTCGTCGCCGTCGGCGAGCCCGGTCCGATCATCGTCTTGTTGCCGAGGGCCGGCGCGCGGAGCGACGCTCCCTTCTCGTCCTCGAGGAAGTCGCCGAGCTTCTCGCGCAGGCGGCGGCGCGACTCGTGCACGCGCCAGGCGATCGTGCCCTCGCTGCAACCGAGGGCATCGGCCGCCTCCTTCTGTGGGACGCCGTCGATCAGCACCATGATCACCGTCGCGCGCAGCGAGGGCGAGAGCTCGTCGAGCGCCTTGCCCAGCTTGCCGTAGAGCTCCCGCGCGCTCGCGACGTGCCGGGGATCGTTCGCGCCCTGCGTCGGATCGGCCGCGGGCTCGGGGACGCGCGGATCCTGGATGTCGGCCGCGTCCACGCGTCGCCGCCGGCGCAGCGTGTTGAGCGAGACGTTGATGCAGATGCGATACAGCCAGGTCGAGAGCTCGGCTCGTCCGTCGAACCGATCGATGGCCCGGAACGCGCGCAAGAACGTCTCCTGCACGGCGTCCTCGGCCTCGCCCCGATCGGCGAGCATGTGGATCGCGCACGCGTACACGCGACGCTGGTGTGCCCGGATCAGATGGCCGAACGCGGCGCGGTCCCCCGCCTTCGCGCGCTCGATGAGATCCGCTTCCTTGGCGTCGGGCATTCGTCGCGCTCGCACCGGTCGACTGAGCACGCGAGCGACGCGACGTCCCCCGATCGATCGAGCGAGCGGCATCGTAGGCGATCGATCCTGGCTGCACAACTGAACGAACATGGTGCGTGGGGGCGGTCTCGCCGCACGCGGACGGACCCGGCCGCGGGCACGATCGCTCGTGCCGCAGGCCGGATCGGGCCGCGCGCGGCTCCTCTCCGCCCGTTCAAACCCGGGGCGGGTGTGCGCCTTGGGGGCGGGGGCGTTCCACCGATATCTCGGCCAGGCGCCCGGCGCGTTGTATGGTCTGAGGGTGGCGGCGTCGGACCGGCGATCGGATCAGCGAATGGCCATCGAGCTGAGCGTCGAATACAAGCGGATGAACGCGTTCTTCGCGGACTACACGAAGAACATCAGCCGTGGAGGCACGTTCATCCGGACCGACAAGCCGCTCGAGATCGGCACCGAGTTCGTCTTCAAGCTGAGCGTGCCCGGGCTCGAGGTACCCCTCGCTCTCAAGGGCCGCGTGCAGTGGATCGTGACGCCGCCGGAGGCGACGGCCGAGCAAGAGGCGGGGATGGGGATCGGCTTCGTCTACGAGTCCGAGTCGGACCGCGCCAAGACGATGGCGATCGTCGAGAAGCTCATGGTCGGCAGCCTCGGGCCCGTCATCTACGACAAGCTGCTGCACAAGAAGAAGCGCGACGAGTAGGTGGTCTTGGTCACGCGATCGTGACTTCGCGGAGCAGGTCGATGTGATCGAGCGTCTTGCCCGATCCGAGCACGACCGCGCTGACCGGGTCGTCGCAGACCATCACCGGCAGGCCGGTCTCTTCGCGCAGCAGCACGTCGAGGTTCTTCAGCATCGCCCCGCCGCCGGTGAGCACGATGCCCTTGTCGACGATGTCGGCGCTGAGCTCGGGTGGCGTCTTCTCGAGCGCGGCCATCACGGCCTCGACGATCGTGTTGATCGGCTCGCTGAGCGCGTCGCGGATCTCGTCCGAGTTCACGACGACGGTCTTCGGCACGCCGGCCACGAGGTCGCGGCCCTTCACTTCCATCGTCTCGCCCGCGTCTCGTGACGAGCTGTCGCCCGGATGCGCGTTGCCGATCTGGCACTTCACGCGCTCGGCCGTCTGCTCGCCGATGAGCAGGTTGTACTTGCGCTTGAGGTACGCGACGATCGACTCGTCCATCTTGTCGCCGCCGACGCGCACGCTCTGCGAGTAGACGATGCCGGCGAGCGAGATGACGGCGACCTCCGTGGTGCCGCCGCCGATGTCGACGACCATGTTGCCGCTCGGCTCGGTGATGGGCAGGCCCGCGCCGATCGCGGCGGCCATCGGCTCCTCGATCAGGAAGACCTCGCGGGCGCCCGCGGACTCGGCCGACTCCTTGACCGCGCGCTTCTCGACCTCGGTGATGCCGAACGGGACGCAGATGATGATGCGGGGCTTGACGAGCGTGCCGCGCTGCGTGGCCTTGCTGATGAAGTAGCGGAGCATCGCCTCCGTCACCTCGAAGTCGGCGATGACGCCGTCCCGCAGCGGGCGGACCGCCTGGATGTTGCCGGGCGTGCGGCCGAGCATCTCCTTGGCTTCCTTGCCCACCGCCAGCACGCGCTTGGCGCCGCGCGCGTCCGACTGCACGGCCACGACCGAGGGCTCGCACGACACGATCCCGCGGCCCTTGACGTAGATCAGGGTCGTCGCGGTCCCGAGGTCGATCGCGAGATCGTTCGAGAAGAGGCCGTATACCCAGTCGAAGATCATGGGGTCGGTCGGGGGTCCTTCACGGGACGGTGGAAAAGCAAAGCCCGCGCGGGGTCGAAACGTGAGGCGCGGGGAGAGGCCGCTCGATCGAGGTCGAGGGCCGACCTAGATAGCGGATCAACCAGAGCGGATCAAGGCTGGGTCCCGAATGAGGTGACTTGACCAGGGTCATGCCCCTGGTCACGCTGGTGGAATGCCCACCGTCTCGAAGAGCGCGCTGAAGGCGAAGATGCTCGAGTACCTCCGCGAGGTGGAGCGGACGGGCGAGGAGCTGATCGTCACCGACAACCAGCGGCCGGTCCTGAAGATCGTGCCGATCCAGAAGAAGCGGACGGCCGCCGAGATCTTCGCCGATGTCCGCGGCAAGGTCGTCTACCACGAGGACATCATGACCCCCACGACCGACGAGTGGGACGAGCCGTGATCGTGCTCGACACGCACGCGCTGCTCTGGTGGTCGCTCGATCCGCAGTACCTGTCGCGCAAGGCCGCCGCGATGTGCGAGCAGCTCGAGAGCGACGGGGGCTTCGCCAGCGCCATCTCGATCTGGGAGCTCGCGGTGAAGGTGCGAGCCAAGAAGCTCGAGCTCCCGATCACCGTCGGCGAGCTCGCCCTGCAGATCGAGCGCAACGGACGCCTGCAGCTCGTCCCGACCGACGCCGCGATCTGGCACCGCGCGGCCGAGCTCGACTGGGAGCACCGCGACCCGGCCGACCGCGTGATCGTGGCGACGGCGCAGCTGCGAGGCCTGCCGATCCTCACGAAGGACAGCGCGATGCACTCGCAGAAGCTCGTCGAGTGCGTGTGGTGAGCGTCAGACGCCGGGGGCGAGCAGCGCGAGCGCCATCTCGAGGCTCGGCGGGCTCTCCGGGATCTCGGCGTGTACGCGCTCGACGTTCGGAAGGCGCAGGCGCAGCGGCGTCGGGTCCTTGAGCGCGTGATCGATCGCGGCGCGCATCTGCTTGCGGGCCTCGTGGATGCGCCACGCGATGGTGCCCTCGGTGGTGTCGAGGACGACCGCGGCCTCCGGGTAGCTCAGGCCCTGCATCATCGTCAGCGCGATCGTCGTCTTGAGCAGCGGCGAGAGCCGGTCGAACGCACGCACGAGGTGCGTGTACGTCTCGCGCAGCTCGAGCGCGCGCTGCGGGTTGCCGCCCGAGTCGACCGCGATGGCGACGGTGACGCGCGGGTCGTCGAGGTCGGTCGTGCGGCGGCGCTTGTTGTCGCGCCGCACGTTGAGCGCGCGGTTCAGGGCGATGCGGTAGAGCCAGGTGAAGAACTCGCTCCGACCCTCGAAGCGGTGGATGTTCTTGAAGGCGCGCACGAACGCGTCCTGCGTGATGTCGTCGGCATCGCTCGGGGAGCCGGTCATGTGCAGCGCGAGCGCGAAGATGCGGTGGCGGTAGCGCTTCACCAGCGCGTCGAAGGCCCGCGGGTCGCCTCTTCGGGCCGCATCGACCAGGGCCTCGGCCTCGATCGCGCGTGCCTCGACGCCCTCCGCAGGAGTCGGGCGTGCCCCGTTCGGGACGGGCGGCGGGACGGCACCCGGAGCCCGGGGCGGCGGCGGACGTACGGCCATGAACGCTTCTTGGAACCTCGGGTGTGGGGGGGATTGGGTCGTTCGGAGAGGTAGACGCGCGACGGGACGCTCAGGTTCTCAGATCCCGCAGGAAATCGACAAGGACCCGGCGGCGGCCGGGACGTCCTTCACCGACGTGTCCCGGACATCGGACACTCGCCCACGCAGTACGTCAGTCCGGTCGTGATCACGTCGTCGCCGCGATCGACGAAGAGGCCGCCCCGCGAGTCGAACCAGCGCGCGCGGCGCGCCCACGGTGGCCCGGCCGGGCTCGCGGCGGAGCAGCCGGCGAGGGCGAGGCAGATCGCGCCGAGCCGCATGCCTCCTTGTAACGCAGGCGGCGCGCTCGCGTTACCGGACACTCGATCCGCCACCTCCGCCGCCACTGGCGGCGGGACACGCCGGCGAGGGACCAAGAAACGCCGGCATCCTGGCGAGCGGGCGCTGGCATGGGCCGCGCATCGGGCCGGCGCATGACCCGCACCTCGTGGCTCCTGGCCCTCGCGCTCGCCTCGCTGGCCCCTCGCCTGGCCCTCGCGCAGCGCTGCGAGGTCCCGCGCGTGCTCCTCACGGTCGACCGCAGCTCGAGCATGCTCGGCGACGCGGGCGGGCTGACGAAGTGGGACGCGGCGACCGTCGCCATCTCGGACGTGACGATGGCCTACGAGGGCCGCATCGACTTCGGCCTGCAGGTCTTTCCGTACCCCGATCGCTGTCAGCCGGGCGAGGTGATGCTCGACTTCGGCGCGCATGCCTCGACGGACGTGGTGGACGCGCTCGGCGGGCCACCGCCGTCGGCGGGCAACTGGACCCCGATGTCGCAGACGCTCGACGCGGCGGGGGCGTACCTCGGACCCGACGCCGCGGGCGCGCACCTCGTCCTCGTGACCGACGGCTGGCAGTGGTGCTCGCCGTACTCGGCGACGACGCGCTTCGATCCGGTCACCGCGGTGATGAACCTGCGCGCGATGGGCGTGACGGTTCACGTCGTCGGCTTCGGCTCGGAGGTGGACGCGCTCACCCTGAACCGCGCCGCCGTCGCCGGCGGGGCGCCGCTCGCCGGATGCGACCCCACGCTCACCGACCCGGCGGCGGTCGGGCACTGCTATGCGCAGGTCGGCGACCTGACGGGCCTGCGCGCCGCCCTCGAGGGCATCGCCCGCAGCGTCACGAGCGAGACCTGCAACGGCCTCGACGACGACTGCGACGGGAACGTCGACGAGGGCTTCGACCTGGACGCGGACGGCACGACCTCCTGCGCCGGCGACTGCGACGACGCGAGCGCGCGCGCTCACCCGGGCGCCGTCGAGACCTGCGATGGCGTCGACGACGACTGCGACGGGGAGATCGACCCCGGCTGCTACTGCACCGACGGCGACAGCGTCGTCTGCGGCTCGACCGTCGGCGTGTGTCGGCAGGGCACGAGCACCTGCGCGGGCGGCCGGTTCGGGAACTGCGAGGGCAACGTCGAGGCAGGCCCGGAGTCCTGCGACGGGACCGACCAGGACTGCGACGGCATCGTCGACGAGGAGGCTCGCTGCGCCGAGGGGTCGGTCTGCCTCGACGGAGCGTGCACCGAGATCATGCCCGTCACGCCCCCGACGCCGCTCGCGCCGGCCGCGGACGACACGCACGTGGAGGACGGCGGCGACGGGGAGAGCGAGCTGCCGCACCCGGAGCGCGGCGGCTGCGGCTGCCGCGCGCAGGGGAGCGCGCCCGTTCCACCCGCACTGCTCGCCCTCGGCCTCGCGCTCGCGATCGCGGCCCGCCGCCGCCGCTGAAGGCAGGTTGCGGAGCGCCCGCTGCGCAGCATGATCGGCGGGGACCATGTTCGCGCGGCTCTTCCTGCTCTTCTCGATCGTCCCGTTCGTCGAGCTCTTCTTGCTGCTCACGATCGGGCGCGAGATCGGCGTGCTCCCGACCGTGGCGATGATCATCCTCACCGCGGTGATCGGCGCGGCGCTCGCGAAGCGCGAGGGCCTGCGCGTGTACGCACAGTGGCAGCGCGCGATCACCGAGATGCGCGTCCCGGAGGAGGGGATCACCTCGGGGCTGCTCGTGCTCGTCGGAGGTGCGCTCCTGATCGCGCCGGGCGTGCTCACGGACATCGTGGGCATCCTGCTGATGATCGCGCCGTTCCGGCGGGTGGTCGCACGCGTCATCGAGGCGCGCGTGCGCCGACACGTCGAGGCAGCGAGGGCGACCCCGAGCGGCGACCGCGAGCCCTCCGGGCCCTTCGGCGCGCAGCAGGTGTTCCGGTTCCGCGTCGCGCGCGGGCCGAGCGTCGCGTTCGACGCGCGTGCGCGCCAGCATCCGCTCCGTGGGGAGCGCGTCGGGCCGCGCCCACTTTCGGTGGTCGAGACCGACGGAGTGGTGATCGAGGAGCGGCGCCCCGACACCGATCCCAAGGCGCCCGAGCGTCCGGTGGACATCGAAGCCGAGATCGTCGAGTGAGCGCAGCCGTGCCGGTCGTGCTCGTCCACGGTGGCGCGGGCGACGTGCCCGACGACGCACGCGCTGCGCATGCCGAGGGGTGCCGCGCCGCGGCGGAGCGCGGGCTCGAGGTGCTGGTCGCGACCGGCTCGGCGATCGAGGCGGCGGTCGCGGCGGTCCGTGTGCTCGAGGACGATCCTCGCTTCAACGCGGGGACGGGCGCCTGCCTGACGAGCGCGGGCACCCTCGAGCTGGACGCATCGATCATGGAGGGCACGGCGCTGCGCGCCGGCGCGGTGGCGGTGCTGCCTCCCTTTCGCGACCCGATCGCGATCGCCCGTGCGGTGATGGACGACGCACGGCACGTCTTCTACGTCGCCGACGGCGCGCGCGCGTTCGCGCTCGCGCACGGCTTCGCCCCGGCCGATCCCTCGGAGATGATCACGGATGCCGCTCGCGCGCGCCTCGCGTCGTTCCGCGAGGGCAAGGTCGGCGGCGGCTGGGCCGGTGGCACCGTCGGGGCCGTGGCGTGCGACGCGCAGGGCCGCGTGGCGGCCGCGACGAGCACCGGCGGGATGGTCGGCAAGCACCCCGGGCGCGTGGGGGACTCCCCCGTGCTCGGCGCCGGCACGTACGCCGACGATCGAGCGGGCGCCGCGAGCGCGACGGGCGACGGCGAGGCCGCGCTTCGTCTGGGGCTCACCCGCTACGCGATCGAGCGCATGCGCGCGGGCGCGCGCGCGCAGGACGCGGCGGACGAGGCGATCGCGGCGTTCGGAGCGCGGGTCGGCGGAAAGGGCGGGATCATCCTCGTCTCGCCGCGGGGCGACGCCGGCTGGGCGCGCAACACGCAGACGATGAGCTACGGCCTCGCGCGGGTGGGTGCGCCGAGCCGCTCGGGCCACTGACGAGCCGTCAGCAGGACCGCGTCGGCTCGCCGCCCGGGGCCCATCGCAGCGCGCGCCGTGCTCGCTGGCCTCTCAGGGGAACGTGCAGGTGCAGATGCCGTCGCCGAGGTTGTGGTTGCAGTTCTGCGCGCCGCCGGCCGACATGCAGTGGTTGCCCGGGTTGTTGTCGATCTCGGCCGAGCAGGTGTGGCCGGTTCGCGCGCAGACGTCGTCGCAGCTCGTGCCGCTGCCCAGCTGCAGATAGAACGTGCAGCTGGCCGCGGTGCTCGAGCAGAGCTGGTAGTTCGTCGACGTCGCCTGGAACACGGAGTCGCAGGTCGGTGGTGTGTAGGCGTCGGGCGGGACGAACGCGTCGGGCGGGACGAACGCGTCGGGCGGGACGAACGCGTCGGGCGGGGTGAACGCGTCGGGCGGGACGAACGCGTCGGTGGGCGGGGTGAACGCGTCGGTGGGCGGGGTGAACGCGTCGGTGGGCGAGGTGAACGCGTCGACGCCGGGAACGAACGCGTCGAGCCGCGGCGTGAACGCGTCGATGCCCGGCGCGAACGCGTCGGGGCCGCCGTCGCGCGGGCCGACGTCCATCGAGCCGACGCCCGTGTCCGCGGGGCCTGCCCCCGCGTCTGCCGCCGGCTGGATCGTGGCCGTGGGCAGCGCGCACCCGCAGACACCGGTCATCATCGCGACGGCGAAGCTCGGACCACGGAGCCCCTGCATCGGGTCACGATAACGCGTTCGACGGCCGAGGTCGACGCGTCGAGCGATCAGGTCCGGCGCAGGTAGAGCGCCCAGTAGCCGACCCAAGGTCCGTACGAGGCGGCGACCGCGCGTAGCTCGCGCTCGCTCCGAGCTCCGTAGACGCGCCGCGCGGCGGCCACGATGGGGCCGCTCCGCTCGGCGAGCCGCTCCATGCGCCCCAGGCCGCGGAAGAGGATGAACGCCGCGGACCAGGGGCCGATGCGCGGCAGGCCCTCGAGCCGCGCGAGCGCGTCGTCGTAGCGCTCGGCGTGGAGCGCCCGGACGACCTGGGCGTCGCCGAGGGCGCGCGCTGCCGCCGCGATCGCGTGGGCCTCCGCGTCGGTGCGGACGAGCGGGCGGAGCGTGCGCGGGTCGACCAGCTCCTCCGGCTCCGGGAAGGCGCGATGGGTCCCTCCGTCGACCACGATCGACGGGCCGAGCGCGCGCACGATCTCGCTCTTCACCGGCCGCGCCGCACGCATGTTGCGCTGCGCGAGGATCGCCCAGGTCGCGATCTCGGCGAGCGAGGCGAACTTCACGTGGTGGTGACCGCGCCAGCGCCGCGCCAGGGGCGCGAACGCCTGGTCGGCGCGCGCGCGGGCGTCGAAGAGCGCGAGGTCGTCGTCGAGGCTCAGCTGGAAACGGACCCGGTCGACCACCCGGTCGCGCTCCGCCTCCGAGAGCGGGCGCTCGCTCGTCAGCGCGCAAGCGAGCCCGGCCTCCGTCTCGGTCACCCGGGCGAGCACCGCGCGGCTCCCCAGCGCGTAGGCCTTGGTGAGCGAGCGCGGAGCGATCGTCTGCTCACCCGCGCTCGGCGGGAACGAGCCGAGGAACGAGAGCGAGTGGTCGAACGCGAAGGGCTGGGCGGCGGCCAGCGCGACCGTCGTGGTGTGCATGCGCCGGTGGTACGGCGTCGTCGTGTCAGCAGAGTGTCAGTTAACGCGATCCCTCGACGGCGCCGCTCGTGCAGCCCGTCGAGGGTCGCGGCTGCCCGCGCTGGTCGGTCGCCGGGCAGGACACGCCGTGCCCGAGCGCGGGACTCCCGCTCGCGGGCAAGCACGTCGGCGTCGGCCCGCCGTGCTCGCCGATCGCGCCGAGCATCGGGTCGGCGATCGTCGTGGTGGGGGTGCAGAGCGCGTCGGGGCCGCCGCCCACGAGGTGCGTGCCGGGGTACTGCAGATCGCCCTCGCCGGTCCCGTTCGACATGCACTGCATCGGCGCGCCCGGGTTCTGCGCGGTGTTGTTCGCGAACAGATCGCTGGTCAGCGTGAGCGTCGGATTGCCGGCGAGCGCCGCGCCGAAGTACGGATCGCCGCCGTCGGCGTGGTTGTTCGCGAACGTCGAGAACGCGATGGTCCCGTCGCCGCCGAAGAGACAGATCGCGCCGCCGAGCCCCGCGCTCGCGACGTTGCCTTCGAAGGTGTCGTTCAGGAGATCGAAGTGCGATCCGTCCGACTGGATCGCGCCGCAGCCGCGGTCCGCGACGTTCGCGTGGAACGTCGTCGCGCGGATCTGGAGCTGCGAGTTGTGGAAGTACGCCGCGCCGCCCGACGCGCACGTGTTGCGGTCGAAGGTGCAGCGGTCGATCACGGTCGTCTGCGTCGACGCGTCGGGCGTGCGGAAGATCGCGCCGCCGAGCGCGCCGTCGCCGCCCTGGTTCCCGCGGAAGACGACGCCGCAGAGCGTGTGGGTCGCGTCGGAGCCGCCGTCGATCACGATCGCGCCGCCGTTGCCGCCGCTCCCGGTCTGGTACTGGTGCGTGTCGGCCATCACGGAGCACATGCTCATGTCGTCGCCGTTGGCGCCGTTGCCCTCCGCGACGTTGCCCTCGAACGTACTGTCGTAGACGTCGAGGTCGCTGTTCAGCACCTGAATGGCGCCGCCGTTGCTCGCGCGGTTCGCGAGGAAGCTGCTGCCCACCACCACCGCGCCGAGCGCGCCGTTGAGCGAGATCGCGCCGCCGCCGACGTCCGGGCCGAGCGAGGCGGCGCGGTCGTCGAGGAAGGTGCAGTCGAAGACGTGGAGCGTCCCGTCGCGCACGTACACGGCGCCGCCGAACCCGTCGTAGAAGCCCTGCGAGCAGGGTGCGGGCGCGCTCGCGTACATCCGCGTCCCGATCGCGCGTCCGTGGGCCAGCTCGAGGTGCTGGAGCGTGAGCACGTGGGTGTTCACGCGGTAGTCGCCGTGATCGAACGAGAGGATCTGCGAGGCGCCGCCGCCGTCCAGCGTGACGTGACCACCGCCGTCGATCGTCGTGTCGCGGTCGGTCGGGACGTCGATCACCGTCGTGATCGCGATCGTGACGTCGCCGCCGCAGTCGAAGCCGATGGTGCCGCCCATCGCGACGGCGGCGCGGAGGGACGCCTCGGTGCACGAGTCGGGCGTGCCGGTGCCGACGACGTGATCGGGCGTGGACGTGTCGACGGGCGAGATGGGTGCGCCGCAGATCGTGCCGGGGGGCGTGACCGATCCGGCGTCGACGGCGGGTCCGGCGTCGTTGCCGGGTCCGGCGTCGTTGCCGGGACCCGCGTCGTTGCCGGGGCCGCTGCCCGTGTCGCGGCCGGGCCCGCCGTCGGAGGTCGGTGTGCCGCCGCCGCCGCAGCCGGCCGAGACCACCAGGACCAAGAGCAACGAAGGGCGGAAGGCGCGCATGGTTGCATCGTAGCCCGGCCTGCTAGGCTCGCGCGCCTCTCGACGGAAACAAGGAGCACGCGATGGCCGGAAGCCTCAAGGGAAAGACGCTGTTCATCACGGGCGCGAGCCGCGGCATCGGCCACGCGATCGGCGTGCGCGCGGCGCGGGACGGCGCGAACGTCGCCATCATCGCCAAGACCACCGAGCCTCACCCGAAGCTGCCGGGCACGATCTACACGGCCGCCGAGGACATGGAGAAGGCGGGCGGAAAGGCTCTGCCGCTCGCGGTCGACATCCGCGACGACGCAGCGGTGTTCGACGCGGTCGCCAAGACCGTCGAGAAGTTCGGCGGCATCGACATCCTCGTGAACAACGCGTCGGCGATCTCGCTCACCGGCACGCTCGAGACGCCGATGAAGCGCTACGACCTGATGCACGGCATCAACACGCGCGGCACCTACCTCTGCTCGCAGGCGTGCATCCCGCACCTGCTCAAGGCGGCCAACCCGCACGTCCTCAACCTCTCGCCGCCGCTCAACATGGAGCAGCGCTGGTTCGAGGGGCACGTCGCCTACACGATGGCGAAGTTCGGCATGAGCATGTGCGTGCTCGGCATGGCGGGCGAGTTCGCGGGCCGCATCGCGTTCAACGCGCTCTGGCCGCGCACGGCGATCGCGACGGCGGCGGTGAAGAACATCCTCGGCGGCGACGAGGGCATGCGCGGCTCGCGCACCCCCGAGATCATGGCCGACGCGGCGCACGTCATCCTGACGACCCCGCACAAGGAGCTCAGCGGGAAGTTCCTCGTCGACGACGACGTGATGAGGAGCGCCGGCGTCACCGATCTCACGAAGTACGCCGTCGATCCGACGGCGACGCTGCTGCCGGACTTCTTCGTTTGAGCGAAGCTCACTCGATCGCGAAGGGCGCGGTCACGAGGCGGGCGCCGCCGTCGCAGGGCGTGACGGCCATGCGGTAGCGGCCCGCGCCGGCGTCGCCGCACTCCTCGCACGCGCACTGCGCGTCGCCGACCATGTCGGTCCAGGCCGCGGCGCGGAACGTGGTGCCCGCCGGGATCTCCACGCACGCGGGCGGCTCGACGAGGCCGCCGCCGGCGGAGTCGCAGCGCTCGCGGAGATAGAGCATCGACGCCTCGACGTGCTCCCACGCGCCGCCGGCCTCGCGCTCGACCTCGATGGTGCGCTGCAGCCGGAGAGGTGTGCCGGTTCCGTTGTCGACGACGAGGACGTGGCCGCGGTCCGCGGGCTCGCTGCGTACGGTGACGACGCCGGAGGCCGTCGCCGGATGCGGTGCCGGGGTCGGGTCCGACGAGGCGCCGCACGCCGTGGTGAACGCGAGGAGGAGAAAGACCGCTCGCTGCATGCCACGAGGATACGCCCGTGCGATGCTCGCGCGCATGAAGCGCATGCACACGCTCTCCGCCCTCTTCCTCGTCGTCGCGGGCTGCGGTGGCTCGAGCGAGCGGGCCGAATATCCGTCCACGGCGTCGACCGATCCGAGCGCGGACGAGATGGGCCTGCCGTCCGCGGATGCCGGCACCCCTCAGGCCGAGGCCCAGGCTGACGAGGCGCCGCCCGCGCCACCGCCGCCGATGGTCGTGCAGGGCGTGACCACGGCGATCGAGGGCGCGACGCCGACGCTTCGTGTGAGCGCGCCGCGCGCCGGGCAGACGATCCGCAGCGGCCCCGTCACGGTGCGCTTCGATCTCCAGCACTGGGAGCTGGTCTCGCCCGCCGGACCGCACGTCCACGTGATCGTCGACAACGAGCCCTACATGGCCGTCCGCGCGACGGGCCCCTTCGATCTCGCGGCGCTCGTGCAGCAGAACCTCGGCCACCCGCTCGCCGAAGGAACACACGTGCTGCGCATGTTCCCGAGCCGCACGCAGCACGAGTCGGTGAAGGACGCCGCCGCGTTCGCGGTGGTGGTGTTCCACTACGGGCACGCCACGGAGGGCTTCTCCTTCGACCCGGCGGCGCCGCTCCTCACCTTCAGTCGCCCGAAGGGCTGTAACCCCGCGGGCTCGCACGTCCTGCTCGACTTCTTCGTGACGAACGCCGAGCTCGGCACCGACGGCTACCGCGTCCGCTACACGCTCGACGGCACGAGCGGCCTCATCACGAGCTGGGTGCCGCACTGGCTCGAGAACCTGAGCACGGGCGACCACACCGTCCGCCTCGAGCTCCTCGACATGGCCGGCAACCCCGTGCCGGGCATGTTCAACGACACGACGCGCACGTTCAGCGTCGCCGACGCCTGTCCCTGAAGGCCGGCGGCGGGTCATCGACCCGCGCGAAGCCGGGGAGGCCGTCCCACGCGATCGCCTCGCGCAGCATCACGAGGAACGTTCCCTCGCG
The DNA here is from genome assembly GCA_044220955.1 of Sandaracinaceae bacterium. GTDB lineage: Bacteria > Myxococcota_A > Polyangia > Polyangiales > Sandaracinaceae > JBBSAT01. Next base: position 34,835 of record JBGAQA010000032.1, read on the forward strand.
CCCGCGCAGCGCCGGATCGATCGCGTCGCTCGGCGTCTCGACCGAGACGACGCCGCCCGAGAAGTTCGCCTTCGTCACGTCGTCGCCGGCGAGATCGAGCGCGTAGCGCCGCGCGGCCGGGGCCTTCGCCACGTCGAAGTCCGAGTCGAGCGCGTCCGCGAGCGCGGCCTCGAGGCTCGTGACTGCCAGAGGGTCGGCGTACCAGTGCGGGTCGTCACCGCGCTCGACGTAGGTCTTCTTCGGCCAGCCCGGGTTGTTGCCGCGCAGGTCCACCGCGCCGACCAGGGCCCAGAAGCGGGCGAGCGCGAGCGGGACTCTGCCCACGCGCTTCTCGAGCGCGCGCAGCTTCGTCGCGAAGCGCTTCGGCGGGTCGGCGAGCGGGGCGCTCGCCACGAACACGAAGCCGTCCGCCGCGAGCGCGGACACCACGTGCTCGAGCTGGCCACGGATCGCGCGCAGCTCCTCGTCGAGCGCCCGACGCTCGGCGGGGGACGGCTTCGGGGGTGGTGCTGGCTTCGGCGCATCGCGCTTGCGCGCCGCGACCAGCGGCCTCCACGAGACCTCGGGGAGCCGCACGAGCACTGCCTCGGCGGCCGGCGCGAGCGCCCGGTCGAAGTACGCGTCGATCACGAACGCGAGCCAGGGCCCGTCCGGTGCGAGGAGCGCGAGGCTCGGTGCTCCGGGGCTCGCGCCGGGCCGGCCCAGCTCCGCTCCGAGCGCTCCGAGCAGCGCAGCCCGGCGCTCGGGCCCACCGACGGCCGCGGAGCTCGGGGCGTCCCCGCGGAGCAGCGCGGCGCGTGCGCGGAGCTGACGCGCGACGGAGTCCGCGTCCTCCGGAGGCGCACCGACGGGCCCCGCCGCGGCGGCCACTCCAGCGGGACCGGCGTGGAGCAGGCCGTGGAGCGCGCGGATGCGCAGCTCGCGCTGCGGGTGATGCTCCGCGACGTGCGCAAGGCGCGCGATCGCATCGGGGGTCTGCGTCGCGCCGAGCTGCACGAGCAGCTCCTCGATCACGCAACGAGGCTTCGGCTCGAGGTGGCGATCGCACGCGTCGATCGCGGCGCCGCGGAGCAGGGCTTCGCGCCGCGCGGGCCAGTCGTCGCGCGGCGCGCGCCCGCCCCACGTCGCGAGCCCGGGCGTGGCGGCGAAGAGCGCCTCGGCGAACGCGTCGAGACCTCGATCGGCGAGGCGGGCGAGCTCGTCGTGCATCGCGCGACGATACTCGACCCCGTCAGGGCCGAGGATCGGTCTCGGTCGCGTAGTCCACGGTCCACCGATCGGCGGGCGCCGCGAAGACGCTCGTGTCGTGGCCGATCACCCGCAGGTGCGTCGTGCGATCCAGCGACGTGCCGAACGCGTAGCTCGAGGTGATCGTCGTGCGGTAGCCGGTCGTGTAGAGGACGTCGCCGCGGTAGCGCAGCTCCATCGTGAGCACGTGCGGCCCCGAGGGGACGGGCCCCGCGTAGATCGCGCCGCTCTCGATCTGCGCAGCGTCCATCGACGTGAAGAGGCGTGCACCGTCGAGCGCGAAGGTGGCCGACACCGGCGCGAGCCCGCCGAAGTGGTCCTCGAAGGTCAGCACGAGCCGCGCCGAGCCCATCTCGTCCAGGCCGTAGATGCCCAGGCCGCGCAGGTGCCGGCGGACGTCCGCCAGGCCGCTGTAGACGCCCTCGGACTCGCGCTGCAGCGCGTCGAGCTCGCTCCGGGCCGTGGCGGCGTCGGCGATCTGGGCCTCCGCGAGCCCCGGGGCGACGAGGAAGAAGGCGGCGAGGACGGGTGCGAAGCGCGCCATGGAGACACCTCCAGTCTGCTCTGGTGCGCGGCAGGGCCCCGGCATTCGAGATCTCCGTCTCTCGGGCGCGATGGGTCCGCGGGGCATGCGTGCGTCCCCGCCGCGGGCCGCTCGCTGGGCGCGCGACGACGCGTTTGATCTCGACCGCGTAGCGCGTCTTCGGCCTGCTAGGCTGGGCCGCGATGGCCGCCCCGACCCTGCTCTCCACCGTCCGCGACCTCGATCGCCTGAGGCAGATCATCGGTGTCCTCGTGCGCCACGGGTTCGGCGAGGTCATCGGCCGCACGGCGCTCGGCGGGCTCGTCTCGGGCAAGTCGGAGGCGCAGAAGAACCAGTCGGTCGGCGAGCGCATCCGGCTCGTCGTGCAGGATCTCGGGCCGAGCTTCGTGAAGCTCGGGCAGATCGTCTCGACGCGGCCCGATCTCGTGCCCGCCGACGTCATCGTGGAGCTCAAGAAGCTCCAGGATCGCGTGCCGCCGGTCCCCTTCGCGGAGATCAAGGTCGTCATCGAGGCCGACGTCGCGCGCTCGATCTTCGATCTCGTCGAGTGGATCGACGAGAACCCGCTCGCCTCCGCCTCGATCGGCCAGGTGCACCGCGCGCGCATCAAGCTCGACGACGGGGCCATCAAGGAGGTCGTCCTCAAGGTCCAGCGGCCGAACATCAAGCTCACGATCGAGCGCGACCTCGAGCTGCTCCACCTGCTCGCCGGCGCCATCGAGCGCGCGATCCCCGAGTCGCGCCTCTACCAGCCCGCGAAGATGGTCGCGGAGTTCGATCGCGCGATCACCGCCGAGCTCGACTTCGGGCTCGAGGCCGATCACGCCGAGCGCTTCGCGAAGAATTTCGAGGGCATGCCCTACGTGCGCTTCCCGAAGGTGTACCGCGGCCACTCGGGCAAGCGCGTGCTCGCGCTCGAGTTCTTCAAGGGCAAGAAGGTCTACGACGCGATCGCCGAGGGCTACGACGGCGAGGCGATCACGCGCGCGATGCTCACGATCACCATCAAGAGCATCTTCGAGGACGGCTTCTTCCACGCCGATCCGCACCCCGGGAACATCTTGATCATGGGGACGCCCGAGGCGCCGGTGATCGGGCTCATCGACCTCGGGCTCGTCGGGCGCCTGACGCCGCAGCTCCGCGACAAGACGATCGACCTCATGGTCGCCGCGGTGCAGGAAGACCCGCGCGGCCTCGCCGACGCGCTGCTCCAGATCGGCACGCCGACGAAGAAGGTCGATCGCGCCGCGTTCGAGGCCGAGGTCGCCACACTGTCCGAGAAGTACCTCGGCCGTCAGATGAAGGAGATCGAGGTCTCCGCGCTGATCCGCGACCTCGTGCAGGGCTCGCAGAAGTACGGCCTCGAGATCCCGCCGGACTTCCTCATGGTCGGCAAGTCGATCATGACGATGGAGGGCGTCGGCAAGGAGATCGCACCCGACTTCGATCTCTATCGCGAGATGAAGCCCTACTTCCTGAAGCTCCTCGCGCAGCGCTACTCGCCCGAGCGGATGCTGCCCGAGCTCTTGCGCTCGCTCTCGCGCATCAGCGTAGCGGCGACGGACTTCCCCATCCAGTCGCAGGAGATCCTCGAGGATCTGCGGCAGGGGCGCCTGGAGATCCGCACGCGCGATCCACAGGCGGGCGGTGCGATCGACGTGATCGGGCGACGCCTCTACTCGGGCCTCGTCGTCGCGGGCCTGCTCGCGGGCAGCGCGCACCTGCTCGCGGCCGGGAGCATGTTCATGGGCGTGTTCTTCTTCGTGGCCGCGCTCGCATGGGGCGGTGGACACACCCTGCTGACGCTCTGGCTCGGCCGCAAGGGCGCCAAGAAGTGATCGCGCATCAGGGCAGGCGGGGATCGCAGAAGGGCGGGCCGGGGATCGTCTGGCGCGTGACGTCGCCCAGCGCGCTCACCGCTCCGTCGCGCTCGATCTGGTAGTCGCGAGCCCATGCGATGCCGCCGAGGCTCGTCAGCACGGGCGGAGACGGCGCGCCGCCGCAGGGATTCCGCATCTCGGTGAGCACGAACGACGTCTGCACCGTGAGCCGGATGCGCACGCCGTCGTACGTCGCGGCACTGACGCTCATCACCGCGGCGGGCATCTCGTCGAAGCCGAGCGCTTCGAGCGCGCCCTCGGTGTCCGCGTCGTGCGCGGCCACGGCGATCACCTGCTCGGCCCGGATGCGATCGATCGCGGTGCTCAGATCGGCGAAGCGATCCGTTCCGTCGACGCGGCGGAGCTCACGCACGACCCACACGCCGCTCGACGTCCCGGGGCCGGACGCGTCCTGGTAGTCGAGCAGCGCCCACTCGCCGACGGCTCCGAGGCGCGCGACGTCGGCGCGCGAGAGCATCGCGGGTGGGCCCGACGAGTCCACGCGGATCGGGTGGGCGCCGTCCGCGTCCCACCCGGCGACCTCGAGCCCCGGGCCGGGCCCGACGAGCGCCGTCCGGAACGACGCGCAGCCGCCGAGCAGGAGAACGAGCACCCAGCACCAGCCTCGCCGAGCCACGGCAGCAAGAGTACCCGCGCCGGCGCGCCGGTTCACTTCCGCGAGGGCCTCGGCGGCTCGGCGAGCCCGGCGGCCTTGGCCTCGGCCTCGACCGACGCGGCGTCGGGCAGCGTGCGGGTCCACCTCGCGACCTCGTCGACACCTCCTTGCGCGGCGACCCACGCGGCGAGCTGCTTCATGCCCTGCTCGACGCTCACCTTCGGCTCGACGCCGAGCTCGACCTGCGCCTTCTGCGTGTCGAAGAGCGTGCCGCGCGCGCGCCGGAGCATCGTCTCGCGGAGCGGGGTGTCGCCGCGCATCGCCGCCATCGCCCAGGCGAGCGAGAAGGGCGTGCCCGCTCGCGCCGCCGGGAGTCCGAGCGCGCGGCTCAGCTGCGCCAGCCACTCGCGCAGCTCGAGGAACTCGCCATCCGCGACGTAGTACGCCTGCCCACCGCTCTGGGGTGACTTCGCAGCCGCGAGCGCGGCGTCGACGACGAGGTCGACGTAGGTCGTCGCGACGAGGTTCTTGCCCTCGCCCCACATCGTGATGCCGCCGCTCTTGGCCTCGCGGATCAGGGCGGGCAGCGACGTCCGGTCGCCCGGGCCCCAGACCCAGCCGGGCCGGATCGCGCTGACCGAGAGCCGCTCGTCGCTGAGCGCGAGCGCGATCTCCTCGCCGAGGCGGATCGACTGTGCGCGGTCGCCGAAGGGCAGGTCCGAGATGTCGCGCTTCTCGTTCCAGTGCACCCGATCCTGGCTCGCCAGCGTCACGTCCGCGGAGGTCACCAGCACCACGTGCGGGACGCGTGCGTGCCTCGCCGCGGCGAGCACGTTCTCCACGCCGGCGACGTAGATCCACGGGTACACGCGCGGCGCCGCGCCGGAGGGCGCTCCGACCGCCCAGAAGATGGCGTCCGCGCCCTCGGCCGCGCGCGCGATCGCGTTCGGGTCGAGGACCGATCCGAGGCGCTTCCTCGCGTCGCCCTCGATCGACACCCGCGTCTCGTCCCGGACGAGCAGCGTCACCTCGTCCTTGCGCGTGACCAGGCGCCGCGCGATCGCGCCGCCGACGTGTCCCGTCGCTCCGAGCACCAGGGCCTTCATGCGTGGCGCTGGTGTAGCGCGAACGAGGCGGCGAGAAACCAGGGAAACCGGCGAGGGGGGCGCGTGCATCCACCCCGAAGACACGCGCCGGGTCGCCGGGTTCCCGGGGCCCCTGTACGATCGCCGAGCGTGCGCGCCTGCATCGTCCTCTGGTGCCTCCTCACGTGGGGCGGCCTCTCCGGCTGCGGCCCGGCGTGCGACGACCCGGACGGCGACCACTTCGGGCAGGGCTGTGCCCTCGGCCCCGACTGCGACCCGGCGAACGCGGCGCGCAACGTCGACTGCGTGGCCGTGCCGCCCCCCGACTGCGACGCCGACCCGGCCGCGACCGGCTGTCCCTGTCTACCCGGATCGAGCACGCCCTGCTTCTCCTTCCCGGACGCGATCCCGGGTGCGGGTCCGTGCCGATCGGGGCGCTCGATCTGCCTGGCGGGACACTGGGGGCTCTGCACGGGGGAGGTCGGTCCCGAGCGCGAGGTGTGCGACGCCGTGGACGAGGACTGCGACGGCCGCACCGACGAGGGCACGCGCAGTCCGTGCGGTGGGTGCGACGCGACGTGTCGCGGCGGTGTCTGGGGCGAGAGCGATGCCCCCTTCACGACGAGCGACCGGCTCGCGCTCACGGCCATCGGCGAGCTCACGCTGGCGCGCGAGACGTTCGCCAGCGCGACGGTCTGGGCTGCGAACAGCGCCGACGGAACGCTCTCGCGCATCGCCGCAGCGAGCGTGACGGAGGTCGCGCGCTACTCGACGGTCCTCGGCCAGCCCCGCGGCGACGAGCCGAGCCGCGTCGCGGTGGACTGGAACGACGACGTCTGGGTGCTGAACCGGGCGTTCGACGGCCAGGGCACGGCGACCAAGATCGCGAGCGACCCCTCGCGCTGCGTCGACCGGGACCACGACGGCGCGATCCGCACCTCCACGGGCCCGGCCGACGTCCTGCCGGACGACGAGTGCATCCTTTTCACGGTGCCGATCGGCGGCCCACGCGAGACGCCGCGCGCGATCGCGATCGACGGCGGTGGGCTCGAGCGCTCCTCGCCCGGGCATCCCTGGGTCGGCCTCCACGACGGCGAGGCCATCCTCGAGCTCGACGGGGCCACCGGCAGCACGCTGCGCCGCATCGAGACGCCGTCCTTCGCTCCCTACGCCGCGGCGATCGACCCCTGGGGCGCGGTCTGGATGAGCTCGCGGGACGGCTACCTCGCGCGGGTCGATCCGAGGCCCGCGACGCCGCGGCTCGACATGATCGAGGTCCCGCTGGCGTGCTGGCTCGTCTACTCGATCGCGATCGACGCCGAGGGGCGCATCGCGATGACGGGGTTCTCCTGCGACAGCGTCGCCGTGTACGACCCGACCACCGGAGCCATCGCGCACGTGACGACGCAGCCGAGCACGCGCGGCGCCGTGTTCGATCCCTCGGGCGAGCTCTGGGTCGCCCACACGGGAGGCCTCCTGACGATGCTCGACGTCGCGCCGCTGCGCGTGCGCCGCACCGTCGATCTGCGCGCCGGCGGGGCGTCGCCCCTCGAGACCGTCGGCCTCGGGTCCGACACGATCGGCCACCTCTGGGCGGTGAGCGAGCACGGGGGCGCCGGCGATCTCGGCGTCGCGACGCGCGTGGACCTCGACGGCACCGTGTCCGGGCAGGTGACGATCGGCGGCGCGCCGCACACGCAGGGCGACCTCACGGGGATCATGCGCGGCGGCGCGTTCTTGCCCGACGGCTCGGAGACGCACGTCTTCCGCGGCTGTGTGACGGGCGAGGCCACCTGGATCGCGCTGCACTTCGAGGCGCACGAGGGCTCGAGCGGGAGCATCCTCTTCGAGGCGCGTCGCGCGCTGGACGAGGGCGGGCTCGGCGCGGCCACGTTCGTTCCGCTCGGCACCTACCCCGACGCGAGCGGTCCCTTCTCGCTCGCGCTCGACGCAGGCGGGGTCGTCGAGGTCCGGGTGACGCTCCGCGCGGCGTCGCGGCTCGGCGCGCCGCGGCTCGCGCGGGTCGGGCTCGAGTGGAGCTGTCCGGGCCCCGAGTAACGCTCCGCGGGATCCGTTCGTAGCCCTGGCTCGTACGGACACTGTGCCGCCCGTTTTGGCCCTGGCCTCGACTTCTCGGGTAGGATGCCGTGCTCTGGAGGACGCCTTGAATCGCATCGCCGCATGGGGCCTGGTCGTGGGGCTCGGGTTCTTGGGTCCGTCGCCGATCGCGGCGGCGCAGACCGACGGAACGACCGAGTCGATGGCGCAGGCCACGACGAGCGACCAGGACATGACCGACGCCCAGGCGCGAGCGCACTTTCGCCTCGGGCGTGAGGCCTACGAGCAGGGGCGCTTCGCCGACGCGGCGCAGGAGTTCGAGATCGCCTACGGCCTCAGCGGGCGCGGGCAGCTGCTCTACAACGTCTACCTCGCGTATCGCGACGCGCAGGACATCCCGAACGCAGCACGCGCGCTCCGCGGCTACCTCGCGGCGGTGCCGGACGCGCCCGACCACGATCATCTGCAGGCACGACTGACCGCGCTCGAGGGCTCGGTGACGGCCGAGCAAGAGGCCGAGGCGGCGCGCGCCGCGCAGGAAGCGGAGCAGCGGCGTCAGCTGGCCGAGGCCGAGCAGCGCGCGCTCGACGCCGAGATGCGTGCGCAGCAGGGGGCTCAGGCGAGCGCTTCGCGTCCGTGGTGGCCGTGGCTGGTGTTCGGCGGGGGCGTGGCCCTGGCGGGGATCGGAGGCGCGCTCGCGGCGCTCGCTGGCGCCGACGCCGACGCGCTGCGGCGCTCGTGCGTGACGCAGTCGTCGATCGTCGGGGTCGAGCAGCCGATCGCGCTCGGCACCAGCTGCTCGCCCTCGGTCGATCTCGCCGGCCGTCGCAGCTCCATCATGACGCAGGCCGCCGCCGCCGACGCGCTCTGGATCGGCGGCAGCGTCGTCGCGATCACCGGGCTGGTCCTCGCGTTCGTCCTGCCCGACGACGTCACACAGCCCGCGGCGGGCACGCCCGCGGTCAGCGCCGGCTGCGGTCCCACGGGCTGCTCCGCCAGCCTCACGGTCTCTTTCTGAGGAGATGCAGATGTACGCACGCACACTCCACGTCTCGCTCGCGCTGGCGCTGACCGGCTGCACGGCCCTCGTCTCGGACCTGAACGGGTTCAACAACTACTCCGACGCCTGCGACCCGCGGGGAACGCAGCACCTCGGGGACGACCTCGACATCCAGTTCCTGAACACGCAGGCGCACGTGAACCAGGATCTGCGGCTCGCGCTCGAGGTCGGTCCGGATCGCAGCATCGAGGCGATGTTCGTGATCAGCGCGTTCGACGACGCGAACCTGCACGTCCACGTCCCCGATATCCTGCCGAGCGATCCGGCGACCCTGGCGTTCTGGGCGGACAGCAACGGCATGCCCGGCTTCCAGATGCTGCCGGACATGGGCTCGTCGGACGTGCCCGACCACCAGTGGTTCCGGCCGGTCTGCCCGAACGGGCAGATGACGTTCACGCACACGACGCCCTTCCAGGACATCCACATGGCGACGTCCACGGGCTCGATCTTCGTGTTCCACATCCCGACCGAGATCCAGCGCCCTCAGCTCTTCGACAACTTCCGGATGGCGGCGTGGGCGGTGCGCGTCAACGACCTCGGCCACCAGACCCGCGCCTACTACCAGTGGGCGCCCTACGTCCCGCTCTCTCCGGGGATGACGGCGCCGCCGCAGCGGCCGCCGCCCGCGACCTTCCAGGTCGGCGGCAACGTGCTCGGCGAGGCGCGCGGGGCGATCGACGGCGGCGAGGTGTACGAGGTCCACTTCGTCATCGACGCGGACGACGACGGACAGTTCGGCACCACGGGCGACTACAACTGCGTGTGGGACAACCAGGCGATGCCGACGCCGCCTCCGACGCCGGGCGTCTGGGACTTCACGCCGCCCGCGCCCTTCATGGCGGCCTGCGACGCGAACGGGTTCGACCCGACGACCGTCTCGCCCTGAGGGGCGCGGTGGACCGTACGCTTCCGAGGCCCCTCAGGGCGGCGCGGGGACGTAGAGGTCCATCCCTGGATGGATCAGCACGTGGCGTCCCGGGATCGGCGCGCCGTCGACGTAGAGCGTGGTGTCGGGCGCGGCGGCGAGCGCGGCCTCGGCGCGGGTGACGAAGCGCTCGACGTCGAGGAGCGGGATCGGCTGGATCGGCGCGTCGCGCGGGATGAAGAAGTTCTCCCAGTGCCCCGAGATGGCGAAGCGCGGGCTCACGTTGGCGAGGATGTCGGTCGGCTGGCTCTCGACGGCGTCGTTGCTGCCCGCGCAGAGGATCGCGAGATCGACGCGTCGCTCGGCGAGGATCGCGGCGGGCACCTCGCCGATCGGCCGCGTCGCCGGCGCGTCCTGGTAGTAGACGCGGAAGACGGGCGCGCCCCCCGCGTCGAGGAAGTCGATGACGAAGCCCATCGTCTGGCCCTCGAGCCAGCCAGAGGCGGGCGCGGGCAGGTCGCACTGGTCGGTGTCGATCGAGCCGGGCGCGAAGTGCATCGTGCCGATCTGCGCGGGGTGCGTGGTGCAGATCGGCATCAGGCGCACGTGGCTCCCAGGCACGCTCACCCACGAGCCCGCCATCGGCGCGCCCACCGGCAGCTGATCGGGGCAGTTCGTGTAGTCGACGTGGCTCGCGAGCGGGTCGTCGAGCGCGACGATGCGCGTGCGCTCGATCGTCGCGGTGGGCGCGGGGCTCGTGCAGGAAGCGTCGCGGTCGGGCGCCACGGCGGCGAGCACGTGGCGCGCGGTGCGGTTGGCATAGAGGGGAGCGGTCGGCGCGAGCGCTCCCATCACGTGGACGAGGTCCATGAGGTGGTCGTAGTGCGCGTGCCCGCTCACGATCGCGCGGATCGACGCCACGTCCACGTCGGCGAGGCCGCTCTCGATCGCGGGGACGTCGCTCGCGATCGGCGCGTTGAGCGCGACGTCGACGCCGTTCTGCCGGGTGAAGAGCGGCGCCGTCATCACGGCCTCGCCATCGTACGTCAGCACGAACCCCTGGACGCCGAGCGCCTGGACACGGAGCGCACCGGGCGCCGCGGCGTCGATCGCGTACGCGTCGCCGCCGTCGGTGCCCACGTCGTGCGCGGCGTCCCGACCGCCGTCGTTGCCCGCGTCGCTCCCGGCGTCGTTGCCGGCATCGTCCGTCGCGCCGCCGCCGCCGCCGCACGCGAGCAGCGCGAGCGCACACGAGAGGAACAGGGTGCGCCGCATCGTGGGATGGTCGCGAAACGCGGTCGCGCGTGCAAGCACGCTACGGAATCGCGACGACGATCATCGCGCTCGCGTGCACGTCGCCGAGCGAGGCGCTCAGCAGGCCGCTGCCCGCCGCGACGCCGCGGACGCCGATGCAGCTCGGGTCCGGGACACCGTTCACCGACGGCGCCGCCGAGGGATCCTCGACCAGGATCGACGGCAGCGCGAACACGATCGGCGCGCCCGCGACGATGCCCCTGGGGCCGTTCGCATGCACGCAGAGCACGCGCGGCGTGGTGTCGAACGCCGGTCCGCCCGCGAGGATGTCGATGGAGTCGAGGCGAGAGACGACGGGTACGGAGACGATGCGCGTCTCGGCGTCGCGCACGACGCTCACCTCGAGCGTCCCCTCCGCGGGGCTGGTCAGCGTCGCGGTGAAGCCGGTCCCGTTCGGGCGCGGCGGCTGCCCCTCGACGTGCGCCGAGTCGTCGCCGAGCCACGTGTAGCCGAGCCCACCGAGCAGCTCGACCTGCACGCCGACCGTGGTCCCTGCCCAGATCGAGCCGAAGTGACCGTAGTGGACCGGCTCGTTCACCGCGGACGCGAAGGAGCTGAACGCGATGCTTTGGACCGTCTCGACCGAGAACCCTCGCGCGAGGAGCGCGCAGCCCGCCGTGGGGTCGATCACGCGCAGGACCGCGCTGCCCACGCCGGCCGCGCGGATCGTGATCGCGCCCGGGCCCGACGCCGTCGCCTCGAGGACACCCGTGTCGCTCGAGGTCACCTCGATCGCGCCCGCGTAGGTGGGCGCGTCGAGCGATGCGGCCGTCGCGAGCCGCACGTGCGCGACCGCGCCGCGCGCGAGATCTCCGGAGGCGAAGTGGGGCGTCGGGTCGGTCGCGACGAGCACCAGCTCGCCGGCCGCGTCGAACGTGCACGCCGGGGCGATCGCCGCGTCGGGGTACGACGACGTGCCGCACCCGAGCACCGAAGCGCAGAGCCCGATCGCGATCGCGGCGCGCATCCAGCCAGCATGCGGTGCGTCGTGCGCCTCGGCAAAGCGCGCCCCTTGCGGCGAGCCGCCCTGCCTCGCATCTTCCGCCGCCGATGTCGGACAGCGAGGCACGAGAGAAGCGATCCGCGGACGAGCGGCCCAAGGCCGTGGTCGTCGGCGTGCAGCTGCCCGAGGTGTCGGACGGCGACTTCGAGTCGTCGCTGCGCGAGGTGGAGCGACTCGCCAAGACGCTCGGCCTGCAGACCGTGGGTCGCGTGACGCAGCGACGGGGCGGGCTCGCCGTCGGCGGCGTGATCGGCGAGGGCAAGCTCGAGGAGCTCGCGGCGTGGACGGGCGGGAGCGGGAAGATCCCGTCGGGGGCTGTCCGGAAGAAGCGCCGCATCGACGTCGACGAGGGCGAGAGCGAGGACGAGAGTGAGAGCGAGGGCGAGAGCGAGAGCGAGGACGAGAGCGAGGGCGAGAGCGCGAGCAAGGGGCCGGCGCGGGCCAGCATCGTCCTGGTCGATCACGACCTCGCTCCCTCGCAGGTGCGCAACCTCGAGCGCGCCACCGGTGCCGAGGTCGTCGACCGCACGTCGATCATCCTGCGCATCTTCGAGCGCCACGCCCGCACCCGCGAGGCGCGCATGCAGGTCGAGATCGCGCGGCTGACCTATCTCGCGCCGCGCCTCCGCGAGTCGGGCGGCGGCGACCGCCAGCGCGGCGGCATCGGCGGCAAGGGCGCGGGCGAGAGCTCCTCGGAGCTCGATCGCCGCCGCGTCCGCGACCGCATCGCCGAGCTCAAGGCGGAGCTGGTGAACGTCGAGCGCGAGTCCGCCGTGCGGCGCAAGCGCCGCGTCGCGCCCGAGGGAGGCCAGCGCACGGTCGCGCTCGTGGGCTACACGAACGCCGGCAAGTCGAGCTGGATGCGCCTCCTGACGAGCGGCGAGGTGTACGTCGCCGACGAGCTCTTCGCGACGCTCGACACGACCGTTCGCGCGCTCGCCCCGGCGACGAGCCCGCGCATCCTCGTCTCCGACACGGTCGGCTTCATCAAGAAGCTCCCGCACTCGCTCGTCGCCTCGTTCCGCTCGACGCTGGAAGAGGCGCGCGACGCGGGCCTGCTCCTGCACGTGGTCGACGCGGCGGATCCGGCGTTTCGCGCGCAGCTCGACGTGACGCGCACCGTGCTGCGCGAGCTCGAGGCCGACGACGCTCCCTCGATCGTCCTCCTCAACAAGATCGACAAGGTCGACGAGCCCACGCGCGAGGCGCTGCGCGCGGAGTTCGAGGGCGCGCTCCTCGTCAGCGCGCGCGATCCCGCGGACGTGAAGCGCTTGCACGCCGCGGTCGTCGCGTTCTTCGAGAAGGACACGATCGAGACCGAGCTCTTCGTGAGCTACACCCAGCAGTCCCTCGTGGGGCCGATCCGCGAGAGCGTGCGCATCCTCGAGGAGCGCTGGGAGAACGACGGCCTGCACGTGCGCGTGCGAGGGAGCAAGGTCGCGCTCGCCAAGCTCGAGGCGGAGCTCGCGCGGGGGCGATGACCGCGGTCCTCATCGCGCTCGGGGTCGCGAGCACGCTCGGCTTGGTCTTCGGCCTCGGCTGGTACTTCTCCGAGCACCAGCAGCGTCTACGCGAGCTGCGCGGCGTCGACGTGACGCGCATCGCCGACGCCGTGGACGGCGAGCTGGTCCGCATCATGGGGGTGATCGCCGAGCAAGACGACGTCCTCGACGCGCCGCTGAGCGGGCGCGCGTGCGTGCACTTCGACGTCAGCGTCCTCGAGTGGCGCAGCCACGGGAAGTCGGGGTCCTTCGTGCACGTCTTCTCCGAGACCGGCTCCCGTCCCTTCGTCGTGACGGACGCGAGCGGTCGAGCGCGGATCGACACGTCGCACTTCCGCTGCGCGATCGTGCGGGACGCGAACAAGCAGTCCGGCACGTTCAACGACGCGTCACCCGAGATGGAGGCGCTGCTCGTCCGCCACGGCATGCAGTCCACGGGCCTGCTCGGCTTCAACAAGAGCCTCCGCTACGAGGAGGGCGTGCTCGAGCCCGGCGAGCGAGTGACCGTGCTCGGTCGCGCGCGCTGGGAGGACGATCCCGACGAGACGGCGCGCGGGGCGCCGGGAGTGGGCTACCGCGACTCCGTGCGGCGACGCCGCCTCGTGATCGAGGCCAGCCTCGAGCCCGTGCGCGCGAGCGACGACCCGCGCGTCACGGGCGGCGACGCCTGACGCGCCCTCACAGGTACGAGAGCCACCACCAGTCCTTGGCGCGGCGCTCCTTGAGGCGCGCGAACCACGCGCTCGGCGCGTACAAGATCGCGATCGCCGACGCCCACACGAGGTACACGGCGCCGAGCGGCCACTCGGGGCAGCCGCGGTGGCCCTCGGGCGGTCCTGCGAACGCCGTCTCGGGGCCCCAGCGCAGGTACGCGGCCGTCGCCGCAGGGATGCTGAGCAGGTAGAGGTGCACGACGTAGAAGAAGAGCGGCACGCGACCGAAGGTCTCGAGCGCTCGCCCGATCGCCGTGGGCAGCTCCCAGCGCTCGAGCGCGGCGAGCAGGAGCAGGATCGGCCCGAGCGTCATCAGGAGGTAGTCGAGCGAGGGCGGGTACTTCGTGCAGTTCAGGAACGACATCAGCGTGTACGTCACGCTCGGCTGCACGGACCACGGCGCCGGGTCACCGTAGCCGTCGAGCCCGCGCACCACGACGAACGCCGCGATCGCCGCGAGCCCCAGTCGGGCGAGCGTGCGCCGCCGGATCGCGGCGTCGCCCGCGTAGAGCTCGCCGAGCCCGAAGCCGAGCGCCATCACGCCCACCCAGGGCACGAGCGGGTAGGCGACGATGAGCAGCGTCCCCTCGCGCGGCGAGAACTCGCGCTGCTCGTGCACGACCGCCCAGAGGAAGCGCTGCGTGCCGTCGGCGTCGAAGTGCACGCCGTCGAGCAGCCCGTGCGCGAGCACCATCGCCGCCCCGAGCCCCGCGAGCACCCGCGGCGAGAGTGACGAGATCGGGGCGAGGAGCACCATCGACCAGCCGATCGCCCAGATCACCTGCAGCAGCACGAACGAGTAGGCGGGCTCCGGATCCCAGCCGAAGTGCACGACGGTGAGCTCGAGGAAGACGAGCCAGAGCCCGCGCGTGACGAGGAACTTCCGCCGCTCTGCCGCCGTTCGTTTGCGCCCGTAGAGGTACGCCGACGCACCTGCGAGCATCACGAACCCGGGCGCACAGTAGTGCGTGATCCAGCGCGTGAAGAAGAGGAAGGGCCAGGTCTCGCCGAGGTTCGTCGGATCGACGCGCATCCCGAAGTAGAAGTCGCGCGCGTGGTCGAGGACCATCACCACCATGACGACCCCGCGCACGAGGTCCAGCGCGCGGTGACGCGCCGTGCTCGCGGCGCTCGGGGATGCGGGCTCGCTCACGGTGCCCGACGATAGCAGCGCCACCGCTCTTGCAGTGCCCTCGGCGAATCGAGTACTCGTGCCGACACTGCCGGAGGCTCGGATCATGCGTCGATCGCTGCTGCTGCTGCTCGTCTCGCTCCTCGCGATCGCATGCGGCCCCGCCGCGCGCGCCACCGGCCCGACCATCGCCGCGATCGGAGGTGCGCGCTCGGTCCGCGCGATCACCGATCTCGAGGAGGCGCGCGACATCGCCACGCTCGGCGACGCGACGCTCGTGGCGACCGACGACGGTCTGTTGATCTACGGCTCGCCGGACGAGCTGCCCACGCGCCTCGGCATCGACGAGGGCCTGCCGAGCGAGGACGTGATCGCGATCGCCGTCGACGGGGACGCCGCGCTCGTCGCGACGGCGGCGGGGCTGGTCCGCGTGAGCGGAACCACGGTCACGCCGATCACGGACGCGCCACCGACGCAGCGAGTCACCGACCTCGCGGTCACGGCCGACGGCACCGCGTGGGTCTGCAGCCTCTCCGGCGTCGTGCGCCGTCGCGCCGGGGCCTGGGAGGTCTTCGGCGATCCGTTCGCCTGCACGACGCTCGCGCCGACCCCGGAAGGGCAGCTCTGGATCGGCACCACCGCGGGGCTCTACTACGTGGAGCCGGGCGGCGGTGAGGAGGGCGACGTCGTGCGCGAGCACGCGATCTCGGGCGGGATCCCCGAGGGCTACGTCCGCGCGATCGTGCCCGTGCTGCCCGGACAGATCCTCGCGCTGCTCTCCGGCCCGAACAGCACGAAGCTCGGCTTCTACGACGGCAACCACTGGTACGGCTACGCGCTGCCCGCCGCCGAGGAAGAGCGCGTCGTCGGCCTCGTGTCGAACGAGGGGATCACGACGCTCGTGACGACCGAGCACGCGTACGTCGTGGCTCCGAACGGCGGCGGCTCGTCGTTCTCGGCGACCGACGCGGGCGATGCGACCGTGCGCAGCTTCCGCGCGACGCTCACGCCGGCCGCGCAGGCGACGCCGCCTGCCGAGGTCAGCGCCGCCGAGACGCTCCGGGCGCCCTCGAGCTTCGCGCAGCCGCGGACGGCGCCACGGAGCGCGCCGGGCCTCGTCGCGCGAGCGTACGATCTCGGCGGAGCGACGCGCTTCTACCGTGCGCTCTCGGACGGAGATCGCGCCTACGTCGGCATCGCGAACGAGGGCGTCATGCGCATCACGCGCGGCGGCGGCACCCGCTACCAGTCACGCTCGCTCGTGCACGCGGAGGATCTCCAGGTCGCGACCGACACGGAGAGCGCCGTCTGGGTGCGCGGCCGCGACAACGACATCGCGCGCATGGTCGACGGACGCCTCCGCCGGCTCGCGCTGCCGCGCACCATCTCCCCGCAGGCCGTCGCCTCGGGCCCGGAGGGCGCCTACCTCGTCGCGCTCGTCCTCGACGAGCAGCTCCGCCCGACGAACGTCGTGCGCATCTTCACCTCCACGCACTCCGGCTTCCGTCAGCTCGTCGAGCGCACCCTCACCGTGCCGACCTCGCTGGTGTCGATCCCGTTCGCGGGCGTCGACCGGGACGGGCGCGTGTGGCTCGGCCTGCGCATCGCCCGCGAGGAGGGCGAGGGCAGCCGCATGTATGGCGCCGCCACGATCGACCCCGGCAGCGAGACGGTCCTCTATCACCACCGCGACGCGGCGCAGGGCACGGGCCTGCCGATCCCGGAGGAGGTCTCGACGATGGCCTTCGACGCGGCGGGCAACGCGTGGTTCGCGACCCTCTCGGGTGCGGTGCGCGTCGAGCCGTTCCAGGCCATCGTCTTCGGCGAGGCGCGCGGCGTTCGCGGCGACGTGGTGACGGACGTGGTGGCGGGGACCAACGTGATGTGGATCGCCGCGGCGGAGGGGCTCGGCAGCTACGCGGAGCGCGAGTTCGACTTCTTCCAGCCGCCGATCGTCTCCGAGCACCGACCCACGTCGCTCGCGGCCGACTCCGCGGGGCACATCTGGGCCGCCGGCCGCTACGGCCTCTTGCAGCACGACGGCGAGGCGTGGGCGCACTTCGACAGCGCGAGCGGCCTACCGACCGACGACCTCCGCGACGTGGAGGTCGACGGTCAGGGCCACGTCTGGCTGCTCACCGAGCGTGCGCTGCTCGTGCTCGAGCCAGCGCGCCCGAGCCGCTGACCGACCTCCGCGTCACTTCTTGGCGCCCGGCGGCGGCTTCGGCGGCATCGACTTCGTACCGAGCTTGGCCGCGACCTCCTCCATCTCGTAGTCGACGGTCAGGTCGGCGTACTCGCTGGCCTTGAGGCCGAGTGCCTTGCCGAGGCTCACGATGTAGTCGTCCTCGGCGAAGTCGATCTCCTCGTCGGCGTCGCGGATCGTGCAGCAGAGCTCGAGGAGCCTTCGCGGCTCGAGCTTGCTCGCCTTCTTGAACTCCGCGGCGCTCTTCTCCAGGGAGAACTTCTTCGCGTCGAAGCCGCCGATGCGTGCCTCGACGTCGGCGGGGAGCGCCTTTCCGCCGTGCAGTTCCTTGAGGAGATCGCGCACCGCCATCACTTCGGTGCCATCGCTCGTCCCGTCGGCGTGCGCCGCGCCGAGCAAGATGTCCGTCACCACCAACAAGCTCGCGTCCGACATTCGTGTCTCCCTCGAGAGTGGGCAGAGACTACACGCGATCGGCCGCCGCGTGCGACGCGCTCGGCGGCGGCCGTGCCCCCCGCGAGCGGGGTCGGGACGAGCTGTGGACGACGTCGGGCAAGTCGTCGAAACCACGATGAATTCGACACCGATCTCGCGGGTGCTAACCTGTGGATCGTCCGAGGAGGAACTTGCGGAGCAAGCAGACGAGCCGACCGCCCGCCGCCCCGGCGTGGGCGGTGCCCACGGCGACGGCCTCGGTGCTCGGTCCCTCGGACCGCGCGCTGGAGCGCGCGATCGCGGCGCGCGATCCCGAGGAGCGCGAGCGCTGGGCCCGCGAGGGCCTCGATGCCGAAGATCCGAGGCGGGCGCCCGACACGCAGTTCCTCCTGCTGCGGCAGCTCTATCTCGCGAGGCTCGAGCGCGACCGGTGGGACGACGCCGTCGCGCTCGCCGGTGTGATGGCCGAGGTCGGACCCTTCTCCGATCTCGCGCACAACGACCGGAGCCGGGCTCTGAGCGCGCGCGGCGACGGCGACGCCGCGATCGAGGCGCAGCGCGAGGCGCTCCGGGCTGCACCACCCGAGCGACGCAGCTTCCAGGGGTTCTTCCTGGCCACGCTGCTCCACTTCGCCGGCAAGAGGGCCGAGGCGCTCGCCGTCATCGCGCGCGCCGAGAAGGCGGCCGCCCGCGATCGGCCCCTCGTGCGGGCTCTCGCCGCGTACATCCGCCTCGACGGCGGCCTCCCCGTGCCGGGTCTCTCCGAGGTCGTCGAGCAGCTGGCGCGCAGCCGGGCGCGCGAGGGCTACGGTCAGTACCTCCTGGGGATGATCGCCCACCACCTCGGCGACCGACGCAAGGCCGCCGCGCACCTGCGAGCCTTCCTGAGGCGCAACGCGTCGATCGACAGGGCCAAGCTGGTCACCCTGCGCGAGGAGCTGCACCGGGCGCGGCGCGTCCTGGCCGACGGCGAGCTGGATTGACGCGACCGGGCCGCTCACCCCGGAGGACCGGTCGCGCGAGCCGACGCCCTGGCAGACCGGATCGGAGCCAAGATCCGGCCCGACGAGGGTGCCCAATCGCCAGCTTGGTCCGCGCACCCCGTCTCGATAGAATGCCGGTCGAATGAAGATCTGCGGAACCTGCGGGACCCGGTTCACCGAGCCGGTCGCGTTCTGCCCGAACGACGGAACCCCCACGGCGGAGGTGACGGACGAGGCCGCAGCGCCCCCGGTCGATCCCCTGCTCGGTCGCGTGATCGACGGCCGCTACCGCGTCGAGAAGTCGATCGGCGAAGGCGGCATGGGTGTCGTCTACCTCATCACGCACGCCGTTCTCGGCAAGCGGATGGCGCTCAAGGTCCTGCGCGGCGAGATGGCCAAGGACGCCGACGTCGTGCAGCGCTTCATGCAGGAAGCCCAGAGCGCCACCTCGATCGGGCACCCCAACATCATCGACATCTCGGACTTCGGCCGCTTGCCGGACGGCTCCGTCTACTTCTGCATGGAGTACCTCGACGGCGAGTCGCTCTCGAAGATGATCTCGCGCGGCGGCTCGATCCCGATGGCGACGGCGATCCACACCGTGCGCCAGATCGCGAGCGCGCTCGAGGCTGCCCACGCGCGCGGCATCGTCCACCGCGATCTCAAGCCCGACAACATCTACCTGGTGAAGCAGGGCCAGGACGATCACTTCGTGAAGGTGCTCGACTTCGGCATCGCCAAGGTCGGCGGCGCGAACAGCAAGCTCACGCGCACCGGCATGATCTTCGGAACGCCCCACTACATGTCGCCCGAGCAGGCCGCCGGGCAGTCGGTCGACAACCGCACCGACATCTACGCGCTCGGCGTGATCATGTACGAGATGTTCACCGGGAAGGTGCCCTTCGACGGCGACACCTTCATGGGCATCCTCAGCAAGCACATGTTCGAGCAGCCGCTGCCGCCGAGCCAGGTGAAGGGTGCGGGGCTGGGCGCGATCGAGGACGTCATCCTCAAGGCGCTCGCGAAGAAACAGGAGGAGCGGTACCAGTCGATGGGGCAGCTCGTCGCCGACCTGGACGCGATCGCCACCGGCGGCGTCATCCAGATCGGCGGGCGCGGCGTCGCTCCGCCCGGCAACCTCGCGGACGCTCTCGAGCCGCCCTCGCGCACGGAGATGCGGCTGGGCCAGTCGGTGCCGACGCCCGAGCCGACGGCCGCGCGCTCCCGCGCGCCGCTGATCATCGCCGCGTTCCTCGGGCTGCTCGTCGTCGGCGGCGTCGCTGGCGGCGCCGCGTACGTCTTCGCCGGTGGCATGTCTCGCGCGAGCGCCGGCATCGTGTCGCCGCCGACGACGGTCGCGGTGGCCTCCGTGGGCACCCCGCCCCTCGTTCCGCCAGGCGCGACCGGCGTCGTCGTGCCGGGCTCGGGCGTGGCGGTCGCGCCGCCGACCGTGACCGCCCCCCCGACCACGGTCGCCGCGCCGACGCTGGTGAGCGTGGAGATCAGCAGCGACCCTCCCGGTGCGGAGGTGCTGATCGACGACGCGCTCATCGGGCAGACCCCTGCGCGCGTGCCGCGCCCGAGCGAAGGGGAGCGTACCGTCGAGGTGCGCCTGCGCGGCTACGACTCGGCCCGTGTGATCCTCACCGCGATGAGCGATCCGACCTTGAGCGTGGCCCTGCACCGCACGGCCGGGACGGGCACCGTCCACCACACGCACGAGGCGACGACGACCGCCGCACCGCCGCCGCCGACGACCGGCGCGCGACACACCTCGTCGGAGGTCGTCGACCCCTGGCAGTGAGCGGCGGGCTCGACCTCGCGCGCGGCGCGGGTCGACGGCTCACCGAGCGGGGAGCGTGAACGCGTTGCTCTCGACCCGGTGTGCGCCGTCGCAGGTCGTGACGACGAGGCGATAGCGGCCCGGGGCGACGGGACCGCATCGCGTGCAGACGCACTGCATGTCGCCCCAGGTCCCGAGCCAGGCCGGCGGAAGCAGCTCGGCGCCTGGCGCGAGCGTCACGCAGGGCTCGGGCTCGCGCGCGCAGTCGTATCGCAGCGCCAGGGTGGAGCTCGAGGGTGCCCCCGAGAACGAGCCGCCCTCGTCGACCTCGACGACCACGGCCGACCGTAGAGACGCATCGGCGCCGCCGTGGTTGGCGATCGAGATCGCGACGCCGTCCGGGCCCGGCGTCGCGACGAGCGCCAGGGTGGGGGCCGGCCCTGGCGGGGGTGCTGCGGTCGTCGGTGGAGCGGCGACCTCCTCGACGGCCTCCGCGGGCGGCGGCGTGGCTTCCGTCGGCGCGGTGGGCGGCCGCGGCTGGGTGGGCTCGGGCGCGCCGCCACACGAGCTGAACGCGAGCGCGATCGTTAGGCAGGCGACACGCATGTGCGAGTCGACCGACTGTGGCACGTCCTCCGCTCGAGCGAGAAGGAAACGGCGTCGGGATCGGCGCTCGAGACGCGCGGAGCGCCTCGATCTCAGGCTCAGACCTTGGCTCCGTGCCCCGCCCGGAGGCTGTCGCGCGAGAGCTCGACGGTGTCCGAGAAGGGCAGCACGAGCTTCTCTTCGTTCGCCGAGATGGCGCGCGCCGTCTTGATCGCCGCGGCGATCGCGTCGTCGGCGTCGCGGGCGCCTCGCGCCTCCTTCGGGATGTCGAGCGAGGTCGCGCGCCGCTCGAGCACGGGGATCACGTGCGTGCGCACCTCGCTCGCCGCGTGTGCCAGGCGCCCGCGCGCGCGCTCGAGCGGGCGCGCCCAGACGAAGAAGCCGATCGCGATGCCGACGAAGACACCCAGACCGGTCGCGAGGGCGGGAACCATCGGGGAATCCTATACGGGCGGTCGCGCCCGGGTCACGGAAACACGAAGATCGCGTCTTCTCCGTACGTCTCCACGAGCGCGGAGACGTACGAGATCAGGCCCTCGCGCCGGTCGAGCAGCGCCCGCAGCTGCGGCTCGTCCAGGAGCGGTCCGCCGAGCTCGTCGGCCGTCGCCGCCTCGAGCGTCGCGCGGTCGAGCGCGACGAGACGCTCGTACGTGTGGCGCGAGAACGTCTGCGTGCGGCGCAGCTCGGTGAGCACGCGCTCCATGTTCGCGTCGCTCGGCCGGGCGGCGAACGCGAGGTTGTGGTCCCGGATGACGACGCGCCGCACGCCCTCGTTGGTGACCGTGCGGAGGTTTCCGCCGCTCATGCGGTCGACGTTCGCGATGAGGAAGTCGAAGAGCGCCATGTTGGAGAGGTCGCGCGCGAGGAGACGGCTCTCTGCCGGGATCTCCGCGCCCGCCTCGAGCCACGCGCTCCAGCGCAGGATCCCTGCCGCGGAGTCGAGGTCGCTCGTGCGCTCGAGGTTGGGGACCCAGTAGCTCGCCGCGCCGCGCAGGCCGCGTGGGCTGAACACGAGCCACGCGAAGAGCTCGTCGACGTCTCCTTCCCACTGCGGATCGATGCGGCGGCGGAGGCGCTGGCGGTCGATGACGGTCGCCACGGTGGGCGGCACGTTGTCGAAGTCGAGCACCTCGGCCATGCGGAACGCCGCGATCTCGTTGAGCCAGCCGCGCGGCTGGTTGCGCGACTCGGGGCGGAAGGCGGCGTCGATCGGACCCTCGAGCTGCAGCTGGAAGCTGATCGTGGTCGTGCCGATCGGGTGGAAGTTGTCCTCGTGCGCCGTGTAGAGCGCAGCCACGATCGATGCGATCGAGAGGGTCGAGTTCGCGAAGCGGCGCTCGTCCTCGCGCCCGTCCTGCGCGCGGAGCGCACCCGCGCCCACCGTGCTCGCGAGGACGAGCACGATCGCTCTGAGCGCGGTTCGTCGACTCTTGGCGTTCACTTGGACCGGGTGTTCACTTGTACTGAGCGAGCACGTTCTTCGCGATGACCATGCGCTGCACCTGCGAGGTGCCCTCGTAGATCTGGAGGATCTTCGCGTCGCGCATGAGCTTCTCGACCGGGTAGTCCTTCATGTAGCCGTTGCCGCCGAAGATCTGGACCGCGTCGGTCGCGACCTGCATCGCCGCGTCGGCGCCGAAGGCCTTGCTGTAGCTCGAGACGATGCTGTTCTTCTCGCCCTGGTCGATCATCCAGGCGGCCTTGAGCATCATCAGGTGCGTCGCTTCGTACTTCATCGCCATCTCGGCGATCATGAACTGCACGGCCTGGTGGTTCGCGATCTGCGTGCCGAAGGTCTTGCGCTCCCAGGCGTAGCGGCCGCACTCGTCGAGCGAGCGACGCATGATCCCGCACGCGCCCGCGGCGATGTCGGGGCGCGTCCGGTCGAACGTCTGCATCGCGACCTTGAAGCCGTCGCCCGCCTCCGCGAGCACGTTCTCCTTCTTCACGACGACGTCCTCGAGGATGACCGTCGCCGTGTCGCTCGCGCGCTGGCCCATCTTGTCCTCCTTCTTGCCGATGGAGAGGCCGGGCGTGTCCCGATCCACGATGAGCGCCATGATCGCCTTGTGCCGCGAGCTCGGGTCCGTCGTCGCGAAGACCACGTACCAGCTCGCCCAGGAGGCGTTCGTGATGAAGCACTTCTGGCCGCTCAGCACCCAGTCGTCGCCGACCTTGCGCGCGCGGCACTGGATGCCCGCCGCGTCCGAGCCCGCCGCGGGCTCCGTGATGGCGTAGGCCGCGAAGACCGGCGCGCTCGTCAGCATGCCGAGGTACTTCTTCTTCAGCGCCTCGCTGCCGGCGATCATCACCGGGGTCGCGGCGAGCGCGTTGGCCGTCATCGAGGTCTGGATGCCGGTGCAGCCGTACGCGAGCTCCTCCGTGATCAGGACGTGCTCGATCTCGTGCAGGCCAGCGCCGCCGTACGCCTCGGGGATGTTCGGCGCGACGAGCCCCAGCTTCCACGCCTCGTCGAAGACGTCCTTCGGGAACTTCCCGTCGTGATCGGCCTTGGCCGCCACGGGGATGATCCTGGACTTGGTGAACTGCCGCGCGACGTCGCGGAGCTGCTGCTGTTCCTCGGAGAGCTGAAAGCTGAGCATCGGACCTTCCTCTTGCCGCTCTATTTCCTGCGTTCTCGCTCGCGCCGCGCGAGCTCGGCCCGCGCGGCGCGCGCACCCATCGAATAGCCGATCGCGATTCCGATCAGCAGCATCCCGGGGATGAAGAGCACGTGCTCGGCGCTCGGCAGCCCCATCCTCAGTCCTTCTTCTTCGTCAGCAGGCCCTCGAGCCGGGTGAGCTCCTTCGCCGCCGACTGCTGCATCGCGGTCAGGTAGACCACGTAGGCCGCCAGGAGGAAGAGGACGATCGCGTAGGCCACGACGAGCAGCGTCCCGCCGGGGATGTCCTCGTGGCCTCCAGCCTGGAAGCTCGTGGGTCGATCCCCCGTCGTGTCCTGCGCGAGCGCGAGCACGGGCAGGGCGTTCGACGCCAGCGCTCCCAACGCGCCCCACGCCCACTCGCGGTTCGTCACGTCGCGTCCTCCGTCAGCCCTTCGCTCGCCACGCCGTCCGCGAGCGTCGCGAGCCGGTGCCGGGTCAGCTCCGCGCGCGCGCGCGCCCACACGAGCACGATCGCGAGCAGCGTGAAGAGCAGGAACCCGAAGAGCAGCGGCGGCACCATGTCGGGATGCAGTCCGCCGCCGCGGCCGGTGATCACGGTGGGGTGCTGGCCGCGCCACGCCTGGACCGAGTAGTGGATCACGGGCAAGAGGAAGAAGCCCACGATCCCGAGCGCGGCGGCGAAGCGCTTCTCTGCCTCGCCCGCTGCGCCGATCGAGCGCAGCGCGACGAAGGACGCGAAGATCATCGCAGCCAGGAGCGTCGTCGTCAGGCGCGGGTCCCACGTCCAGAAGGTGCCCCACGCGTTGCGCGCCCAGAGCGGCCCGGTGACCAGGACGATCACGCAGAAGAGCAGGCCCACCTCGGCGCCGGCGACCCCCAGCGCGTCGAAGCGCGCCTCGCGCTTCCAGAGGTAGCCCACGCTCCCGATCATCGCGAGCGTGAACCCGACGTACATCGCGTAGGCGCTCGGCACGTGGAAGTAGAAGATCTTCTGGACGATGCCCATCTGCAGCTCCACCGGGGCCGCGGCGATCAGGTAGAGGTGCACGGGGAAGAGCAGGGCGGTCATCGCGCCGAGCGCCAGGAGCAGGACCGGGGGTGCCTGCGGCACGAGCTTCGTCTGCGCCATGCGCGGCGAAGCTATCGCACGCAGCCGGGGGCGTCGAGAGAGGAGCCGTCGAGCGGGGCGCCGTCGACCGCCCCGTCGAGCACCGACGCGTCGAGATCGAGCGTCGCGTCCTGGCAGGGGCAGCTCGCGAGCACCTGCGCCGAGGCAGCCGAGCAGTCGGTGCCGACACAAGGGTAGGTCCGGCCCTCGTGGCGGTACTCGCAGTGCGAGCGCGAGCAGCACGTCTGCACCGGTGCGCCGCGGCAGACGAGGCTCGCCTGGCACATGAGGTCCCCGCTCGCCTCGCACGCGGTGGCGAGCAGCGCGAGCACGATCCCGACCCCCAGCCCGGCCCCCCGCGCGGTACGCGTCATGGTCTCTCGAAGCGCTGCCACGTTCCGGCGATGCGCCGCTCGTGCGGCAGGTAGGCGAGCTTGTAGCGCATGTGGCGGCTCTCTTCGATCGCGAGGCCGAGGTAGAGCCAGCGCAGCCCGAGCTCCCTCGCGAGCGCGATCTGCTCGAGGATCGAGTAGGTGCCGAGCGAGAGGTGCGCGAGCGTAGGATCGTAGAACGTGTAGACGGCGGAGAGCGCTTCGGCCGAGCGGTCGGTGACGGCCACGCCGACGAGCTCGCCGCCGCGCAGGTAGCGGAGCTCGAAGCCGTCGGTGCACGTGTCGACGAGGAACGACTCGTAGCCGTGCTCGTCGAGCGGCGCCGCGCCGGCCCTGGCGAGCCCGCGCCCCGCCTGGTGCGCGTGATAGAGGGCGAGGCGGCGTGCGTCGGCCGCGAAGGGCCCGCGCTCGATCGTCAGCTCTCGGCGTCCGCGGGCCAGCGTGCGGCGATGGGTGCGCGAGGGGACGAACGCGGCGACGTCGACCCGGATCGGCTCGCACGCGCGGCACGCAGGGCACTCCTGCGTGTAGAGGAAGTACCCGGTGCGGCGATCCCCCTGGGCGAGTCGGACGTCGAACTCGGTGCGCGTGAGGCGGCGCGTCGGCATCCGCAGGGGTCGCCGCGCGAGCTGGCCCTCGAGGTACGGACAAGCCTCGTCGCCCTCGTGCACGACGAGCTCGGGCGGCGAGGTGGGCAGGAGCCGATGAACCTTCGGGTCGATGCGCCGAGTATGCGTCATCATCGGGCATGAGAACGAGGCTGCCGGCCGCCGTCGAGCCCGAGTGGATCGCGCTCGTCGATCGCGCCGCCCCGGTGCTGCTCGGGCGCGACGACCGCACGGGCGACGCGCTCGCGCGCGAGGTGAAGCTCGTCTCGGAGATCTACACGCGCGAGCGGGCCGGTCTGCATCGCGCGTCGGTGGAGCTGGCCGCGCGGCTGCGCTTCTTCCTCCTGCGCGACCTCTCCAAGATCGAGCGCCCGCTCGTCGAGCTCGCGCTGCCGCCTCGGCAGACGCTGCGGGTGCTCGACCTCGGCGCGGGGCTGGGCACCACGACGCTCGGCGTCAGCCGCGTCGCGCACCGGCGCGGGCTCGCGCGCCGACTCGAGGTGGTCGCCGTCGAGCGCGCGGCACGCCTCGTCGACGTCATGACGCACCTCTGTGCGCGCGCGGGCGAGATCGCGACGCCGATCGAGCTCGAGGCGCGCGAGCTGGACCTCGAGCGCATCGACCCCGCGACGCTCGGCGGCGGCTTCGACCTCGTGGTCATGGGACTGGCCCTGAACGAGCTCTTCGTCGACGCCGAGGACCCCGTCGCCGCTCGCGCGGCGTTCTGCGAGCGAGCCGTGTCCTGTCTACGCCAGGACGGCGCGATGATCGTGCTCGAGCCGGCGCTGCGCACGACGACGCGCGCCTTGATGCAGGTGCGCGACCGACTCGCGCGCGAGGGCGCGGTCCACGTGCTGGGGCCCTGCACGGCGAACGGACCGTGCCCCCTCTTGCGGCGCGAGCGCGACTGGTGTCATGCCGACGATGCGCTCGCGCTCCCCGAGCCTCTCGCGAGCGTCGCGCGTGGTGCGGGCTTGCGCTTCGAAGGGCTGAGCTACGCGTACCTCACGCTGGGGCAGCGCCCCCCGGCGAGCACCGAGCGCCTGCGGGTGGTCGGGGGCCCGATCGTGCAGAAGGGGCGCACCGAGTGGCACCTCTGTCGCGCGCCAGACCACGTGCGGCTCGCCGTGCTGCACCGCGACCGCGAGGAGACGGAGCGCCTGGCCTCGCTCGGGCGCTTCGACCGCGTCCTCTTGCGTCCGACGCCTGCGGCCGGGGATGGCGCCGTCCGCGCCGGCTCCGAGGCGCGCGTCGAGGTGACCGGCTAAGCTCGGCGCCATGCGTCACGCCGCCTTCGCCGTCCTGGCCATCACCCTCGCCCTGCTCCCGGCGTGCTCCACGCCCGCACCGGCGCCCCGCTTCGACACGGGCGCGCCGGTCGACGCGCACGTGACCGACGCGTCGTTGCAGGACGTCGGCGCCGACGCAGCGCGCGACGGCGCGATCTCCGACGCAGGCCCGCTCGACACCGGGGCCGTCGACGCGGCGGGCGTCGACGCGGCCGTCGATCCGGACGCGGCCCCCTCCGGCGACGCAGGCACCGACGCCGCGGCCGCCGCGGACGCGGGCGCGGACGGCGGCGCGGACGCCGGCCGGGACGGCGGCACCGACGCGGCGATCGTCGCCGATGCGGGCCGCGACGCCGGGGGCGATGCCGGCTGCGCGTCCGCGGCCGCGTGCAGCGACGGGAACCCGTGCACGACCGACACCTGCACCGCCGGGGCGTGCGCCAACACCCCGATCTCCGTCGACGACTCGAACGTCTGCACGACCGACGCGTGCAACACGAGCAGCGGCGCGATCACGCACGTCGCGATCGCGGGATGCTGCCTCGCCGCGAGCGCGTGCCCGGGGGTCGACACCGAGTGCAGGATGCGCACGTGCGTCTCGAACGCGTGCGGCTTCTCGTTCACCGCGGCGGGAACGGCGACCTCCTCCCAGGTGGCGGGCGACTGCCGCCGGAACGAGTGCGACGGAGCAGGCGCCGTCGTCACCGTGAACTACGACGCCGACGTGCCGGACGACGGGCAGCAGTGCACGACGGACCTCTGCGCGAGCGGCGTCCCCTCCCACGGCTTCGTCACGATGGGAACGAGCTGCACGATGGGCGGCTCGGTCTGCGACGGCGCGGGTGCGTGCGTCGGCTGTCTCGTGGCTTCGACGTGCCCGGGCACCGACACGGCGTGCCGTATGCGCACCTGCAGCGCGGGCGCGTGCGGCTTCTCGTACCCGCCGAACCACACGATCGTGGCCTCGACCGCCGGCGACTGCTCGGCGAACGAGTGCGACGGTGCGGGCGGGATCAACCCCATCCCGGACAACGCCGACGTCCCCGTCGACGGCCGCGAGTGTACCCGCGACCTGTGCACGGCGGGCGTCCCCTCGAACCCGCCGCTCGGCGCCGGCACGGCCTGCAGCCAGTCGGGCGGCACGCAGTGCGATGGAAGCGGCAGCTGCGTGTCGCCGCCGTCCGTGGTCTCCACGACGCCGAGCGATGCGACCTCGGCGATCGCGACGACGCGCATCTCGGTGACCTTCTCGACGGCGATGCTCGCCTCGTCCCTCACGGCGCAGACGGGCGCGGGCGCGTGCACAGGGTCCATCCAGGTGTCCCTCGACGGCTTCGCGTCCTGCATCGCCTTCGCGGCGGCGACGCCCGTGATGAGCGGCGGGGGCACCGTCGCGACCCTCACCGCGCAGCCAGGCCTGCTCGTGAACCGGACCTACCGGATCCGCGTCACGACGGCGGCGCTCAGCGCGGCGAGCCTGCCGCTGCCCGCGACGTACACGCACGCGACGGGCTTCACGACGGGCAGCCCCGACACGTGCGCGGGCTCCGTCGTCATCGCGCAGGTCTACGGGGCCGGCGGCAACGGCGGTGCCGCGTACCGCAACGACTACGTGGTGCTGCACAACCGCGGCGCCAGCTCGGTCACGATGACGAATTGGTCGATCCAGTACGCCGCGACGATGGGCACCTCGTGGAACGCCACGACGATCAACGGGACCATCCCCGCGGGTGGGTACTTCCTCGTGCAGGAGGCCTCGGGCGGCGCCGTCGGCGCGCCGCTTCCGACCGCCGACGCGACGGGCTCGATCAACTTCGCGATCGGCGCAGGCAAGGTCGCCCTCCTGAGCGTGGCGACGACGATCGCCTCCGGTACCGTCTGCCCGACGGCCAACGTCGTCGACCTCGTCGGCTTCGGCGTCGGCACCAATTGCTACGAGGGGTCGGGCCCCACGGCCCCGCCGACGGCGGCCAACGCGGTGCTGCGCGCCGCGACGAGCTGCGGTGACGTCGACGACAACGCGGGCGACTTCGCCTCGGCCGCCGCGGCGCCGCTGAGCAGCGCGAGCCCGGTCGCGCTCTGCGCGTGCGTCGTCCACAACGAGTCGGGCTCGGCCCTCGAGGCCGACTACTGCGACGTGCAGTTCCCGCTCTCGTTGAGCGTGGCCGCGGGCGCCGCCAGCCCGCTCGTCTACGGCCAGCTCTACGAGGCGGGGACCACCGAGCCGGCCGGCGCGGCGGCCGCGGTGCGCGCGCAGCTCGGCTACGGCCCGCCCACGGCCAACCCGGAGTACGAGGCGGGCTGGTCGTGGTCGAACGGGTCCTTCAACGTGCAGGTGGGAAACAACGACGAGTACCAGGCGTCGCTCACGGCGCCGGCGAGCGGCTCCTACCTCTACGCGTACCGATTCAGCCTCGATCGCGGCGTGACCTGGACCGTCTGCGACGCCAACACGGGTGACGCGGGCGCAGGGTCGAACCCCGGGCTCACTCTCGAGTACGCCACGCTCCCGGTGCTCACCGTCCCCTGATCCGGGCTGGCGCGTCACCGCTTGACGAACCGCCCGCGCTTGCGACAACTGACGACGGGCCGGGGCCGTGTTGCGTCCCCACGCCTATGCGTGGAGGTCCCCATGAGCTCGAGCCGTCTCGTCGGTCCCGTCGTCCTTCTCTGCGCGCTCGCAGCCGCCGCGTCCGCGAGCGCCCAGGTCTCGATCACGACCCTGGGGAGCGCGTCGACCGAGAACTTCGACACGCTCGCGAGCGCGGGCACCTCGTCGACCGTGCCGACGGGCTGGGCGTTCTCCGAGGCGGGCTCGAACGCGAACACCACGTACGCCGCGGGCACGGGCTCCTCCGCGACGGGCGACACGTACAGCTTCGGCGCCTCGGCGAGCACGGAGCGCGCGCTCGGCCAGCTCCGCAGCGGCGCCCTGATCAGCACCCTCGGCGCGCAGTTCCAGAACAACAGCGGCTCCACGATCGACCGCCTCACGATCGCGTACACGGGCGAACAGTGGCGCCTCGGTACGACCGGTCGCGCCGATCAGATGGACTTCCAGTACAGCCTCGACGCCACGAGCCTGACGACCGGGACCTGGACCAACGTCGACGCCCTCGACTTCGCGTCGCCCGTGACGACCGGCGCCACCGGCGCGCTCGACGGCAACGCGGTCGCCAACCGCACCGCGCTCTCGGCCTCGATCTTCGGGCTCTCGATCGGCAGCGGCGCCACGTTCTGGATCCGCTGGGTCGACTCCGAGGTGAGCGGAGCCGACGACGGACTCGGCGTCGACGACTTCTCGCTGACCGCCGGCGCCTGCGTCTGCGCGGCCCAGGCGGCCTCGACGTGCGGCACGATCGGGACGTGCAGCGCGTCGACCGGCGCCTGCGACACGTGGGCGGCGGGCACCACGTGCCGCGGCGCAGCCAGCGTGTGCGACGCCGCCGAGACGTGCCCGGGCGCGGGCGCCGCGTGCCCGGCCGACGGCTTCCAGCCGAGCGGCACGGTCTGCCTCGCGGCCGGCTCGGGCCTCTGCGATCTCGACGACACGTGCGACGGGTCCGGCAGCTGCACCCCGCGCGTGACGGCGAGCGGCACGGGGTGCCGGAGCGCGGCCAGCCTGTGCGACCTCCCCGAGACCTGCGACGGTTCGAGCGCCGCGTGCCCGGCGGACGCCGTGCAGCCGGCCGGGACGCCGTGCGGGACCGCGGGTCCGGGCCTCTGCGATCTCGACGACACCTGCGACGCGTCGGGCGTGTGCGTCGACCGCGTGATGGGCGCCATCGTCTCCTGCCGCATCTCGACGGGCCCCTGCGATCCGGAGGAGCTCTGCACGGGGACGGCGCCTGCGTGTCCGGCGGACGTGATCTCCGCGGCGGGGACGGTCTGCAGCGCGGCGAGCGGCGCGCCCTGCGACGTGAGCGACACGTGTGACGGCACGACGGCGGCCTGCGCGTCGCGCTACGCGCTCGCGGGGACCTCGTGCGCGCCCGCCTCGCCGCCCTGCGACCTCGGCGCGACGTGTACCGGGTCGAGCGCGACGTGTCCGGCGAACACGCCCGCGTCCGCGTCGACCCTGTGTCGCGCCGCCGTCCCGGGAGGATGCGACCTCGCCGAGAGCTGCACGGGGAGCTCGCTGAGCTGTCCCGTGGACGCGTTCATGGCGCCCGGAACGCCGTGTCGTGCGGCGATCCCCGGCGGCTGCGACGTCGCCGAGACCTGCAACGGCTCGAGCACCTGCCCGGTCGACGCCGTCGTGACCGCAGGGACGATCTGCCGCGGCGCCGCCGGGACCTGCGACCTCGCCGAGACGTGCGACGGCCTGGTCGGGACGTGTCCTGCGGACGCGCTGCTGACCGGCACGTGCCGGCCCTCCACCGGTCCTTGCGATCCGGCCGAGTCGTGCAGCGGCGCGAGCACCTCGTGTCCGGCGGACACCCTCGCGGCGGACGGCACCTCGTGCGACGACGGCGCTGCCTGCAACGGGACGAGCACGTGCATGTCGGGGACCTGCACGAGCGGAGCCCCGCCGAGCTGCCTCGACACGAACCGCTGCACGACCGACGCGTGCAACGAGCCGGGCGGTACCTGCTCGTTCACCCCGATCGCCGGCTGCTGCAACACCGCCGCGGACTGCAGCGACTCGAACCTCTGCACCACCGACACCTGCGAGACGTCCGCGACCTGCTCGCACGCGCCGATCGCCGGCTGCTGCCTCGTGACGGCGAACTGCGACGACGGAGATCTCTGCACGGTCGACACGTGCTCGGCGCCCGGCGGCACGTGCTCGGCGTCCCGGATCAGCGGCTGCTGCGAGACCGCGGCCGACTGCAGCGACGGCCTCGCGTGCACCACCGACTCCTGCGACACGAGCGCGCACGTCTGCCAGCACGCGCCCGTCCCCAGCTGTTGCTCGTCCCCGGCGGACTGCGACGACGGGAACGTGTGCACGAGCGACTCGTGCGGCGCGACAGGAGCGTGCGGCAACGTGGCCGTTCCCGGCTGCTGCCGCACGGACGGCGACTGCAGCGACTCCGACTCCTGCACGAACGATCGCTGCGACCCGACGAGCCACACCTGCTCGCACCCGGCGATCGCCACGTGCTGCCACGCCGGGGACGCGTGTGACGACGCGGACTTCTGCACCGACGACGCGTGCGACGCGTCGATCGAGCGCTGTCAGCACACGGCGCACTCGTGCGACGACTCGGACGCCTGCACGACGGACAGCTGTGCGGCGGGTGCGTGTCAGCACGCCTCGGCGTGCCCGGACGCCGGCATCGACGCGGCGACCGACGTCGACGCGAGCGCCCCGCTCGACGCGGCCGTCGCGGTCGACGCCGCTGCGGCGGACGCGGGCCGCGACGGCGGCGTCCAGCGGGACGGATCGACCGCCGACGCGCCCGGGGTCGACGCCGGGTCGGGCATCGTCGCCTCGCGCGGGTGCGCCTGCCGGGTCGGCCACGCGCCGCGCGCACCCCTCGGGCTCTTCGGCCTGGCCCTGGCCCTGGCCCTGGCCCTGCGGCGGCGGGTCTTTTTGCGGCGCGATCGCTAATCTCGTAAGAAGCGCGTCTCGTGCGCGCCTGCCCCCACTGTGACGCTCCGCTGACGACGCCCGTCCCGGCGATCTGCGCATCGTGCGGCAACACGCTCGGCGATCCACCGCGCCGGGAGAGCCAGCGCCCGACGGCGGGCGGGCCCTCGGCGCCCGAGCAGACGCTCTTCGAGGGGCACCCTGCGATCATCGGCAGCGCCCTCGATCTGCTGCTCGTGATCGTCACGCTCGGCCTCGCGTGGTTCTGGCTCGCGGCGCGCTCGCGCGCGACGGCCTACAAGGTCACCACCGCGCGCGTCGTCGTCGAGACGGGGCTCGCCGACAAGAAGATCGAGCAGGTCGATCTCTACCGCGTAGTCGACTTCTCGGTGCTGCTCCCGCTCGGCGAGCGGCTCGTGGGCACGGGAACGCTCGTGCTCGAGGCGGACGATCGCACGCTCCGGGACTCGCCGGCGAAAGGGACGCTGCGCCTCGAGCGTATACGTACCGACGTGCGCGCTCTCTACGAGCGAGTGCGCGCGGCGCGCGATGCCGATCGCGCGCGCCGTGGCGTGATGGCGATGGATCGCGTCTGAGGACGCGGCGCGGGCACGGCCCAGAGAGAGTGTGAGTACGTGATGTCCAACCGATTCGTGGCGATCTCGCTCGCGCCCTGCCTCCTGGTGCTCGCTCTCTGCGGCTGCGGCGGCGGCAGCACGGGGACGACCCCAGGCGCTACCGCCACCGCGTCGGCGGACGGCTCTTCGGGCGGCGACGCCTCCGGGTCGAGCAGCACGTCGCGGCGGCGCCGGCGCCGCTCCCACGGCTCGAGCTCGAGCGCGAGCGCGGACGCTTCGAGCTCGGACTCGAGCTCGGACTCGAGCTCGGAGTCCGGCTCGGACGAGGAGCTCCCGCTCGATCCGCCGGCCCTGGTGCCCGGCACGGGCGTCACGCTGCGCGCGCCGCGCGGCTCGCAGCCGGTCCCGGTCGGTGCGGGGTTCATGCACGCGCGGCGCCGGATCCAGCTCGTGGTCGCGGTCGCGCAGGGAGACGAGGGCGTGCTGCACGGTGTCGAGGCGAGCCTCGGCGCGGACGCGGACGAGCTCTCGCACGAGGACGTCACGATCGACGGACATGCCGCGCGGCTCGTGGTCGACTCGCAGATGGCGGGCG
>JBGAQA010000033.1:0-64986 GCA_044220955.1 Sandaracinaceae bacterium
CTCCGACCCGCACACACGACATGTAGGGAGACGACGCCTATCCGACCCCCTATCGATTGAGGAAGGACCCCCTGGATAAAGAACGGAGGGGGCTCGGTCAAACACTTTTCGGCGGGGCCTCGTCGAATTTCGGAAATCATAGTGATTCTTGATGTTTACGGTCGTAGCAGGCGGGATGCGAACGACCGGTTCGGGCAGGCGTATCAAGAACAGCCCCGTCGCGCCTCGTCGCGTAGTGTCACCTCGTGACCACTACGAGTAATGGGCAGACAGGTCAACAAAGACGCTACGGATCGGGTCGAGCCTCGACGCAGTCTGTATCCGCGTGCGCGCGCGTCGAGCGGATCATCTTCGATCCGCACCCCCGACGGATCCGTCGCGATCGCGCGTCGAATTGGCTATTGCGGGCCCCACCGGCGTCGGGCTAAAAGCAGCGCCGTTCAGCGCAGCTGCGCCCCCGCGGGGTTGGGGCGACGAGAGCTCGCCGGAGGAGACGAGATGGACCAGCAGCAGCAGATGTACGCGCAGCAGCAGGGCATGCAGATGCAACAGCCACAGGGCGCGCCCATGGGAGCGCCGCAACAGGCGAGCATCGCGCACGAGATCACGCACGGGCCCTCGTTCGCGCTCCTGCGCGTCGACCTGCAGCCCGGTCAGCGCCTCGTGACGGAGGCAGGCTCGATGGTCGCGCGCTCGTCGAACATCCAGATGGACGTGAAGATGAGCACGAAGGAGTCGATGGGCTTCTTCAACATGATCTTCACGATCATGATCGCGTTCGTCCGGAAGATGCTCGGCGGCGAGAGCTTCTTCGTGAACCACTTCCACGGCGCGCAGCCCGGGAGCGTTTGGATCGCCCCGACGATGGCCGGCGAGATCACGCACCGCCGCATCAACCCGGGCGAGAAGCTGATGCTGTCCGCGGGCGCGTACCTCGCGTCGGTCGGCGACATCGAGGTGAAGATGAAGTTCGGCGGCCTGAAGTCGATGCTCGCCAAGGAGGGCGCGTTCATGCTCGAGGTCTCGGGCAACGGCGACCTCTGGTTCAACAGCTACGGCGGCACGACGATGGTCGAGATCAACGGCCCGTTCATGGTCGACAACGGTCACTTCGTCGCCTACGAGGGCCAGCTCAACTACAACCTCCGCTCGGCGGGCGGCGGGATGATGGGCTTCCTCGCGGGCGGCGAGGGTCTGGTCTGCGAGTTCAACGGACAGGGCCGCGTCTACATCCAGTCGCGCAACACGCAGTCGCTCGTCGGGTGGCTGACGCCGATGCTTCCCAACCGCTGAGCAGGAACGGAGTCAACACCATGCAGATCGACATCGGATACCGTCCTGCACACTCGATGGCCAAGGTCTCGCTCAACCACGGCGAGTCCATCATGGCCGAGTCCGGCGCGATGGTCGGCATGAGCACGAACGTGCAGATGCAGACCGGGATGAGCCAGAACACCGGCGGCGGCCTGCTCGGCGGCCTGCTCGGCGGCCTCAAGCGCGCGCTCGCCGGCGAGAGCTGGTTCCGCAACACGTTCACCGCGGTCAACGGCCCCGGCGAGGTGCTCCTCGCGCACGCGGTCTGCGGCGACATGGTCACGCTGGAGATGACGCAGCAGGGCTATCACCTCACCGCGAGCTCGTTCATCGCGTCGACGCCGAACGTCAACATCGACACGAAGGTCCAGGGCTTCAAGGGCTTCTTCTCGGGCGAGGGCGCGTTCGTGATGACCGCGACCGCGCAGTCGCCGGGGCAGCTCGTGATCGGCAGCTTCGGCGGCATCACGCAGCTCAACTGCGACGGCAACCTCGTCATCGACACCGGCCACCTCGTCGCGTGGGACTCGAACCTCACGTACAAGGTCGGCAAGAGCGGCGGAGGATGGATCGCGTCGTTCCTCAGCGGCGAGGGGCTCGTCTGCCACTTCCAGGGTCAGGGGCGCATCTGGATCCAGTCGCGCAACCCGGTCGAGTACGGACGGACGGTCGGCGGCATGCTGCCGCCGCGCCGCCAGTGATCGTCGGCGAAGAGAAGAAGGAGAAATAGAACATGCGTTACGACCTTCTCGAGAAGCCCGACTTCACGATGGTGCAGGTCACCTTCGACCAGCAGGGTGAGCAGATGGTGTGCGAGTCGAGCGCGATGGTCGCGCGCGACAGCGCGATCGACATGAAGACGTCGCTGCAGGGCGGCGCGATGGCGGCGCTCAAGCGCGCGGCGCTCGGCGGCGAGAGCCTCTTCCAGAACACGTTCACGGCGACCGCGCCGGGCCAGCGCCTCTTCTTCGCGCCGGCGCCGGAGGGCGACGTCGAGGTGCTGAACCTCGACGGCTACACGCCCATCATGATGCAGTCGGGCGCGTATCTCGGCTCGGCGCCCACGGTGCAGCTCGACACGAAGTGGGGCGGCGCGAAGGGATTCTTCTCGGGCGCCGGCTCGTTCCTGCTCAAGGCACAGGGGACCGGTCCCGTGTTCTTCTCCTGCTACGGCGGCATCCACGCGGTCGACGTCGGCCCGGCCGGCTACATCTGCGACACCGGGCACGTGGTCGCGTTCACGGGCGGCCTCAACTACAACGTGCAGAAGCTCGGCGGTCTCAAGAGCTTCCTGTTCGGCGGCGAGGGTCTCGTTTGCAACTTCCAGGGACAGGGACGGCTGTGGATCTCGACGCGCAATTCGTCGAGCCTCGTCAGCTTCCTGAACCCGTACCGGCCCATCCAGCGCAAGTCGAACTGAGTTTTCGGGGGCGCTGGGCGCGCCCCCCGCGAGACCGGCGGAGCCGGATCTCGCTCACCCCCAGCTCCGACTCGCCTCGCTACCGCTCGCCTCGCGAGGCACACGGCTCGGCTCGCGCGGCGGCCTCGTCGTGCCCGACACTGCCGTCGCACCCGGCACGCCCTCGACCCTCGCGCATGCGCCGCGAGGCGCTCGCCTCGTTCGCCTTGTTCGTGGCTCTCGGGTGCTTGGCCGCGCCGGTGGCGAGGGCGCAGCGGGTGCGCATCGCACCGAGTTTTCGGGGGCGCTGGGCGCGCCCCCCGCGAGACCGGCGGAGCCGGATCTCGCTCACCCCCAGCTCCGACTCGCCTCGCTACCGCTCGGCTCGCGAGGCACACGGCTCGGTTCGCGCGGCGGCCTCGTCGTGCCCGAAACTGCCGTCGCACCCGGCACGCCCTCGACCCTCGCGCATGCGCTGCGAGGCGCTCGCCTCGTTCGCCCTGTTCGTGGCGCTCGGGTGCTTGGCCGCGCCGCCGGCCAGAGCGCAGCGGGTGCACACGGTCGCGCGCGTGATCGCGTCGGCCGGCGTGCAGGGGCACCTGCTCGACCCCGTCTGCGACGAGAGCACGGCGCTCGCGCCTGCGGACGAGGGCCTCTTCACCTACGCGGTGGTGCGCGCCGCGCGCGCTCCCGACCATCCGATGGTGCTCGACGCGGGCGGCCTGGTCGCGCCCAACGGCGTGATGCGCTTCGTCGCGGAGCGCGACCCGCAAGCACTCGCGGAGATGGTTCGGGCACTCGGCTACCGCGCGCTCGCGTTCGGCGAGAGCGAGCTCGGCTCGCCGCGACAGGACATGATCGCCGTCGCCCGCGAGCTGCGCGCGCGCGGGATCCCCATGATCACCTCGAACCTGCGCTGCCACGGGGATGCGCGCCCGCTCTGCGACCAGCTCGTCGACGCGGGCGACGGGATCTCGATGCACACCGTCCGCGACACGCGCGTCGCGGTCCTGGCGCTGCTGCGCGAGAACGCGCTCGCGCACGTCTCACCCGACCTGGCCGCGGGTCTCTCGCTCGATCCGCTGGACGAGGCGGTCGAGCACGACGTGCGGCAAGCGCGACGACAGGGCGCCGAGATCGTCATCGCGGTGCTGACGCTCTCGGTCGACCGCACGCTGCAGCTGATCAACGGACTGCCGCCGGAGGCGCGGCCCGATCTCGTCGTGCTCGCGAACGCGGGGACGCACCTGTTCTCGGCACGGCCGACGTCCATCGAGACGACCATCGTCGCGCCCGCCCCGGGCGACGCGGCGGAGATCGTGGTCCGCGACGAGGACGACCTCCGTGTGCCGCGCACGATGGCGAGCGAGCCGCTCGCGATGCGCGGCATCTCGACCGGCGAGCCGGTCTTCGATCTCGCCGACGAGGTGGGCGACGCCTACTGCGACGCCTGGGGACGAACGCTGCCGGGCGCGCACCTCGCACGCCCCATCGACGCCGTGGGCATCGCCACGCTCGCCGCGGAGATCGCCCGCGAGCGCGCGGGCGCCGACGTCGCGGTGTTGAACCTGGCCGCGGTCGATCGGACGTGGCGGCCGGCCCGGGAGGGAGCCCTGACCGAGAGCGACGTGTACGTCGCGCTGCAGTACGACGAGCCGCTCGTGGTCGCCGACGTGAGCCGTGCCTGGATCGAAGCCCTCGCTGCGCGCACGGTGCACGGTCACCTGATCACGCCTGGGCTCGACGCCGCGCACGGCCCCCGCGTCGGCGATCGCCCGCTCGTCACGCGCACCCACTACCGGGTCGTCACGCTGCGCTTCCTCGCGAACGGCGGTGACGGAACGCTCGACGGGCTCGATCCCCACGAGGCGCCGGACTGGCGGCCGCTCGACGACACGACCCTCCGCTCGGTCGTCCGGGACGCGCTCGCGCACCGGGACAGCCGCGATCCGCGTGACGTCCGCGCCCACCCGGGCGACACGCCCGAGTGGCTGCTCAGCGGCTCGCTCGACGGAGCGTTCACGGGATCGTCGATCTCGAACCCCGGCTACGACGTCTCGTCGCTCAACCGCTCCAGCACGGTCGCTCTGGGGCTCGAGGTGAACCTCGCCGCGAGCGCGTCGGCGCCCGACTGGACGTGGGAGAACGCGCTCGTCGCGCGCTACCGCACGCAGTGGTCGGCGACCGGTCACGCCTTCAGCGAGGCCATCGACCAGATCCAGCTGCGGTCGACGGGGAGCTGGCGCGGCTTCCACACGGCGAGCGCGACGCACGAGTGGTACGTGCCCGACCCCTACCTCGAGGCCTTCGTCGAGACGGAGTTCACCCGGCCGGACGCGCGCAACTTCCACTGGTTCCTCGTGCGCCCGCTCGGCGGCCTGCGCTTCACGCTGATCCCGGAGCTCGACGTGAAGCTCGACGTCGGCTTCCAGACGCAGGCCCTGGCCACGGGACTGCTCGACTCGACCGGACAGCCGGAGGACACGGTCGACGGCGGCCTCGGCGTGGTCGTGACGCTGAGGCCCTGGGATCTGCTCCGCGACGGGGACCGGCACACGACGCTCTCGGGCACGGCCGACCTCTTCTGGTCGGATCCGCTCACCCGCAACCTCTGGCAGCTGCGCGGGCAGCTCGACGCGCAGATCGACCTCGCCGGGCCGCTCTCGATCACGCTCGGCGTGCGGCTCTACCTGCAGCAGGACCGGCAGGTCGCGCTCGGGGCCGCGGTCGACGCGACCGCCGGACTGCGCATCTCCAGCGTCGGGCGCCTGGTCGGGCCGTAGAGCGATCGAGCTCGCCACACGTCGGATCGGGCATGTCGATCGCACGCCTGTCGGTCCTGGCGCTCCTCGCCGGCTGCGCTGCCACGCCGCCGCCCATCACGACCGCCGACGCCACGCCGCCCTCGCCGATCTACCGCGAGTCGCTGCGTGACGCGCCGCGGCCGCGCTTCTACTTCAGCACGCGCACGCGGCAGGAGGCGGAGCAGTACGGCTGGGACCAGCTCGGGATCGCCTTCTACGCGTACGTCGTCCAGGTCCCGGGCTCGGTGCCCGTGTACTGCGAGACGCCGGCGAGCGCGCCGCACTCCGACTATCGCTTCTCGACGGAGCCGGAGGCCGCCGCCCGAGAGGACGGCTGGATGCGGCTGAACGTCGCGTTCTACGCGTTCGCGCAGAGCATGCCGGGCCTGGTGGCCGTGCGCGCCGAGACGCCCGCGGACGATCCGACCGGGCCGCACGACTACGCGACGCGCGATCCGGTGGATGCCCGAGGCTTCGGCTGGGAGGCTCGAGAGATCGCTTTCTACGCGGTCGATCCGCGGTTGTTCGATCGCGAGCGGGCGGACTGACGTATCTTCGTCGGTCGTGGACGCTGGAGCCTTCGATGCGCTCGCGCGCACGCTGCACCTCGACGAGCTGAGCCTCGCGCCCGGGCAGACCATCGGGCGCGGGACGCTCGCGGCCGCGCGTGAGACCGTGCCCCGCGCTCCGGTCGAAGCGGGGGTGACGGGACCGACGCTGCCGCGCCTCGAGGTGTCGCGCGAGCCAGCTCCGAGCCGAGCGCCGGATGGCCGCGACTTCGTGCTGACGACGCGCCTCGGCGAAGGTGGCATGGGCTTGGTGTGGCTCGCGCGCCAGATCTCGCTCGACCGCGACGTCGCGATCAAGGAACTGCGCGGCGAGGCCGCCTCGGCGCACACCCGGCGGGCCTTGCTGGTCGAGGCGCGCGCGACGGGCGCGCTCGAGCACCCGAACATCGTGCCGGTGCACGCTCTGGGCATCGACGAGACGGGAGCGCCGCTGCTCGTGATGAAGCGCGTCGAGGGCGCCTCGCTCGCCGATCTGCTCGCCGACCCGGAGCACCGGGCGTGGGCGGACCTCGAGACGCGCCACGGCGATCGGCTCGCGGCGCAGATCGACGTGCTCGCGCGCGTCGCCGACGCGCTGCACTTCGCGCATGCGCGTCGCTACGTGCACCGCGACGTGAAGCCCGAGAACGTGATGATCGGCAGCTTCGGCGAGGTGTACCTGCTCGACTGGGGCCTCGCGCTGCGGCTCGACGCGATCTCGGACCAGGAGCGCTCCTCGATCGCGATCGTCGGCACGCCCGGCTTCATGGCGCCCGAGATGGTGATGGGCCGGGTCGAGGACGTGACGCCGCGCACCGACGTGTACCTGCTGGGCGCGACGCTCCACGCGGTCTTGACGGGCCGGCCGCGCCACACCGGCGGAAACCTGCGCCAGGTGCTCGTCGCGGCGGCTGCGTCGGAGCCGGTGAGCTACGCCAGCGCGATCCCGGCAGAGCTCGCGGCGCTCTGCAACCGGGCGACCGACGTGGATCCGGGCCGTCGACCCGCGAGCGCCGCCGCCTTTCGCGAGGCCCTCGCGCTCTTCGTCCGGCACCGCGGCTCGCAGCGCCTGGCCGAAGAGGCGCTCGCCCGGCTCGAGGGGCTGGCCGGTGCGACGGTCGGCGAAGGGAGCGAGCGCGTCAGCCAGGATCCGGATACGGCCGCGGCGCTCGTGGAGTGCCGATTCGCCTTCACGCAGGCGCTGCGAGACTGGCCCGCCAACCCGGTCGCCTCGCATGGCCTCGCGGCGTGCCTGCGCCGGATGATCGACGCGGAGCTAGGGCGCAAGAGCCCGGAGGCCGCCGAGGAGCTCGCCCGTCAGCTCGAGCCGCCGGACCCCGAGATCGCGCGCCGGATCGCGCAGGTCCGCGCCGAGATCGCCGAGAGCCGGCGCTTCGAGGACGCGGCGCGCCGCGAGGAGCACGAGCGCGATCGCACCGTCGGCGCGAGGCTGGGCGTGTACATCCAGGGCGGGCTCATCGCCGCGACCCTCGGGCTCGGCGTCGTGGGCACGTGGTCTCGGAGCGTCGAGGGCGGCCACCCGGCGGCGACGGGCATCCTCGGGTGGTCCCTCGGCGTGCTCGCGCTGGCGGTCGCCACGCTCGTCGCGTTTCGCGATCGCGCGCTCGCGAACCGCTGGGGGCGTCAGATGTCGGCCCTCCTCGTGGTGGTCCTCGGGGCGATCTGCGCCGGGAGCGCGCTCGTGGTGATGCGCGGCGGGGACGCGGACGAAGCGGTGACGATGGTGATGACCATGCTCTCGGGCGTGCTCGCGGCGGGCGCGATCGGGCTCGACCTGCGCCTCGGCTGGTCGGCGGCGGCGAGCCTCGGTGCCGCGCTCGCCTCGGCCATCGCCCCCTCGCTCTCGCCGCTCTCGGCGAGCCTGGCGTGCGTGGTCGCCGTGGCAGTGTTCCTGCCCGAGTCGATCCGCAACGCCCGCGGAACGACGGGCAAGCGCTGACGCTCAGAGCGTGGGCGGCGCGGGGATCAGCGCCGCGGGCGTCGCGTCGCGGCAGGGTTCGGGAGGTGCAGCGTGCAGCCACGCGCGCGAGCCCTGCGCGCGCGACTCCATCCAGCCGAGGATCGCGTCCCCGAGCGCGCCGTGCTCGGGCTCGTGCAGCAGATCGTGGAGCATCCCCTCGCAGCGCCAGAGGGTGCGATCCGGCGTCCCCGTCGCGCCCGCGAGCAGGTCGTCACTTCCCTCGGGCATCGTCACGCGATCGGCGTCGCCGTGGATCACGAGCAGCGGCGCGTGGATGCCGTCCACCCACCCGCGCAGCCGGCCGATCGCCGAGAGCAGCTCCGCGGCCGTGCGCGCCGGCCCCGACTCGTGGTGCACCAGCGGGTCGGCCCGCAGGCGCGCGAGCGCGTCGGGATCGCGCGTGAAGTCGTCCTCGTCGAGCGAGAGCACGCCGGCGTAGGGGAAGAGCGCGGAGGTGAGATCGAGCAGCGCGTGGTCCACGTCGCCGACGTGGTGACGCAGAGCCGGAGCGGAGAGCACGACCCCGGCGAGCTGCGGATCGCGCGTCTCGGCGTAGAGCGTGGCGATCGCGCCGCCCATGCTGTGGCCGAGCACGAAGATCGGGCGCCCGGGCTCGCGCTCGCGGACGTCGGCCACGAACGTCGCGAGGTCCGAGACGTA
Organism: Sandaracinaceae bacterium; assembly: GCA_044220955.1. Lineage (GTDB taxonomy): Bacteria > Myxococcota_A > Polyangia > Polyangiales > Sandaracinaceae > JBBSAT01. Next base: position 8,707 of record JBGAQA010000033.1, read on the forward strand.
GTCGTCGAACGTGTCGACCATCTGTCCCTGACCGTCCGACCGGCCGTGACCGCGGTGGTCGAACGCGTACACGGCGACGCCGCGCTGGGCGAGGCTCTCGGCGAAGGCCGCGTATCGAGCGGAGTGGTCGCGTAGCCCGTGGACGACCACGAGCACGGCGTGGGGCTCCGCGGACGCCGGGCGCCACGCGCGCGCGAAGAGCCAGAAGTCGCGCGCGCCACGCCACACCCACTCGCTCGACTCGACGCCCGCGCGCACGTCGTGGGCGGTGTGCCCCCGCGGCGCCACCAGGAGCTGCGAGGAGCAGCCGGACGCGAGCAGGACGAACGAGAAGAAGACGACGCGGCGCATCGCGCGCAATGTGTCCGAGTCAGAAGACGCCCGGCAAGAGCCGATATCGAACACGCGCCCGGTACGCGGCGTACGCCGGATCGGCGGCGAGCAGGCGCTCCTCGGCGAGCACGCGTGGCGCGACGAGGAGCACGACGGCGATCAGACCGGCGAACGCCGCGACCCAGCCGCGCGTCGCGCATGCCGTCACCAACATGCCGAGCTCTGCGAGGTAGATCGGATGGCGCACGAGCTGGTACGGGCCGCGCACGGTGATTGCGCGGCGCGCCGGCAGGATCGCGAACGAGCGGCCGAGCGTCGCGAGCGAGACGAGCGCCAGGAGCGCGAACGCGTCGTGCACGGCGATGGCGACCGGCGGCCAGTCGGGCTCGGCCAGGCGATAGGCGATACCGCTGGCGACGATCGAGGGCAGCGCGCGCACGATGTCCGCGCCCGCAGCCCGGCCCGCCACGCCGGTCCGGCGAAGGAACAGGACGCCGACGACGACGTTCACCGCGGACAGCGCGAGGCGCACGCCGAACGGGAGGTCGTGGTCGTGCACGACCCCGAGCACCGACCACCCGATCGCCGTGACGCCGAGGCAGGCGTCGAGCGCGCGATCGAGCGGATCTCGCGGGATCGGAGGGGCCGCCGTTGCGGGAGCGTCGATCAGTAGAAGATGCGGCCCCAGCCGAAGACGTACGAGAGCACGTTGAGCAGCACGAGGATGCCGATGAAAGCGCCGACGCGGACGAGGTTGTTGTTCACGAGAGCCCCTTGAGCGAGACCATGGGTTACGAGCGACGGCCCGGATTCTTCCTCCGGTCGAGGCGCGATTTCAATGGCCGTCAGCTCGGCGGACCCGGGGCCGGCCCGCCCGTGGCCGCGGCGTACACGTCCGGGCCGAAGCGCCGCTGGACCTCGCCCCGCGCGACCTGCGCGCCCTCGAGCGCGGCCACGACCTGCTCGATCACCTCGAGCCGGACCGCGAGCCGGTAGTAGTCCCCCTCGTCGATGTCGCCCATTCGGGACAGCGCCTGCTCGAGGAGGCCGCGATCTTGCGGCAGCACCGCGAGGTGGCCGCTCCAGCCCTCGGCCTCGCCGCTCTCGAGCGCCTCCATCGCCATCGCGATCGGATTGAAGTGGAGGAACACGTGGCCGAGCTCGATGCGCCACGCGCCGAAGTCGCCCGGCTCGAGGTGCCAGCGCGCACCCGGGACGTGGCGGCGCACCACCTCGCCGAAGTAGCCGCCTGCGCTCGTGGCGAGCAGCTGCTTCAGCTCGTCGCTCGAGCTCGCCGCCTCGCGTGCGCTCGCGAGGTGGTGGTCGAGCAGGGGGAGCGTCTCCGGGGCGAAGTCGAGGTCGATCTTCAGCGACTGCTTCACCATGCGGAAGGCGCTCGCCGCCAGCTCGAGGACCAGATCGGGGGCCTCGTCGGCGTCGGGGACATCGGGGCCATCACGCTCGGTCATGGGGCGGGTTGTGGGTTCGATGCGCCGGCCACGCAACCGCCGGGCCGGGCGGGCGAGACCATGGCAGGACGAGGCCGATCCGTGATACCGATCCCGGCTCGCGCGCGTCCGCGCTCCGGAGGTCCGTAGAGGATGGCGACGAGAGACAAGCGCCCTGGCGTCTCTGACGCGCGGGGGCCCGAGGCGACCGAGGCGCCCTACCTCGGCAAGGCCGGGACGAGCCGGCTGGAGAACGTCCACGTGCCGCTGCCCGACGGGCGGATACGGTCGGTGGCGGTGTACGTCGCGGTCAACGTGGCGACCGATCCACAGCTCGCCGGCGCGGCGACGGCCGGAGGCCTGCACCGCTTCGAGGGCGGGGAGGAGCTCGCGCTGCCCTTCGTCTATCACGACCCCACGGCGCGCAAGCTCTGCGTCGTGGTGCCCGAGTCGCTGCGGCACCTCGAGCTGAAGGAGCGCGCGAGGCTCCTGACGGCGATCGCCGACGACCAGGCGGTGCCCGTTCCCGCTTATGCGCGTGATGCCGCGAGCGTGGTCGGGCCCACGGGGCTCGCGGCCTACCTCGCACGCTCGGAGAGCGAGTACCGGGACCGGGAGGGCGCGATCGCCCGCAAGGAGCAGGATCTCTCCGCGCGCGACGCGGCGATGCGACAGAAGGAGGAGGCGCTCGCCGCGCGCGAGGTACGCATCCGCGAGCGCGCCGAGGACGTGACCGGCCGCGAGGACGAGCTGCGGCAGCTCGCCGAAGAGAACGAGGCGATGGGCCGCGATCTGGCGATGCGCGAGCAGGAGCTGGAGTCGCGCCTGGCCGCGCTCGCCGACCGCGAGCGGGCGCACGCCGAGGCGCAGGCTCCCTCGCGCAAGGAGAAAGAGGAGCACACGACGCCGCGCGCCAAGAGCGTGCCGCCGCCGCGCAGCGAGGCGAGCAGCGCGACGCGCCTGCCTGCCGTGCTCGATCCGGTCGATCCGCCGCCGCCGATCGCGTCCATCGTCGACGAGGTCGACGACGACGTCGAGGACGACGTGGTCGAGGAGCTGGACGACGAGATCGATCCGATCGGAACGCAGCCGGGTCGACGGGCCACGGTCGCGTCCACGCAGGAGGCCGAGCTCGTCGATCCCGACGAGGTAGCGGAGGAGGTGGACCCGGACGCGCTCGTCCGCGAGGACGTGACCGGCGTGCACCGGACCGAGGACGACAGGGCCGCGACGCAGGTCGCGACGGCGTCGAGCATGGCGCCCCGCAGCCCCGGTGCTCCGGTGATGCCTGATCCGCTCACGCGCGGAGCACAGATCTCCGTTCGCATCGAGGAGCCGATCGAGCTCTCGACGCGGCTGGTCGAGCCGGAGATGGGCGAGCTGGACATGCTCGCGCGGCTCGTCACCGACGTCGGCGCGCCCGTGATCGTGCTGACGCTGACCGACGGCACGCCCGAGCGTGCGCGGCGGCTCGCCCTGGACCCCCGCAGCGCCGACGACCGGCGCGTGCTGGAGATCCTGCGGCGCCGCTTCGAGGCGCGCGTGCATCTCTTCGCACCCGACGGCTCGTTCCTGCGCACGACGGCGGTGCGCGCGGAGCGCGAGACGAACGTGGCCCGCATGATGGATCGCGCGGCGCGGCTGCGCGGGGACGCGAGCGCCGCGCCGGACGCCGCCAAGGAGCGGGCGCTCGGAGCTGCGCCGCCGGGGCCGATCTCGCATCCGTTCGGCGGCGCCGAGGGCGAGCCGGAAGGCAACGCGGCTGCCGCAGCGCGCGCGCTCGCCGAAGTCTCCGAGTGGATGGCGCCGGAGAAGATCGATCAGGCGTTGCTCGAGCTCTCGGTCAGCGAGAGCGTCATCGACGCGGTGGTCGCGCGCGTGATCGAGCGCGCGGTGGCGCACGGCCTCGCGCTGCCCTCGGCGCTCGCCGACCGCGCCGTCTCGGCCGGGATCGCGCAGGAGCAGGGCGCGCTGGTCGGCAAGCAGATCGATGCGTTCCGCCAGACCGTGAGCGCCTCCGACAAGGGCGGTCTCGACGACGCGAGCATCGCGACGAACTGGGAGCGCCTGCTCGCCGCGGCCGCCGACCACGAGGTGGCCATCGACGGCGAGACGCACGACCTCGCGTACCGGACCATCCGCGCCGTCCGCGGCGACACGACCGGCTCGCAGGCGATGGGCGACTTCGACCCGAGCAAGCTCGCCGAGGTGGGCGCGCCCGAGCTGGTGGTGATGCTGGATCACCCGCGCATGCGGCGCGCGGCGGCGATCACCCTCGCGACGCGGGGCGATGCGCAGTACGCGGACGCGCTCTGCAAGGCGGTGCGGAAGATGCCCAGGGCCGAGGTGGTTCGCGTCGTGCCGCGCATCACGAAGCTCGGCGAGGAGGCCGGTGACGCCCTCATCGACGGGCTCTCGGCCAGGAAGACCTTCGTGCGGCAGGCGTTCGCGCTCGCGCTCGGGAGCCTGAAGCTGCGCCGCGCCGTGGTGCCGCTCCTGCACCTCTTGACGAGCGAGGAGAGCGACGTCTGGCGCGAGGTCGCGCGCGTCCTCGGCACGTTCGGCAACGCCGCCTATCGCACGCTCCAGCGGCAGCTCTCGGAGGTGAAGGCCGGCGAGGAGCGCTACGTCCGGACGCTGGCGTACCTCTCGAACAACGGCTGCGAGAAGGCGATCCAGGATCTCGCGAAGGACGCCGGAGATCCGAAGGCGGCCTCGCTCGCCGTTCGGGCGCTCGCCATGCGCGAGGAGGCGCGCCTCGAGGACGAGCGCGTGCACGGCAAGCGCCCGCTCGAGGGCGCCGATCCCTGGCTCGCGTTCTCGCGGCGGTTCTTCGAGGAGCTCGAGGGGACCGCGCCCGACGCGGACCTCATCGAGACCGAGTAGTCGTCGAATCGGGGACAGACTCTGAGCCGAGTCAGAAGTCGATCGCGACTCCGGCGCCCATCTCGCCGGGCCCCGCGGTGACGCGGAGCCCGGCGCGGCGCGAGCCGGAGTCGACGTCGAGGCCGATCGCGACCGGGAGCAGGATCAACAGGCCCACGCCGCCCATCGCACCCCCGAGGCACGCGAGGACGAGGCCGGGCAAGCCGAGGCCGCTTCCACGCCCGCTGAGCGAGAAGTCGCTGAGCATCATCCCGAGGCCGACGCCGACCAGCGCTACGCCGCCGAGCGTGACGCCGAGCGTCACGCGGTAGACGTCGCTCGCGGTCCGCGACTCTGCGTCGACCGCGCGCAGCGCTTCGCGCCCCTCGGAGGGATCGACGGGCGACTGCGCGCGTGCGCGAGAGCTGGAGCACGCGAGGGCGAGGAGTGTGCCGAGGGTGAGCGCGACGAGGAGGCGGTCCATGCCTGCGAGTCAGCGCGACTCGTTCCGTGGCGTTTCGTGCGCCGATCCGCCGGGTGTCCCGCCGCAGCGGTCGGCCGTCTCGGAGGCCAGACCCCACGAGTCGCTCCAGCAGCAGACGAGCGCGGCGAGTCGACGCCGGTCCGCCGGAGCAGCCCCCTGCGGACGTACCTGCGGACTCTCCCGCCACGAGCTCGGCGGTTCGGCGAGAGCCCGGCGACGAACGAGCGCAGCGCGTGGTCAGCCCTGCGCGATGGATGTGACGGCGGCGGCGCGCTCGATCAGCGCGGTGGGAGCCCGCGGAGCGCCCGCTCGACGACCTGCATGGTCTGGGGCCGCCGGATGACGGCGGTCGCGTACGGCTCGAGCCTCACCAGCGCGTCCGCGTCCGAGCTGCGGTCGCCCAGCACCACGATGCGTGTGCGCTGGCTCGCACGACGCGCGGCCGCGGCCACTCGCAGCGCGGCCTCCGGCGCTCCCTCGTCCAGTCGCAGATCGACGAGGATCGCGTCGAAACCTCGCGTCGAGAGCATCGCGAGCGCTTCGCGCGGACACGCCGAGCTGCGCACGCGCCAGTGGGCCGACGCGAGGTACTGCTCGGCGGCGACCCTCGAACCATCGTCGGGGTCGACGATGAGCACGCGCCGCAGCTGGTTTCCGCCCATGTCGGCTTCCGACCGCAACGGGTGGGCCAAAGATCGCGTCGGTGAGTTCGCTCGATTTTTCCGGCTCGGCGTGGCCGGCTCATCTCGTCCGCGCAGCACGCGCTTTCAACAATGAGATGGGGCGTTTTGGACCAGCTCCTTCGGCCAGGCCTGGTCTTGCGGCGCAAGAGCGCCTCGAGCAGGCGCGGGACGTCCTGCGGCTCCATCGACGCGACGACGAAGAGCGCCGACGACGACTGGAAGGTCAGCTCGCGCCTTCGCGCGCCGCGCGCGCGATCCGTCTCGCACCTTCGAGGCAGGCGAGACGCTCCTCGGGCGTCAACGCGAGCCACCGCGAGCGCTGTTCACGCGGTCCCGCCACGTCCGCCACGCGCCGGGCGCTCAGCTCCGTGCCCGCAGGGCCACGTAGGCCAGCTGGATCGCCTCGTGGAGGCCCGCGAGGGTGATCGCGCGCTCGAGCAGCGCGTCGCGCTCGCTGCGCGGCCAGGCCCGGCCCAGGGGGCCGACTGCACCTCGCCGGTGCATCCTGCCCGCGATCCAGCCGAGGTAGTGCGCGAGCGGCTCGCGCTCGTCGTCGCCCTCCTCGGCGGGATCGAGCTTGTCCTCCTGGGGCGAGAGCCGGCGCACGAGCATGGAGGCGCGCTCACCGCGCGCGTTCGTGAAGACGGTGGTGCCGAGCATCCGCGGAGGCGCGAGGGCGGAGGTCACGATCGCGCGCACGACGCGCGCCGCGCCACGGAGCCCCTCGGCCGGCAGGCCGCTGGCGGAGCGCGCCGCTTCTTCCTTCACGTCGAAGATCCACTCGCCCCGGGCGCCTCCACGCGAGAGGACCGCGAAGCGCTCGACGCCGAGGCTCCCGGTGCCGGCGACGCGACGGGCGACGTCGAGCACCTCGAAGTGATCCGGCGCCGCGTCGTGAAGGAGCCCGGCGCGGGCCGCGTAGCCGGCGAACGCCTCGCGAGCCCGCACGGCCGTGGCCCTCGAGATCGGCCAGAGCCGGGCGTCGCGCTGGAGCGCGCGCTTGCGGGGCGAGCCGCGCAGATACGAGCGGTGCAGCGACGCCTTCGTGCGCGCCTCGACCCTGGCGATCAGGGCCGTGACGGCGCGGGGGGCGCGGGCGCGGAGGCGCGCGCCGAACGCGCCCGCGTTCCAGCCGTCGACGAGCGCGCGGCACGACGCGACGCGCGCCGAGGCGGCCAGGCCGCGCTCGTCGAGGGCGAGCAACCAGCTCACCGCCAGGCGCAAGAGGTCGATGCGCACCGGACCGACGCAGGCCTCGTCGAAGTCGTTCGGGCCGAACACCACGCGCGTTCGCCCCGGGCGTGCGTCGTCCGTCCGGTAGGCCCCGAAGTTCTGCACGTGGAGATCCCCCGTCAGCCACGCCCCACCGTCGGGTCCCCGCCCGAGCTCGGGGTGCTCGCGCAAGATCCGGTAGAAGAGCGGCGCGCTCCCGCGGAGGAACGCGAACGCCGACGCGCACATGCGCCCGTGCTTGACCGCGAAGAGCCCGGCTGCCGTGCGATCGATCGCACGGTCGCTGGCGAGCTGGATCCTCGCGAGCGCGATGGGATCGATCGACCGCGGCACGTGCGGCAGCGTCGCGCCCCGGGACGCTCGAGGTCAATCCTCGATGGCCCGGAGCAGCGCGCGAACGGCCTCGCGCATCGCCCGCATGGCGGAGGCGACGCTCGGCGCGCCCGCCCGGGCGGCGACGACGGACCAGGCGGCGTGATCGACCAGACGTGCCTCGAGCAGCGCACGTGCGGCGGGCGCGAGCGACGCGAGCGCCGACGGATGGGCGCGGACGAGCGCTCCGAGCGATCCCGCGACCACGTCGACGGGCTGTGCGCTGCACGCGTAGCGCTCGGCGAGCGCGCGGAGCTCGGCCGGTGGCCGCGGCGCGGGGGCGCCGAGACCTCGCGTCAGCGCCGCACGCAGCGCGGGCTCGATCGATCCGCCGTCGTCGGCCTCCTGCAGGGCGAGCTGCGCCTCGATCTCGTGCGCCAGGTCCTGCCGGAGCGAGGCGAGCAGGGCCCGGGCCGCGCTCGAGACCGGGCGCACCATCACCACGGCGGGCTCGCCGCTCCGGTCCCCGCGCGAGACGCCGGCCCGCACGACCTCGTAGCCGAGCGCACGCCGGAACGCGACGAGCTCCGCGGTCGCGCCGAAGATGGTGCCGTGGAGATCGGGCGTGTAGCTCGCGTGGACCGCGTCCACGAGCCGCCGCGCGAGCCCCTGACGCCGGCGCGCGTCGTGGACCGCGATCCGGACGCTGCGGATCATCGACAGGCCCGCGGCCTCCGGGCGCAGCGCGTGACTGACGAGCGTGTCCGCGAGCGCGTGACCCGCGACGCGACGCTCCCCACGCAGCATCGCGTCTGCGAGCCCCGGCGGGAGCGAGCCTTCGCGCGCGACCAGGCTCGCCGCGACCACCTCGTCCCCCTCGAGCAGCGCGTGCACGTCGAGGTTCGGCGCGTCGAGCATGCGCATCAGATCGCTCGGCGTCGTCCGGTAGTGCGCGTGGACCAGCAGGCCGAAGAGCTGCCGGAGCGTCCGCTCGTCGTCCGCGAGCCGCTCGCGATCGAAGAGCACGTGGCGCACGCCGCCGGCCGGCGCGTGCGCCAGGCGGGCCGGCTCGGCGTCGAGCAGGAGCGCCTGGAAGGCCCAGTGCTCGAGCGGATCGTCGGCGGCCCACCGGATCGGCTCGTCGAGCGTGTGCTCGAGCGTGGGGAGCGCCCGCGCGCGCGCCCAGGCGACGAATCGCAGCGCGAAGCCCCGGCCCGTACCCTCGTACCCGCGGCACGTGGTCGACAGGATCACGTGCGCGCCGGGGTGACGCGTCACGATGCGCTTCACGAGAGCGACCGGGAGCTGGGCCGCCTCGTCGACGACGACGACGTCGGCGTCGAGCGCCGCGTCGGCTGCTTCCAGCGGAGAGACGAGTCGGAGCGCGTGGGGTGCCGCGTAGCGGAGCACCTCGGCGGCCGCCTCGGGCGCGCGCGCGCTGACCACGATCCGAAGCGAGGGCCTCGCCGCGAGCGCGCGGCCGAGCGCGCGGCCGATGCCCGCCGACTTCCCCCGCCCGCGGTCGGCGAGGACGACGGTGACGGTCGGCGGGGCCGAGCCGAGCGTCTCCGCGACGTCTGCCACGAGGTCGTCTTGTTCCGGCGTCGCCTCGGTCGACGAGGTTGGCGCGGCGAGCACCCCGTCGTCGACGGGCGGCAGGCAGCGCTCGAAGCGGCGCGCGAAGCGCGAGCCGACGTCGTCGAGCGTGTGGGGGTGCACCGCCAGGTCCGGACGACGCGGGAGCAACTCGAGGCGCGTCGGCATCCGCAGCACCAGAGCGCCGCCACCACGGATCAGCCCTTCTGCCCGCGCGATCACATCCGGGTCGAGCGCCTCGTGCAGGTCGAGGACGACGGCCGTGACGCTCTGCCCGAGCAGCGCCTCGAGCGCGCGGGGAGAGACCGAGCGCGCCCCCTCGGGCCCGTCGGTGCATACCCAGACGACGTCCGCGCGCGCGATGCCGGCCGTGACGCGCGCGGCGTCCTGCCGCGTCCGCGCTCGCGTACCGCGGACGACGATGCAGCGCCGGCTCGCCGCCGCCATCGCCGCCTCAGCGGTTCAGATCGGGCTGCACCACCGCGTCGCGATACGCGATCCCCGCGGGCGCTCCGCGAAACGGGAACGTCACCTGCGAGCGCGGCTGCCCGTCCTCGTCGAACGTCGCGAGCTTGGCCTTGCCGCGCTCGATCCGCAGCGTCCCGTGCCAGCGGACCTGGCCGTCGGACGTGAGGCAGACGATCGCCTCGGGCGTCGGCGCGACGTCACCGCCACGCAGCAGCACGAGCTGCCCGTCGCAGACCATCCCGGACTCGGGCGGGAAACCGACGTCGACCTGCCCGAGCACGTCCCCCGTGCCGAGCTCGACGCAGATCACGCGCGTGCCGCTCACGCCGAAGAGGCGCTGGTCCACGCGGTAGAGGCGCACGACGGGCTGCTCCGTCGGGACGTGCCAGACGATCGTCCCGTCCCGCGGCCGCAGCGCGACGATCGCCGATCCCATGACGACCACGACCGGCTCGAAGTCCACATCGCTCATGGCGCGCATCGTACAGTTCGGGGCGTGACGACGCACGAGCGCGAGATCACCGAGGCCGTCTCTCTCGCCGACTGGCGCGGGACACTGCGACCCGAAGCGATCGGCTACAGCCGGCGCCCCGTCCACGATGCGGCGATCCCCGCGCGGCCCGGCCGGCGCAAGCGCTGGGAGTACTGGTGCGTGATCGGCACGCGCGGCGCGCTGCAGGTGACGGTCGCGGATCTCGACTTCCTCGGGCTGGTCGAGCTCTCGTTCTCGGACTTCGAGACGAAGGAAGTGGCGAGCGCGCCCTTCGTCCTGCCGCTGGGGCTCGGGCTGACGCTGCCCGACCGGAGCGGCGAGGCCTGGCGCGTCCGCACGCCGCTCGGCGTCGTGTCGATCGAGCCGCGGGGAGACGTGACGCACCTCTCGGTCCGCGCGCGGACGCCGCGCGGGCCGATCGAGGCGAACGTCGCGATCGCGACGCCACCCAGCGAGGAGTCGCTGAGCGTCGTCGTGCCGTGGAGCGAGCGCACCTTCCAGCTCACGACCAAGCGTGTAGCGCTGCCCGCGGCAGGCGAGATCTGCGCGCTCGGCCGGCGCTACCCGATCGACGACGCGCACGAGGGCTTCGCGTGCCTCGACTTCGGCCGCGGGGTGTGGCCGCGAGACACCGCGTGGAACTGGGGCACGGGCGCGCTCCGCAGGGGCGGCCGGCGCATCGGGCTGCAGCTCGGGGGAAAGTGGACCGAGGGGACCGGTGCGACCGAGAACGGGGTCTTCGTCGATGGCCGACTCGACAAGATCGGCGCCGAGCTGCGATGGGCGTACGCACGCGAGGACTTCCGGAGACCCTGGCGCGTCGAAGGCGACGACGTCGCGCTGATCTTCACGCCGTTCTTCGAGCGGGTCGCGAGGCTCGACCTGCGCGTGCTGCGCACCGAGCTACACCTCTGCTTCGGGCGCTGGTCGGGGCAGGCGGCGGGCGTGACCGTCGACGGTGCGCTCGGCTGGGCCGAGGAGCATCGCGCCCGCTGGTGAGGGTGTGGTGCGCCGGGCTCAGCGGTGGTGGGCGAGGAGCCAGTCGAGCACCTCGGTCCCGATCACCCCGGTGGTGAAGGTCGGGATGTGGCTTCCGCCCTCGATCGTCATCAGCCGGACGTCGAGCCCCGCGTCGCAGCCGGTGAACGTGTGCGGCGTCGTCTCGGCGCCGGGGATCGTGCTCTCCGCGTCGATCGGCGCGTCGTCGGTCGGAGTCGCGTCACACCCGGCGCGCGCCGCCCAGCGCCCGGTCATCGCCAGGGCACCGGGGAACGCCCCGAGCCCGACGTTGCCGCCGGCGTAGGGGATCGTCGTGTCGGCGGTGCCGTGCAGGTGCAGAACGGAGACGGGCTGGCTCGGCGTGCACGCCGCGTCGGGCTCTGCGTCGGAGCCGGCGAGGACCGCGACGGCGGTCACCTCGTCCGCGAGCTCGCAGGCGATCCGGTACGACATGAACCCGCCGTTCGAGTGGCCGAAGAAGTAGACGCGGCCGGGATCGATCGAGCGCACCGCCATGGCCTCTTGCACGAGCCCGCGGAGGTACGCGACGTCGTCGACGCCGGTCGACGCGAAGTCGCAGCAGCCGTGCGCGTTCCAGAAGCGCTTGCCGCTCGTGTCGACGGTGCCGTCGGGCACGATCACCCACAGACCCCGCGAGGCGGCCGCGCGCGTGACGCCGAGGTACGTGTCCTGGACCGCGCCGGTGGCTCCGTAGCCGTGGAGCAGCACGAGCAGCGGAGCGGGATCGGCGCCGGGCGACGACGGAGCGACGAGGCGTGCACGGCGATCGGTGGGCCCGATCGTGGTGGAGCCGCTCGTGCTCGCGCCGGTGTCGCCGACGCTCGCGTCGATGCCCAGGCCCGCGTCGGCGTCGGCGGCGGCGTCGGGCGTCGCGGCGGCCGGGGCCCCGCACGCGAGCAGGACGAGGGCGGCGGCGAACCGGAAGAACGGGCGGGACCGCGTCATGGCGCGCAGTATGTCGCGTGCGCGGACCGGCACCACCAGCTTGGCGGGCCCGCTCCGCCGTGCGACAAGAGCCCCCCATGACCGACTACATCTACACGATGAAGGGCGTCACCAAGGTCCACCCGCCCGACAAGAAGGTCGTGACCGACCTCTACCTGTCCTTCATCCCCGGCGCGAAGATCGGCGTCATCGGGCCGAACGGCTCCGGCAAGAGCTCGCTCATCCGCATCATGGCGGGCGTCGACAAGAGCTTCACGGGCGAGGCCTGGATCCGGCCCACCGCCACGGTCGGCTACGTCCCGCAGGAGCCCGACATCGGCAAGGATCGTCGCGTCATCGACGTCGTGCACGAGGCCGTCGAGCCCATGCGCAAGGCGCTCGCGCGCTTCGAAGAGATCGGCATGAAGATGGGCGAGCCCGACGCCGACATGGACAAGCTGCTCGACGAGCAGGGGAAGCTTCAGGACTTCATCGAGGCGGGCGACGGCTGGAACCTCGACACCACGCTCGAGATCGCGATGGACGCGCTGCGCCTTCCGCCCGCCGAGGAGAGCGTCAACCACCTCTCGGGCGGCGAGAAGCGCCGCGTCGCGCTCTGCCGCACGCTGCTCATGCGGCCGGACCTGCTGCTGCTCGACGAGCCGACGAACCACCTCGACGCCGAGTCGGTCGCGTGGCTCGAGCAGCACCTCAAGGACTACCCCGGCACGATCGTGTCGATCACCCACGATCGCTACTTCCTCGACAACGTCGCGGAGTGGATCCTCGAGCTCGACGGCCGCGGCGAGGCGTTCCCGTTCAAGGGGAACTACACGAGCTGGCTCGAGCAGAAGGAGAAGCGGCTCGAGATGGAGGAGAAGGGCGAGTCCGCGCGGCGCAAGAAGATCGCGCAGGAGCTCGAGTGGGTGCGCCAGTCCCCCAAGGCGCGGCAGGCCAAGAGCAAGGCGCGCCTGCAGGCCTACGACGCGCTCGTGGCCGAGGCCGGCAAGAAGAAGCGCGACGAGAACGCGATCGCGATCCCGCCGGGCGAGCGCCTCGGCGACACCGTCATCGAGGTCCACGACGTCGCGAAGGGCTTCGGCGACCGCCTGCTCTACGAGCACCTCTCGTTCATCGTCCCCAAGGGGGCGATCGTCGGGATCATCGGCGCCAACGGCGCCGGCAAGACCACGCTCTTCCGCATGATCACGGGCGAGATGAAGCCCGACCAGGGAACCGTGAAGGTCGGCGAGACGATCAAGCTCATGTACGTCGACCAGTCGCGCGACGGGCTCACGCCCGACAACACGGTCTTCAAGGAGATCAGCAAGGGCCAGGACAAGATCGTCGTCGGCCGCACGGAGCTCCCCTCGCGCGCGTACGTCGGCCTCTTCAACTTCAAGGGCAGCGACCAGCAGAAGATCGTGAAGAACCTCTCGGGCGGCGAGCGCAACCGCTTGATGCTCGCGAAGGTGCTCACGCAGGGCGGCAACGTCCTCTTGCTCGACGAGCCGACCAACGATCTCGACGTCGAGACGCTGCGCTCGCTCGAGGAGGCGCTGCTCGAGTGGCCGGGCGTCGCGCTCATCACGAGCCACGATCGCTGGTTCCTCGACCGCCTCGCGACCCACATCCTCGCGTTCGAGGGCGACTCGAACGTCGTGTGGTTCACGGGCAGCTACCACGACTACGAGGCGGACCGGCGCAAGCGCCTCGGCACGGACGCCGATCGCCCGCACCGCATCAAGTACCGCAAGCTCACCAAGAACTGATCGGGGTCACTCCAGCACCATCCAAGTGGCCGAGATCACACCGAACCGGCGGCAAGGTGCGCGATTCGTGCCGGAGCCCACGAAACAAGACGTCCCGGACGAATCGCGCACCTAGGCGCCCGATCGACATGATTTCGCCATGTTGAGCGGGTGTGGAGTGACCCCATCGGATTTCGCCATGTTGAGCGGGTGTGGAGTGACCCCATCGGAACCCCATCGGATCAGAAGACCGGGGGCTCCTGGAAGCAGCGGTGGTCGACGCAGAACTCGCCGCCACACTCGGCGTCGGTGTCGCAGCCCATGCGACGCACCGTGGAGACCCACTGCGCCAGGTGGTTGGTCTCCTCCATGTTCTGGAAGGGCATCCAGAACGGGACGGAGGTCGGGTCCAGGCCCGCGGCCGCACGCATCGGGTCGAAGGACGCCATCCAGAGCTGCGAGCGGACGTCCTCGTCGAGGCGCAGGCCGTAGCCGCGGCGGCTCGCCCACACGATCCAGAAGAGCGGGTGGCCGCGCTCGTTGAAGCTCGTCGGATTGAAGCGTGGCCACTGGTCGCTGAGGCCGTGGATCGCGTCGAGCGACACCGCGGCGCCGGTCCCGCTCGAGGGCACGAACCACATCTGGGCGTCGCTCATGCGGCTCGTGCCGCCGCCAGGGTCGTCGCCGATCGAGGAGGCGTTGGAGGGGGAGCGGTTGTAGATGACGAACTGCCCGTCGGGCGAGTAGCTCGGGTGGAAGTTGTTGTCGCCGCTCGAGGCGACGAGCGTCGGTCCGACGGTCCAGGCACCTCCGACGCGATCGAGCCGGACGATGCTCCCGCTGGTGATGCCGTTGGAGTCGAAGAGGCCGAGCGTGCTGCGCCCAGGGAACGACACGTAGACGATGTGCTCGCCGTCGGGTGACCAGTCCGGCATCGAGGCGGCCGCCCCGGTGACCCCTTCCTCGATAAGCGTTCCATCGGTCGCGGACAGGAAGCGGAGGCCGGCGAAGGAGCTGCCGACGATCTGCGCGTTGTCCGGGCTGAACGAGGTGAAGTTCGACTGGGCTGGGCCCGCGAGCGGGCCGCCCGTGCCCATGCCCCGGAGCAGGAAGCGCTGCGCGCGCGTCTCGATGTCGAAGACCTCGAAGCGCGAGGTCACCGTGTCCTCGCCGACCGCGATGAGCGCGCCGTCGCGGGAGAGAGTGTGGCAGCCGATGCAGAACGTCGCGGCCGTGGTCGCGACGTTGAGGAAGTGCTCCGCGCGCGCGCCCGGCACGCCGAACTCGAAGCGGTTGATCGCCCCGTTGGCGCCCGGTGTCCAGTAGTACACGCCGCCCGTCACGTCCTGGTTCGCGAAGGTGATGGTCTGGCTCGTGGTCTCGCCGAGCGCGCCGGACGCGCTCACGCCGCGCAGCACGTACGTGATCGGTCCCCGGCCGCGCGCCGCGCTCGAGATCACCGTCCACGTGTCGTGGTCCGGCATGAACACGCAGCCCGCCCCGACGCTCTCGGGGCAGCCGAAGTACACCCGGATGCGGCTCGTGCCGGCGGTGAACGCGAGCTGGAAGACGGTGCCGCCGTTCGGAAGGTAGTGGAACTCGAGCTGCGAGAGGTTCGGCGGGACCATCACGGCGTCGAGGGGGTACACGAGCGAGGGCGCGTGCGAGGCGTCCGGCGTGCCGCCGAACATCGCGGGGGCGTCGGACGGCGCGCTGGCCGTGACGATGTCCACGTCCACCGGCGCGACGTACGCGTCGTTGCCCGGAGGTGTCCCCGAGTCGGTGCCGGGACCGACGGGCCCTGCGTCACCCGTCGCCGTCCGGCCGGCGGTGCAGCCGGGGCCGAGCGCCAGCGCGACGAGCGTGAAGAGGACGGCACGATGCAGCATGGGCTCCCCTGGCGATGCGAGTTCGAGAGAGGGCGAGGGTAGCGGCCGATCGCGCTCGGTCCGCAAGAGGGTAGCGCCGCGGCGGGGCGCCTTTTCTCACGCCTCAGGGGCCCCAGCGCTGGGCGATCGGGACGCGCCGGCCGGGACCGAACGCCTTGTGGGTGACGATGAGCCCGGGCGGCAGCTGCCGCCGCTTGTGCTCCGCGATCCGCACCAAACGGCAGACCTTCTTCACCGTCGCCTCGTCGAACCCGGCCGCCACGATCTCCTCGGGCGCACGCACCTCTTCGACCAGGAGGCCCAGGATCGCGTCGAGCACGTCGTAGGGCGGGAGCGAGTCCTGGTCGGTCTGGTTCGGACGCAGCTCGGCGCTCGGCGGCTTGGTCAGCGTGCTCTCGGGGATCAGCGCCCGCCCCGCCTGCCGGTTCACCTCGCGGCTCACGCGGTACACCATCGTCTTGAAGACGTCGGCGAGCACCGCGAGGCCGCCCGCCATGTCGCCGTAGAGCGTGCAGTAGCCGCACGCGACCTCGCTCTTGTTGCCGGTGTTGAGCAGGAGCCCGTTCATCCGGTTCGCGAGCGCCATGAGCACCGTCATGCGCAGGCGCGCCTGGACGTTCTCGAACGTGACGTCGCCCTCGGGCGCGGCGCCGAGCGTCGCGAGCGGGGCCGGCAGCACGTCGTGGTAGGGCGCGTAGAGCGGCTCGATCGAGACGATCTGGAACGGCAGACCGAGAGCCGCGGCCAGCGCGCGTGCGTCGGTGATCGACCCCTCCGAGGAGTAGCGGCTCGGCAGCGCCACGCCGTGCACGTTCTCGGGGCCGAGCGCCCGCGCCGCGATGCAGGCGACGAGCGCGCTGTCGATCCCGCCGCTCAGGCCGAGCACCGCCTTCTTCATCCCGCAGCGCCCGGCGTAGTCGCGCACGCCGAGCACGAGCGCCTCGAGGATCGCCGCCTCCTCGGTCTCGGGCAGAGCGTGGACCGGACCGCCCTCGGCGAGGTCGGCGACCACGAGCTCCTCGCGGAAGCTCGGGGCCTGCGCCCAGATCGATCCGTCGGGCCCGTACATCGCGCTCGTGCCGTCGAAGACGATGTCGTCGTGCGCCCCGACCTGGTTGACCATCACGAGCGGCAGGCCGTGCGTGCGCGCGATCGTCGCGAGCATCGCGCCGCGACCGTGGCGCTTGCGCCCCGTGAAGGGCGAGCCCGAGAGGTTCACGAGGACGTCGACGCCCGCGCGCACGAGATCGGCGATCGGGTCGGCCGCGTAGCGCCTGCCGCGCATGATCGCGACGTCGTTCCACGCGTCCTCGCACGTGGTGAGGCCCAGCTTCACGCCGTCGACCTCGACGATGCCGGGCTCGCTGCCCGCCTCGAACCAGCGGTCCTCGTCGAAGACGTCGTACGTCGGCAGGAGGCGCTTGTGCACGATCTGCCGCACGTGCCCGCCCTCGAACACGATCGCCGAGTTGTAGAGGCCGCGGCCGACGACGGCGTCGCGCGCGACGGGCGCCCCGACGATCGCGACGAGCTCTCTCGGAAGCGCCTTCGCGAGCGCGTCGATCGCGCTCATGACGCCCTGCACGAACGCCGGGCGATCGAGCAGGTCGCGCGGCCCGTACGCGGTGAGGGCGAGCTCGGGGTAGACGGCGACGCGCGCGCCGGCCGCCCGCGCGCGCTCGGCGAAGGACACGATCTTGGCCGCGTTGCCGGCGAGGTCGCCGATCGCGGGATCGATCTGGCAGAGCGCGAAGCGGAGCGTCATCCGCGCTTGGGTCCCACGAGGGTTCGCAAGGTCGAGCGCGCGCAGAGATCGCCCTGGGCATCCCGGATCTCGACGACGACCTCGATCTCGCGCCTCTCCGTCGACGAGGGCAGCGCCGGCGGACGGCTCTCGGCGACGAGATCGCCACGCGCCTTCTTCAGGTACTCGATCGAGAGCCCCGCGACGATGAAGCGCATGTCGTCGGGCAGCGCGTAGAACACCGCGACGTTGCCGGTCACCTCCGCGAGGTTCGCGAGCGCGATGGCGTGCACGCAGCGCAGGTGGTTGCGCACGCTCGGCCGATCGCGGAGCGTCACCCTCGCGTAGCCGACGCGGAGCGCCTCGATGCGCGCGCCGATCGTTCCGGTGTAGGGCGCCGCGCGACCCACCATCAGCGAGAAGAGGCGCTTGCCGCCCGGCAGGCCGTGCAAGCGATCCCAGGCGTCGCGGACGAAGTTGCCGCGCTTCTCCACGTCGGGCGCGAAAGGAATGGCGGAGGCGATGGAGGCCATGGATGGCGAAGCTGCGACCCCCTGGTGAGTTGCGCAAGGGCCGGGTGATGATGCGCGACATGGACACGCGCCCGCTCCGGTGGCTCTCGCTCGCGCTCGGGATCGTCGCTGGCTGCGGCGGTGGGGGCACGCCCCCGGCCGACGCGGGGGCCGGCCTCGACGGCGGTCCGGGCGCCGACACGGGCTCCATGCCGGACGCCGGTCCCACGCCCGACACCGGGACGCCGCCACCGCGCGACGCGGCGCGTCCCGACACCGGCCCCGAGGCGCCGCCGATGGGGACGCTCAGCGCCGACATCCGCGTCGACCACCTGGGCTGGCGCACGGGCGACACGAAGGTCGCCGTCCTGCTCGGCCACGCGCACGAGAGCGTCGAGATAAGGCGCGTGAGCGACGGAACCGTCGCGGGCACGTACACGTCGGGCAGTACGAGCACCGACGAGGACTCGGGCGACTCCGTCTCGCGCGTCGACTTCTCGGACGTCACCACGCCGGGCGACTACTACGTCCTTCTCCCCGGACCGATGTTGCGCTCGTATCGCTTCACGATCGACGACGCCGTCTACGACATCGCCGCGCTGGCCGCGGCCAAGAGCTACTACTTCCAGCGCTGCAACCACGATCACGCGCTGCCCTACGCGAGCGACAGGCTCGGCGGCTTCGCGGGCACGGACGGCCAGTGGGTCGACGACGCCTGCCACGACGGGGACTTCGCCGCCGTCGCCGGCCCCGGCTCGACGGACCACGGCCCGCTCGACGTGCACGGCGGCTGGCACGACGCCGGCGACTACCAGAAGACGCTCTGGGGCCGCGGCGTTCCGGAGCTGCTCTTCGCGTACGAGATGAACCCCGGCGCCTGGACCGACGCGCAGCTGAACATCCCCGAGAGCGGCAACGGAGTGCCGGACCTGCTCGATCAGATCGCGTGGGAGCTCGACTTCTACGTGCGCATGCAGCGGCCGGACGGGCACTTCATGACCAGCGTGAAGGGGCACAACGCGACGACCAACTCCCCCCCGAGCGCGTCGGACGAGGAGCGCGTGTACTTCGACTCGACCGCGCCGAGCGGTGGCGAGTGGTCGGGCGGCGGTACCACCCTCGTGGAGGCGAGCGGCAACGCGGTGCTCGGGCTGGCGCACGCGGCGATCGTGTTCGCGCCCAGCGACCCCGCCCGCGCCGCCGCCTATCGCGCGGCCGCGACGAGCGGCTGGACGTGGCTCTCGGCCGCGAGCGCGAGCACCGACTCGGAGCGGCGGCTCCGCGCGGCCGCTGCGGCCGCCGTGCACCGGATGGACGGCTCGACCGCGAGCGCGGCCACCGCCGTGTCGAGCTTCGCATGGCGCACGTGGGACGGTCAGCGCGGCGGCGGCGCGACGCCGAGCGAGGGCGTGATCGCGGCCGGCGCGTGGCACTGCCTGCTCGACGCGGCGTGCGGCGCGACCGTCCAGGCCGACATCCGCGACGCGGTTCAGGACGTGATCGTCGACGGCGCGTTCTCGCAGACCGGCGCCTACGGCGGGATGTTCGGCGGTCCGGGCAACGGCTGGGAGTGGAGCTGGGGCTCGAGCCGCGCGCAGAGCATGTACGGCGGCAACCTCATGATGGCCGCGCACTTCGGCATCCTCGGAACGCACACCGCGACGGAGGTCCGAGATCGCGCCGAGGCGCACCTGCACTTCATGCTCGGCCTCAACCCGCTCTCGATGCTCTACCTGACCAACATGGCCGCGTACGGCGGCGAGCACTCGTCGTTCCAGATCTACCACGCGTGGTTCAGCTACACGGGCAGCGACGGCGACCACGGCAACGCGACGTACAACGGGCTGCCGGTGGGCGTGGACGAGCCGCTCTACCCCTACTACGCGGACGACACGGCCAGCTCGACCTACGGCCCGGCGCCCGGCATCGTCCCCGGCGGCCCGAACTTCTACTACTCCGCCGCGTACACCATCCCCATGCGTGAGCGCCCGGCCTACGCCTACCGCGACTTCTCCGTCGGCTGCGACTGGGACGGCTCCCAGTGCCGCGCGGCGTCGTGGGAGATCAGCGAGCCCTCGCAGAGCTACCAGGGCCCCTTCGTCCTGCTCGCGTCGTTCTTCATGAGCCGCTGACGCCCGCGCGGTCGTGCTCGGGGCCGGCTCGAGCGCGGGGTGAGGTTGACGCCCGCCTGGACGCGACGCATGAGCGAGCCCGCATGCTCTTCGACCCGCTCGTCTTGCGTGAGGGTGTCGTCTCGCGCAATCGCATCTGGCTCGCGCCGCTCACCAACCTGCAGAGCCACGAGGACGGCTCGCTCTCGGACGACGAGCTCCGCTTCCTCGCGATGCGCGCGGAGGGCGGGTTCGGTCTCGTGGAGACGTGCGCCGCGCACGTGGCCCAGGACGGAAAGGCCTGGCGTGGCGAGCTCGGCGTCCACGACGACGCGATGCTCCCCGGCCTGACCCGGCTCGCGGGGGCGATCCACGCGCGCGGCGCGCTCGCGAGCGTGCAGCTCTTCCACGGCGGGCTGCGCGCCTCGGAGGAGGCCAGCGGTCTGCCCGTCTGGAGCGCGAGCGCCTACGAGGAGGGCGTGGTCACCCTGCCGCGCGCGGGGACCGAGGACGACATCGCCGGCGCGATCGAGGCTTTCGCGCGCGCCGCCGAGCGCTGCGCGGAGGCGGGGTTCGACGCGGTCGAGCTGCACGGAGCGCACGGCTACCTCCTCGCCCAGTTCCTGAGCACCGTCTACAACCGGAGGACCGATCGCTGGGGCGGCTCGCTCGAGAACCGGGCGCGGCTGATCCGCATGGTGCTCCAGGCGGTGCGGGAGCGCGCGCCTGCGCTGGTCCGCATCGTCCGGCTCTCGCCCGAGGACTTCGCCCAGACGAAGGGCATCGACCTCGACGAGGCGATCCAGACGGCGCGCTGGCTCGCCGAGGACGGTATGGAGGTGCTCCACCTCTCACTCTGGCGCGCTGCCCGCAACACGACGAAGCGGCCGGACGAGCACGCGACGCGCCTGTTCCGTGACGCCGTCCCGGCACGCGTTCGCGTCGTGACGGCGGGACGGATCCTGACCAAGCACGACGCGGACGCACAGCTCGCGCTCGGCGCCGACGCGGTCGCCATCGGGAGGGCGGCGATCGCGAACCACGACTGGCCGCTGCGCATCCGGGACGGCCACCCGACGGCGAGCGAGCCCTTGACGGAGGCGCACCTGCGCGCCGAGGGCCTGAGCCCGCGCTTCGTCGAGTACATGAAGAGCTGGAAGGGCTTCGTCGCGTCCTGATCGCGGGCTACGCTCCCGCCGTGCGATGCACCGCGATCCTCGCGCTCGTGATCTCTGCGACCGGCTGCGCCCCGCCTCCCGTGGCCAGCATGGACGCGGAGCGGCGCGACGCGGGAGCCGGCCCGCCCGACGCGTGGGCCCTCGACACCGGTCCGCCGGTCGACGCAGGCCGGTCGCTCGTCGATCCCGATCGACCCTACGGCTACCGGACGCTGCATCCGGCCTGCGGCGCGTGGGCCTACGACCTCGACGACCCCTCGACCTACGACACGACGGGCGAGCTGGCCGTGGCGATCGCGGACGCGCGCTGCCGCTGGACGCTCGCGTGCCACGACGCGACGTCGTCCGCCTGCGATCCGTTCCGGGTCGACACGCCCGCCGAGGCGCTGCACGCGCCAGTCGAGGTCGGAGCCGCACGCGCCTGCCTCGACGCGCTCGGATCGGCCGCATGCGACGACGAGTCGCGATATGCCGCCGAGCTGAGCTGTGCTCCGCTCGGGCGATACGGCGCTCCGGACGGGAGCCCGTGCAGCGCGGATCGCTGGTGCCGGTCCGGCCACTGCGAGGCCGCGAGCGCGACGTGCGGCGGCACCTGTGCGCCCGCGCCCGAGTGCGCAGGCGGCTGCGGGGCCGACGCGGGATGTGTCGCCGGTGCGTGCGTGCCGCGGCCGACGGAGGGCATGCCCTGCGGCGGGCTCGCGGGTCTCGAGTGCGCGAGCGGTCTCCTCTGCCACCCGGCGACGTACGCCTGCGTCCACGCGCCGATCGAGTCAGAGCCCTGCGTGATCTACTCGCTCTTCCCGGGGGTCGAGTCCGGCGCGTGCAGTCCGGGCCTCGCGTGCGACCACCGCGTGTGCGTGGCCCCCACGATCGGCGCTCCCGGCGACCCGTGCGACGCGACGCTGCACCTCTGCCCTTCCGGCAGCGACTGCATCGACGGTAGCTGCGCCGTGCGCCCTGCAGAGCGCGCGCTCTGCCGCGCCGCCGATCGGGCGTGCGCCTCGGGCCTGGGCTGCAATGCCAGCCGCGTGTGCGCGCCGATGGTGGGCCCGGGCTGCGACTGCACCGACGGGAGCGCGTGCCCGTGGAGCTTCCGCTGCGTCGCCGGCACCTGCCAGCGCATCGGCCTGGCGCGCGTCGCGTGTACGGACGCCCTCGACTGCGACTGGGGCGAGTGCCTGGGCGGCGTGTGCGTGGTTCATGCGCTCGGCACGACGTGCAGCCTCGATGGGCCGGGGTGCTCCGAGGGTCACTGCCGGCCGATGGTGCGCGGCGTGTGCGCTCCGACCGTCCCGAGCGGCGGGGCGTGCGACGAGGACCCCTACGGGTGCGGCAGCGGCGAGGCGTGCGTCGACTTCACCACGTTCTGTGCGGTGCCCGCCGATCAGCAGAACCCGTGCGCGCCCGGCTGGCCCTGAACTGGATCGCTCGGCGCGAGGCGCCGCCTCGGCGACGCGCTACGCTGGTCCGGCGTGCAACGTCTCCTCGTCGCGTGCCTGGCGTGGGTGCTGCTCGGCTGCGGTTGCGGGGCGGCGACGCCCACGCCGGCGGATGGCGGGGAGGACGCGACGCCGGACGCGGGCGGCGTCGCCGACGTCGGACCCAGCGTGGATGCAGCGTACGAGCGGCCCGCGTGGCTCCCGCCACTGAGCGGCGCGTGTGGCGCGTGGACCGCCGACCCGGCCGATCCCGCGACCTACGACACGCGGCCTGAGCTCGCCCACGCGCTCGCGCAGATGCACTGCCGTCACGCGGTTCGCTGCAACGACCTCGTCGAGGCGCTCGCCTGTGATCCCGTCCGCGTGACCGACGGCGCGCTGCGTGGCGAGGTCGATCTCGCGCGGGCGGCGCAGTGCATCGCCGCGTGGGACAGCGCGCCGTGCGAGGACTCCGGAGCGGGCACACCCGAGCGGTATCGGGTCTGCCAGCCGCTGGAGCAGGGCGTGACCGCGCCCGGCGGCCTCTGCACGGAGCAGAGCGACTGTGCGGGGCTCTGTCGCAACGAGTCCTTCGCGACCTGCGAGGGCGCCTGCCTCTCGGACGCCGAAGCGCGCTGCGACGCGGGCTGCCCGCCGGGGCAGCTCTGCTCGGTCGGTCGCTGCGTCATGCCCGTGCCCCACGGCGAGCCCTGCGTGCCGGGCCGTCCGTGCGCGCTCGGCTCGCGCTGCCGCGGCGACGTCTGCGAGCCGTACCCAGGGCTGGGCGAGCGCTGCGCGCAAGACCTCGGCTTCCCGCCTGGCTTCTGCGACGCCGGCTTGCTCTGCGACGTCGACGGCCGATGCCGCACGCAGCACACGGTCGCCGTCGGGCAGGCCTGCGGCGGCGCTTCGATCTGCGCAGACGGCTCCTACTGCGATGGCGTCTGCTTCGCGCTCGGCACGTCCGTCGGGGACGACTGCATCGCCGCGGCCGACCCGAGGCACGCGCTGCGCTGCGTGCCCCCCCTCTACTGCGCCGCGAGCCCCGGCGGGCCGGGCACCTGCCAGCCGCGGCGCGCCGCGGGTGAGGAGTGCGACGCGAGCGACGCCTGCGCGGATCCGGATCAGCGCTGCCATCCGGTCGACGACGCCGCGTCCGCGCGCTCGGTGTGCGCGGAGATCGTCGGCCCCGGCTGCCCCTGCGGCCCGGCGGCGCTCTGCCCATCGCAGTACGAGTGTCACGAGGGCGCGTGCGCACACGTCGCGACGATCGTCCACCCATGCAGGCTCGACGGCGGCGGCAGCGACGAGTGCTTCATGCGCGGCGGCACCTGTGACGACGGCGTCTGTGTGCCGCACCTCTTAGGGGATCGATGCTCGCCCGCGCCCTTCCACCTCTGCCTCGAGGGAACGTGCGTGAACGGCTGGTGCGTGGCTCCGGGCGAGACGGGCGACCCATGCCGCGCGGACGCCGGATGCAATCACCCCGAGACCTGCGTGCGCGGGCGCTGCACGCCGCCCCCCGGCGTGAGCGAGTGCCCTCCGGTGACGCCACCCTGACGACGGCGGAGTCGACCGTCTCTCCGCTCGCTCCATGGAGGCCGTCCGGAGCCGACGTCGGTCGCGGCGGGGTCAGCGGCCGCCGGCTCCCGCGGTGAGCGTCGCGATCGTTCCGTCCGGGCCCACGGCGAACGCGACGTCGCCGACGACCCGCACCGCGTTCAGCGGCAGATCGTCGACGGGCTGCCAGCTCGCGCCCTCGTCGTACGAGACGTCGGTGCCCGAAGTGCCGACGACGAGCAGCGCGCGGCCCGCCACGGCGATCGAGGAGCGATAGCCGCGCGGCGCCGCACCGGCCGACCACGAAGCGCCGCCGTCCCCCGTGCGCGCGAAGCTGCCGGGCGCGGACGGGGCCGCGTAGTCGCCGCCGACGGCGTAGCCCACGCGCACGTCGCGGAACGCGATGGCGAAGGTCCCGGCCGAGGGCGAGCCGGGGATCGGCACGGCCGCGCTCGTCCACGCGCCCTCGCCACTCGATCGGAGCACGCGCGAGCCGCTCGTCGCGAAGAGCGTCGTGCCGTCCGTCAGCAGCGCGATGCACCCGTTGCTCGCGGCGAACGCGGCCTCACCGGGCTCGGCGAGCGGTCCGGTCCCGTCCACCCACGTCCGCCCGCCGTCGTGCGTACGCACGATCGCGAAGCGAGGGCCCTCGGGCGAGGGCATCGGATCGCCGAGTGCCAGGCCCTCGTCGCCGTCGAAGGCCAGGGAGTCGAAGAACACACCCTCTTCGACGCGCGTGTAGGCCTCCATCCACGACTGGCCGCCCGTCGTCGTGACGAACGCTCTCGCGGGGTTTCCGGCGGAGAGGACGACGGCGCGGTCGGCGTCGAACGCGTGCAGGCTGCGGAAGTCGAGCGCAGCCGTGCCCTCGATCGCGCGGCTTGCCCAGCTCGCGCCGCCGTCGATCGAGCGCAAGACCGCGCCGTGGGCGCCGCTGGCCCACACCACCTCGCGCGAGGGGATCGAGAGACCGCGCAGGCTCTCGCTCGTCCCGCTCGGCAGACGCGTCCACCGGGGCGCTCGCGCCGTGACCGCCTCGCGCGGCACGCCTCCGCACGCGACGAGCACGAGCGCGAGCGCGAGCGGCGTCGTGCCGGGAAGCCGACGCCGTGGCGGGATCGGTCCGGTTTGATCAGAAGAACGCACTGGTGATGGGCGCGGCTTCCTCGAGCTGCGCGGCGAGCCCGAGGAGACGTCGGTCGTCGCGGCGGTGCATCACCACCTGGACGCCGATCGGCAGCCCTGCCTCGCTCACCGCGAGCGGCAGGCTCAGGGCCGGCTGACCCGACACGTTGAAGGGTGCCGTCCACGCGCCGATCGGCCCGACCGCGTGGAACGTCTCTTCCCCGCCGAGCCCTGCGAACTGCCCGACCCGCGGGGGTAGCACGCACGAGACGGGCAGGATCCACGCGTCGACGGCCTCACCGAACCAGGCGTCGACGCGTGCCTCGAGCATCTCCTTGGCCGCGGCCGCGGTCTGCGGGCTCGTCTGGGCGCCGAGCTCGAGCATCCAGCGCGTGGTCGGCTGCACGAAGCGCCGCGCGATCGGGATCTGCGGGATGCTGCTGATCATCTTGCTCATCACGGGCAGGAACTCGTCGACCCTGCCCTCGAGCGGCTCGCCCTCCTCCACGCGGTGGCCGAGCTGCTCGGCGAGGCGCGCGGCGCGGCGAACGGCGGCCTCCACCTCCGGATCGACGCGCGCGATGCGCGAGCGGGCGCTGAAGCGGATCGAGAGCGAGCGTGGCGGCTGCTCCGTCGCCGCGCGGAACGAGCGAACGTCGGCCCGCTCGCTCGTGTCGCCGGCGAGCCCATCGAGCAGCATCGCGGCGTCGCGCACGGTGCGCGCCAGCGGTCCGACCGCGCTGATGTCGTGCGGGTCGACGGCATGATGCTCGTGGAAGAGCGCGTGACGGCTCGGCTTCACGCCGACGAGGCCACAGAACGACGCGGGGACCCGGATCGAGCCTGCGCCGTCCGACCCGGGTGCGATCGGGATCATGTCGCTGGCGACCGCCGCGGCCGCGCCTCCGCTCGAGCCGCCCGAGTAGTGCTCGAGCGCCACGGGATTGCGTGTGGGCGGCCCGAGCTCCGTGTCGACGAAGGGGAGGATCGTCATCTCGGAGCAGCTCGTCTTGCCGACGAGGATCATCCCCGCCGCACGACATCGCCGCGCCACTTCGCCGTCGACCGGCGAGCGCAGGTAGCGGTACATGCGCGAGCCCGCACGCGTGCCCATGAGCCGCATGTGCTCGTGGTCCTTGATCGCGGTCGGGATCCCGGCGAGGGGAGAGAGGCTCTCGCCGCGCCGGCGGCGCGCGTCGATGCGGGCGGCCGCGCGCAGAGCGCGACGCGCGTCGAGCTCGACGAACGCCCCGATCCCGGGGTCGCTCCGCTCGATGGTGGCGAGCGAGGCCCGGGTGAGCTCCACGGACGAGATCTCTCGGCGGGCGAGGCGGCGAGAGAGATCGAGGACGGAGGTGACGAGCGCCACGATCGTCCGTCAGCGATGCACGCGTGTCGCGACCAGACGCCGCGTGGCCGCGCTCACCGCCACCTCCATCGCCTCTTCGCGGGTCTTGCCACGCCCGCGAGCGACCGTCGCCCCCGGGCTGACGTTGTCCACCTTGCAGATCCACGTCGCACCGATGCGGTACGTGGTCACGCCCGCGGGCCACCCCCCGAGCGTGACGACCTCACGCTGGTGTTCTTCTGCTTTCAGCGGGTCCACCATCGAACTCCTGTCGTCCCGACGCGGCGCGATGCCCTCCGGGCTCGTGATCCGTTCCGGGGCTCGCTCACCGCTTCCCCCCGACCTCGATCGGCGCCCTCACGAGGTTGCCCCACTCGGTCCACGAGCCGTCGTAGTTCATGACCTCCGTGCGGCCGAGCAGGTGGCGCAGGACGAACCAGGTGTGGCTGGAGCGCTCGCCGATGCGGCAGTACGCCACGATGGGCTTGTCGTCCTTCACGCCCTCGCCGGCGTAGATCGCCTCGAGCTCGTCCCTCGTCTTGAAGGTGCCGTCCGGGTTGCAGGCCGCCGCCCAGGGCACGCTCGCGGCGCCCGGGATGTGGCCGCCGCGCTGGCACGTCTCGGGCAGGCCCGGGGGTGAGAGGATCTCGCCCGAGTACTCGGCGGGGCTGCGCACGTCCACGAGATGGACGGCACCCGCCTCGACGAGCGGACGCAGCCGTTCCAGCACGATCCGCTGCGCTTCGTCGACGTCGGGGACCACGTAGCTCGAGCGCGTCCGCGTGGGGACGTCGAGCGAGAGCGGGCGTCCCTCGGCGAGCCACTTCGTGCGACCACCGTTCATCAGGCGCACGTCCCGGTGCCCGTACATCTCGAGCTGCCACAGCGCCCACGCCGCGAACCAGTTGTTGTTGTCGCCGTAGAGCACGATGGTCGTGCCCTCCCCGACGCCAGAGGCGCGGAGCAGCTCCTCGAGCTGCGCGCGCGGGAGGATGTCGCGTAGGTGCCGGTCGCAGAGCTGCGTCGTCCAGTTCCACGCCAGCGCGCCGGGCACGTGCCCCTCTTCGTAGGCGTAGGTGTCGACGTCGACCTCGACCACCAGCACCCTGGGATCGCCGACGTGCTCCTCGACCCACGCGGTGGTCACGAGCGAGTCGGGATGGGAATACGACATGAGCCGAGCGTCCTTTCCGGAAGCGAGCGGCGATTCTAGATGGCGGGCGCGAGGAAGAAAACGCCCCCGCCGAGCGTGTCTTCCGCGATAGCCTGCGAGCGATGTCCTCCTCGGATGCGCCCGCGAGACCGCCGGAATCGGCGGCGAAGAGCGCAAAGGCCTCGCCCGCGACCCGGAGCGCGCACGGGACGCTGTATCTGCAAGTGCTCGCCGGGATCGTGCTCGGCGCGCTGCTCGGCTGGGTGCGGCCCCACTGGGGCGAGGCGCTCCAGCCGCTCGGCGACGTCTTCATCCGCATGGTGAAGATGCTCATCGCGCCGATCGTGTTCGCGACCGTGGTGCACGGGATCGCGGGCGTCGGCGATCTCCGCCGCGTGGGTCGCGTGGGCCTGAAAGCGCTGCTCTACTTCGAGGGGATGACGACGGTCGCGCTCTTGATCGGGCTGGCCGTGGTGCACGTGCTGCAGCCGGGGGCCGGGTTGCACAGCGACGCGTCGTCGCTCTCGACGGACGCGGTCCTGGCGCAGACGCACGGTCGCGAGGCGATGACCTTCACGCAGCACCTCACCAACATCGTGCCCGAGAGCTTCGCCTCCGCCTTCACGAGCGGCGAGATCTTGCAGGTGCTCTTCGTGGCGATCCTCGTCGGCCTCGCGATCGCCGCGATGGGCGAGAAGGGCAAGCCCGCGCTGCACGCCATCGACACGATCGCGGGTGTGCTCTTCCGCGTGATCGCGCTCGTCATGCGCCTGGCGCCGATCGGCGCGTTCGGAGCGATGGCGTATACGGTCGGTCACTTCGGGCTCGCGAGCCTGGGGAACCTCCTGGCCCTGATGCTCGGCTTCTACGCCACGGCGCTCACCTTCGTCGTCGTCGGGCTCGGGACCGTCTGTGCGCTCGTCGGGATCTCGCTCTTGCGCCTGCTGAGGTACCTGCGCGAGGAGCTGCTCGTGGTCCTCGGAACCTCGAGCAGCGAGTCGGTCCTGCCGCGCCTGATGGACAAGCTCGAGGCCCTCGGCTGCGGCGGCTCCGTGGTCCGGCTCGTGGTGCCGACGGGCTACTCGTTCAACCTCGACGGGACGTCGATCTACCTCACGATGGCGGCGATCTTCGTGGCCCAGGCCACGGACACGCACCTGACGTGGGAGCACGAGGCGACGCTGCTCCTGGTCCTCTTGCTCACGAGCAAGG
The DNA here is from genome assembly GCA_044220955.1 of Sandaracinaceae bacterium. Taxonomy (GTDB): domain Bacteria; phylum Myxococcota_A; class Polyangia; order Polyangiales; family Sandaracinaceae; genus JBBSAT01. The sequence goes on from JBGAQA010000033.1 coordinate 37,567, forward strand.
GGGCCGCCGCCGTGACGGGGGGCGGCTTCGTGACGCTCGCCGCGACGCTGCAGGCGACCGGAGCGATCCCGGTCTCGGGCCTCTCCCTCCTGGTCGGCGTCGACCGCTTCATGAGCGAGGCGCGCGCGATCACCAACATGATCGGCAACGCCGTCGCCACGATCGTCGTCGCCCGCTGGGAGGGCGAGCTCGATCTCGGCCGGGCGCTCCGCGTCCTGGCCGGCGAGGATCCGACCGCGGCGTCGAGCCCCGTTGACGGCGCGGCCGAGGCCTCGCAGGCTCGGCCCACGTGAACCGGGAGACCGGAGACGCAGGCATGATGTTGCTCCGACGCCTCATCCCCTTCGCGATCGCCGTGGCGATCCTCGTCGCCACGCCCGCGGCGCGCGCGCAGGAGGTCTCGGGGGCGCTGAACGCCGGCCCGATCGTCTCCGACGGCGACGTCGGCGGGGGTGGCTGGCTCGACCTCTGGGCGGCGTTCGACTGGTTCCGGATCGGCGGCATGGCCGGCGCGCTCACGATCCCGTCGTCGCGCGACTCGCACGATCGCTTCGCGACGCCCTTCGCGCTCTCGCTCGCCGCCGTCGCCGACCTCGGCGACGTCTCGCTCGAGATCCGGACCTATGGCGGCATGTGGGGCGGCGCGACCCAGGAAGTGAAGATGACCGCCGGGGGTTTCCTGGGCGTCGGCGGGTTCCTCGCCGCGCACCTCGGCGGAGGCGTGAGCCTCGGCGGAGGCCTCGAATTCTGGGGCTTCCTCGGCGCCGGAGAGACCTGGGCCCTGGCGCCCACGCTCACGCTCACCTTCGGGCCTCCGCCAGTGACGCCCACCGCAGCGACCACCCCCGGATCGGAAGTGACGAACCCATGAGCGAGCTCGAGCGTCCCGCCGTCACGATCGACGTCGTCGAGGATCGCACCTCCAGCACCCCTAGCGACGGCGGCTTCGTGCGCGTGCGGCGGCTGACCCTGCGCAACCGGTATTCGCAGGGCTCCGATCCCAGCCGCGACTACCCCTACGACTGCGTCGAGCGCACCGCGACGGACGCCGTCGGCATCGTGCTCTACGCACGCACGCCGGATCGCGTCTGCCTGCGCTCCTCGATCCGCCCACCGATCTCGCTGCGCCCGACCTACGCGCTGCCGATCGCCGCAGCGAGCGGCGACCCGACGCTCTTCGAGATCCCGGCCGGGCTCGTGGAGCCGGACGAGCACGGAGAGGAGGGCCTGCGCGCCTGCGCCGCGCGCGAGACGATGGAGGAGGTCGGGCTCGAGCTCGCCCCCGACGCGTTCTTCCGCCTCGGAGCGGGCGTGTACCTATCGCCGGGTCTGTGCGCCGAGAAGCTCTACTTCCTCGCGGCCGAGGCCGATCCCTCGAGCGCGCGCCCGCCGACGATGGACGGCTCTCCCGTCGAAGAGGCCGCGGTGATCCGGTGGATCATGATCCCGGAGGCGCTCGAGGCCTGCCGGAGCGGCGAGCTCGAGGACGCCAAGACCGAGGTCGCGATCCGCCGGCTCGCCGAGCACCTCGCCGAGGACGGCGGGCGGACGACGGATCCAGGCGGGCACGGCGAGTGACGGGACGCGGCGAGCGTCGATCGACCCGCGCGGACGCGCCCGGCGCGCGCATCCTCGTCGTGTACAAGAAGAGCGCGTTCCAGACCAACGTGCGCGAGCGGAAGAACCCGCGCTTCCTCGAGCTCTTGGCCCGCAAGGACGCCTCCGTCGCGCGCCTCGTCGAGGCGCACGAGGATCACCAGGCGACGCTCGAGGAGACGCACGAGGCGCTCGACAGGCTGGGCGTGCGCGCGACGTTTCGCTTCCGGGGCGACGAGGGCCTGGTCGAAGACTTCGACCTCGTCGTCACGGTCGGCGGCGACGGAACGCTGCTCTGGGCTGCGCGCTGGGTCGGGCCGGGCACGCCCGTGCTCGCGATCAACTCCGCCCCGCACGACAGCGTCGGGCACTTCTGTGCCGGCAAGAAGGGCCGCGTCCGCACCGCGCTGGCGCGCGCGCTGGACGGGAGACTCCGCAAGACCGAGCTCTCGCGCATGCAGGTCGCGCTGGACGGCGAGATCGTGACGCGCCGTGTGCTCAACGACATGCTCTTCGCGCACCTCTCACCGGCGGCGACGTCGCGCTACCTGCTCACCCTGCAGACCCGGCGCGGCCACGACCGCACGGAGGAGCAGAAGTCGAGCGGCATCTGGATCGGCCCCGCCGCGGGGTCGACGGCGGCGCAGCTCTCGGCCGGCGGACGCGTGCTGCCGGTCGCCTCGCGCAAGCTGCAGTTCGTCGTCCGCGAGCCCTACCAGCCCCGTGGCCGCCGCATCGCGATGACGCGCGGGCTGGTCGACGAGGGGGGCCGCCTGCGCATCGTCAGCAAGATCCGCGAAGGGAGGCTCTTCATCGACGGGCCGCACCGCATGCGAGACGTGCGGATGGGCTCGGAGATCGAGCTCTGCCGGTCGAACGAGCCGCTGACGCTGCTCGGAATGCCCAGGGCGGCGCGATGATGATCGGCCTCTGGCCGCTGGGTGTAGACTGGACGCCTCCCGCGTCTGTCGAGCTGCCGTGACCGGACACAGCCCCCCCACCTCCAGCCCCAAGGGGCAGCCCGCCGGCATGCGCATCCTCGATCGCCTGCGCGACGACGGGCGCATCAGCGCGACGCAGTACGAGAGCCTCTACCACCACGCGCGGCGCAGCGGCGAGCCGGTCCAGGAGGCCATCCTCGACGGCAACGTGATGAGCGAGCAGGACCTGCTCAAGTTCATCGCGGGCATCTACCAGACCCGCTTCGTCTCGACCGAGCGGCTCGCCAAGGCCGACGTCGACCGCGACATGCTGCGCCTGGTGCCGCGCAAGCTCGCGGAGCGCTACGCGACGGTGCCCGTGCTCTACGACCGTCGGACGCAGTCGCTCTCCATCGTGGTCGCCGATCTCGAGGAGGACGTCGCCAAGCAGATCCAGATGGTGACGAACGTCCGCGAGGTGAACGCGTACATCGCGCGCCCCGCGTCGATCCGCGCGGCCATCCGCAAGCACTACGGCGGCGATCCGCAGGCGTTCGCGAGCCTCGGCGGCGGCGGCGTCGGGATCGCCATCGGCGGCGAGGGGGACGGCGGCTTCGGAGGAGGCGGACGCGGCGGGGGTGACCTCGCGATGGATCTCGAGGGTCTCGGCGGCCTCGGCGGCGGCATCGGCGCGGGCATCGGGACCCCCGCTCCGCCCAAGGAGGCCAAGCCGGAGCGAAAGCGAGCGGCGATCGATCTCGGCACGCTGGAGATGCCGACCTTCGAGGCCAAGCCGGCCGAGAAGCCGGTGGAGACGACGGCGAGCTTGATCGACACCGTCTCGGTGCTGGTGACTCTGCTCGAGCAGGGGCGCGCCGAGCTGCGCGGACACTCGTCGATGGTCGCGCGCATCTGCCGGCGCGCGGCCGATCGCCTCTCCATGAGCGCCGCCGACGCGGATGCGCTCGAGCTCGCGGCGCTGCTTCACGATCTGGGCAAGCACGCGACGTATCACCTCACCGCGTTCAACGTGTCGCGCTTCGACGGCCACCGGATGCAGGCGGACTCGACGTGGAACGCGCCGCTGCGTCTCTTCGAGTCGGCGCGCCTGTCGCCGGCCGTCGTGGGCATCCTGGGCGGGCTGCACGAGCGCTGGGACGGCAAGGGCCTGCCCAAGAAGGTCGCCGGCGCCGACATCCCGCAGGGCGCGCGCATCCTGGCGATGGTCGAGACGTTCGCGGACCTGGTCCAGAACCCGAAGAACCCCTACAAGCGCACGCTGACACGCCAAGAGGCGGTCGACGTCATCCGTCAGCTCGGCGGCACCCTCTTCGATCCCTCCCTCGTGGACGTGCTGCGGCTCGCGGGCGCGGGCGAGGGCACGGTGCCGGGCTCGATCCGCCACCGCGTGCTGCTGGTCGACCCCGACTCGGCCGAGGCGACGGTCCTCGAGATGCGCTTCGCGGACCAGAACTGGGACGTGCTCGCGGTGGCCGATCGCGCCGCAGCGGAGAAGGCGCTCGGGCGCGAGCGCTTCGACCTCGTGATCAGCGAGGTCGACCTGGGCGGCGACGACGGCTTCTCGCTCGCGCCCATCGTGAAGGCGAGCACGAAGAGCCCGAACGTGGCGCTGGTCTACCTGACCAAGCGCGCCGATCGCGACTCCGTGCAGAAGGGCTTCGCGGCCGGCGCGTCGGACTACCTGCAGAAGCCCACGGCGCCGGACGTCGTCGTCGCCAAGGCCGTGCAGATCGTCGAGAGCGCGGCGAACCAGAAGAAGCGGGCCGCGGGCGGGCTCTCCGGCGCGCTGCGCGACATGGGCCTGCCCGAGGTCGTGCAGGTGCTCGGCCAGAGCCGCAAGTCCGGCCAGCTGCGCGTGACGTCGGGCATCGTCTTCGGTGAGATGCACTTCGACGCGGGCAACATCGTGCACGCGACCTTCGGCACCCAGAAGGGCGACGCGGCGTTCTACTCGATGCTGCGCCTGACCGACGGCGACTTCGCGTTCGACCCGAACGTGAAGACGACGGAGCGGACGCTGGCGGCCTCGACCGAGAGCCTCCTGCTCGAGGGGATGCGCCGGATCGACGAAGGCATCCTCTGATCGGCGAGAGCGCCCTGCCGCGCACTCCGGCGGATCCGGCTCAGCGAGGGGTGCGAGCCCTCACCCCGATCACCAGCGCGATCACGAGGGCGAGCCGGAACGCCATGCGCACCGCGCTCCCGCCGACGTCGAGCGAGGAGACGGTGAGCATCGCGAGCAGGCTGCCGTCGAGCTCCGCGAGCGCGCGGCGGGTCCCGTAGACCTGCCACGCGAGGCCCACGGGCAGAGCCAGCGCGAGCGCTGCGGCGACGGCGGCGAGCACCGGCGCGGCGAGCGCGCGCGACGCGAGCACGCGCTGCTCGAGGCCGAGGACCCACGCGAGCACGAACGGCGCGGCGCACGCGAGCGCGACCTCGAGGCCCGCCACCCAGGGCGCGTACGCGTCGTCGAACACGAGCTCGGAGAGCCCGGTGACCTGCGCCGTCCCGGCGAGCAGCGCGGGCGACGCCAGCCAGCCGAGGACGAGCCCGAGCAGCGCCAGCGCGCCGAGGACGATCGAGTCGAGGGCCAAGCGTTCCCAGCGCACGTGCCGAAAAGTGGCCGGTCCGCCGCCGCTTGGCGAGCATCCGGCCGTGCGTCGTCTCTTGCTCGCCAGCCTGCTCGTCGCCTGCGGCCCGGCGGCGCCCGCCGCCACGGCCCCCGCAGCCGCCCCGGTCGCTCCTGCAGCCGAGTCCGTCCCCGCGGCGGCGGCCGCGACGGTCCCCGAGGGCGACGCCTCGGCGTCGGAAGAGGACGCCGCCACGCCCGCCGCGACGGGCGAGGCCTTCCTCGGCACGGCCGACGCGCCGCTCCTCGAGGTGCTCGCGCACGCCGAGATCACGCAGATCGAGCGGGGTACCGGCGGCCGCAGCCTCGCCTTCCGGCTCACCTTCGCGGACGGCTCGCGCGGCTACTTCAAGCCGCCCCAGACGTTCTCAGGCGCTCACTTCTTCGCCGAGATCGCCAGCTACCACCTCGATCGCATGCTCGGCCTCGGGCGCGTGCCCCCGACGATCGGCCGGCGCCTCTCGTGGGGCCCGCTGCGCGAGGTCGCCGGCGGCGATGCGCGCACCTCGGAGGCGATCGTCGAGCGCGATCACGTCTGCGGCTCGCTCTCGTACTGGGTGCCCGAGCGCCTCGTGCCCCTCCGGCTCGGCCTGGGGTGGGAGGCGTGGGTGCGCTTCGCCCCGCCGCCCGCGATCTCCCCGTTCCAGCGCGCGCGCGTGTACGCGGCCCAGGCGGCGGGCTCGCTCGCGGGGCCCGAGCCGACCGAGACGCTGCGCGCGGCGGACGCGCCCGACACGGAGGATCGCGCGGCGGAGCTGTCCGACCTGGTGCTCTTCGACTACCTGACCGAGAACATCGATCGCTGGGGCGGTGACTACACGAACGTCCGCACGCGCGGCGCAGGCGGACCGCTCGTCTTCCTCGACAACGCAGCCGGCTTCATCGCGTCTCACGCCGCGAGCCCGAGCTTCATGGACGCGCGCCTGCACGCGGTGCAGCGCTTCCGTCGCAGCACGGTCGCCGCCATCCGCGCGCTCTCGATCGACGCGCTCCGTGCCCGTGTCGAGGGCGACGCCTGCGCGCCCATCCTCGACGAGCGGCTCTACGCCCAGCTCGAGGAGCGGCGGGCCGCGCTCCTGGCCCACGTCGATCGCATGGTCGCCGAGCACGGCGAGGCCGCCCTGCCCTGGTGAGCGCGAGCTCGCGTCACGGAACGAGCTCCTGTCCCTCGCCCCAGTGCACGGTGTAGGGGCGCACCTGCAGGATCACGATGTGGCGATCGGGCCCGGCGACGAGGAACTCCACGTCACACGCGTTCGCGTCGCTGCCGGGCCAGCGCCGCGTGAGCCAGTCGTGCTCGACCGTGAAGTGCAGGTGGAGCACCGTCAGCGCCTCGTCGAGGTGCAAGAGATCGAGCTCCGTGAGCAGCTCTGCGCCGCCCGTCCGCGACGAGCGCGAGAGCAGCTCGAACTCCGGCGTCTCCATGTACGTGTAGATGAGGTGCTGCTCGGGCACCTCGTCGCCGGTGGCGCCGGTGACGCTGCCCCCGAGGGCCTGCACGTTGACGAAGTAGCCCGGGCGCCCCTGGAAGAACGGGTTCGCCGTGATCACGACGCCGTTGGCGAACGCGCCGTCGACGAAGGGCTCGGCCAGGATGCCCATCGCGACCCGGTCGTGCTGCACGCGGTACCAGTCGCGCTCCTCGAACGCGCCGAGCAGCCACACGCTCGCCCAGACCTGCCGGATCGCGTCGCCGATCTGCGCGTCCGTCGCGTGGGCCGGCACCACGATCGAGCGGTAGAGGCCCGCGCCCGTGAACCCGGGCAGATCCTCGGCGTTCGTCGAGCTGCGGAAGATCCAGCGAGCGTCGCGCGCGCCCGTCTCGATCCGGCGGCGGATCTCGCGGACGAGCGCCGGATCGATCGGCGCCGCCTCGATCCGTGCGCGCAGGTCGGCGAGGGCCGCGTCACGCGCGTGGCCGTCGGACACGAACGCCGGATCGGCCATCATCGGTGCGAGCGTGCTCGTGATCGCCGCGCTCTCGAGGTGCGCCACGTAGTAGTGGAAGGGGATCGCGAAGCCGCCCGGCGTGAGGATGCCGTCGAGGCTGGCGGCCTCTCCGAGCTGCGCGGCCTTGGCCCCGACCGTGCGCGCGTCGCCGAGGCGCAGCTCGTCGAGCGGGCGCAGGCGCGCCTCGCTCGCCTCGATCTGCGGCACGAGCGGCGCGCTCGGCCTGCGCGACGCCCACGCCGCCTCGGCCTCGCTCCGCGTCGCGGCGCGCAGCGTCCACTCCTGCGGAGCGACCGTCAGCGCGACGAGCTGGCCGTCCAGGCCCGTGATCGAGGGATCGCCGAGCGCGCTCCGTAGTCCCATGTTCGGCGTCTGCCGCGTCGCGCAGAGCACCGCGATGTGGCCGAGCGGCGCCTGGAGCTGCGCGCTGATCACGCCGGCGACGACGGGGATCTCGTCGGGCAGCTGCTCGAGAACGAGGATCTGGTCGGGTCGCACGCTGGCGAGCTCGAGCGCCCCGTGCACCACGCGCAGCGTGCCGAAGGCGGTGCCGTTCGTGAGCGGCTCGTACTCGATGCCCTCGAAGACCTCCTCCGTCGTCACGAGCGGGATCTGTCCCGGCACCATCGAGATGCTCCGCTCGTGCACGGGCGAGATCGGCCGGAATCGGAGCCGGTCACCCGTCCAGAGCGCCGACGCGAGCTGCCGGTAGAGCGCGACGATGCGCGGGCCCGAGAGCGTGTCGCCGCTGACCAGCTCGAGGGTCCAGAGATCGGGGTCGACGTAGTGGACGATCGAGCCCATCTCGAAGCGACGGCCCTCGGTGCGGTACTCGGTCGCGTTGAACGCGCCGTGGTCCTCGATCGGGTGCCCCGCGCGCGCGAGCCGGTCGCGCGCGAAGAAGTAGTGGATCTCCCAGCGCTCGGTGTCGACGAACCAGATGCGGCGCTCGTCCGAGAGATCGACGAGGAACTTCACGACCTCGGTGCGCGCGACGGAGGAGGACGTCGGCCGCGCCGCGAGCGAGCGCCAGGTCGCCTCGTCGGGGATCGCATGCGCGGACTCGAGTCGCGGCGTCGTCGCGACCGCGGTCGGGCTCGAGGCCGTGCCGGCATCGAGCGCGTCGGGAGGAGGCGGCGCGTGCGTCGTGCCCTCGTGCGGGCGCGTCCCCGCGCAAGCGAGGAGCGCCGAGACCCCGATCGCGAGCAGGACGCGCAGCATGACCCCGGTTCAGACGTTCGAGCGCGCGCCCGGGTTCACGTCAGCCGCTGCAGAAGCCGCTCCGGCACGAGCGCCCGTCGCGACAGCGCCCTCCCGAGCAGCAGCGCTGGCCTGCCCCGCCACAGGGCTGGCACGAGCCACCGCCCGTCGTCCCGCCGAAGCAGCCGAAGCCGCTGTGGCACTGCCCGCCTGCGCAGCACGCCTGTCCGTCGCCACCGCACGGGTCACACGTGCCGCCCCCGAGCGGGAAGCCGCCGTTGCAGACCAGCGAGCCGTCGTTGCAGGTGCCGCCGATGCAGCAGGGCTGGCCTGGGTCGCCGCACATCATGGTGCTGCCGTGACAGCGGCCGTCCGAAGGCGAGCAAGTGCCCGCGTCGCACGCACCGCCCTCGCAGCACGGCTGGCCGTCGCCGCCGCAGGGCTCGCAGCTCGCGCCGTTGCAGAGGGCGCCGGGGACGCATGCACCGCCCTCACAGCAGATGTCGCCGACGTCGCCACAGAGCGCGCAGGTGCCGCCGAAGCACGTCGAGCCCGGGTTGCAGGTCCCTCCCTCGCAGCAGACCTGATCCGGCTCACCACAGCCCATGCACGCCCCGCCGACGCAGACGTCGCCGACCGCGCACGCCGGGCAGCAGGCGCCGGCCGGACACACGCAGCTCGTCCCGTCGCAGACGGTTCCGTCCGTGCACGGTGTCGTGCACCCGGGCATCTGCCACGCATCGACGTCCATACCCGCATCGTCGCGCAGCACGCCGGTGTCGTCTCCGGGCCTGCCCGCGTCGCTCCCCGGGACGACGGCCGCGTCCTCACCCTCGTGCAGGCGCGCGGGATCGGGGGCGACCAGCGCGCTGCATCCAGCGCTCGCGACCAGCAAGAACGCACCGAGAGCCATCAAGCTACGAGTACGCATGGGACGATCAGCATAGCAGCAGAGCGACGGCGAACGAACCACACCGGGGACGGGTCTGTTATGGTTCGTGCCCATGCGCACCGTCCGGATCCTGCTCGTGCTCCTCTCCGTGCTCGCGCTGTGCGCGTGCTCCACGGCCATCGCGCTGACCGAACGCGGCACGACCGTCGCCGAGGTCGGCGCGACGGGCATGCCCGACGGCTGCACGATGCTCGGCGACGTCTCCATCGGCATCCCGCCGGACGCGGGTCACCCCGGGACGGAAGAAGAGCTCGTCATCCTGATGCGCAACAAGGCCGGACAGATGGGCGGCACGCACGTGCTCGTCGAGTCGCGCCATCGCCAGGACGACGGCCACGACAGCGCGCACTGGATCGGCCGAGGCCGAGCCTATCGGTGCGATCCGAGCCAGGCGGCGACGCCTGCCCCCACCGAGCCGGCCGCGTCCGGATCGAGCGGCACGTCGTCCTGAGCACCACCGGCTCCGCGACCACGGCCGCGGGGCCCGATGTCGCTCACGGCGCGCGCCGCGTGAGATCGACGGTCCCCGGCTCGCGCGGCCCGCTCGGCGACGTGTCCTGGTAGCTGAGCCCGGTCCCCGAGACGCAGTACGCCCAGTGCTTGCCGCTCACGGTGCCCACGATCTCGTCACCCACGATCGAGTAGCCGTCGGTGTCGTCGATGGTGTTCGTCTGCCGCGCCTGGCACAGACAGCTGCCGTCGGTCTGCGTCGTGCACGCTGCGTCGGGCGTCGCCATCCGGATGCGCGACTCGATGCCGGTGCAGCCCCCGACGAAGCTCGCGCAGAGCGCGGGCACGGTCACCAGGACGTCGACCTGCGACTGCGCGACGCGATGGGCCAGCACGCCGTCGAACGTCACGCGCCCGCGCCCCATGCCCGAGCCGCTCGCGCGCGCGCCGGGGCACATCATGACGGCGCTCAGGTCGACCGCGAAGCAGCCCCCTGACACGTCCCAGGTGCCGACGACGTCCCCGCCGCAGGGGGTGAAGGTCGGACAAGGCGTGCCGTCGACGAGCACGGTGAGGGGCGCCCAGCTCGGGTCACCGAGCGCACCGGAGTCGCCGAAGGGGCTGCCGGCGTCGATCGGAGGCAGCACCGTGCCGACGTCGAGGGGCGCGTCCGGGCCGCCGTCCGCCGGCGATAGGCCCATGTCGGGCGCCACGAACGCGTCCGGCGCCGCGAACGCGTCCGGCGCGAACGCGTCCGGCGCGACGGACGCGTCCGATCCCGCGTCCATCGCGGGCGAGCCGGTGTCGAGCTGTGGCGCCGCATCCTCGGGGAGCGTGGTGCTGCTGCTACAGCCGAGACCCGCCAGACCGGACAAGAGCAAGAAGCCGAACGATCGCCTCATGGGAACCTCCACGAACGGGTGTGTGGAGAGTCGCACACGATCTTTTGCCTGTCAGATGTCGAGCTCCTTCACGTCGAGCGCGTGCGTCTCGATGAACTCGCGGCGGGGCTCGACCTCGTCACCCATGAGCAGCGAGAAGAGCCGGTCGGTCTCGATCGCGTCCTCGATCTTCACCTGGAGCAGGATGCGGGTCTCCGGGTTCATGGTCGTCTCCCAGAGCTGCTCCGGGTTCATCTCGCCGAGGCCCTTGTAGCGCTGGATGCCGAGGCCCTTCTTGCCGCGCGCGTCGACGTACGCGACGAGGTCGTCGATGCGGCCGACCTCCTCGGAGGCCTCTTCCTTGCCCGCGTCGTCGACGCTGATCGCGACGAAGGGCGGCTGACCGAGCGAGACGACGCCCTGGTGGATCGCGCGCAACTGCGTGACGTCCGCGCCCTGCAGGAGGTCGTGGTCGATCGTGGTGACCTTGGTCGAGACGCCCGAGCGCGTGCGGATGCGGATGCGGTGCGAGGAGTGCTCGACGTCGTTCTCGATGGCGAAGACGAGCGGCAAGAGGTCGGGCTCGCGCTCGCTCACGTACGCCTCGATCTGCCTCTGGGCCGCATCGACCGCCCCACGGTCGGCGAGCGTGGCCGCGTCGAGCGTCGTCGCCCGCACGAGCGCCTCGATCAGGACCGGCTCCGCGCGCCGATCGAGCCCGCGCACGATCTTCTTCCAGCGCCCCATGTCGTCCAGCAGCCGCCGCAGCGGATCGCCCGTCAGCGGGACGCCGCCCGTCCGGGTGCGGATGACGAGGTCGCGCACGCCCTCGTCGAACACGAAGCGCGCGAGCGCGTCCTCGTCCTTGAGGAACTGCTCCTTCTTGCCCTTCTTCACCTTGAAGAGCGGCGGCTGCGCGATGTAGACGAAGCCCCGCCGGATCGCGTCGGGCATCTGACGGTAGAAGAACGTCAAGAGCAGCGTGCGGATGTGCGAACCGTCGACGTCCGCGTCCGTCATGATGATGATGTGGTGGTAGCGCATCTTCTCGACGTCGAAGGTGCCGCCCTCGCCGCCGGCGATCCCCGCGCCGCCGATCCCCGCGCCCAGCGCCGTGATCAGCGTCCCGACCTCCTGGTTCGCGAGCATCTTGTCGAAGCGCGCGCGCTCGACGTTGAGGATCTTGCCGCGCAGCGGGAGGATCGCCTGCGTCTTGCGGTCGCGGCCCTGCTTGGCCGAGCCACCGGCCGAGTCACCCTCGACGATGTAGAGCTCGCTCTTCTGCGGGTCCTTCTCCTGGCAGTCGGCGAGCTTGCCGGGCAGGTGCGTGGGATCGAGCATGCCCTTGCGCTGCACCGCCTCGCGCGCGGTGCGCGCCGCCTCGCGCGCGCGCGCGGCCATCACGCACTTCTCGACGATGCGCTTGGCCTCGTTCGGGTGCTCCTCGAAGTAGGTGCCGAGGCGCTCGTTGACGATGTTCTCGACGATGCCCTTCACCTCGCCCGAGACGAGCTTGTCCTTCGTCTGCGACGAGTAGCTCGCGTTCGGGTGCTTCACGCTGACGATCGCCGTCAGGCCCTCGCGCACGTCCTCGCCGGCGAGCGACTCGCCCTTCATCTCCTTGAGGAGGTTGTGCGCGGTGCCGTAGCCGTTGACCGTCTTGGTGAGCGCGCCGCGCAGGCCCGTGAGGTGCGTGCCGCCGTCGCGGTTGAAGACGTTGTTCGTGTAGCAGCTGATCTGCTCCTGGAACGCCTCGCTCCACTGGAGCGCGATCTCGACCTGGACCCGCTCGCGCTCGTCGACGATCGTGATCACGTCGGGGTGCAGGGGCGTCTTGCTCTTGTTGAGCAGGTGGACGAACTCGACGATCCCGCCGGCGAACTGGTAGGTGATCGAGCGGTTCTCGCCGCCCTCCTCGTTCAGCTCGATCACCAGGCCCGCGTTGAGGAACGCGATCTCGCGGATTCGGTTGTTGAGGATGTCCCAGCTGAACTCGGTGACGTTGACGAAGATCGTCGGGTCGGGCCGGAAGCTGACCTTGGTGCCGGTCTTGTCGGTCGTGCCCGTGGGCTTCAGCGGCGAGACGGGGACGCCGCGGTGGTACTCCTGGAACCAGACCTTGCCCTCGCGGCGGATCTCGAGCTTGAGCCACTCGCTGACGGCGTTGACCGCCGAGACGCCGACGCCGTGCGTGCCGGCCGAGACCTTGTAGCTGTCGTTGTCGAACTTGCCGCCCGCGTGCAGCACGGTCATCACGACCTCGGCCGCGCTGACCCCGCGCTCGTGCATGCCGACCGGGATGCCGCGTCCGTCGTCGGAGATCGTCACCGACTGGTCGCTCGTGTGGACGGTGACGACGATCCGCTTGCAGTGCCCGGCGAGGTGCTCGTCGACGGCGTTGTCGACCGCCTCCCACACGAGGTGATGGAGCGCGCTGCCGTCCTGGACGTTGCCGAGGTACATGCCCGGCCGCATGCGGACGGCCTCGAGGCCCTCGAGCGCCTTGATGGACCCTGCGCCGTAGTCGTCTTTGCCGGCGGGAGCGCTCGGCAACGCCGAGCCGGTATTGTCGCTCTTCGTGCTGCTCATGGGGGGCGGGCAGCATAGCCGCCGCGATCCACACCGGCAAGACGTTATCGCGCTAGAATTCGCCTATAATCGTGGTGAATTGTGCGTTTCCCGGGGGCGACTCAGGGGTGCCCTTCGAGCAGCGCGAAGTTGCAGGAAGGATCGAGCTGCGGGATGCCGCCGGAGTCGATCACGAGCGTCGAACAATCGACGTTGTCGGCCCACGGGATGCACTGGCGGACGATGGTGTTCGGGTCCGAGATCCGGGTGACGTGGCCGCAGGTCGTGCTCGTCACGCCGCCGTCGAAGGTGAGCCGGACCCGCAGCGCGAAGCCGCATCGCATGTACATGTGGTCGATCGAGTCGACCATGTGCTGGCAGATGCTGCTCGGCGACTGCGGACAGCCGCTCAGGAGCGTGGAGGTGGCGAGGAACGTCGCCAGCGCGGCGGCGCGGGTGGTGATGGTCATGCGAGGGCCCCCTGGGGGGCGAGAGTGTCTTCGTTTCCCGGGTGTCGCAAGAGGCCCGGGCGCGCGTGTTAGGGTGCGCGCGTGCCCGTCTGGCTCGAGCGCCTGATCCCGATCCTCATCCTCCTCGCCGTCGTCGGCGTCGTGCTCGCCCGCCTGCCCAAGGTCGACGTCGGCCACGACAAGGCCTTCCTGCGGCGGCGCTTCTTCAACTGGTTCCCGCTCGGGATGACGTACGCGTTCCTCTACATGGGCCGCTACAACCTCGCGCAGGCGAGCACGGCGCTCGAGGACCTGATCGACAACCACGACTTCGGCGTCATCAAGGCCACCGGCACCTTCGTCTACGGTCTCTCGTTCGTGATCAACGGCCCGCTGACCGATCGCATCGGCGGCCGCGCCACGATGATCATCGCCGCGACCGGCTCGGCGCTCGCGAACCTCGCGATGGGGATGGTGGTGGCGAGCGGTCGGACCCAGAACATCGTCCCGATCCTGGCCGTGCTCTACGGCGTGAACATGTACTTCCAGAGCTTCGGCGCCGTCTCGATCGTCAAGGTGAACGCGTCGTGGTTCCACCTGCGCGAGCGCGGGACCTTCGGTGGCATCTTCGGGATCCTGATCTCGCTCGGCCTCTACTTCGCCTACGACTGGTGCGGGATCCTCGCGCAAGAGGCGCCCGCGCCCTGGGTGTTCTGGATCCCCGCGATGATCCTGCTCGTGTTCGTGGTCGCGAACGTGGTCTGGGTGCGCGACACGCCGGGCCAGGCCGGGCTCGCGGACTTCGACACGGGCGATGCGAACTGGGGCGGCGAGGCGACGGCCACGGGCTGGCGCGAGTCGCTCGCGCAGATCGTCCGCGTCGGACGGATGATGCTGAGCCAGCCGGCGATCCTGATCATCTGCGGCATCGAGTTCTGCTCCGGCTTCGTGCGCAGCTCGCTGATGGACTGGTACGTGCGCTTCTCGGCGCAGACGGAGACGGCGAGCAACTACATCGCCGCGAACTGGGGCCTGGCGCAGTGCATCGCGGGCATCACGGGCGGCGTGCTCGCGGGCGTGGTCTCCGACCGCGTGTTCGGCTCGCGCCGCGGTCCGGTCGCCGGGATGCTCTACGGCGTGTTGCTCGTGGGCGCGCTCGTGATGGGCGCGCTCATCACGAACGTGTACGCGCTCGGCGCGGTGCTGATCGTGATGATGCTCTCCGTGATCGGCGTGCACGGCATGCTGAGCGGCGCCGCGAGCATGGACTTCGGCGGCAAGAAGAACGTCGGCATCGTCGTCGGCATCATCGACGGCTTCGTCTACCTCGGTCAGGGCACGCAGTTCAGCACGCTCGGGCACATCGTCCCCGAGGGCGAGGCCGCGACGCACATGGCCAACTGGTGGACCTGGCCCGTGGCGATGATCCCCTTCGCGCTCCTCGGGCTCCTCCTCAGCTCGCGCATCTGGAACGCGAAGCCGCAGCGCTCGACCGCGGCACATTGATCCCGTCGCGGACCCTCAGGACAGGACGCGGAACGCCTGACCGATCCCGGGCAGTGGGCGCACGCGACCGTTGACCGCGTTCAGCACGCCCGTGATGGCGAGGTAGAGCCAGCCGAGGAAGAGCGTGACGGGGATGCAGGCCGCGACGATCCAGCCGACGATCGGGATGAACGAGAGCAGCACGTCCAGGACGAGGCCCACCACCCAGAACACGAGCCAGGTGATCGCGAGCACGAGGCCCTGGTTGAGGTGGTAGCGCGCGAACGGAGACTGGCGGCCGAGAAGGAGCGCGACGAAGACCAGCGGACCGAGGTAGGCGATGGCCGCCAGCCCCTTGTGCTCCTCGGCGTCGCGGACGTCCGCCGTCTCGATCGGGGTCGTCGTCACGAGCTCGCCGCCCGGAGGCGGCCGGTCGGCGACGCCCGGCGGCCCCTTCTGCCAGTCGTTCACCACGCCCGCTTAGCACGTCAGCGACGCCTGTTCTTCTTGCGCCGCGGCTGCGTCCGCGGAGCGGGCGGCTTGGCGGACTTCGGCGGGTGCGCGCTGGCGCGCGGGGAGGGCACGGCGGCAGGCGGCAGGGTGATCGTCGGGCTGGTTCGCTCGCGCTCGACGCCGGCCGCGCCGAGCTTGAGGCGCCGCACGACGGCCTGCTTCTGTCGCTCCTTGTACGCGTCGTGGCTGGCGTCGCCGAGCTCGTTCGACTGCTCGGTCTCGCGATCGACGACCTGCAGCTCGGCCTGCGCGAAGACCACGCGGCCGAGCCCGAGCGCCGCGGGCGGAGCGAGCTCGAGGATGTCGTCGGGCAGGCGCACGGGTAGATCGACGACGAAGTGCACGATGCGATAGCTCTGCGACGAGAAGACGTTGTCGATCGCGGGCGGCACCGCGTCCTCGTCCGGGAGCATCGCGAGCTCCTTGCCCACCTCCGAGAGGGCCGGGTGCTTGCGGACGTAGCCCATGAAGTCGAACATCGTGTTCGTGCTCTCGCCCGGCACGATGTAGTTGAACGGGAAGAGCATCCGCTCGAGGTACGCGAGCACCGGGAAGACGTCGTCCGGCGAGCGCGTGACGATGCGGAAGCGCAGCTTGTCGTAGATCTGGGCGGCGTGCGTCTCCTTCTTGGAGAGCAGCTTGCTGTAGAGCGAGTCCTTGTTCTTGCGGCCGCCGATGAACTCGAGGATCGGCAGTCCGCGCGCCAGCATGCTGCCGATGACGCGATAGACCTTCTGCTCGACGAGGTGGAACACGTCCTGATCGGAGATCGGGAGCATGTAGAGCAGCTCGCGCGCCTCGAGGTGATGGATGATGTGCATCACCTTCAAGATCGTGCAGGCGCAGAGCTGGCGGTGGCCGCGGCCGCTGGCCACGAGCATGAGCTCCGCCGCGCTCGCGTCGGCGACCGGCTTGGGGATCGGAAAGTCGAAGTTGCGGCGCAGGTACTGGATCGCCGCGTTCTTGATCGCCTCGCTGCGCGCGCGGCTCGCCGGGTCGGCGAGGTCGAACTCGTGCGCGCCGAGGAACTCGGTCACGTCCGTCTCGGTGCGGAACGCGAGGCGCGCCCAGTCGATCACCGAGCCGCCCCGGAGCAGGAGGCGAATGCTCTCGAGGTCGGCGAGGCTCAGCTCCGAGAGGGACCGGTAGGGGGCCGGCGCGCGCTGAGCATCGCTCACCAGCGCGATGGTACAGCCTACGAGCTCGACTCGGTCGCCGAGCGGTCCTTCTGCGGCATCCGGGGCGCACTGGGCGAGAAGCGCCCGAGGTTGAGCGTGCCGAAGAAGATGCCCATCGAGACGAAGAGCACGAAGAAGTTGCCGACGAACGCCCCGTTGCAGCCGCCGAGCGTGAGCCCGAGCAGCGCGATGGCGAGGATGGAGAAGGTCTTCGTGGTCACGGCAACATCACCTCGGTGAAAGGTACGAAGATGTAAGTAAGTCTCCGACACCCGGCCGAGGAGGTCCAGTTTCTATCAACCTGTCGGCGGGGTGCCAACCCCGAAATGAGCAGGGCCGAGGCCAGGGCCGATCGGGCGTTCTTCCGGGTTTTTCGGCCCCCGGGCGTGGGACGAGGGCCACGCCAGCGTGGTAAGCCATCGCTCGTGACGAGCCCGTCCATCCCGCCGCCGGAGGGCCCCGAGCTCCTCCCGATCCTCCCGCTCCGCAACTCGGTCCTGTTCCCGACCGCCGTCGTGCCGGTGAACGTGGGGCGCGCGCGCTCCGTCCGGCTGATCGAGGAGTCGTTCGGGCGGGATCGGCCGACCATCGGCGTCGTCGCGCAGCGCGAGTCCGAGGTGGAGGATCCCGAGTTCTCGGAGGTCTACGAGCTCGGGACGGTCGCGCGCGTGCTCAAGGTGATCCGCCTGAGCTCGGGCAACTACTCGGTGGTGCTCCAGGGCATCGCGCGCATGAAGATCCTCGAGCCCGTCGGGCGGCAGCCCTACATGCGCGCGAAGGTCGAGCGCATCGCGGAGCTGCCGGTGCGCGACGTGGAGATCGACGCGCTCGGCGCGACGCTGCGCACGCAGGCTCGGCGCCTGCTCGAGCTGCTGCCGACGCTCCCGCGCGACTCTGCGGCCGGCCTCGACAACGTCCACGACCCCGGCGCGCTCGCGGACCACGTCGCCGCGAACCTGCCGGTGCCCACGCCGCAGAAGCAGGCGGTGCTGGCGATCCTCGACGTGCGCGAGCGCCTGCGCCGCGTGCTCGAGCTCGTGGGGCGGCAGTCGCAGGTCTACAAGGTGAAGAAGGAGATCTCGACGATGGTGCAGGAGGAGATGTCGCGCTCGCAGCGCGAGATCTTGCTCCGCCAGCAGATGAAGACGATCAAGAAGGAGCTCGGCGAGGCCGAGGACGATGACGAGGTCGAGCTCCTGCGCGAGCGCATCGCGCGCGCCGACATGCCGAGCGACGCCGAGAAGCAGGCGCGAAAGCAGCTGAGCCGCATGCGCTCGATGAGCCCGAACGGCGCCGAGTACCAGGTCTGCCGCAACTACGTGGAGTGGCTGGCCGACCTCCCGTGGGGAAAGACGACCGCCGACCGGCTCGACGTCGGCGAGGCCAAGCGCGTGCTCGACGAGGACCACCACGGCCTCGAGAAGATCAAGCGACGCATCGTCGAGTACATCGCGGTGCGGCGCCTCAAGAGCGACATCAAGGGGCCCATCCTCTGCTTCGTCGGGCCGCCCGGCGTCGGAAAGACCTCGCTCGCGAAGTCGATCGCGCGGGCGACGGGGCGCAACTTCGTCCGCGTCGCGCTCGGCGGCGTGCAGGACGAGGCGGAGATCCGCGGCCACCGCCGCACCTACGTGGGCGCGTACCCCGGGCGCTTCGTCTCCGGGATGAAGCAGGCGGGATCGCGCAACCCCGTGATGCTGCTCGACGAGGTCGACAAGCTCGCCTCGGACGGACGCGGCGATCCGGGCTCGGCGCTGCTCGAGGTGCTCGACCCCGAGCAGAACGCGACGTTCGTCGATCACTACCTCGAGGTGCAGCTCGACCTCTCGCAGGTCCTCTTCATCGCGACGGCGAACCGCAAGGACACGATCCCGCGGCCGCTCCTCGACCGCATGGAGGTGATCGAGCTCGCGGGCTACACGCGCGACGAGAAGCTCTCGATCGCGAAGGGCTTCCTCGTGCCGCGACAGCTGAGCGAGCACGGCCTCTCGCCGGGCCGGCTCGACTTCACCGACGAGGCGATCGACGCGCTCGTGGACAGCTACACGCGCGAGGCCGGCGTGCGCAACCTCGAGCAGAAGATCGCGTCCGTCTGTCGCGCGGTGGCCGTGCGGCTCGCGGAGGGAGAGGACGTGCGGCAGCTCGCGACCCCCGAGTACGTCGAGGACGTGCTCGGCCCCGCGCGCTTCGACCGCATGCAGGCCGAGAAGCTCGCGCACCCGGGCGTGGCCACGGGCCTCGCGTGGACGCCCGCCGGCGGCGAGCTCATGTTCATCGAGGCGCAGCAGATGCCGGGTAGCGGGCACATGCACCTCACCGGCAAGGTCGGCGACGTCATGAAGGAGTCGGTCGCGGCGGCCTTCACGTACATCCGCTCGCACACGGAGCAGCTCGGGCTTCCGCGCGACTTCACCACGAAGATGGACGTCCACGTCCACATCCCCGGCGGGATGATCGGGCGCGACAACCCGTCGGCGGGCATCTCGATCTTCGTCGCCCTCGCCTCGATGCTGACGAAGCTCCGCGTGCGGCCCGACGTCGCGATGTCGGGTGAGATCACGCTGCGGGGCAACGTACTGCCCGTCACCGGCGTCAAGGAGAAGTGCCTCGCTGCGCACCGCGCCGGCCTCAAGCGCGTGGTGCTCCCCAGGAAGAACGAGGCCGACCTCGACGACGTGCCCGAGGTGATCAAGAAGGAGCTCGAGATCTTGCTCGTCAGCCGGATCGACGAGGTGCTTCCCCTCGTGCTCGACCTGGAGTCCGGACCGGGCGGGCGCACGTCGGCACCCCCGCCGGTCGCCGCCGCGCCGCCATCCTGACGACGAACCGATGAGCGCGACGATCGAGGCGTGGCGCGACGCGGGGGCGTACGTCGAGCTCCTCGGGCATCGGATCTTCTACCGGCGCGCCGGCGAGGGGCCGACGCTCCTGCTCGTGCACGGCTATCCGACGTCGAGCTGGGACTGGGCGCCGATCTGGGACGCCCTCACGCTCCGCTTCGACGTGATCGCGGCCGACATGCTCGGCTTCGGCTACTCGGGGAAGCCGCGCGGACACCGCTACACGATCGCGGAGCAGGCCGACCTGCAGGATGCACTGCGCGCGCACCTCGGCGTGCGCGAGCACCACGCGCTGGTCCACGACTACGGCGTGACCGTCGGCCAGGAGCTCCTCGCGCGCGGCGCGCCCGGCATGCGCTCGATCGCATTCCTCAACGGAGGGCTCTTCCCCGAGACGCACCGGCCGCGTCCGATCCAGCGCCTGCTCGCCTCCCGCCTCGGGCCGCTCGTCGCGCGCCTCTCGACCGAGCGCGCCTTCGCGCGCTCGCTCTCGGCGGTGTTCGGCCCGCGCACGAAGCCCTCGCCGGCCGAGCTGCGCGCGTTCTTTCGGCTCGCGTCGCGCGACGGCGGGATGCTCGCGCTCGCCGGCCTCATCGGGTACATGCGCGAGCGCGAGGAGCGGCGGGAACGCTGGGTCTCCGCGCTCGTGGAGACGAAGCTGCCCCTCTTGGCCATCAACGGCACGCTCGACCCCGTGAGCGGAGCGCACATGGTCGCGCGCCTGCTCGAGCTGCGACCCGGGACCGAGGTCGTCCGGCTCGAGGTCGGGCACTATCCCCAGATCGAAGCGCCCGGCGAGGTCGTGCGCGCCTACCTCGCCTTCACCGAGCGCTGCGGCACATGAGAGCGCTGCTCCGGCGACGCTCCGTGCAGGTGGCGCTCGCGGCCTCGGCGCTCACGACGATCGCCTGTCTCGTCTCGCCTCTGCTCGCCGTGCATGGAATCGAGAGCGCGCTCGTGCTCGGGCTCGTACTCCCCCCGTTCGTCGCGGCGATGGCGTGCCGGATCGTCCTCGGGCGTGAGCAGCGCACGATCGGAGAGGCGGTCCGCGAGGCGGCGGAGGCCGGAACGCTCGTCCTGGCCCTGCCTCTCGTGGGGCTGCTCTTCGGCGCGCTACGCGCGCGCTGGTGTACGCCGCTCGAGGGTCTCGCGTTCTTCGCCCTCGGACCGGCGTCGGGCGTGGCCCTGGCCGTCACGACGGGCGCGCTCGTCGGCTCGCTCCGCGGTCCTGCGCGGGTCCTCACCGGCGTCGCCGCGCTCCTGCCGGTCGCGGTGGCGCTGGTCGGACTGCTCCGCTTCTACACGACGCCCGCGATCTTCGCGTACTCGCACTACGTCGGCTACTTCCCGGGCTCGCTCTACGACCCGGACATCGCGATCACGGGCACGTACGTCTCGTTTCGCGCGCTCTCGGCGTGCTGGCTCGGCGCGCTGCTGGCGCTGCTCGCCGCGTGGCGCTCGAGCACGAGGCCGACGCTCGCGGCGCTCCGCGCTCACCCCGCGACGCTGCCGCTCGCGCTCGCGCTCGTCGTGATCGCGGCGACGGGCGAGGTGTATGGTCCCGAGCTCGGGCACCGCAGCACGAGCGCGTCGATCCGGCAGGCGCTCGGCGCGTCGCTCGAGGGCGAGCGCTGCACGGTGATCGTCCCGCGCGAGCTGCCGCGCGAGCAGGCCGAGCGCCTGCGCGACGAGTGCGACTTCCGCGTGGACCGCGCCGAGCACGTGCTCGGCGTCACCCACCCGGGCCGGATCACCGCCTTCTTCTTCCGCACGGCGAGCGAGAAGCGCGAGCTGATGGGCGCCTCCGGCACGTACATCGCGAAGCCCTGGCGCGACGAGGTGTACCTGCAGCTCGGGCTCGATCCGCACCCGGTGCTC
Organism: Sandaracinaceae bacterium; assembly: GCA_044220955.1. Lineage (GTDB taxonomy): Bacteria > Myxococcota_A > Polyangia > Polyangiales > Sandaracinaceae > JBBSAT01. The sequence goes on from JBGAQA010000033.1 coordinate 59,077, forward strand.
TTCCACGAGATCGTGCACGTCGTCGCCGCGGCGACCGGCGTCGGTCCCTTCCGCATCTCGGGCGGACTCGGAGGACTGCTCCCCTCGCCCGGGATCATCGAGGGCGTCGCCGTCGCGGTCGCGTGGGACAGCCGCGAGGGCCTCACGCCGCACCAGTGGGCCCGCGCGATGAGCGAGATCGATCGCGCACCGGAGCTCGAGGACGCCTCGGGTCTCGGCTTCCTGCTGCAGCCCGCCGGGCGCGCGTACACCGCGAACGGCTCGTTCATCCGCTGGGTGCTCGACACGCGCGGGGCCCCGGCCGTGCTGCGCCTCTATCGCGGCGGGAGCTACGAGGAGGCGCTGGGCGAGCCGCTCGCGCAGGCCGAGGACGAGTGGCGCGCGTTCCTTCGCACGGTGCCGCTGCCGCCCGAGGCCGTGCCGCTCGCGCGCCTGCGCTTCGCGCGCTCGGCCATCTTCTCGCAGGTCTGCCCGCACGCGATCGCCGCGCTCGAGGGCGCGCTCGAGACCGACGAGGACGCGGGCGACGACCACGGCGCGCTCGAGGCGTGCGACCAGATCCTCACGATCGACCCGGGCTACCTCACGATCACGGCGCACCGCATCGGCGCGCTCGCCCGGCTCGGGCGGCTCGACGAGGCGCGGGCCCAGCTCCACACGCTCGAGACCACGGACGAAGTGCCCGCCGCGCTCGTCACGAGCGCCCGCATCGAGCTCGCCGACGCCCTGCTCTCGCGAGGCCAGCTCGAGGAGGCGCGCGGGCTCTACGAGGCGGGCATGGACGAGCCACTCTCGGAGGACCAGGCGCGCCAGCTCGAGGTGAAGCTGCTCGCGATCGCGCGCGGTCCGAGCGTCATCGGCCCGCTCGCCGAGGTGCTGGTGCCGAGCGGACGGCGCTTGCACGACGGCGCCACGACGATCGAGGCGCTCGCGCGTCTGCGCGACCTCGGCGGCGACGGGCTCGCCGACTACCTGATCGCGCGGCAGATGATCTTTCGCCAGCGCTACGACCTCGCCGGCCCACGCCTCGCGCGCGCGCGCGCCGCGGGCCTGCCCGGGGAGCGCATCCAGCGCGAGGCGCTGCGCCTCGACGGCGTGATCCGTGCGCGCACGGGCGACCTGGACGGGGCCCAGCGTGTGTTCGAGTCGATCGTCCACGGCGGCGACGAGGGACAGCGGGTCGAGGCCGAGGACTGGCTCGCGCGGATCGCCTGGCAGCGCCGCCGGGGCTGACGCCTCAGGGGGCGCAGAGCCAGAGACCACCGAGCCAGACGCGGTCGATGGCGCGCGTCTCGTCGCGCAGGAGCGCGGCGATCGTGATGGCGACGCCCGTCGGCGAGGGCGCGGACGCGATGCGCACGTCCACGATGCGCTCACCGGCACTGGTGGGGTGGACGTCGAGGAGCGGCGGGCAGCCGCCGTCGCACTCGTCGACGCGCGTCGCGTCGCGACCGACGACGAGGTGCACGAGCCGATCGCTCGCGTCGTCGACCTGCACGACGGCGGACACGCCTGCGCGCACGGCCGTCGCCGCGACCCTGCGCACCGGGGCCCCGAAGGAGAGCGTCCTGGCCGTCCCGGTCGTGCGGCAGTCCATGAGGCCTCCGGCCGGGCAGACGACCCGCCACACCGTCACGTCGCTCCCGCTCGGGTAGAGCAGCGTCGCCGCGTCGGGCGCGTCCACGTCGAACACGATCGCGGGCGGACCGGTCGCGCCCGCCGCGAGCTGCACGAGCGCGAAGTCGCGCGCCGGACGGAGATCCCACGCGACGACGGCTCCCGCACCGTCGTAGGCCGAGAGGAGCGGGCCGTGGGACGCGCTCGTCTCGAGGTATCCGTCGGGCAGCGTTCCGGCCGTGGGGATCGACGCATACGAGCCGACCCCGATCCCTCGATCGATGTTGCCGAGGACCTGCGTGCTCGTCGTGCCGTCCTCGTGCGTCTCGCGGAACGCGTACCAGAGGGGCTGCACGTCGCCGAGCGTCGTGAAGGGCGACGCGCCACCGACGACGGCCACACGGCCAGGCTGCTGGCCGGGGAACATCACCATGGGAGTGATCTCGGAGAGCATCAGCTCGGTCGCGCCTGGCTCGAAGATCCACGCCGACGTCTCGCTTCCCGTCGCGGGAGGCTCGAGCGCGGCCACGCCGCGGAACACGTCGGCGTCGGTCGCCAGCGCGAACGAGCGCACGCGATCGATCGTCGGCCCACCGGCGACGGGGAAGACGGCTCGAGGGTCGGCCAGAGCGTCGGCGGCGATCTCGACCAGGCGGAGCGACCGGTCCGGCGCTCCCTCGAGGTACCCGACCCACGCATACGGCACGCTCGCGCTCGCGCGCTCCGCGAGGCCGAGCTGTCCGACGACGAAGCCGTCCACCGACTGAGGTGAGACGAACCCCCCGAGGACGGTCGGGGGGACGAGCGCGAGGCCGGAGGTGCCGTGACCCGCCCCGAGGACGGCATCGAGCAGGGCCGCGTGCCCGCGCGCGTCACACTGCGATCCGCCTCCGTCGACGGGCGGCATGCCGGCGTCGTCGCCGGAGCGAGCCTCGACGCAGGTCGTCGCCTCGCACGTGCCGCCGCGACAGTCGGCGCTCGTGGTGCACTCCGTGCGGCACTGGCCGCCCTGGCAGCGCAAGGGCGCCGCGCAGATCGCCTCCGTGCATCGCTCCTCGACGTCGAGCGTGCAGACACCGCCGCCCACGGACGCGATGCAGCGCAGACCGGCTGCGCAGTCCCGCGCGCTCGTGCACTCGCTACGACAGCGGCCGTACGTGCACGTCAGCGGCGTGGCGCAGTCGGAAGGGCGCGCGCACGCAGCGCCCACGGCTGCGGTCGGCTGGCACGCGCACAGCGCCAACGAGAGGAGGGGCACCACGACGCCGACGCGCGACACGCGGCGAGCGTAGCAGGTGAGCGCCGGCTCAGAGCACGAGCGCGAGCGCGAGCCCGACGTCGGCGCCGGGCACGCCCGCCACCGTCACGCTCGGCGCGCTCGGGTGGTGGTGTGCCGCGCCGCCGATGAACGTGAAGAGCCCGACGATCTCGGCGACGAGCAAGATGGGTCCACCGATGATCGAATCGATCCCTCCGCCGAGCAGGTGCGCGAAGGGGATGGCCGCCATCGGCGCCCGGCCGCAGTCCGCGTAGCCGGAGTCCGGCGGGAGCGAGCGCGACGGGGCGTTCGGGTCGTAGCAGTGGCCGAGCTGCACCGGCATCAGGATCGTGATGCCCGCCAGGATCGCCGCTCCGAAGACCACGCCGCCCGCGATCATCAGGCCCTCGTCGGGATGCGTCTCGAGCTCTCGAGACGCGGGGACCTCGCTCGCGGTGGGCGTCGTCTGGGCAGACGCGACCGACGATGCGAGGAGGACGAGCGCGACGGAGACGGCGAGGCGGCGCTGCACGGGCGGTGTCCGAGCACCGGCCGTACCAACGCGCCGTGTGCCATCCCGTGCCCTGCTACCTTGCGGGGCGTGCCTTCCCTCGCCCGATGGGTCCCGGCGCTCGCGCTGCTCGTGCTCTCGAGCGCGTGCGGGGCACGCCCGGCCCACCCTGCGCGGCCCGATCACGCCGAGGCGATCGCCGACGAGGCCATCTGGTCGTCGCTCGCCGCGCGGCTCGAGGCGCGAACGGTCGCGCACGTCGAGGAGGTGAAGTTCGTGATCGACCTCGGGGATCGCGACATCGCGGGTGCTCCGCACGTCTACTTCCTCGATTCGAGTCGATACGACTCGCACTACGACTTCGCGCGCGCTCACCTCGACCGCGAGGGAGGGCGCATCGCCGATCCGATGGCGTTCTACGTCTCCGAGTACCGGCGGCCGGAGCGGCGCTTCTGGCTCGGCTCGCTGGTGCGCTACCGCGACCAGGATCGCTTCGTCCTGGAGATCCTGGCGGGAGACACGATGAGCGGCGAGGCGCTGCGCGCGTGCTTCGCGCTCGTCCGCTCGCGCGTGTACTTCGGCTCGGCGCTCGCGTTCCATCCCATCTCGGACCAGCACGAGCGAACGCTCGCCACGATGTCGGGCGAGCCGCTGCCGGTGCTGCGCGACGAGGCGCTGCACGCCGGCTGGAGCTACGAGCCTCTCTTGCAGGGCGTGGCCTACGGCTACGTGCGGCTCGTGCGCGGCCGGCTCGACCCGGCGAGCGTCCGACCGAGCCAGATCCTCGTGCTCGAGGAGGTGCCCGACGACGTGCCCGTCTGCGCGGCGATGATCACCTCGCGCTTCCAGGCGCCGCTCGCGCACGTGGCGCTGCTCAGCGCGAACCGCGGGACGCCGGACGCCGCCGTCCGCGATGCGATCGAGGACCCGCGCTTCGAGGCGCTCGAGGGGCGGCTCGCGCGCCTCGTCGTCGGCGAGAGCGAGCTCTCGATCGAGGAGGCGACGCTCGCGGACGCCGAGGCGTTCTGGGCGGGGATCCGCCCGAGCGAGCGCTTCTCTCCGCGGCTCGACGAGAGCGTGGCGCGCCTCGTACCGCTCGCCGAGCTGCGCACGGACGACGTCGACTTCGCGGGCGCGAAGGCCGCGAACCTGGGCGAGGCGGCGAGCCTGCCGGGCGTGGAGGTGCCGCCGGGCTTCGTCGTACCGGTGCGCTACTTCGTGGAGCACCTCGCAAGGAGCGGCCTCCGCCCCGAGATCGACGCGATGCTCGGCGACCCCGCGTTCGCGGCCGACGCGGGCGTGCGCGCGACGCGGCTCGAGGCGATCCGCGCGCGCATCGCCGCCGCGCCGGTCGACCCGGCGCTCGTGACGCGCGTGCGGGACGCGATCGCGGCGCTCGGGGCGAGCGGGAGGCTTCGCTTCCGGTCGAGCACGAACGCCGAGGATCTACCGGGCTTCAACGGCGCCGGGCTCTACAGCTCCGCGATCGTCGCGCACGGTGGGGGCGACGCCGAGGTCGCGAGCGCGCTCGCTCGCGTGTGGGCGAGCGTGTTCAACCTCGGCGCGCACGAGGAGCGCGAGTGGTACCGCATCGATCACGCGCGCGTCGCGATGGCGGTGCTCGTGCAAGCCTCGGTCGACGACGGCATCGCGAACGGCGTCGCGCTCACGGCGAACCCCTTCGACGCCCGCCGCCCGGGCGTGCTGATCGACGCGCAGACGATGGAGGGCTCGGTGACGGGCGCCGGCAGCGACGAGGTGCCCGAGCAGTTCCTCGTGCTCACGTACCTGCCCGAGCGCGAGCCCGAGGTCCTCTCGCGCAGCTCGCGTACGCGCGGCGCGCCGATCCTGAGCGACGCGGAGGTGCTACGCCTCACCGATGTGCTCGTCCGGCTGCACGAGCACTTCGCACCGCGATTCCCCGAGGGAAGCAATGCGGTCGACGTCGAGTTCCTGATCGCGGGGGCCGACCATCGGCCCGTGATCGTGCAGGCGCGTCCGTTCACGGTCGTGTACCCACGCTGAGGGCTCGCATTCGCGGTCCGGTCCCGGTCCGCGCGCTATCCTCGCCGCGTATGTCACGACGCTGGGACTTCGTCATCGTGGGCTCGGGCTTCGGCGGGAGCGTCTCGGCGCTGCGCCTCGCGGAGAAGGGCTATCGCGTCCTCGTCCTCGAGAAGGGGCGCCGCTTCGCGAAGGAGGACTTCCCGAAGACGAACTGGGACGTGAAGCGCTGGCTCTGGGAGCCTGCGCTCGGCTTGCGCGGCATCTTCCAGATGTCGTTCTTCGAGCACGTCACGATCCTGCACGGCGTGGGCGTCGGCGGCGGCTCGCTCGTGTACGCGAACACGCTCCCCCTGCCGAAGGACGCGTTCTTCACCAGCGGTAGCTGGGCCTCGCTCGCCGACTGGAAGAAGGAGCTCGCGCGCCACTACGCGACCGCCAAGACCATGCTCGGCGCGGCGCCCAACCCGACCATCACGCGCGGTGATCACGTGCTCGGCGAGATCGCGAAGGACATCGG
>JBGAQA010000033.1:65092-65994 GCA_044220955.1 Sandaracinaceae bacterium
TGCAGCTTCTGCGGGGCGTGCATGACGGGCTGCCGCGTGGGCGCGAAGAACACGCTCGATCGGAACTACCTCCATCTCGCCGAGAAGCGCGGCGCGGAGGTGCGTCCCGAGACCGAAGTTCTCGCCGTGCGCGCGATGACGAACGGCGGCTACGTCGTGGAGACGAAGGGCAAGAGCGGCCGGGACGCCATCGAGACCGAGCGCGTGATCTTCGCCGGCGGCGTGATGGGCACGATCCCGCTGCTCTTGAGGATGAAGCGCGACCCGCGCGGGCTGCCGAAGCTCTCGGACAACGTCGGGCGCATGGTACGGACCAACAACGAGGCGCTGATCGGCGTCGTGTCGCCGAACCCCGGCGACGACTTCAGCAAGGGCGTGGCCATCACGTCGATCCTGCACACCGACGAGCACAGCCACATCGAGCCGGTGCGCTACGGCGCGGGCTCCGGGTTCTTCAGCCTGCTCTCGCTCCCCCACGCGCCGGGGAGCAACGTGCTCGTGCGCCTGGGTGGGACCGTGCGCGGCTTCCTGCGCCAGCCGCGCCTCTGGATGCGCGCGTACGCGGCCAAGGACTTCGCGCGGCAGTCGCAGATCCTGCTCTACATGCGCACGCTCGAGGGGACGCTCTCGCTCGAGCTCGGTCGCTCGATGTTCACGGGCATGCGCGAGGGCCTCGTCACGGCGCTCGACCCGGGGACCAAGGCGCCGACCGCGTTCATGGCGGAGGCGACCGATCTCGCGACGCGCTTCGCCGAGAAGGTCGGCGGCGTCGCGATGACGATCGCGACCGAGACGCTCGTCGGGACACCGACGACGGCGCACATCCTCGGCGGCGCGTGCATGGCGGCCGACGCCGCGCACGGCGTGATCGACGCGCAGCACCGCGTCTTCGGCTACGACGG
>JBGAQA010000033.1:66049-67123 GCA_044220955.1 Sandaracinaceae bacterium
CTCACGATCACGGCGCTCGCCGAGCGCGCGATGACGTTCATCCCGGCGAAGCCGAGAGCCGTCGCGTGAGCGCGTGCGCTTGCCGCGCCCGGCTCGCGAGCGCGCTCACGGCGCGGGACCGAAGCCCGCCTCGGCGAGGATCGCTTGTGAGGCGGGCTCGCGCAGCGAGTGTACGAAGGCGAGGGCGGCCGCACGGTGATCGCCGTGCAGCGCGAGGGCCACGTCCACGATCGGCGGGGCGATCGCAGCGGGGATCTCGAACGCGACGGCAACCGCCGGCTCGACGCGGGCGTCGGTCGCGTGGACGATCGCGGCCTCTGCCTCGCCGCGCACGACCGACGCGAGGGCGCCGCGGACGTCGGGCGCGTCCACGAGCCGCGGCGTCATCGCGTCGGTCAGGCCCTCGTGCGCGAGGGCTGCGCGCGCGGCGCGACCGGCGGGCACCTCCGCCGCGGCGACCGCCACGTGCTCGAGCGACGCGAGGCCGGCGAGATCGGCCGGACGCGAGACCGCCGTCGCAGGCACGACGACCACGAGACGCTGGGTCGCGAAGGGCACGCGGTCGGAGGCGTCGGCGAACCCCGCGCCGATCACGTGATCGGCCCACGCCTCGTCGTCGCTGAGGAACACGTCCACCGGTGCGCCGTTCTCGATCTGCGGCGCGAGGGACGAGCTGGCCTCGAAGTAGGGCTCGACGCGAACGCGTTGCGCGCTCGCGATCCGCGGCACGACCTCCGTGAGGCTCGACGCGGCGGCCACGTAGAGATCGGCCGGCGGCGCGGCGGGCGGCGCACAGCCGGCGAGCAGCAGCAGCGGCCAGCACGGGAGCCGGATCATGGCGCGCAGTCTACGCCGCGGTTCGATCTCGCCGTGAGGTCCGAAAACGGCCAGACGGGTGCCCGGGACCACGCTACGACCCGCACATGCCTCGCCCGCCGCTCGATCCGCGCGCTTGCCACCGCGCGCTCGCCGCGCGCGACGCGCGCTTCGACGGCGTCTTCTTCGTGGGCGTGTCGACCACGGGGATCTACTGCCGCCCGATCTGTCCCGCGCGCACACCCGGTGCCGATCGCT
>JBGAQA010000034.1:0-8735 GCA_044220955.1 Sandaracinaceae bacterium
TGGCACGGCAAGGCCGGCGCCGGGAAGTTCCTCCGCCGCGGCACGTTCAACCTCTGATCGCGGGCGCGACGGACCGACGAAGCGCCCGATTGGACGAGGGTGGACGCGTGGACCAAGTCCAGTCCATGCGCTCGGTCATCGACGTCCACGCCGCGAAGACCCAGTTCTCGCGCCTGCTCGGGCGAGCCGAGGCGGGCGAGGAGATCATCATCTCGCGGCGAGGCGAGCCCGTCGCGCGGCTCGTTCCGCTCGCCGGCCCGCGTCCCAAGCGGAAGCTCGGCATCCTCGCTGGTCGGGTGCACATCGCCGCCGACTTCGACGCGCCGCTGCCGGAGGCGCTGCTCGCGGCGTTCGAGGGGCCGATCGGGCCGCCTCACCGTCCGCGGAAGCGCCGCAAGTGATCCGCGAAGGCTCGACCAGCACGGGGGGCGTCACGCGAACGCTCGACGCGTGGGACCACCCGTTCGAGATCGTCTGCGACGGCGACGACGTCCGCGTGATCTCCGCGGGCCCGGACGGCGCGCTCGGGACCCACGACGACGTCGAGTGAGCGGTGCCGCCCGACGACCCCGCAACGCGCGCGTCGCTTGGCCGCGGAGGTACACTGGTACGAGGCTCACGGGATCGGCCGCGTCGAGATGAAGATCAAGGAGCTGCTGCGATGACCTCCGCTGCTCGTGCTCGAACGCGACGAACGACGAAGCGAGAGGTGCCTCGCTTCTGCATCTGTCTGTCCAACGACGGTCACCCGGCTTCGCTCGAGGTCCGGAAGGTCTACCGTCGGCTCCCGGACGCTGACGCCGAGGCGGAGGGGCTCCTGCGCGTGATCGACGAGTCGGGGGAGTCGTATCTCTACCCGCGGACGGCGTTCGGGGACGTCACGCTCGAGCCGCGGGTCGCGCGCGCGCTGGCGCGTACGGGGTAGCGTCGCCGCGGCGATGTCCGGGTCGCGTCGATCCGTGCCCGCGCGTGGCGACGCGGGTCACTCGGCCGCCAGCGCGACCGGTGCGCCCGAGGGCGCCAGCGTGCTCCCGATCAGCACGCCGCCCGCGACGTAGGTCGCGGTCTCGGACGCGGGGAGCACGTCGTACGTGTAGTCGTGCCCGTAGGGCACCAGCTCCACCGAGACGACGCGCGCACCGTCGAGGAGATCGCCCGCGCGCAGGTCGGAGAAGAAGCGGCCGTCGGCGGTCGGGTGGCCGGGGCTGATCTCGAGCACCCGCCCAGTCTCGAGCACCACGCGCACGATCCGGTGGTCACCGCCGACCCACGTGCGATGGACCGCAGCGAGCGGCACGGCCACGAGCGCGCTGCCCTCGGCGCTGTAGACGAGATCCCCGGCAGCGAGATCCGCGATCGGGCGCTCGCCGCTGGGCGTCGCGATCATGGTGTCGGGCGAGGCGCAAGTGCAGAGCGGCGCGCAGCCGGTGGGGCAGGTCCCCGTGGTCGTGTCGGGGTCGGTGCAGTGCGGCCCGCCGCTCACGGGGCCCGCGGGGTCGCAGCAGATCTGCCCGGAGGTGCAGCACGCGCCTCCACAGCAGAGGCCCGAGGTGCACGTCGTCGTGCACGGGCGCGTCACGCACGTGCCGGCCTCGCAGTACTCGCTGTCGGTGCACGCGTGGCCGCACGCGCCGCAGTTCCGCGGGTCGTTGTACGTGTAGATGCACGTGCCGTTGCAGCACTCGCGCGAGGCGCCACAGGCCGGAGTGCAGCGTCCGCCGTCGGTCGCGGTCGCCGCGTCCGTCCCCGCGTCCGTCGTGGCCGCGGCGTCCGTGCCGGCGTCGTCGCCCGGACCGGCGTCGCTGCCCGGACCGGCGTCGCTGCCCGGTCCCGCGTCGTTGCCCGGTCCCGCGTCGTTGCCTGGACCCGCGTCGGTGCCGGTCCCGCCGCCGTCGACACCGGTGTCGCGGGCTCCGACGTCCATGCTCCCGCCGTCCGTGCTGCCGACGTCCGTGGGACCCGGCTGAACCGTCGACGATGGACAGCCCGCGAGAGTCAGCGACAGGAACGCGAGCACCGAGATCCACCGAGCTTGGCTCATGACATGCCCCCTGTTCACGAAACGACGGCCGACGTCGAGACGCGGCTGCAGCGAGTCTACAATGGACGCCTCCCCGATGCAGATCCGCAAGGTCGTGATCCACCGCGCAGGCTCCTACGACCAGCTGCGCATCGAGCCCGCCACGCTACGCGGCCCCGGGCCCGACGAGGTCGTGATCGACGTCGCGGCGGCGGGCGTGAACTACGCGGACGTCATCGTGCGCATGGGGCTCTACTCGTCGGCGCTCGAGCTCGTGGGCTGGCCCATCACGCCGGGCTTCGAGGTCGCCGGCACGGTGCGCGCGGTCGGCGCGGGGGTGCGGGACCTCGCCGTCGGCGCGCGCGTCCTCGCGGTCACGTTCTTCGGCGGGTACGCGTCCGCGATCGTCGCCCCGCGCGCGCAGGTCTTCGCGCTGCCGCCCTCGCTCTCGACGGAGCAGGGCGCTGCGCTGCCGGCGGTCTTCCTCACTGCGTACTTCGCGCTGCACGTGCTGGCGCACCCCCGGCGTGGCGAGCGGATCCTGATCCACTCCGCTGCGGGCGGCGTCGGGACCGCCGCGATCCAGCTCGCCAAGCGGGCCGGCTGCGAGGTCACGGGTGTGGTCGGGGGCGCGCACAAGGTCGCGCTCGCGAAGGCACTCGGCTGCGACCACGTGATCGACAAGTCGAGCGAGGATCTCTGGGAGCGCGCGGAGGCGATCTCGCCGATGGGCTTCGACATCGTCCTCGATGCGAACGGCGTCTCCACGCTCGCCGCGAGCTACGACCACCTCGCGCGACCGGGAAAGCTCGTCGTCTACGGGTTCGCCGCGATGATGCCGAAGACCGGCGGCAGGCCGAGCTACCTCAAGCTCGCGGCGGACTACCTGCGCACGCCGCGCTTCGACCCGCTCGAGATGACGCAGCACAGCCGCAGCGTGCTCGCGTTCAACCTGAGCTATCTCTTCGATCGCCTGGACGTGCTGCGCGAGGCGATGAAGCTGCTCGAGGGCTGCCTCGCGGATGGCTCGTTCGTGCCGCCGCCCGTCGTGACCTACCCGCTCGAGGACGTCGCGCGCGCGCACCGGGACATCGAGTCGGGCACGACCGTCGGAAAGCTCGTGCTCCTGCCGCGAGAGCGGAGGCCGGCCGCATCGGCGGCCGCAGGATGACCGGGGTCGGACAGCGCGCGCGCTTGACCGCCGACAGCAGCCGTGGGCTCTTTCGGCGATGCGAGACCTGCGGCTCGGTCTTCCGTTCGTCCTGACCCTGGCGCTCTCGGCATGCGCGTCGATCTCGGCCTCGCCCGAGGCGGTCGTGTACGGCACCGACGATCGCGTCGAGGTCTACGAGACCACGAGCGACGTCCACCGTACGGTCGCGGAGTCCGCGATCGCGATGCAGATCTCGAGCGCGCAGGTGGACGACTCGAGCCCGGGCGACGTGCAGATCCTCGCGGCGGGCACGCTGGGCGAGGCCGAGATGCTCTGCGCCGGCGAGCGCTTCGCCGACCAGCCCAACCCGGGCGACTGCTCGGGCACCCTGATCGACGCGCGGCACATCCTGACCGCCGGCCACTGCGTGCTGAGCTGTGATGCGTCGCAGGCCTGGGTGCTGGGCTACCGCTACGTGTCGGCCGGGACGCTCGCGACGCTCACGACCGACGACGTGTACCGCTGCGCGAGCGTGGTCACGCGGCGCATCACGGGCAGCTCGGGCGACTACGCCGTGATCGCGCTCGACCGCGAGGTCGTCGGTCACGCGCCGGCGCTCGTCGACCGCGCGCAGCCACCGGCGGGCGCGAGCCTCACGCTGATCGGGCACCCCGACGGCATCCCGATGAAGATCGCGGGCGGCGCGCACGTGGTGAGGTCGGGCGCGACGACCTTCACCGCCACGGTCGACGCGTTCGCCGGCAACTCGGGCTCGGGCGTGTTCGACGACGCCGGCCGCGTGGTCGGCATCCTCGACTCGGGCAACGAGGACTACGCGTGGACCGGCAGCTGCTTCGTGGTGAACGTCCTCGACGAGAGCTCCGGGCTGGGCGAGTCGCTCACGGCCGTCGACGCCGCCATGGCGGCGTACTGCGCGACGGCCGACGGCGCGGCGTCTCCCGCTTGCGCCGGCGCGGGGACCGACGGCGGCGCGCCGGGCGACGCGGGGCCCACGAGCGACGGCGGAGCGTCGCCGCCGCCCGCGAGCGGTGGCTGCGGCTGCGCGCTCGTGCGCCCGCAGCCCGCCGGGCCCGAGGTGGCGTGGCTCGTGGGCATCGCGGTCGCGGTCGCGGTCCGTCGTCGCGGTCGCTGAGCGCCGGGCGGAAGCCAGCCGCCGAAGGGACGCGCGGTGCCGATCTTGTAGGCCGCTCGGGCCTGTGCGAGCGTGCACGCGCCTTCGATGAGCGAGCCCTCGCCGTCCCCGCACAGCTCCGATCTCTGGAACGAGGACCTCGCTCCGACGCCGCCGGAGAAGCGCACGTGGAACGTCTGGCACGTGACCGCGCTCTGGGTCGCGATGAGCGTCTGTATCCCGACGTACATGCTCGCGTCCGACATGATCCGCGCGCACATGTCCGTCGGGCAGGCCGTCTTCACGGTGCTGCTCGGGAACGTGATCGTGCTCGTGCCGATGGTGCTCAACGCGCACGCGGGCACGGCGTACGGTGTCCCGTTCCCCGTCTTCGCGCGCGCCTCGTTCGGCATCCGCGGCGCGAACATCCCGGCCATCGCGCGCGCGCTCGTCGCGTGCGGCTGGTTCGGCATCCAGGCGTGGATCGGCGGCGGCGCGCTGCTCGGGATCTTCCACCACTTCGGCGTGCAGGACGGCGCCGAGCTGCCGGTGCTCGGGATCAGCGGCCTCGCGTTCGGCTGCTTCCTCGCGTTCTGGGCGCTGAACGTCTTCTTCATCCACCGCGGCGTCGAGTCCATCAAGTGGCTCGAGTCGCTCGCGGCGCCCTTGCTCCTCGTCGGAGGCACGGCGCTGCTCGCGTGGTCGTGGATGACGCACGGCAGCGGCGACACGATGCAGCAGGAGGGCCTCGAGGGCCCCGCGTTCTGGGCGGTGTTCGGGCCCTTCCTCACCGGCATGGTCGGCTTCTGGGCGACGCTCGCGCTCAACATCCCGGACTTCTCGCGCTTCGTGAAGAGCCAGCGCGATCAGATCCTCGGGCAGACGCTCGGCCTGCCGACGACGATGGCCTACGTGTCGTTCATCGGCGCCGCCGTCGCGAGCGGCACGGGGATCTGGAACCCGAGCGAGGTCGTCGCGAGCCTTCCCTCCGACATCGCCGTCGTCGTCGGGCTCGCGGTCATCGCGCTCGCCACGCTCTCGATGAACATCGCGGCGAACGTCGTCTCGCCGGCCAACGACTTCTCGAACCTCGCGCCCAAGCGCATCAGCTACCGCACGGGCGGCTTCATCACCGCGGCGATCGGCATGCTGATCATGCCGTGGCGCCTGACCAACAACTACGTCTTCGGCTGGCTGAACGGCTACGGCGCGCTGCTCGGACCGATCGGCGGGATCATGGTCGCCGACTACTGGATCGTGCGCAGGCGCCACCTCGTGGTGGACGACCTCTATCGCCACGGCGGGATCTACGACTATCAGGGCGGCGTGAACCGCTGGGCGGTGATCGCGCTGGTCGCTGGTGTCGCGCCGAACGTGCCGGGCTTCCTCGAGGCGATCCACGTGGTCGACTCGGTCCCGAGCTTCTTCCACGCGTCGTACTCGTACGCGTGGTTCATCGGCTTCGGCATCGCCGCGGCCGTGTACACGGTCGGGATGAGGATGAGCGGCGTCCGCACGACGGCGCCCGTGTCGGAGGGAAAGTCATGAGCGAAGAGCGCGACGTCAGTGCGATCACCAGCAAGTACACCTACGGCACCTGGCGCTACCAGAAGGGCTGGAAGCCGCTCCACGTCACCAAGGCCGAGGGCGTCTACTTCTGGGCTGTGTCCTCTCCTGGGGGGCCGGCCAAGCGCTACCTCGACCTCAGCTCGCAGCTGATCTGCTCGAACCTCGGCCACCAGAACCAGGCCGTCGTCGACGCGATCGTGAAGCAGGCCAAGGAGCTCGCGTTCATCTCGCCCGCGTACGCGTGCGACGTGCGCGCGGATCTGGCGGAGAAGCTACTGCCGATCGTGCCGAAGGGGATCGAGAAGTTCTTCTACGCGACGAGCGGCACGGAGGCGAACGAGGCCGCGATCAAGATCGCCCGGATGTACACGGGCAAGAACAAGATCATCGCGCGCTACACGAGCTACCACGGCGCGACCGCGGCGAGCGTCGCCGCGACGGGGGACTTCCGGCGCTGGTTCGCCGAGCCCTCGAGCGTCGTGCCCTGGGTGCTGCACGGCCCCGAGGTGAACTGCTACCGCTGCCCGATCGGGCGCACCTATCCCGAGTGCAGCACCGCCTGCGCCGACTACTTCTCGTACATGATCGATCGCGAGAACGACGTCGCGGCGGTGATCGTCGAGCCCATCGTCGGCACCAACGGGGTGCTCGTGCCGCCGAAGGAGTACCTCCCAAAGCTCGCCAAGCTCTGCAAGGAGCGGGGCGTGCTGCTGATCGCCGACGAGGTGATGACGGGCTGGGGCCGCACGGGGACGTGGTTCGCCGTCGAGCACTGGGGCGTCGAGCCGGACATCCTCGTCACCGCCAAGGGCATCACCAACGCGATGGCGCCGCTCGGCGTGTGCGCGACCACCCGCGCGATCGCCGACCACTTCGAGGACCACTTCTTCGCGCACGGTCACACCTACGAAGCACATCCGCTCACGCTCGCGCCGGCGCTCGCGGCGATCGACGAGTACCGGCGGCTCGATCTGCTGAACGCGGCGAAGGTGCAGGGCGCGAAGATGGGCGAGAAGCTCCGCGGCCTGATGGCCAAGCACCCGTCGGTCGGCGACGTGCGCGGCATGGGCCTCTTCTGGGCCGTCGAGCTCGTGCAGAACCGCGCGACGAAGGAGCCCTTCAACACCGCGAAGGACAAGATCGACCGCAAGGTCACGGTCGTCGACGAGATCGTCTCGGACCTCACCAAGCGCGGCGTCGCCGTGCTCGGCTGGATCTCGCACCTCGTGATCGCGCCGCCGCTCATCATCACCGACGCGCAGATCGACGAGGCCATCACGGCGCTCGACGCCGCCCTCACGATCGCCGACGCCAAGATCAAGGCCTGAGGGTAGGAGTCGACGATGAGCCTGTTCGCGAAGAAGGATCTCGAGAGCGTCGTCAAGGAAGCGACCGACCCGAACCTCGCCGAGGGCGGACACGGCCTGAAGCGCTCGCTCGGCGCCTTCCACCTCACGATGCTCGGCATCGGCGCGATCATCGGCGCTGGCATCTTCTCGCTCACGGGTGCAGCGGCGGCGAACTACGCCGGCCCTGGCATCGCGTACTCGTTCGTGATCGGCGGCATCCTCTGTGCGTTCGCCGGCCTCTGCTACGCCGAGCTCGCCTCGATGATCCCGGTCGCCGGCTCGGCGTACGCCTACGCGTACACGACCATGGGCGAGCTCGTCGCGTGGATCATCGGCTGGGACCTCGTGCTCGAGTACGCGTTCGGCGCCGTCGTCGTCTCGATCGCGTGGTCGGGCTACCTCGTGCAGTTCTTCTCGTCGCTCGATCACCTGTGGCCTGGCGGCATCTTCCACCTGTCGGACTCGGTCCTGATGTTCACCAAGGGCCCCTTCGAGACGGTGACGCTCTCGAACGGTCACGAGGTCGCCGGCTACTGGAACGTGCCTGCGACCGTCGTGTCGCTCGGCTGCGCGAGTGTGCTCTACCGCGGCATCACCGAGAGCGCGTGGGTGAACAACCTGATCGTCGTCCTGAAGGTGACGATCGTGTGCATCTTCATCCTGCTCGGCATCGGGCTGGTCAGCGGCGAGAACCTCTTCGTGAACGAGCACGCGACGGGCTTCATGGCGCTCGTCCCCGAGCGCGTGCTCGTCGACGGCGCCTGGCGCTATGGCTGGGGCACCGGCGGCGTGCTCACCGGGGCCGGCGTCGTCTTCTTCGCGTACATCGGCTTCGACGCGGTCTCGACGACCGCGCAGGAGGCGCGCGACCCGAAGCGCGACCTGCCGATCGGCATCCTGGCCTCGCTCGCCATCTGCACCGTCCTCTACATCCTCGTCGCCGTCACGCTCACGGGCGTCGTCCGCTACACCGACCTCGGCGTGTCCGCGCCGATCGCGGTCGGGATCAACCGCATCGTCGAGCTGCGCGGCTGGGAGCCCGGCGCGGCCAACACGTTCACCGCAGCGGTGAAGCTCGGCGCGCTCGCCGGTCTCACGAGCGTGATCCTCGTGATGATGCTCGGACAGACGCGCGTCTTCTACGCGATGTCGCGCGACGGGCTCCTGCCCTTCTTCGAGCGCACGCACCCGAAGTACAAGACGCCGCACATCGCGACGGTGGTGACGGGCGTGTTCGTCTGCCTCGCGGGCGGCTCGATGCCGATGCACCTCGTCGGCGAGCTGGTCTCGATCGGGACGCTCCTCGCGTTCGTGCTCGTCTGCCTCGGCGTGCCGATCCTGCGTCGCTCCAACCCGAAGCAGCCGCGGCCCTTCACGGTGCCCGCGCCCTGGGTGGTCGGGGTCCTCGGTGCGCTCGCGTGCGCGTGGGTGATGCTCGGGCTGCCGGTGGACACCTGGGGCCGGCTCGTCGTGTGGCTGGAGATCGGCCTGGTGATCTACGCCGTGCACGGC
>JBGAQA010000034.1:8864-14244 GCA_044220955.1 Sandaracinaceae bacterium
CCTTTCGCCGAGGCGTCGTTCGCGGGGCTCGACTCGATCCCGTGGGTGGGCGGTTTCCTCGACGCGCTGCTCGTGCTGCTCGTCGGCTTCTCGATCCCCGGCGCCGTCGCGGCCGCGGGCGTCGGCGCGCTCGTCGTGGGATCGCGCTCGCTCTCGCCGGTGGCGTCCGCGTCCGCGGCGTGATCGCTCAGGCCGCGCTGCGCGAGAGGCCGCAGAGGATCGCGACGTCGTCGCGGTAGTCCTTCCACGCGCGCACGGCCTCGCGCATCGCGTCGAGCACCGCGCCGTGCTCGATCGCCGGGACGTGGTCGAGCATCACCTTCCACGCGGCCTTGCGGTGCTCGCCCTCGACGCCGCGGTGCGCCTTGGTGAGCGCGAGGCTCTCGAGCGGCAGGCCGTAGTGGACGACGAGCGGGTGCGCCGCGAGCGGCGGCTCCGGTCGCGGCTCGGCGTTCGGGTCGAAGAGCGCGCGCTCGTGCGGAGTGCCCTCGACGAAGAGCGTCACGATCGCCGCGGCCACGGCCCATCCGCGGCGCTGCGTCGCGTCGTCGAGGAACGCGCGGTACGCGGCGGCGCCGGGCAAGAGCGACACGTGCTCGAAGCGCGCGAGGTCCATGCCGAGCCCGCGGGGGTACTCGAGGAACAGGTCCGGGTGCGGGCGTCCGGCGTGCAGGCCCCCGGTCTCCTCCTCGTAGAGGTTCTCGGCCAGCTCGCGGCGCACGGCGGCGATCGGGCACTGCACGTACGCGCGGCCGACGAGAACCGGGAAGTCGCGGACGTAGACCTCCCACTCCTGCTCGAGGTGCACGTGCAGGCGCTGTTTCTCGACGACCCCCGACGTGAAGAGAGGCCAGGCCCAGTGCTGCTTCTGCTCCATCACCGTCAGGAGGGCCTCGCGGAACGAGTCTCGGTCCATGTCGGCGATCGTAGGGCGGGCCGGCGCAGGACGGCGAGTTCCCGTCAGCGCAGCGTCACGGTGCGATCATCGACCCGAACGCGACCTCGAGCTGATCGGCGGGCACGGACACGTACGCCTCGTTCTCGGTGAGCGGGCCGCGAACCGTGGGCGCGGCGATCACGTGGCCGCCCGCGACGATCACGAGCCGCCGGCCCGCGGCGTCGGCGGTGGCCTCGCGCAGCCGGTCGCGTCCCTCGTCGCGCAGCACGATCACGATCACGCGGCCGCCCTCGGCCGCCTCGAGCAGGCGGACGTGCTCGATCTGCTCCGCGCTCACGATCGTGCCGGCGGCGATCCCCAGCTCGTCGCCCGCGGCGTCGAGCCGTGGGAGCGTGGTCTCGGCGGCGTGCGCATCGTCGGCCGCCAGACGGATCGCGAGATCGCTCGCCGGAAGGCCTTCCGTGTAGTGCTCGACGCCGAAGGCGTTCGCACAGCCGGGAGTCGAGAAGAGGGCGAGCGCGAGCAGGCCGGCGCGCATCAGGGGTGCGCTGGCGCTTCGTGCGCGGCGGCGGGGGTCGCCGGCGCGGCGGGCGGCGAGGGATCCTCGTCGGGGTTCACGCGCTCGAGGCGGTCCTCACCCGGCACTCGCAGCTCCGGGCCGTCGTCCCCCCGGAAGAGGAGGAGCGTGCGCTCCCCGACGGTGAAGGCCCCGATCACGCCGTCCTCCGTGTGCGTCACGATGGTGTCCCCGCGCACGACGTAGGTCTCCCAGCCAGAGAGCACCCACACGTGCAGCTCGGGGATCTCGCGGCCGACGAGGCGCATGGGCTCGTCGCCCGACTCCTCGGTGATCTGCTGCTCGCGCTCGGCGACGACCGCCGCGATCTCGGCGGGAGGGTTCTCCATGGTGCGCGTCGAGAGCTCCGTGAGCGCGACCACGCCCGAGGCGCCGAACGCGTAGGGTCCGTCGCAGCCCTCGAACTCGAGCGCGTCGTAGAGGCGCTCCTCCGGCTCGCCGCGGTGCGGGGCGAACGTCACGCGCAGGTGAAGCAGGCGGCTCGCCGTCGTCTCGCAGGCCCCACGCACGCCGAGGAGCGTCAGCGGACGCGTGTCGGCGACCTCGTCGCCGGCCATGAAGAGCGTGTAGTCGCCGGCCCAGTTGGAGACGTGCCCCAGCTCGCTCGCTCCGGCGTCGCGCTCGCCCGTCGCGGGGCCGGTCCGCCAGAGCAGCAATCGGTGGGCGACGTACTCGTCGTCCTCGGTCTCGCTCTCGACGACCGCGGTCCATCCGAGCGGTCCGACGGGCGCGGCCACCTCGGTCTCGTCCTCGTGCTCGCCCTCACCCTCGCCCTCGCCCTCGCCCTCGCCCTCGTGCTCGCCCTCACCTTCGCCCTCGGTCGCGTGCTCGGTCTCGTCGTGACTGCACTCGCAGCCGGTGACGACGAGGAGCGAGGAGGCCAGGAGCGCGGAGGCGAGACGGGACGACATGGCGCGCGCGAACCTAGCATGCCGATTCGGCCTCGCCCCCAGCCGGATCGGCGCTTCTTTCGGCGCGCGTCGCGCGCGGTGTACGCTTCGGATCCGCGAGATGCTGCCGCCGCAAGTCACCGAAGCGCTCTCGACCCTGGCCACGGCGCTGACGAGCGCCCCCTCGCTCGCGCACGGGCTGCACACGCGCTGGCGCTCGGGCGGCTTCGACCGCTCCGTCGCGATCCCGGCGGAGGCCGCGGCGGCCGCCGACGTCGTCGATCGCGCGCTGCCGACGCTGACTCGCTCGCAGAACGGCGTGAACGACCTCGGTGCGCTCCTCGGCACCGATCCGGGGCGGGTCGTCTTCGTCTGGTGCACGGCCAACGCCGCGCGCCGCGATGCGCGCCTGGCGCGCCTGCTCGCCATCGCCTCCACGCAGAAGGACGTGAAGGACGACGTCGTTCACGTCGCCCGCGACCGCATCGTCGAGGGCCCGCTCGTCGACGCGCTCGCGTGTACGCCGCTGATCGGTACGGGGGACCAGCTCGGGTTGCCGGAGAACGCGGGCGCGGCGGCGCGCGTGGAGATCCTGCTCTGGGAGGCCGGCGCGAGCGCGCTCGCCGTGCCGGAGCTGGGCCCCTGGATCTGGGGCTCGACCGAGACCTTCGACGCGGTCATCGCGGGACCGGCGCACGGCTCGCTGCGCGGCCGCGTGCTGGCGGCCCGCTGCCTCGAGGTGAGCGTGCGCGGCATGCCGGCCACCGCGGACCCGGAGCTCGTCGGGCGCACGCTCCAGATCCTGCAGCCGCTGCTCCTGCACCCGGAGCCGCTCGTCTGGGTGCACGCCGCCCGCGCGCTCGGGCGCCTGACGGGCTCGATGGAGCAGCTCGAAGCGACGCTGATGGACTGGGCGCTCGGCAACACGCCGCTCCTGCGCCAGCGCGCGACCACGGCCTTCGCGTCGCTCCCGGCCGAGCGCATCAAGGTCTACCAGGCGCAGCTCGCCTCGATCATCGACGCGCCGGATGCCGATCCGAACACGCTGGCAGCCGTGGCCGCGGCGACGCCCTACCTCTTCTTCGAGAAGCGGGATCTCTGGGACCGGCTCGCAGAGCGGATCTTCGCCGGGGACGGGGGCGCGATCGCCGCGCGCGCGCTCGCGCGGGGCCTCGGCACCCTCTGGCGGCGCGGGACCCAGCAGAACACGATCGAGTCGCCGCTGCGCGAGCTGCGCGACATGGCGCGGCGGGTGCAGACCGACTCGCTCGGCGAGTGGCGTCGGTGGCTCGAGGTGATGGCCGTCAGCGACCCGATCGACGCGGCGGAGCGCGATCCGCTGGACCTCGAGCTCGGGCTCGAGAACCTCGTGCGCCTCGCGGCGCAGTACGACGACGAGGAGGCCGACGCGCGCGCCGCGCGCTTCGCCGAGACGCTGGCGCCGACGTTCCAGGAGGCGCGCCGCATCTCGCTCGGCGCGGGGTCGCTCCGCCACCGCGCCGCGGCCATGAACGCGTTCGAGGGCTGCGCTCGCTCGCTCGCGCTTCGCCTCTGGGGCCCGCAGCTCGCGACGCGACCGGTCGGCGATCCGATCGAGGAGCCGGATCTCCAGGAGACGTGGAAGCTCGTCGCACGGACGCCGGCCGAGCTGCTCGACGTGGTCCGAGAGCGCCGTCAGACGGGGACCAGCGACGCCGAGACCGACACCGCGATCGAGGTGCTCGCGCTTCGCCTCGGTGGATACGCGCTCGACGCGCTCGGCGAGGACAGCGACCTCGGGCCGGGACGCGGCGGCGCCGCGCACGACACGTGCCTGTGGCTCCGCAAGCTCGACGGCCTCGCGGATGGGTCGCGCGAGCTGCCCTCGAGCGTGAAGACCGCGCTCTCGGCGATGTTCTGGCGCCTGGTCGACACGACGCGCGGCACGGCGCTCGGCGAGGTCGACGACGTGCGATGGCTCGGGCCCTTCGCGGCGTGGTGGGCGCTGGTGATCGACCGGCCGGCGATGCTCCTGCAGATCGCCACGGCGCTCCCGATGATCGCCGACGGTGCGCTCGAGAAGTGCTGCGCCCTCGCCGACGACATCCGCACCGCCATCGCGTCGGGCGCCGAGGACGGCGCCTGGGGGAAGCCGGCGCAGGAGGCGCTCGCGGCGCTCCACGCCGAGGACACCGAGCTCGCGCAGGCGCTCGAGGGACTGGCGGCGGGGCTCGCGCGCTTCGCGACCGCCGCGGGGCCCAGGCCCAACCTCGAGGCGATGTGTCTCGACCTCGTGCTCACGGCCGAGCGCCTCCACGGCGCTCTGGCCGACCCCGTCAAGGCGCTCCACCCCGCGTCCAAGCAGAGCGCCGACGACTCGCTCGGGCGTGCCGCGAGCGAGAACGCGCCCCGCGTGGCCGCCCTCATCGCGCGCGCGATCCGGCAGCGGGAGCTCTCGATGCTCGAGGTGTGGTTCACCTCGCTCGGCCCGGTGACGAGCGCGCTCGTCGAGGGCGGCGTGCGTGGCGCGGTGAAGCGCTCGCCGCCGCCGCCGCCCGCGCCGAAGAAGAAGGAGCCCAAGATCATCGAGGGCTACGAGCTGCTCAAGCCGCTCGGCGAGGGCGGCATCGGCAGCGTGTGGCTCGTTCGCAAGCCGGGTGCGGAGCGCATGTTCGTGCTCAAGATCCCCAAGGCCGACGCGCTCGCCGGGGCGAGCGACACCGAGCGCGAGGGGATCCTCACCTCGTTCGTCGAGGAGGCCAAGGCGCTCGCGGGGCTCTACCACCCGAACGTCGCGAACATCATCGACCGCGGCGTCGCGATGAACGTGCCCTTCCTGGTGCTCGAGCTGCTGATCGGGGCGGACCTCAAGCAGTACGCGGCGCCGAAGCTGATGTCGCTCTTCGAGCTCAAGCAGGTCGTGCTCGAGACCTGCGCCGGGCTCGCGGCTCTTCACAACGCCGGCCTCGTGCACCGCGACATCAAGCCCGCCAACCTCTGGCTACGCCTGCCGCTCGGCGGCAACGAGCGCTTCGA
>JBGAQA010000034.1:14445-67004 GCA_044220955.1 Sandaracinaceae bacterium
CATCTACAACGTCACGACGGGACGCACGTTCTTCGACGACCTCGAGAGCCCCCGCGACCGCATCATCGCGCACATGAACCGCGACCCGCTGGAGGATCCGGCCCGCACGAGCACGTACCCGGCGGCGCTGATCAAGCTGCTCCGCGCCGCCACCGCCAAGGATCCGAAGGATCGCCCGATGCCCCTCGAGTTCGGGCGCGCCTTCGCCAACACCCTCTGACTCGGCGAACGGGCCTATTCAGAGGTCGACCTGCTGGACGGCGAGGCCCTCGACGTCGGCGCCCAGGAAGCGCGCCGCGACCTCGGCGAACTTCGCGGGACGGTCGGTGACGAGGAGCTCGAGGGCGCCCTCGCCGTCCGTCCGGGCGAGGCCGCGTTCCTCGAGCAGCACGCCGAGCTCGGCGGCCGCCGCGACGCCGCTGTCCACGATCGCGATCGGCTCGCCCGCGAGCGCTCGAGCCTCTTCCTCGACGATCGCCTCGAAGAGCGGGTAGTGCGTGCAGCCGAGCACGAGCGTGTCGATGCCCGTGCGGACGAGAGGCTCGATGTACTTGCGCACGGCGAGGCGGGGCACCTCGCCGTCGAGCCATCCCTCTTCCGCGAGCGGCACGAGGAGCGGCGCAGCCCGCTGCGTGACCTCGGCGCGCGAGTCCACGCTCGCGGCGGCGCGCGGATACGCGTTGGACGCGACCGTGCCCGCCGTCGCGATGACGCCGATCCTGCCGCCGCGGCTGGCCCGCACCGCCGCCCGCGCGCCCGGCTCGATCACGCCCAGCACGGGCATGTCGAGCTCCACCCGCAGCATGTCGAGCGCGACGGCGCTGACGGTGTTGCAGGCGACGACGAGCATCTTGACGCCGCGCCTCTCGAGCATGTGCCCGCAGGTGCGCGCGTAGCGGATCACGGTCTCGGCGCTTCGCGTCCCGTAGGGGACCCGCGCGGTGTCGCCCAGGTAGATGAGCTTCTCGTGCGGGAGCGCGAGCCGGATCGCCCGCGCGACGGTCAGGCCACCCAGCCCCGAGTCGAACACGCCGATCGGTGCCTCGCGGTCCAGCGTCCGGGTCATCCGAGGGCCCTCATGGCGGAGACACCGGGAAGACGCAGCGCCCGCTCGCGCAGCGCGACGTCACGCACTGCGCGCTCGAGTCGCACGTCGCGCCCACGGGGCGCTGGTTGAGGCAGAAGAGGAGCGAGCCACCCGTCGGTGTCGTGATCGGCGCGCAGTACACGGCCTCGCGCGCCTGATCGGCGTCGACCGACGCGACCACGCAGTCGCTGCGCGACTCGCACGTCGCGGTGCACACTCCCGCCGTGTCGTTGAGGCACGCGATCTCCGGGTGGCAGGGCATGCCTGGGTTGCACGGCGCTCCGACGGCCCCGAGGGGCGCGCACATTCCCGCGGCGTCGCACTCGAAGTCGAGCCCGCCGAAGCCCGCGATGGGGTAGCCGTCGAGGATGTCGCAGCCGAGCGGCCCGGCTGCGTCGGCCTGCGCGCAGGTGAACGTGCAGGTGCGCAGGCCGCTGGCGAGCTCCTGGCAGCGGCCTTCGTAGCACTCGGAGTCGTCGCGACACGGAAGGCCCCGCCAGCCGATCAAGCACGCGCTCCGCCCCGCCGCGCCGAGCACGGAGCCGAGGCCCTTCACGCAGGCCATGCCCGGGGGGCAGCGATCGTCGGTCTGATCGCAGCTCGGGACGCAGATCCCGTTGTTCAGGAAGTAGCCAGCGCCGCAGCGATCGCCCTCCGGCGTGGCGATGCACACCGAGTGGTCGGCCGAGAAGCTCGTCGTGCCGCTGCTCGAGGGGAGCTGGAAGACGGCGTTGACGCAGTCCTGGTTCGGGCCGGTGCAGTCGCTCGACACCGAGCAGCCGGCGGCCGGCATGCACAGGCCCTCGCCGGTGAACCCGTTGCGCCTCACACAGGCCAGTCCGCCCGCACAGCCGCGATCGAGCGCTCCGTCGCTCGCGATGCGGCACGTGTCCCAGCACACGCCGGACGAGGTACAGAACCCCGAGGGACAGCCCGCTCCCGGATTCGCGGGGTCGCAGGCGGGGCGGCAGACGTCGTGGCCGAGCACGCCGAGGTCGGCGCAGACCCAGCCGTCGATGCAGTCCTGATCGTTGTCGCAAGGAAAGGGCTGGCTGGTGAGGTCGGGCGACGGGACGACGCAGCCCACGACCACGGCCACGACCAGCAGCGCGAGCGCTCCGCTCCCCGCGATGCGGCGCATCAGAACGCGCCCCCCACCGCCACGAACGCACCGCCGACGAGCGGCGTGATCGACCCCGTCACGCTCGGCGGCGTTCCCTCGTCCTCGATCGCCGCGAGGACGAGCGGAACCAGCGCTCCCGCGGTCGCCGCGGCGGCGACGCCGAAGCAGACGTCGGCGGCGATCGCCTCGTTCTGGCGCGCCGCGTAGTAGCCCTGCACCTCGCGCTGCGTCGCGTCTTCGGGCGGGCGCCCCGTCGACGAGACGCCGAGCCCGATGCCGCCCGCGAGGGACGCGAGCGCGACGCCGCCCAGCGCCCACGTCAGCGCGGGCACCTCGAAGCCGTGGTGCGGCAGCGCCGCGAGCTCGGCCTCCAGGGCGAACGTGGTCCCCGACTCGACGTCGATCGTGCGCCGGTACGTGGTGTGACCGCTCGCGGCGACCGACACCTCGTGCCGCCCTGGCTCCACCAGGTCGCGACGGACCGGCTCGCCCGCGACGACCGTGCCGATCACCGCTCCGTCGAGCCAGACCTCCGCGCCCTCGACGGAGGCACGGACCACGAGGCGGCCGGGCTCGATCGTCTCGACGTAGAGGTCGGCCACCGACTCCGGCAGGGAGCGGACGACGGCGCCGAGATCGCCCTCGACCTCCCGGAACACGCGCCCGAGCGTCACGCCCGTTCTCAGGTCGATGCGGTTGAGGGCGAACGCCCAGGTGGTGCCGTGGTGTCCGATGGTGCCGGCGATCGCCTCCCGGACGCCGAGGGCCACGCCCACGCGGCCGAGGCAGGTGATGGACTCGAGGCACTCGGCCGTGCTGGCGTCGCCCTGACCGAGCTGGGCCTGGAACTCCTCCTTGCCGACGATCGTGGCGCCGCCGCGCTGCGCGACGGCCGCGATGAGCAGCTCGGTCAGCGCGTCCGCGACCGAGGCCTCCACGTCACCCGAGGGAAGCAGCAGCACGGCGATCGGCTCGGAGGCCGGAGCCGCGTGCTCGGGCGGCTCGGGGAGCGAGCCTTCGTCCGGCGCGCCGCCGTCCTGTGCGCTCGCGTCCGCCGCCGCCCCGAGGACGAGCACGAGCGCGAGGGCGCCCCTGCCGACCGTTTCGAGCGCGCGAGCCATCGGGCGCATGGTACGCGGCCTCTCCGGCCATCTGCTACCCTAGCGCATCGACTCATGGCTGGTTTCGCCGAGATCCTCGTCATCGACGACCTGCAGGAGCGTCGCGAGGCGGTCGTCTCGGCGATCGGCCGTCGTGAGGGGGGCCCGGCGGGCATCGTGCACCAGGCCGCCACGCTCGCGGCGGCCCTCGCCCACCTCGAGACCGACCCCGCCGCGGTCGTGCTGATCGCCTGCGGATCCCGCCCGGAGGAAGAGCTCTCCGCGCTGCGCAGCCTGCGCGTGGCCGTGCCCGCCCAGACCACGACCGTGCTCGCCGTCGCGCACGCCGACGTCGACGCCCGCTCGCTCTTCGAGGCGGGCGCCGACGATCTGGTGCGCTGGCCGCGCGAGGCGGAGGAGCTGCGGTTTCGCACGCGAGCGCACCTCCGCGTCGCCGAGACGATCGCCGAGCTGGCGGACAAGGAGCGCGACGCCAAGGCGCTGCTCGAGCTGACGCAGACCCTCAGCTCGTCCCTCGACTTCAGCGAGATCCTCTACACCGTCGTGCGGCGCATCGCCGACGTGGTGAACGTCGATCGCGTGAGCATCGTGCTCGCGCCGGAGAACGAGCCCCTCTCGTTCGGATACGTCGTCGCGGCGAGCGACAACCAGGACATCACGAACCTGCGTATCGAGCTCGACAAGTACCCCGAGATCGTCGAGGTGCTGCGCACGCGCTCGAGTCTCACCATCCGCGACGCCGCCACGCACCCGGTGCTCGAAGGCGTGCGCGACGCCGTCCCGCAGGATCTCCTCGGTGCGCTGACGCTGCTGCCGATCATGTGGCAGGACGAGGCGATGGGCGTGCTCTTCCTGCGCGCCCCTCCCTCTCGCGGAGCGCTCCGCGCGCGAGAGGTCGAGTTCTGTCAGATCGCGGCCAACGCCACGGCCGTGGCGCTGCGCAACGCGCGCGTGATGCAGACGCTGCGCGATCAGACCCAGCAGGTGAACTTCGCGCGCTTCGAGGCGGAGCGCCGGCTGCGTGCGCTCAAGCGCTACGCGAACCTCTTCACCTCGGCGGCCGACGGGCTCGTCGCGGTCGACCAGAACGGCCAGCTCCTGTTCGCCAACCCGCGCGCCTTCGAGATCAGCGGCCTCACGGAGGCCGACCTGCGCGGCAAGCCGTTGCTGCAGCTGCTCGCACCCGGCGATCGACTGCGGATGCTCCGCATCTGGCGCGGCGTGAGGCAGACGGGCAGCTACCCGCGCGACGTGGATCTGCGCGTCCAGCTCGGGGGCGGGACGCGGACCTTCAACTGCTCGTTCTCCGCGCTGCTCGAGGGCGACGGGGCCGTGCTCTTCTCGTTCCGCGACGTGACCAAGGATCGCGCGACCGCAGCCGAGCTCGCCAAGACCAAGGAGTTCCTCGAGTCGCTCATCGACGCGAGCGTGGACGCGATCATCGCGGCCGACATGCGCGGCCGGATCCTGCTCTTCAACACCGGGGCCGAGCACATCTACGGCTACGCGCAGGCCGAGGTCATCGGCAAGATGAACGTCACAGAGCTCTACCCGCCGGGCATGGCCAAGGACGTGATGCGCATGCTCCGGGCTCCCGGGCACGGCGGGCCGGGGCGCCTCGAGCCGATCCGCTTCGACGCGCTCGACCGCCACGGGCGCCGCGTGCCCATCACGCTCTCGGCCGCGATGATCCTCGACGAGACGGGCCGCCCCTACGCGACCGTCGGCATCTTCACCGACCTGCGCGAGAAGCTGCGCGTCGAGGAGCGCTTGCAGCAGGCCCAGGAGAAGCTCGCGGTCACCGAGAAGCAAGCCCTCATCGCGGAGCTCGCGGGCACCGCGGCCCACGAGCTCAACCAGCCGCTGACGAGCGTGATGGGCTACGCCGAGCTGCTGGCCCGCAAGACCACCGCGGGGACGCCCGAGCATCGGGCGGCGAGCGTCATCGTGAAAGAAGCCGAGCGCATGGCCGACATCGTCCGTAAGATCGGCAAGATCACCAAGTACGAGACCAAGAGCTACGTCGGCGCGCAGAAGATCCTCGATCTCGACCGCGCCGCCGGCGAGGACAAGTCGTGAGCGCGCGACCCGGAGGCGACACCACCGAGACGGCGACGGCCCCCGAGGAGCCGACGCGGACGCGACGCGGCGACGGGAGCCTCGACAGCATCGTCGCGCCGCGCAGCGACGTGTGGCCCGCGCCATCGCGGCCCTCGATGGAACCTCCGCCCGCATCGCGTCCGTCGATCGAACCGCCTCGCCTCGCACGGGACACCGAACGATCGTCGTCGGTCCCGCTCGATCGCACGCTCTGGGCGATCGCGTCGCTCTCGCAGGCCGAGCACGGCGGCGCGTCGGACGAGGGGCTCGTGCGTGCCTTCGTGGACGTCCTGGCCGTGGTCGTGCCCGACGCTCTCGTGCTCGTGCGCCTGATCGAGCCCGATCCGGCCGGACGTGGCGTGCTCGCGTTCGCGTACGCGAACGGCAAGCTGATCGAGTCGCGTCGCGACGTGCTGGAGCTGACCGAGCATGCGGCGCTCGCGTTCGGCGTCTCGACGCAGGCCGCCCAGTCGGCGGGCACGGCCCTCGTACCGGTCGCGGGCGCGTACTTCTCCGTCCCGGACGCGACCCACGGCGATCGCGCGGCGAGCCCCGTCGTGGACGTGCCGCTGGTCGACTCGGGATCGCTGTTCGGGATCGTCACGATCGAGGAGGCGGGCCTGCCGACCTCGCGCGAGGCGATCACGCTGGTCGCGACGCTCGCCTCGCTCCTCGGCGCGAGCCTGCGCAACGCCCGCCTGGCCCGCGCCGCGACGTTCTTCCGCGACTACCTCGCGCAGACGCTCGAGCACGCGAGCGCCCCGATCTTCGTGCTCGATCGGACGCGCGTGGTGCGGTCCGCCAACCGCGCTGCGCTGCTCTTGCTCGGGGCGCCGCGCGCGGACGTGCTCGGGAAGGACTTCGCCCAGATGCTCCCGCCGCGCGATCAGGAGCGGGCGCTGCCGGTGCTGGCGCAGGCGTTCTCGGGGCGGGCGACGAGCGCGCTCGAGCTGACCGTGCACCGGGGGGAGCGCGAGCCCGCACGCGTGTCGTGGAACGTGGCGCCGATCTACGACGCCGATGGCGACGCGAGCGCCGTCGTCGTGATCGGGCGCGACCTCACCGAGGTGCACCACCTCGAGGAGCAGATCCTGCACAACGACAAGCTCGCGACGCTCGGCCAGCTCGCGGCCGGGATCGTGCACGAGCTCAACAACCCGCTCACCAGCATCACCGTCTACGGGGAGTACCTGCACGCGAAGTCCGTGCGAGCGGGCGCGGACGGTGGTGACGTCGAGAAGCTGCGCCGAATCGTCGAGGCGTCGGGTCGCATGACGCGCTTCACGCGCGATCTCGTGACGTACGCGCGCCCCACGAACGAGGAGGAGACGGCGCTCTCGATCCGCGAGGTGTCGCTCGAGGGCGCA
Source organism: Sandaracinaceae bacterium (assembly GCA_044220955.1). GTDB lineage: Bacteria > Myxococcota_A > Polyangia > Polyangiales > Sandaracinaceae > JBBSAT01. The sequence goes on from JBGAQA010000034.1 coordinate 21,244, forward strand.
CGCTTCTGCGAGCACGTCATGAACGAGTGCAACGTCACGTTGACGACCGACTTCGACGCCGACCTCGCGCCGATCTCGGGCGTGCGCGGGCAGCTCCATCAGGTCTTCGTGAACCTCGTGACGAACGCGTCGCAGGCGCTGGCCCCGCGCGGCGGCGGCAAGGTGCACATCGAGGCACACCGCGCGACGTCGCCGAAGGGCGAGGACGAGGTGGTCGTCCGCGTCCGCGACGATGGCCCCGGGATCTCCGCCGAGCACTTGCCCCGCATCTTCGAGCCCTTCTTCAGCACGAAGGGCGAAGGTCGTGGGACGGGGCTCGGCCTCTCGATCGTGCGCAAGATCGTCAAGGCGCACCGCGGGACGATCGAGGTCACGACGAGCCACGTCGAGGGGCAGTCGGGGACGACCTTCGAGATCCGGTTCCCCTCGATCTGAACGGAGTGGAGGGGGGGGGCCGCGTATCGGTCCCGGTCGACCGAGCTCGTGCCCGGCGCGGTGAGGGGGATCAGCTCGCGTCGAGGTCGTCGCGATCGAGCGTGCCCCAGGTCTCGAGCGCCCAGGTGCGATCGGCGTCCTCGGGCAGGATGATCGTGCCGAGCGCGACGTGGGGGCCGCAGGCGGCGTGGGCGCGCATCACGACGACCGGCTTGCCGTCCTCCTCGGCCGTCGCGAAGCGGGCGTGTCCGACGATGGGGCCGCGCTCCATGCGCAGCAGATCGCCCTCACCGGGCAGCTCGGGCAGCCCCGCGAGCACGGCGGCGGTCTCCTCGGTCCCCTCGGCGCGCATCGAGCTCAGCCAGATCGTGCGCTGTCGATCCCAGCCGACCCAGGTGCCGTGCGGCTCCCAGCGCTCTGCGAGCTCGCCGGGCACGACGAGGGACCAGCCGCCCGAGAGCGTCACGCGCACGGCGCCGCGCCGGTAGCCGATCGCGCTCTGCGCGCCGCGACGGCGAGCGGCCTCCGCGAGCACGCCCGCGCGTGTCGCGCGGAGCGAGTCCTCGCCGAGCAACCCGTAGATCTCCGCAGCCTCGACCCAGGGCAGCTCGAGCTGGGGGGCGAGCCCATGCGCGCGCTCGAGCGCGGTGACGATCCGATCGAGCACCGCGCGCTCGCGCTCGTCGACGGGCGCTCGCCAGCGCGCTTCGGTCCACCCGAGCGCGCGAGCGAGGCCCGCGAAGTAGCCCGCGCCGCGCCCGGTGTCCCACCACGCGAACACGTCCCGGCCCGCGCTCGGGCTCCGACGCACGCGCTCGAGCCACGCGCGATCTCGGGGACCGAGGGGCGTCGCGAGCATGCCCGCGTGCGCGTACTCGACGCCCTCGGGTAGGAGGATCGCGAAGCCGGTCGCGCCCGCGCGCGCGGCCTCGAGGATCTCGGCCGCCATCGTGCCGAGCCACGCGTCGAGCCGTGCCTCGAGCACCGCGCGCGCCTCCGCGGGCGGGGCCTTCTCCCAGGCGACGCCGGCCTCGACCCCGGCCGCATCGACCACGGCGCGGACCTCCTCGTGGTAGCCGGGGCCCGCCGTGCCCGTGTCGGCCTCGACGACGACTCGCAATTCCGCCGGCGCGATACGAACGGGCGCGGCTGCGGGATGCAGCGCGATGCGGATCTCCCCCTCGGCGTGCTCGAGCTCGGGCGCGAGCTCGCTCGCGTGCCTCACGATCGCCCGCTCGAGGTCGGCCAGCGCGCGGGGCGGATCGGCGAGCTCCACGCTCGTCCATCGGAGCTCGAGCATCGCGGCGCTCAGAGCTTGCGCGGCCCGCGCGCGCTCTCGTCCTGCGCGAGCGGCACGCCGTAGAGCTCGAGGCGGTGATCGACGAGCCGGAAGCCGAGCTCCTCGGCCACCTTCGTCTGGAGCGCCTCGATCGCCGCGTTCTTGAACTCGATGACCCGCCCGCTCTGCACGTCGATCAGGTGGTCGTGGTGCTCGTCCGGGGCCTCCTCGTAGCGCGCGCGCCCGTCCCCGAAGTCGTGCCGCTCGAGGATGCTCGCCTCCTCGAAGAGGCGCAGCGTGCGGTACACGGTCGCGAGGCCGATGCGCTTGTCGACCGCCGCGGCGCGCTCGTACACGGTCTCGACGTCGGGATGATCGGTCGCATCCGAGAGGACGCGCGCGATGACGCGCCGCTGCTCCGTCATGCGGAGGCCCTTCTCGACACAGCGCTTCTCGATGTTCGAGGCCATGACGCGCGACCGTATCACAAAGGCCGAGGCCCCCTCGCTCGCGCGCGCGCCTGGCTCCATCGCACGCGGGCTCGGCAGGCGGCGGCTCGCTTCGCGATCCGCCTCAGCGGCAGCCGTCGCGGCCTGTCGCCCCCGCCACGCAGCCGAGGCCGAGCGCGCGGCAGTCGAGCGCGCGTGTGGAGCCGCCGAGGCAATACCGGAGCACGTCGCCCTCGCACGTCGGAGGCAGCTCGATCGGATCGCAGTCGGGTGTCGCGGACCTGCAGCCGCCGCTCGCCGTCGGATCGCAGCTCAGCCCCGCGACGCGCGTGCAGTCTCGCGTGGCCGAGCCCGTGCCTGGCGCCGCGCACGCCACGAGCACGTCACCGTCGCACGCGAGGCCGGCGCCCATGCACGAGGGTCGTGACCCGCCGCAGGAGTACGCTCCGCCGCGAGGCGCGCAGCTCTCGCCCGGCGCGCAGCCGACGAACGAGACGGTCGAGCAGGAGCCCGAGCCGTCCGCCGTGCACCCGACGGAGCTCGCGTCGCACACCCCCGCGCTTCCGCAGAACGCGCCGTCGCCGGCCGTGACGATGCACGTCGCCCGCCGCGCCGTGCACGGTCCGACGGCGCCGGGGAGCCAGCGTCCGCCCACGCAGTCGCCTGGCGTGTCGAACATGCAGCTCGGCCCCTCGGTCGGGCAGCTCGGCGCGCTCGCGGGCGAGAGGTAGGTGGGATCGACGGCGGCCAGCTCCGCGCAGGAGGTGGCGGCGAGGAAGGCCGGCAGGCGGGTGTCGTCACTGCACGTGGACGGCGAGGGCTCGGTCGAGGTCAACGCGGCAGGTCGACGCGAGCTCCCGACCTCCCGGACCGCGGAGCGCTCCTCACCCGCGGGCGCTCGCCGTGGGGGGCGCGTGCGCGTGGACCTCGCGCATCTCGCGCGTGAGGAAGTAGTTGAGCAGGGTCCGGATCACCGCGATCGCGCCGAGCTTGCCGATGCGGTCCCAGGTGGGAGCCACCGCCGACGAGAGGATGTCCGAGGCGAGCTGGAACTCGAGCGCGAGCACCAGGTAGCGCGCGAGCGTCAGGCGCACCTCCGTGAAGTCCTGTGCGCCCCCCCTGGCGAGGGTGCGCCCGAGCTGCACGAGGGACACCGCGACGCCCAGACCCAGCACGAGCGCGCCCACGAGCTCGACCCCGAGGCGGAGCCACTCGATCGCAGCAGCGAGGCCCGCCTCGAGCGTCTCGAACATCTCGGCCAGAGCTATGCACGCCGCGGGGGCACACCAGCCCCGGAGCGCCCGGGAGGCTGGGTGGGACCGTCGAGCGCCCGACACGTTCGCGACGCGACGCGCAGGTTTCAGTCCGCCTCGCCGCGCAGCAGCGACAGGTACGTCTCGTAGCGCGTGCGCGCGATCTCCCCGCGCTCCACCGCGTCGCGCACGGCGCAGTCGGGCTCGGCGACGTGCAGGCAGTCGCGGAACGCGCAGCCCTCGGCGGCGCGCGCCAGGTCCTTGAAGCAGCCCGCGAGCTCGCGCGGCGGGATCGCGAACGAGGCGAGCTCGCGGATGCCGGGCGTGTCCACGAGGAAGCCGCCGCGCAGGGGGTGCAGGACCGCGGCGCGCGTCGTGTGCTTGCCCTTGCCCTGCTCGCCGATCTCGCCGGTGTCGATCGCGAGCGAGGGCTCGAGCGCGTTGATCAGGCTCGACTTGCCCGCGCCCGAGGGCCCGACGAGCACGGCCGTGCGGCCGGCGAGCGCCGCGCCGACGCGCTCGACGCCCTCGCCGGTGCGGATGCTCGTGCCCCACGCGTCGTGGCCGATCGCGCGGTAGCTCGCGCAGAGCGCCTCGATCGCCGCGCGGTCCTCCGCCTCGTCGAGCTTGGTCACGACGAGCGCGCTCTCGATGCGGTTCCACTCGGCGATCGCGAGGAAGCGGTCGACGAAGCGCGGCCGGAGCGGCGGACGGCTCGCGCTGACCGCGACGAGCACGAGATCCACGTTCGCCGCGATGACGTCCTCGCGCTCGCGGCCGCGCGAGAGCGGGTGGCGCCGCGAGAGGCGCGTCCGGCGCGGGAGCACCTGCTCGATCGACGCCTCGCCGCGATCGTTCGGCACGAGCTCGACCTCGTCGCCGACGACCACGAGGTCGTTGTCCCAGCGCTCGCGCTTGAGCCGCCCGCGCAGCTTCGCGACCATCCGTCCGCGCTCCGTCTCGACCTCGAAGAAGCCGCTGCGCGCGACGTGGACGCGACCCCGCAGGAGCCCCGCCACGCTCAGCCGTTCGCCACTTCGGGTCGCGCCCAGAAGAGCATCCCCATCATCGTCGCCGTCAGCGCCGTCCCGTAGGTCGCCGCCGCCGACACGACGAGCACCGAGCCGGCGACCGCGAGCAGCGCCGGGCCGATGCCGCCGCCTGCCGCGACTGCCGCCGCGAACTGCCCCGCGGCGATCAGCACCGCGCCGCCCTGCACGAGCCCGCCGATGATCGCGATCGCGCTGACCTCGAGCGGCGCGCGCACCAGGATGCGCAGGATACGCGGCGCGTCGAGCAGCCCCGTGGCCGAGCGGTTCGCCGCCGCGAGCGCGAAGCCGATGACGCTGTAGAGCGCGAAGATCACGCCGGCGATCTGCAGCGCGATCATGGGCACGCCGTGCGCCGCCGCCCGGGCGCTGACCCACGCGAAGAGGCCGCCGAGCACGCCCTGGACCAGGACGACGCCCAGGCCGGGGAACGCGTACTCGGCAAGGAACCCGCCGGGAAGCGACGCCGGCATCCTCTCGCCGACCGCCGTGGCCCAGAGGCAGCGGTGCGAGACCTGCAGCGTGACGCCGACGTACGCGGCGGTCATCACCAGCATGCCCACGATCGCCGTGAACATCCCGAGGACGAGGAAGAGCACCGCCACGCCCATGAACAGGGGCGCCATGAACAGACCCGGGAGCACCGGGCCGCGCAGCGGCACGAGGAACGCAGCCGGCAGCGCGCTCCAGAACACGCGCGGCGCGCCCTCGTCGGGCGGCGCCTCGCGCGGGACGGGCGCGGGCGGCAGGTCGCGCGGCTCGTGCGTCATCGACGGAGGCGGGCGCGAGCTGCGGCGCGGGACCGGCACGTCCTCGAGCTCGAGACCGCTCGGGCGCGAGAGCGTGCCCGTGCTCAGGTGCTCGAGCGGCGAGCGGCTCGACGCGGGCGGGGTCGTCGTCAGCGCGAAGCCGGGATCGACGGGGCTCGTCCGCGTGTCGGGGACGACCGGTAGCGAGAACGTCGGCGCCGTCGCGCGAGCATCGGTGACGGGCTCGGGCGGTGGTGGCGGCATGTGGGACGGAGGCGCGCTCTGCTCGGTCGCCGCCGAGCCGCTCGGCCGTGGCTTCACGCGCAGGCCGAGCAGCCGCAGCTCCTGCACGAGCGACTTCGCGGCGGCCTCCTCGAGATCGGCGACGAGCGTCGTCGGCGCGTGCGAGAGGAGTCGCTCCACCTGGCTCGCATCGGCGCCGAGGCGCCGCGCGACGGCGTCGACGACGCTCGCAGCGGGCTTCTCGCCGTCGAGCCCCAGCACCTGGACGTCCCAGCGCGACATCGCCCCCGGCCTCAGCTCGTCACTTCGCCGGGGCCTTCTCGAACGAGAGGCTGGCGGAGTTCACGCAGTAGCGCAGGCCCGTCGGCCGCGGCCCGTCGGGGAAGACGTGGCCGAGGTGCGCGTCGCAGCGCGCGCACTCGATCTCGATGCGCTCCATCCCGTAAGAGCGATCGATCTTCGTCTTCACGCGATCGGTCGCCCCCTTGCCGCCCGCCGCGGCGCCCATCGCGGCGTAGAAGCTCGGCCAGCCCGTGCCGGAGTCGAACTTCGTCGTGCTCTCGAAGAGCTCGGCGCCGCAGCAGACGCAGCGGTAGACGCCCGGCTCCTCGTGGTTCCAGTACACGCCGCTGAACGCGCGCTCGGTGCCGCACTGCCGCGCGACCGCGTACTGCTCCGGCGTGAGCCGTGCGCGCCACTCCTCGTCGGACTTCGGGTCCCCGCTCATGCGCGGAATCTGGCACGGCGTCGCCCGGCGATCACGCCGAGCGCCAGCACGAGAAGCCACCCGCCCCGCCCCGGGGGCGAGCCCGCCGCCACGCAGCCGCACCCGCCGCTGATGGGGCGGCCCATGACGACGCCGGTGTCGGCGGTGCTCGCGGCGTCGGCGTGGCTCGCGTCGCCCGTCACGCCCGCATCGCGCGGCACGAGCGCGGCGTCCACCGGCGCCGGGCCCGCGTCCGGTCCCTCGGTGACCTCGATGACGACCTCGATCGTCTCGTCCGTGGGCCCGCCCTGCCCGGGATCTCCGAACCACGCCACGCCCTCCTGCACCAGCCCGAAGTGCTCGTCGTACGTCCCGAGCGGCGTCCCCGGCGGCACCGCGAAGGTCCAGGCGAAGGTGTACGTCTCGCCCGGCGCGACGGTGGTGCCCGCGGGGACGCTCGCGGGTCGGTTCGGCGCGAGCCAGTCGCTCCCGACGAAGGTGTCCGCGCGATCGCGCGCGACCGTCGTCGCCAGGCGCGTGTTCTGGTCCCAGTCGGCGGTGCCGCTGTTGCGCAGCGTGATCGTCGCCGCGACGCTGGCGCCCTGCTGGATCCGCAGAGTGCCCGCGCTCGCGAGGGGGAACGACTGCATCACGTAGCGCGCGCCGTAGATCGGATGACCGCCGCCGGTGAACGCCATGAGCGACGCGAGGTCGCCGTTCCAGCGATCGCGATCGATGCTCGTGCCGGAGATACCGGGGATCGACCCTCCGACGCAGCCGGAGCAAGTGCCGTCGGAGTACTGCCAGATCTGCCAGTCGCTCCACCCGCTCGGCACCGTGACGCAGCCCGACGTGTAGCCCGAGACCCAGAGCGGCGCGCTCGGGAAGGAGCTCGCGCCGTTCAGGTAGGTGCCGCCGTCCCAGAACCAGGCGCCCGTGTAGATCATGGGCATGCGGCCGGTGGCGGCGGCGACCATGTCGACCACCTGCGTCAGCCGCGCGCTCGCCGTCGCGGGGCTCACGCAGTCCGAGTAGGACGAGACGCCACAGCCGCCGCCCGAGTGGAACGGGCACATGCACTCGACGTCGATCGTCGGCGGCAGATCGCCCGGCCCGAGCGCGCCGATCGCGTCCACGATCGCCGCGGCCTCGGTCGCCGGGTCGATGTGCGGGCGCCAGAAGAGGTACGCGCCCCGCACCATCCCCGCGGCCTGGATGCCGTCGTAGTTCGTGTGGAACGTCGGGTCGGAGTACGTGCCGTCACCGATGCGCGCGATCGCGAACTCGCGCCCGGAGCCGTGCACGGCGTTCCAGTCGATGGAGCCCTGGAACGAGGCCACGTCGATCCCCTCGACGACCGTCGTGTGGCAGACGGTGAGCGCCTGCTCCGACGCGGCGATCTCCTCGGGCGAGACGTTCGCACAGGACGGAAGCGCGAGCGCCAGGATCGCGGCGGCGACGGAGATGCGCGCGTGAGACATGAAGGAACAACGGTACGCCGGACGCCGCCTCAACGCGAGAGCGCCTCCTCGACCCAGTCGAGCCGGTCCTGTCCCCAGTAGAGCTCGCCGTCGACGAACATCGCCGGTACGCCGAAGACGCCGCGCTCGACGGCCCGCGTCGTGCGCGCCCGCAGCTCGTCCTTCACGGACGGCTCCTCGGTCCGCCGGACGAGCGCCTCCCCCGGCAGGCCGGCGCGCTCGAGCGCCGCGCGCACGATCGAGGGATCGGAGAAGTCCTCGCCCCGCACGTGGTAGGCCGCGAAGAGCGTGCGGATCGCGACGGTGCGCTCGGCCTCCGGCGTCGCGAGGATCGCGCGCATCGCCAGCACGCTCCGCCGAGGGTGATCGGCGCGGCGCACGAGCGGCACGCCGAAGTGCTCCGCCCAGCGGAACAGATCGCGGTCGGTGTGGCGCCGCTTGGCCTCGCTCATCGCCCTGTTCGGATCGTCCGTCTGCCCGATCGCGCGGAACACGCCTCCGAGCAGGATCGGCTCCCACCGGACCAGGGCGCCGGCCCTGTCCGCGATCGCCTCGATCTGCGTGGAGGCGAGGTACGCGTACGGGCACACGACGTCGAACGCGATCTCCACCTCCCGGCGCACGTGCCGCCCGGGGCTCACGGACGCGCCCCCGGATAGCGCGCGAGCAGGCCTTCTTCGTCCGCCGCGAGCATCAGCTTCGGGTCGCGGAGCACGGCGCGGCGCAGCCGATCCTCGGCGAGCGCGTGCTCGCCGCGGTCCGCGTAGAGCAGCGCCGCTTCGTAGAGCGGCTCGGCCCACTCCGGTGCGAGGAGGATCGCCTGCTCGAGCGCCGCGATGGCGTGTTGGTCCTGACCGAGCAGGTGCGCCGCACGCCCGAGCCCGTCCCAGGCCTGCGCGTGGTGGGGCTCCACCTTCACGATCTCCGCGAAGACGTTCGCCGCCTCCGCGTAGCGCTGCAGCTCGAAGCAGAGCTCGCCGATCACGAAGCGGTAGGCGCGCAGTCCCGGGTCGCGCGCGATGGCGTCCGCGTACGCCTGGATGGCGTCCTCGTAGCGTCCCTCGGTCTTGAGGCGCTCGGCGCGCGCGATCCGCGCCCCGGGCCCTTCCGGATCCCACATGCCGCCGGGAACATAGCGGCTATCCTCGGCGCTCGCATGCATCGACGCGCGGACCGGCCGTGGATCTTCGGGCACCGAGGGGCCAGCGCGCGTGCGCCCGAGAACACGCTCCGCGCCTTCGCGCTCGCGCTCGACGAGGGCGCCGACGGGGTCGAGCTCGACGTCCGCGATGCGGCCGACGGCGCGGTGGTGGTGGTGCACGATCCGACGCTCGAGCGCGTGGCGAAGAGGCCGATCGTCGTGGCCGAGGCCGGCCTCCACACCCTGGCCGAGGTCGACGTGGGGGCCGGCGAGCGGCTGCCGGCGCTCGATGCTGCGATCGATCTCGTCCGGGGGCGCGATCGCCTGCTCAACGTGGAGGTGAAGGGCGACGTCCCCGACCGCCTGCGCCTGTGCCGGGCCGTGACGCGGCTCTTGCGGCGGCGCTCCGCGAAGGACAGGGACGGGATCCTCGTCTCGAGCTTCCGCCCGGAGATGCTGGCGGCGATGCGCCTCGCGGGCGTGGGCGTGCCGATCGCGTTCCTCTTCGACGAGAAGAACACGGGCCGCCTCCGCGCGCGTCTTCTCGCTCGCGCGCTGCGGCCCGACGGGCTGCACCCGGAGAAGGTGCTGGTCACCGAGCGGGACATCGCGCGCTGGCACCGTCGCGGCTGCTTCGTCGGGGCGTGGACGGTGGACCAGCCGGAGCAGGCGCTGAGCCTCGCGAAGGCCGGGATCGACGCGCTGATCACCAACGATCCGCGCGGGATCGTCGCGGCCCTGGGCGAGCCTGCCCCGATCGGCTAGGGCGGCGCCCTTTCGGGAAGGCTGCCTGGCGCGCACTCGACCGTTGCCTCGCGGCCCTCGCCGCACTATAGCCAGGCCCCGATCGCGGCCCCTGGTGCCCGAAGGAGCTTTCTCGCGTGGCAAGACGGAACAGGAACCGAGACGAGTACGGCGACGACGCCGAGAGCGAGCGCGACGACCACGTCCGGCTCGACGGCGTGATCACGAACGTGTTCGCCGGTGGCCAGTTCGAGGTGAAGACCGACGCGGGCGCGGTCGTGCGGGCGCAGCTCTGCGGTCGCATGCGCAAGTACCGCATCCGCGTGATCCTCGGCGACCGCGTGACCGTCGCGCTCAGCCCCTACGACCTGACGCACGGAATGATCGTCTACCGCGCGAAGTGACGCTCCTCAGGGGCCGAGCGCGAGCTCGTAGGCGTAGACGGAAGTCCCCGTCGCGTCCGGGACGCTCAAGAGGCGAAACGCGCGCTGCACGCACGTGCGCAGCGGCGCATCGAACCCGCCGCGCTCGACGGTCGCCGCCGTCACCTGCCCGGTCCCGTCGATCGTGAACGACACGTGCACGCTGCCCGAGTGGCTCGTCGCACGATCGACGTACCCCTCGTAGCAGAGCGCCACCGCGTGCCCGATGCTGCGGACCGCGCTGCGCAGCGATGCGTCGCTGACGCTGCCCGAGCCGTCCACGCGCTCGCCGCGCACCACGCGCACGTGCGTCGTGAGCGTCGTGTTCGCCTCGACCTCGTGGATCGATCCGCCCGTCACCGCGACGTGGTCGGCGGCGTCGTCGGGCGTCGTGGTGTGCTCGACCGTCTCGCCCGAAGGCGGCACGAAGTCGGCGGCCTCGATGCACGCGCGCAGCTCTTCGCGGGCCTCGGCGGCCCGCTGCAGCAGGGTCTCGACGCTGAGCGCCGCGTCGCGTCGCACGCTCTCGTCGCTCGCGTGCAGGCGCGTGTCGGCTTCGTCGAGCAGGCGGGTCAGGCGCGTCAGGTGCGTGTGGTGCTCGCTGATGCAGCTCGTCAGCGTATGCACCTGCTCGACCTCGGCCGAGTGCTGGGCGGCCGCCGGCGCCGCCATGGAGAGAACGAGGAGTGCCGCGATCGCCGCCGTGCGCATGACGAACATCTTGGACGCGCCGGGAGGCCGCGTCATTCGAAAGCGCGACGCACCCTCGAAAGCGCGTCGCGCCTGCTCCGTCCGAGCTCGGGCGCTCTCGCGCGCCTCAGGGCGGGGCGGTCGGCACGGGGTCGTCGCCCGCGATGGCGCGTACGTCGTCGGCGACGTCGGGGGCGAGCTCGATCAGCGGCGGCGGCGGGAACGCCTCGGTGTGCACGGGCCAGCGCACGACGAGCGTCCCGTCGAACGCGGGCACGTCGACGCCGTCGAAGGCCCCGAGCAGGCACGCCCGGAGGCTGTCCGGGATGTCGCCGTCGACGCTCGCGTCCACGATCTCGCGGTCGGCGAGGACGAGGTCGAAGGCGACCTCGCGGTGCACGCGCGTGCGGCCCCCGCGGTCGTCGCGGAAGCACCGGCGCGCCGGCGGGATCACGCGGCGGCGCAGCTGATCGCGCAGCACGCGCGCCGGAAGGCTCGCCGTCCTCGTCTCGAGCGCCGCCGCGGCTTCCGTCGCACACGAGCGGCGGTGGGCGGGCGCGATCCGCAGGCCGTGCCCCACGATGCTGCTCGCGCGTGCCGACGCGCGCGCCCGGGGTGAACCGTCGGCGGCGCAGGCGCCCGCGGCGTCGTCGAGATCGTCCGGATCGACGGCGATCAGCGCGCGCGTCTGCGAGCCCAGCGCCCCGAGGATCGCGCCGCGCGCAGCGTCGGGAGCGCGCGCGACCACGCGCGCGTCGCCGATGGAGAGCTCGCCGCGCGTCCCCGTGCCTGCCACGAGCACGTCCTCCCCGCTTCGCAGCGGCGCGAGCGCGAGCGCGCGACCGTCGATGCGAGCGACGATCGCAGGGGCGGGCTCGGCGAGGGCGGCCGAGACGAGCTCGGCCAGGACGTCGTCTCCACGACCGGCGGCCGCGCGGTCGGCCGCTGCCCCGGCCTGGACGACGACTCCGCCGCTGGCCACCACGTGCTCTTCGAGCGCGCGATGGACCGGCCGGTCGGCGACGTCGATGGTGCTCACGACCACGCCGCGTGCGCGCGCCTGCTCGATCGCGGCCGTCTCGAGCACGCCCGAGGTGAGCCCGCCGTCGCCGACCACCAGGACCCGGTCTCCCGCGCGCGCATCACCCGCGATCGCCGCCCAGAGCGCCGAGAAGCGTGTCGCCGACCCGAGGGGCTCGTCCACCGCGGCCCGGACGCGCGGCAGGTCGAGCTCGGCCGGCGTCCCGCGGCCGAGGTCCGCGGTGCGCGCGGCGAACGCGATCCAGCGGACCGGGGTGCTCGCGGGGAGCATGGCGCTCACGACGCGCACGGTGTCGGCGATGCGCCCGCGTGCCCCGATCGTGGTCGAGGGCGAGGCGTCGATCGCGATGGTGATCGGCGCGGCCGAGAGGCGAGGTCTTCCACCGGTCGCGTGGAGCTGGACGCAGGGGCCCAGGGTGCATCGGAGCAAGAAGGCCTCGGCGCGGGGGCCCCGCGAGATCGGCGCGAGCGCGGTGATCGCGTGCGCGGCCTCGGTCGGGAAGGACACGTCGCCGCGCTCGACGCCGAGGCCGTCCACCCGGGGCTCGACCAGGTCGACGGCGTCGAGCGTCAAGGTCGCTCGCGCCGCGCGGTCGTCGGTCCCGCGCGCCGGCATCGCGAGCCGCGCCACGCCGCCGTGCATCGGCACCGGCACGACCCAGGTCACGCGGAGGGTCAGGGCGCCATCGCCCGCGGTCGCGTTGCCAGGCCCGACGGGCGCCGCGCGCAGGACGAGCGCACCGTTGGCCAGGCGCGCGTGCGCGACCGGCCGCGGGCTCGGCGTGGTGCTGCGCACGAGCAGCGCGTCGTCGTAAGCGCTCTGTGGCGCGCTCGCGTCCGCCGCGACTCCGTCGCGCGCACCTGCGTCGTTCTCCACGTGCAGGGCGACGAGCGCCGCCCCCGGCGGCACCGCGAGCTCCAGCATCGCCTCCGCCCGATGCCGCGCCGTCGATCCGAGCACGATGGTCTCCGTCACCACCGCCAGGCCCCCCTCGAGCGTCATGGCGATCGCGTGCGAGCGCTCGCTCACGCCGGCGATCGCCTCGACGATCGCCCCATGGCGGATCGGCACCGGCGCCTCGACCTGCTCGATGTCCGGGTCGTCCACGACGCCCGCCAGCGAGGCGGTGTCCGCGCTCGCCAGCGGATCCGTCGACTCCTCGCTGCCGCTCCCGGTCCACGGGTCCGAGTCGATCGCGTGTCGCAGCGCGGCCGCCTCCGGGTCCGGCTCGCCCGCGTCCATGCCCGCGTCCTGGGCGCTCGCGGCGCCCACGACGAGCAGGACGAGGGCCGGGACGAGGAGCCTCACCACGCTAGGGTGACATCTCGCGGGGCGTTTCGTTCCGGACGGCGACGGAAACCCGCGTCGGGGGGCAGATCGGATTCGGTGCTTCCGTAGGAAATGCCGCGCCGGTATGCTGCGTTTCTTCCACGCGGCCAAGGGAGCTGCGGCGCCGATGTTGCTGGCGTGTCCAGAGGAGGGTGCTCCATGGGTGTGATGGATTTCGTTCGCGGTGGCGTGCAGGAGATGATCATCGCGCGTCCGGACGCGCAGAAGAGCCTCTACGTCTACAAGCACCCGGAGCGCACGATCCCGAAGTGGTCGCAGCTGACGATCGCGGCCGACGAGGCGGCGGTCTTCTTCCGCGACGGCGCCCTGGTGGGCGTGCTCCGCACGGCGGGCGTCGGTCAGCGGCACACGCTCGACACGGGCAACATCCCGTTCCTCTCGAACCTCGTCGACTCGGTGACGGGCGGCAACATCTTCGTCACGGACCTCTACTTCGTGACCATGCGCCCGATCCGGGACACGCGCTTCGGCGGGCCGCTGCAGGCGATGAAGGATCCCGAGCTCGAGATCACCGTCAGCCCGCGCATCTTCGGGACCTTCCAGTGGCGCATCACCGCCCCCGAGACGTTCATCGTGAACTACCTCGGCACGGGCGAGTCTCCGACGAACGACCGCGTCGAGAGCTTCATCACGACGAAGTTCATGAACGCCGTGAAGCGCACCGTGCCGGTCTTCGTGATCCGGCAGAAGATCGAGGTGCAGAACCTCGGCGCCTACCACGAGGAGCTCGGCCAGACGTTCGTGCAGAAGTGCGACGACCTCTCCGACATCGGCGCGCAGTTCCTCGGGCTCGGCGACTTCTCGATCAACTTCTCGGAGGAGGAGCTCAAGCGCATCCAGGAAGCGCAGAAGCAGTACGCCGACCTGAAGGTGCAGAAGCGCGCCAAGGACGACCTCGGCGGCGGCAACTACATGCAGTACGCGGCGGCCAAGGCGCTCATGGGCGCCGGCGAGGGCATGGCCAAGGGCGGCGGCGAGGGCGGCGGCGGCATGATGCAGGGCGGCCTCGGCTTCGGCATGGGCATGTCGATGGCGCAGATGTACCAGCAGCAGATGAACCCCTATGGACAGCAGGGCTACCCGCCTCCGGGCGGCGGCTACCCTCCGCAGGGCTACCCGCAGGGCGGCCCGCCTCCGCAGGGCTATCCGCCGGCCGGCGCCACGGCGCCGATGGCGGCCGGCGTCCCGACGCCGCAGGTCGGCGGAGACGGTCAGGTCAACTGCACGCAGTGCGGCAAGCGCGTCCCGCCGGGGAAGTTCTGCGCGGAGTGCGGAGCGACGATGGCGCCGACGCCGAAGGCCTGCCCCGGCTGCGCGACGATGAACCCGCCCGGCAGCAAGTTCTGCGCGAACTGCGGCGGCAAGCTCGGGTGAGCGCCTAGCGGCGCCTCGGTCGAGCGCGGGCGGCGGGCGAGAGCTCGTCGCCCGCTCTCGTTTCTCCTCACTCCGCCGCGAGGATCTCGCTCAGGTACTCGGGCTCGTCGTAGCAGAAGTGCGACGCCGCGAAGCCCGGCTCGGCCATCCGCTCGCCGAGCGGGCGCGCGAAGCCCGAGTCCATGAGGCAGCCCTCGCCGTCGCCCGCATCGTGGTACGCGGTGGGGTCGCCGTAGGGCTGGGCCAGGCCGAGGCTGTGGCCGAGCTCGTGGGCGGTCGTCTCGCCGACGAGGTTGCCGAGCGCTCGGATCGCGCGTGCGACCGCGGCCACGCGCGCAGCGCCGCCGATGCCCATCGCCTCGTCGTAGGTGGCGGGCTCGGCGCGGACGGGGTCGAACACCTCGTCGAAGAGCGGCTCGGGGTCCGGTGCGCCCGTGGGGCGCGGGCTGCCGAGCTCGGGGTGCGACGACCACCAGAGCATCGACTCGACGAAGACGCCGCCGAAGCCGGGGAAGCCGTCGGCCTGCGTCTCGGCGTTCGCGCCCCCGATGCGATCGAAGAGGCGCAGGTTCCCCACGTCCTTGCCCGCGGAGTTGTCGTACCCGAAGAGGCCCGAGCCGTTCGGATCCGGACCGCCGATCTCGACCACGGCGTACCCGTTCGCGGCGTAGTCGGTCACGGCGCTCGTGCGGACCTCGACCGCGTGGCCCGCGTAGAGCGCCTCGACGCGGGCCGCGATCCCCTCGATGACCTGCGCCTGCGCGGCGGCGAGGCCGAGGTGCCCGAGGCTGTCGTACCAGCCCGGCAGGAAGCGCAGCAGCACGACCTGCCGCGGCGCGCCGAGCGTCAGCATGAACGGAGTGGCGGTGCCGTCGAGCTCGTCCGTGCCGCGGAGCGCGACGGCCGTGGCGGTGCCCGCGAGCACGCCCCGCTGCGCGTCGAAGAGCGCAAGGACGAGCTGGCCCATGCTCGTCCGGCCCTCGAGCACCAGACCGACCTCGGCGCCGCTGGTCCAGGCGGGCACGAGCTCCATCCTGAAGGGCCGCGCGACTCCGCCCTCGGGCGTGAACGTCCCGTCGACGCGCAGCAGCGTCGTCTCGCCGCCTCGCCCGAGGAAGCCGGCGCCGCGCACCGAGACGATGCGCCCGACCGAGGCGACCGGCGGGTCGAACGCGAAGAGCTCCGGCGCGACGAAATCGAGGTCGAGCGCCACCGCGGGGGCCGACCGCGCCTCGCCGCTCGCGAGCGTGGACTCGAGCGCGAGCGTCCCGCGAAGGGTCCCGGTGCGCAGCCCCGAGCCTGCGAGCGCCGTCGTCAGCACGAGCACGCCGCGGTCGCGCCCCCCGAGATCGGCCATCTCGACCGGGAGGACGACGTCGACGGGCGTCGCGCCGCCGCCGGCCGGGGTGAAGTCCCCGACGACGTGTGCCGTCACCGGTCCCTCCGTGGCGGTCGTGAACCCCGCGCCGTGGAGCACGACGACGTCCTCGAAGTGCACGGTGCCGCTCGGCCCCGAATCGAGCGCGAGCGGAAGGGTCGCGCGCACGTCGAGCGAGCCGTCCCACGGCTCGCTGTTGCCCTCGTCGCCTCCGACGACGAGCTCGACGGCGTGCGCGCCGTCGCCCAGCCCGTCGATCAACGCCTCCGACGCGACGAACGCCCGCGCCCCCGCGTCGTCCGGCCCGCCCGCGCGCTCGGGGAGCGTCCACTCGAGCCCTTCGGCCCGGATCGTGAGCGTCGCGACCGGGCCGACGCGGTCGAGGTCGAGCCCACGGACGGAGAGGAGCGTGCCGACGATGGCGGGGGAGGGCGCGGCGAGCCCCGTGATGCGCGGCGTCGGCAGCCCACGGCCGAGCGGGTGCGAGGTGGGGCTGCACGCGCCGAGGAGCGCGAGCACGACGAGCCCTGCCCTCACGGGATGCACACGTGGCGCGCCGCGCCGCCCACGCCCGTGACCGCGCGGCAGGTGATCCCCGCGTGGCAGCGCGTGCTGTCGGTCGTGCAGTCGAGCGCGCAGACGCGCGTCCCGCCGGCGGCCGTGACGCAGAACGTGCCCGTCTCGCAGTCGGCGTCGCTGGCGCAGCCGGCGCGCGCGCAGTAGCCCCCCGGCCAGTCGAGGCAGGCACGCTGGCCGCCGCAGTCGGCGAAGCTCGCGCACGTCCCGCCGTTCGCCCCGGCGCCACGCAGGCCGCACGCGCGGCCCTCGGGGAACCACTTGCACGCCTCGGTCGAGCGGCAGTCCGAGTTGACGGTGCACACGGCGCCGCAGGTGCTCGCGCCGGTGCCCGGTCCGGCGTCCGGGCAGAGGTGCATCGGCGGGCACATCGAGGCGCTCGTGCACGTCCCGCTGCGGCAGACGCCCGCCGAGCAGACCTGGCCGGCCGGGCAGCCGAGCGTGGTGGTGCACGTCGCGGTCGCCGTCACCGTGACCATGCCGAGGTAGTCGTTCGACGCGGCGCTGTCGATCGAGAACACGTGGATCGCGTACGTCCCCGCCGTGGTGACCGTCGCGTCGACGTGCTCGGCGTCGGTCGTCCCGAGGCTCGACGCGATCACGGTCCCCGTCGGCCCGACGAGCTCGAGGTCCACGTCCGCGCGCGCGAGGTCGAACGTCAGGTCCACCACGATGCGCGAGGCGCCGGTCACCGGTAGCGCGATCCAGTCGTCGTCCGCCGGGCAGAGCGTGCCGTCGAAGTCGGTCCCGACGATGGCGCGGGCCGTGGCGCGCGTGTCGTCCGGCTCGAGGGCGTCGTCCACGCAGCAAGCTCCTGCGGCGCGCGTGACGTCCAACGCGTAGGCGTTCTCGGCGCCCGCGTACCCGAGCACGCGCGCATAGAGCGGCGAGGCGTCGCGCGCGCAGTAGCTCACGCTCTCCACGTCGCTCGTGCCCGCGCTCGAGCCGACGATCGTGGCCGCGGAGTCGAGCAAGGAGAGGTCGAGGTCCCCTGCGCTGCTCGTGAACGCGAGCGAGATCGTCACGCGATCCATCGCCGCCGGGACGATCCGGAAGAAGTCGTCGTCGCTCGCGCAGATCTGCCCCGCGACGTGCGCGGCACCGGCCGAGAACGTGAGCGGCGCCGCAGCACCGACCGAGTCGTTCTGCTCGAGCCCGTCGTCCGTGCAGCCGGCCGGCCCGCCGCACGCCGCCATCACGCTGCCGCACGCGCTCGCGGACGAGCCCTCGCTCGTCGTCACGCTGCCGCACGTCCCGCGCGCGCAGGCGCCGCCCGCCACGCACGCCTCGAGGCAGCGCGCCCCGCCGGCCGCGGGCGCGCAGATGCCGCTCGCGCACTCTACCGAAGCCGTGCAGGGGTCGCACGCGGCGGCCGTCCCGCCGCCGGCGCCGCCGACGGCGAAGAACGAGACGACCGGCAAGAGGTCGGTGCGGTGGTCGCAGGCCGTCCCCGTCGCGTCGTCGTTGTCCGTCGCGCTGACGGTGAAGAACACCTCGCGCTCCTCGCCGGTCGCCAGCCCGAGCGAGGGCACGTGCGCGCGGAAGCCTCCCGCGTCCGGCGCGAACGTCACCTGATCGTAGGTCGTGACGTCGGGCATCGCGGGATCGACCGGGCGCTCCGTCGTCCAGTAGAGCAGCGGCGCGTCGCGCAGGCCCAGATCGTCCGTCGCCGTGATCACGACGTCGTAGCCGGCGCTGCTCGTCACGCGCTCGCCCGAGAGCGGCGCAAGGAGCGTGATCACCGGCGCCGTCCCGGGGCACGTGCTCGAAGTCCCCGTCCGGAGCACCGCGACGAAGTCGTGCGGCACGGGCGCGTGATCGAGGTCGTCGGCGGCGAGCTCGATCGTCCAGCGCGCGGAGGCGCCGATCTGATCGCGCGTCGGGCACCACTGCCAGTCCGCGCTCTTGGGGCCGGTCGCGGTCAGCGTCGCGCCGTCGGGGAAGGGCGAGCGCGCGCTCACCTCCACCGTCGGGCTGTCGTCGTCCCGGATCTCCACGTGGAAGCGGACGCAGGGGTCGCGCTCCAGGTCGAACGTGCCGCCCGCGCCGGGCTCGAGGAAGACGGGCGCGGCGTCCGCGGCGGCGCTCACGTCGACGACCATGTCCGCGCGGTCGTACTCCGCGCCGTCGGGCGACGAGAGGACGAAGGTGATCGTGTGCGTCCCGACGTGGCTCGCGAGCGGCGTGAAGCGAAACTCGCCGCCCCCGGGCGATCCACCGATGGTGGCCACGCTCTCGATCGCGACGAGCGAGGGCGCCTCGAACGCGAAGAGGAGCGGCACGCCGCGCGGGTTGTCCACGTCGAGCGCGACGCGCAGCGTCCGGCTCACCTCGGCGAGCTGGTGGTCGACCGGCAAGAGGCGCGGCGGCGCGCCGGACTCGCAGCCGGCCACGGTGACGACGAGCGCGAGCGAGAAGCAGGCGAAGAGGCGACCCGACACGGTCCGGCCAGTCTCGCACAGCTTCGCGAACGCGCTGCGTAACACCCCGGGGTCCACGCTCCCCGGGGTGGGCTGGCACCGGCGACTCGGGTGGCCAGCGCAGTGGCTCCGCGGCGCAGAAAACCGACGATCCGGCCGAAGAACGCGCTCGCCGAGGTCGGCACCGGACGTGCACACTCGGGGGCATGGGCCATCCGCGAGTCACTCTCGTCGCCACCGGTGTATCCGTCACGCTCTTCGTCGCCGGCTGCGTCCAGGCGCCGGGCACGAACGACGACATCCTCACGTACGAGGACGCGCCTCTCTCCCCGCTCGCGGCGCTCGAGGACGGCGTCCCGGACCCGTCGACGCTGCCCGAGGAGGGCAAGGCCGACGAGGTGCTGCCGGCGCGCCTGGACCTGATGGACATCCAGACGCCGGTGCGGAGCCAGGGCCGCCGAGGCACGTGCACCATCTTCGCCACGACGGCGCTCATGGAGTCGCTCTATCGCGCCGAGGGCTCCATCCCGAGCCCCGATTTCTCGGAGCAGTTCCTGCAGTGGTCGGTGAAGAACGAGGTCCACGCGTTCACCGACACGGCGGGCTCGAACCCCCAGCGCAACCTCGAGGCGATCAGCCAGTTCGGCATCGTCGAGGAGGCCGCGTGGCCCTACGAGAGCGCGCAGTGGGGCGTGTCGCAGGACCCGCGGTGCATGGGTGAGGAGGGGCTGCCGACCCTCTGCTACACGAACGGCGATCCGCCGGCGAGCGCGACGGCCGCCATGCGCTTTCGCCTGCCGGCCGGGCGCTACCTGAGCCCGCGGCGCCGCTCGATCATGAGCTACCTCGCCCAGAACCACCTGCCGGTCGTCGCGAGCGGTACGTTCTTCTACCAGGCGTGGAACCACGGCGGCTCGATGCTCCCGGTCTCGAGCGAGTACATGCGCCAGGGCATCGTCCTGTACCCGACCGCCGCCGATCAGACCGACAGCCGCATGCGGCCGGCCGGCCACGGCATCCTGATCGTCGGCTTCGACCAGGAGATGCGTGTGCAGCGCCTCGACGAGCACGGCCAGCCCATGGTCGACGCGATGGGGCAGCCCGTCTACGAGACGGGCTTCTTCCTCTTCAAGAACAGCTGGGGCACCGGGCGCTTCGGCGTCGCCAACAGCGTCGGCCAGCCCGGCTTCGGCTGGATCTCGATGCGCTACGTCGAGGAGTTCTTCTCGGCCTACGTCAGCGGGCGCCCGACGGCCGTCCGTCGCACCGAGATCTGCAACAACGGCAGCGACGACGACGGCGACGGCGGCGCCGACTGCGCGGACGCGGACTGCCGCGCGGACCACGCGTGCATGGACATGCCCACCGCGACGACCGACATGGCGACGCCGGCCCTGCCGATCCCGGACAGCACCCCGGCCGGCGCGTCGAGCACCATCACCGTGGCGGGCGCGGGCCCGATCAGCTCGCTCGCGGTGACGGTCGACGTCGCTCACACCTACCGCGGCGATCTCCGCCTCGAGCTCGTGCACGCGGGACGCACGGTGATCCTGCTCGACCGCCAGGGCGCGGGCGAAGACGACGTGCGGCAGACGTTCCCCGTCGCGGACTTCAACGCGACGGACGCCGCCGGGGACTGGACGCTCCGCGTCGTCGACACGGCCGCGCAGGACACCGGAACGCTCCGCAGCTGGTCGATCGCGATCACGCGCTGTGCCGGCGGCAGCTGCGCCGCCGTCGACACGACGCATCACTACGCGAGCACGACGCGCGTCGACATCCCCGACGCCACGCCGGCCGGCGCGAGCACCGACATCGTCGTCGGCGACGCGGGCACGATCCGCACCGCGACGGTCGGCGTCGACATCACGCACCCCTTCCTCGGGGACCTGACCATCCGCGTCTCGCGCGTGGGCGGCCGCGAGTTCGTCCTGCTCCGCGAGCAGATCGTCGAGGGCACGAGCCTGCACCGCACGTTCGACGTCGCCGGCTTCACCGGCGAGATGGCGCCCGGCACCTACCGCCTCACGGTGGTCGACGGTGCCGCGCGCGACGTCGGCACCCTCGACGGCTGGTCCCTCGACCTCACCACCCGCTGAGCGGGGTCACTCCAGCCCCACCTAACTACCCGATAACGCTACGAACCGGCGGGTAGGTGCGCGTTTCGTCTCAGCGGATGCGCTCGCACCCGAGCGAGACCTCGTCGATCCAGCTCGCCCAGTCGCCCGATCCGTCGCTGACGACCGTGACGACGAGCCGCAGCGCGCGCGCGCCCTGATCGAACACGAAGAGCGCGCCGTCGACGCGTCCCCCGTTGGTGAGCGCGGCGGCGAAGGGCTCGCGGAGACATCCGTCGTCTCCGTCGACCGCGCGCCGCGTCACCGCATGCCCGGCCGCCTCGAGCGGCCCGCCGATCGCGCGATCGAACGCCGTCAGCGCCGCCCGGTCCGCGTGCTCCGCGCGCGAGAGGTCGACGACCACGCTCACGCCGTGGTCCCGCGTCTCGAAGGCCCAGATCTGGTGAGCATCGGTCCATCCCGGCGCCGCGGCGGTGCGCATCTCGTCCGCGATCTCGGTCGACGTCTCGAGCGCGAGCGTGGGGTGGGGGAGCCGGAACGCCAGCGTCGGGTGCTCGACGCCGCGCCTTCCGAGCGCGTCGTGGTACTCGCGCAGGTCGGCGCGGTCCGACGCCGAGAGGACGAGCGCCGGCCGCGCTGGCACGCGGCCGCCCGCCCAGACGAGGAAAGCGCCGCCCGCGAGCGCCGCGACCAGATAGAGGAGCGCGCCCGCGAGCCGCCGCGGTCCCGACACGAGGAGCGTCGCCATGGCGACGGCCATCCCGACCACGCCCGCGAGCGAGACGCCCATCGTCTCCACGGCGCGCCCCGTCGAGCCGCCGATCTCGTCCGCGAGCGAGATGCTGGCCAGGCCGACGAGCAGCCCGAGGGTGATGCCTGTCATCGCGGCCACGAAGCCCCGGCGCATCATCGGCGAGCACTCGTGTCGAGGATCATCGGCTCGCCCCTCTGGACCCTACCGTCCGCGCGCGCGAGGCGCGCTTCCGTCCGGGTCCTGCGTGGCGAGCACTCCTGTCGAGGATCACCATTCTGGCGGCTGGATTCGAACCAGCATTCGCGGATCCAAAGTCCGCTGTCCTGCCCTTGGACGACGCCAGAGAACGCGCTCGCATGTAGCTTGCCACGGTGCGGCCTTCAATCACGGCGCGCCGGCGACGACGAGAGCTTGGCTGCCGCGTCGGCGAGGACCTTCGCCTTGAGCTCCGTCTCGTCCACCTCGCGCTCCGGGTCGCTCGCCTCGACGATGCCCCCGCCCGCGAAGTAGGTGACCTCGCCGCGCGCGACCTGCGCCGTTCGGATGGCGACCGCGAGCGCGAGCGACCCGTCGCGCGCGACGTGTCCGAGCGCTCCGGTGTAGAAACCGCGAGGGAAGCGCTCGAGAGCCTCGATGCGCTCGATCGCCGCGAGCTTCGGCGCGCCCGTCACGCTCCCCGGCGGGAAGGTCGCTTCGAGCAGCGCCGCCCGCGATACCCCCTCGCGCAGGCGAGCCTCGACGATCGACACGAGGTGTGAGAGGCGCGCGTAGGGCTCGACCCGCATCGCGTCGCGCACGCGCACGGTGCCGGTCTGCGCGACGCGCCCGAGGTCGTTTCGCATGAGGTCCACGATCATCGCGTGCTCGGCGCGCTCCTTCTCGTCCGACAGGAGCAGGTCGCGCGCCTCGGCGTCCCCGCCGACCTCGCGGGGGCGTGTACCCTTGATCGGCCGCGTCTCGAGCGCGCGCGAGCCCGCGTCGAAGGACAGGAAGCGCTCCATGGTCCGCGCGACGAGGACCACGCCGCTCGAGGGTGGCCCCTCGAGGTAGAGGCCGAGCGGCACCGGGCTCGCCTCGCGCATGGCGAGCGCGAGGGCGAGCGGATCACCCGTGAGCGTGGCCGTGAAGCGGCGCGCGAGGTTCACCTGGTAGACGTCCCCTCGGGCGATGTCCTCGAGCGCGAGCTCGATGGCGGCGCGATGGACCGCGGGCGGCTCGGCCGTGATCGGCCCCAGGGTGGCCGACGCCGCAGCCGGAGCCGCGTCGATCGCACCGGCGAGAGCGTCCAGCGTGGCCGGCTCTGCGCCGACGAGCCAGGCCTGCCGCGTCCCGTGGTCGAGGGCCAGCGTCGCCTCGTGCTCGAGCAGCCACGCGCCGGGCGCGTCCGCGGGTCGCGCGAGCCGTGCGGAGCGGCGGATCCCGATCGGCATCGACCACGCGAGGTCGTACGAGAGAGCGATCGTCGCGGCGGGGGCCCTCCGCACGGCCTCCGGCTCGTCGTCGCGCGCCGTCCGAGGGACTGCGTCGAGCGCGGCCGCCACCTCGCTCCACCCCCCGAGCGCGCGCGTGCGTCCGAGCCCGAGGTAGCTGTGGCGACCGAGCGGCTCGGACCCGTCGCCGTCGAGCCACGCGATGGAGCGCCCGCGCGCGCCCGCGAGCGCGCGAACGACGCGTGGCAGCCCGCCGGGATCGAGATCCACGCGCCGGTACGCCATGGCCGAGCGCCTTTACTGCCCCGCGCCCGCGCAGTAAAGCGCGCGCGTGCACCGCTCGCTGCCCGTGCTCTCGGCGCTCTTGGCCCTGTCGTGCGGCAACACCGCACGCCCGGACTTCGTCGTCCACCTCGTCGACACCCAGCACGGCAACCCGTTCGCGCGCTGCGACAGCGGGATGGTCCGCGTCGACGTGCAGCAGGACACCAGCGCCCTCTTGACCTCGAACGCGAACATCACCGGGACCGGGATGATCTCGTCGCTCGCGGTCGAGATCCCGAGCTACGGGCTCACGACGCAGATCGGCGTCACCGTCACGTGCACCGGCCGCGACGGAGCGCTCACGTTGATCGGCGCGACGCCGCACTTCATCCCGGTCGGCTACGGCTTCGTGAACGTGGTGCTCGGCGAGCCACGGCACTGCGAGACCCTCTCCTCGCCGTCGCTCGCGCAGACGCGGGTCGGACCGCACCTGGTCAGGCTCCACGCGAACGTGATCGTGCTCGGAGGGCTCGAGGGGGCCGAAGGCGTGCCCTCGACGCACGTCCAGGCGCTCGATTCCGTCACGCTGACCACGAACGTCGCGGCCAGCCAGTTCGACGCGCTCGGCATCGGGATCGGCCTCGGTCATGCCGTGGTCCTCGACGCCACGCGCATGGTGTTCGCGTCGGACTCCCTCACGGGGATCTTCGACGCGTCGCCCACCGCCACCGCTCCTCTGACGACCCTCTCGCACAGCGGCGGGAGCGAAGCGGCGGTGGTCGAGCTGAGCGGCAACGGAGTCGCGATCGTCGGCGGCGCCATCGGCGGGGACGCCACACCGCAGGTCACGTGGGTCCTGCCGAACGGCAGCACCGTGGAGACGCAGCTCCTCCATCCGCGTCGCGCTCCGGGCGCAGCGCTCGTCGGCAACCGCCTGCTCGTCGTCGGTGGGCAGGCCCCCGGCGAGCCGCTCTTCGAGCTCGCACCGCTCATGGGCGACTCCGTGATCGCCTTCGGGCCGACGAGTGAGCAGCGCTACGGCGCGGTCGTGGTCTCCGATCGCACGCGCGCGCGCGTCTTCGTCGGGCTCGGCACGGACGCGGCCGACGGCGGCGCGCCGATCGACTCGACCTGGGCGCTCTTCTCGTGTGCTGCCGCGGGGTGCAGCTTCGCTCCAGGGCCGACCCTCGCCGACCCTCGGACGGGCGTGGCGGTCGTCCCGCACGTCGTGGGCGAGGTGGGCGGTGGCGAGGACTACGAGATCCTCCTGCTCGGGGGCGCCGACACGGCCGGCACGGCGTCGATGCTCGTCGATCGGGTTCGCTTCGAGAGCGACGGAACGGTCTCGGTCGCGGCCGCCGGTGCGCCGCCCGCGGGCCTGCTCGACACACCGCGCACACACGCCGGCGCGACGGAGATCGGCGGCGGCGTCGTCTTGGTGGCCGGAGGGCGCGACGATCGCGGCGATGCGCTCCAGAGCCTCGAGGTCTGCTTCCCCGAGTACCTGCGGCCCGTCGGTCCCGAGTAGCGGGGTCGCTCGGCGCGCGCGCCGCGGTCAGAGCCCCAGCTTGCGGCCGATGAACTCGATCGCGCGCTGCACGTTCTCGTCCGTCTCCGCGATCGCTCCGACGCGGCGGTGCGCGTTCATCACCGTCGTGTGGTCCTTGCCGCCGAAGCGCATGCCGATGTCGGGGTAGCTGAGCTTCAGCTTCTCGCGCGCGACGAACATCGCGACCATGCGCGGCAGCGCGATGGCGCGGTGGCGGCGCTCGCTCCGGAGGTCACGCAGGCCGATGCCGAAGTATTCCGCGGCGGCGCGCTGCACGTCCTCGACGCTGACCTGCCGATCGCCCGCGAACGCGCGCTTCTCGGCGCCCAGCATCGCCTGGGCGAGCGCGAGGTCCACGGCGCGCTTCTCGAGCTCGGCCCGCACGACGAGTCGCAGCAGCGTGCCCTCGAGCTCGCGCACGTTGCTCTGCACCATCTGCGCGACGAAGAGCGCGACCTCGGGGGCGAGCTCGATGCTCTCCTGGATGGCCTTCTTCTGCAGGATCGCGATGCGCGTGTCGAGCTCGGGCGCCTGGATGTCGGCGACGAGGCCCCACTGGAAGCGCGAGACGAGGCGCTCCTGCATCTCCACGATCTGCTGCGGGCTGATGTCGGAGGTCACGACGATCTGCTTGTCCGCGTGATAGAGCGCGTTGAACGTGTGGAAGAACTCTTCCTGCGTCTGCTCGCGGCCCGCGAGGAACTGGATGTCGTCGATCACGAGCACGTCGCAGCTCACGCGGTAGCGGGTGCGGAACTCGTCGATGCGCTTGTTCTGCAGCGCCCAGATGAACTCGTTGGTGAAGCGCTCGGCCGAGAGGAACAGGATCCGCGCGTCGGGCTTGTCCTGACGGATGCGGTGGCCGACCGCGTTCACGAGGTGCGTCTTGCCGAGGCCGACCTTGCTGTAGATGAAGAGCGGGTTGTACTTCTTGCCGGGGCTCGTCGCGGCGGCCTGCGCGGCCGCGTGCGCGAGCTGGTTGGACGTGCCGACGACGAAGTTGTCGAACTCGTAGCGCGGGTTCAGGCCGTAGGGGCCCTCGTCGCGGTGGCCGCCGCGCATGGTCGGCGGCGGCGTCGCGGGCAAGGGCGGGATCTCGCTGGCGGGGCGCGGCGCCTCGCCCTCGAGCGGCGGCGCCGCCTCGATGGGCGTCTCGCTCGAGTCGAAGGGGAGCTCCATCGCGCGCGGGTTCGTGCGCGTGCGGGTGCGCAGCACGGCGCGGCGCGGAGCGGCGGCCGCAGCGCCGCTGGTCATGGCGGCAGGGGCGCAGGACGGCACGCGCGATCCCGGCGGACGCGAGGGGCTGCGCGCCTCGCTCGCGGGCGCTCCCACGCTGCCTGCGCTCGACATCGACGCGTCGAGCGACCACTCGATCGACATCTCGGGATCACCGGACACGCCGCGCAGCGTCTCCACGATGTCCGCGAGATACGAGCGCGAGATCCAGTCGACGAAGAAGCGGCTCGGCGCGCGCAGACGCACGACGGAGCCATCGACACCGTCGAGCGCGAGCGGCGCGAGCCACGCCTCGTACGTGTGCTCCGAGACCTTTTCACGAAGGCTCGAGAGCGTAGATTCCCACAGCGTCGTCATCCCGGAAAACCTCGCCAAAACGCGCAGATGTGCCCGTGCTCCACAAGCTGTCCACAGCTCGTGTCGCGCCCCCGATCGCCCTGTCCCTCTCTCCGCCGCCGCGCCGGGAATCCCGGTGAATGACGTCGAGACCTGACCCGGTCTCGCTGTGCGTCGTGAAAGGAAGGCGACGCTAGCAAAGCGATTCGCAGACGTCTACGGCTCGCGAGGATCAAGTTTGTAACCGAGCAAGATCTTGGAAGTTTCTCTCGCGCGATCCGAGCGCGCGACGCTCGGCGATCGCGCGTTCGCTTGGCACGAATCCGCAACTCGCGGAGATCACGCGTGATCACGCGTCGATCGGCCTCGGCTCGCGCTCGTGGCGCGGCGCGTCGATCGCGCGTGCACGCGTTGTCGAGTGATCTTGCGACCCTCGCGATCGAATCGCGGGATGACTTCATCGTCGCTCGGCGGTTTTCTGGCGGGCGAGGCGGCGTGCGGGTAGAGGACGAGGCTGTGCACGGCTCGGGCGACGGGTGGTGCTCACGGTGGGAGCGACGAATGTTGGGACGAGCTCTGGGCATCCTGGTGCTTCTCGCGATCGGGAGCGTGAGCGCGAGCGTGAGCGCGCAGTCGGCCGACATCGTCCCGCCCGCGGAGGACTTCGACACGGCGCGCGGCATGGCGATGGGCTCGGGCGCGCGCGCGTCCGCGGCGTCGACGGCGGCGCTCGAGTACAACCCGGCCAACCTCGCGCTCTCGCGCATCTATCACATCGAGACGGCCGTCGGCTATCGACCGCAGGTCACGAACTTCAGCTTCGGCGGAGCGCTCGTCGACAGCTTCTCGTCGCCCGTCGCGATGGGCGTCTCCTACCGCTACATCCTGGGCAACGGTCACGACGGACACGCGGGAATGGACGGCCGCATCGGCCTCGCGATCCCGATCGGCGAGGCCTTCTCGATCGGCGTGAGCGGGCGCTACGTGAGCTTCACGCGCGAGGGGCAGATGTCGGGCGACACGCGCGGTCCCTACGCCGAGGGCATCACGATGGACGCCGGCATCCGCGTCACGCCGCTGCCGGGCTTCCACATCGGCGCCGTCGGTCAGAACCTGATCGACTTCGGCTCGCCGCTCGTGCCTCGCCTCGTGGGTGGCGGCCTCTCGTACACGATCGACTCGATGTTCACGATCGCGGTCGACGGCATGGCCGACCTCTCCACGTTCCACTACGCGGACGCCTCGCTGCGCCCCGAGGCGCTCTTCGGCCTCGGCCTCGAGCTCTTCACCGGCGAGGTGCCGATCCGCGCGGGCTACCAGTACGACACGGGCCGTGGCGTGCACTACGTGAGCGCGGGCCTCGGGTACGTGAACGCGAGCTTCGCGATCGAGCTGAGCTACCGCCAGGCGCTCGTGAACCAGGACGGCAGCTGGCTGCTGCTCTCGTTCCGGTACTTCATCCACTAATCGTGTCGCGAGCGATGGGCGGATCCGCCGCGCCCCCTCGCTCGATCGCGCGGGTCGCGGCGCCGAGGCGCTGACCGGCGCGGAACCGACGCGCGGCGTCGCGCGCGTCTCGGGGATGCGGCGAGCGCGCAGCGTGGTTGGAGGGATGTGGAGTGACCCCGCTCAGGGGGTCTCGCTCGTGCCGCGGCGCAGGCCCGGCAGGGGCGCGGGCATCGGGAGCGCGGCGCCCTCGTCGAGGTCGGCGCCGACCTCGCGCAGCGGCGGGAACTCGACGTCGTTGAGGCGCGTGAGGCCCTCGTGGAGCTGCGCGGTCCACGTGTTGAAGATGTGCAGGTCGATCGCGGTCTGGTAGCCGCCCTGGTAGGCCTCGAGCGCCTGCTCCTCGATCGGGACGATGAAGGTGCCGAGCTGGTCGCGGTAGGCCTGGTCCTCTTCCTCGCTGAGGCCCGGGGGGATCGGGAAGTCGCGCAGCTGCGTGGCGAAGAGCTCGTAGCTGCGGCCGATCTGGAAGAGCGCGGCCGTGACCCACTCGGCGACGTGGAACGAGACGACGTCGGCGAAGGCCTCCGACGCGTCGCGGAGCAGGCGGCTCTTCTGCTGGAGGCGATCGGAGAGGCCCTCGACGTCGCCGGCGATCTGCACGGCCTCGAAGCGCGCGAGGATCGCCTCGCCCTGGAGGTAGCGCGCCTGCGCCAGGAAGTAGTGGCCCGTCGCCGTGAGACGCCGCAGCGAGGCGCGGCCGCCGCGGACGGCCTGCTGGAGCGCGCGGTCGGCGCCCTCGCGATCGCCGGCCTGGATGAGCACCATCGCGAGGCGCGTCTGCGCCTCGACGTCGCGGTCGGGGTTGCGGCTCGCGCGCGCGTAGTCGGTGTAGATGCGCGCAGCGTCCTGCCAGCGGTGCGCGCCCTCGTGCGCTCGCGCCTGCATGAACGTCACCTCGCCCGCCGACTCGTGCGAGGGGAAGCGCTGGAGGAACTGTGTCGCCGCGGCGACGGCCGCGTCCCAGTCCTCGGCCGCGAGGCGCAGCACCACGGCGTTGTAGAGCGCGTCCGCGCCGTGCTCGCCGTCCGGGAAGCGCGTGCCGTAGGCCTCGTAGAAGCGCGCCGCGTCGCGGAATTGCGCGATCGACTCGTACATCTGCGCGGCGTTCCACGCGCCGAGCGCGCCCTCGCTCGTGCCGGGGTAGCGGTCGACGAGGTGGTCGTAGACGCCGCTCGCGCCGGGCAGGTCGCCGGCGTGCTGCAGCTCGAGGCCCGCGTTGTAGAGCGCCTGCCGCGCGCGCGGGTCGTTCGGGAATTCTTCGGCCGCGTGCTGGTACGCCGCGGCGGCGCCGTGGTGGTCGTTCTGGCAGGCGAGCTGCTCACCGCGCGCGAAGGCGGCCTGCAGGATCAGCGTGTCGAGGCGCTGCTGCGACTCGGCGGTCTGAAACGCGGGCGCGTTCTTCAGGCGGCGCGCCCACGTCTCGATGTTGCCGAAGTCGGCGGCGCGGTTGAACGAGTCGAGGATGAGCTCGCCCGCGTCGTGCGCGTACTCGCTCTGCGGATAGCGCTCGAGGAGCTGGCCGAAGAGGCGCACGGCCGGGTCGTAGATGCCGCGGTCGTAGTAGAGGTGCCCCTGCCGGAAGAGGATCTCGGGGATGTCCGGGTCGTTGGGGAAGTACTGGACGTAGAGCTCGATCGCCTCGGAGAAGTGGCGGTCGTTGTCGGTCTCCGCGCAGGGGTCCTCGGCTGCGGGAGTCGCCTCCGCATCGGACGAGGCCGGCGTCGAGGCCGTGGTCGGGGTCGAGGCCGAGGTCGAGGTCGGGGTCGGGGTCGCCGCGCACGTCACCGTGTGCGTGGCCGTCGACGACGCGGGCGTCGTGGGATGCGCGGGCGGTGGCGCCGGCGTGCTCGTTCCGCGCGCCGCTGCGCACGCGGCGAGCTGGCCCTCGCGCACGTGCTCGAAGGCGCCGATGGCGTTGTAGAGCGAGTCGCGCGTGTACTGGCCCTGGGGTGAGAGGCGCGCGGCCGCGAGGTACTCGGCGCCGGCCTCCGGGTACTGCTCGAGCCGGTGGAAGAGGATCTCCGCCCGGAAGAAGTGCAGGTCGTAGCTGTGCTCGCCGTCCGGGAAGTGCGCGAGGTAGAGCGCGTATCCGTCCGACGCCTGCTGGAAGCGCGAGACGAGGTCGTTGCGCTGCCCCAGCTCGTGCCAGCGCATCGCGCGCACGCGGATCGCCCGCTCGATGCGCGCCGCGGCGTCGGCGACGACATCGGGGTCGGTCTGCTGCGAGGCCCAGGGCCCACCCGGCAGGTAGTTGTCCGCGAGCGCCGTGAGGGCCTCCAGCGTGTGCGGGCCGTCGTCGACCGCGGCGTAGCCGGCGGCGATCTGCTGCTGCCAGGTCGGGGCGCGCGCGTCGGCCGGGCTCATCTCGAGCAGCAGCTCGTAGGCCTGGATGCCGAAGTCGTAGCGCGCCTGGTCCATGTACGTGAGCGCGAGGCGCGTGAGCACGCGCTCGGCGTACTGCTCGCCGCCGATCTCCTGCAGGAACCGGAACACGTCGCGCGGCGTGTTCGACTCGTCCTCGGTGAAGACCTGGATGAGGTAGTCGAGCGCCTCGCTCTGCAGGTCGCGCAGGCGCCGGCGCTGCGCCGAGCTCAGGTGCCCGCGGTCGCGGCCGAGGTCGAGGACCTGGCGGAAGCGGAGCGCGGCGTTCTGGGTCTGGCCCATGCGCCAGAGGCACCACGCGCTCTTGAAGAGCGCCATGTCGTAGAGCTCGGAGTCGCGGTACTGCATGACCGCCTCGAACTCGGGGAGCGCCGCCTCGTAGGCCATGTTGGCGAAGTCCGACTCGGCCAGCGCCATGTGCGCGTCGGGCACGAAGCGGCTCTGGGGGAACTCGCGCAGGATCTGGCGGTAGAGCTCGAGCGCGCCCGGGAGGTCGTCCGTCTCCGTGAGCGCGTACGCCTTCATGTAGATCACGAAGTCGTAGCGGTCGTAGCCGCGGTGCTGCGTGAGGATGCGGTCGTAGAGCGCGATCGCCGGGCCGTAGTCCACCATCGGCTCGGCGCCGCGGTTCTCGGGCGGGACCTGCTGCCACGCGGCGTAGGCCGTGAGGTAGTCCGAGCGGGCGAGCTCCCAGCGCAGCTCGGCGAGGCGCAGGAGCGCGTCCGGCATCTCCGCGGCCGTCTCGGGCTCCTCGCGCACGAACTCCTCGAGCAGCTGGATGGCCTGTGTGCGGCGCTCGACGACGAGGCCCTCGCGCTCGTGCAGCAGGCGCGTGATCTCCTCGTCCTGCCACTCGTGCGCCGCCTCGCCGATCGCATCCGGGCGCTCGCGCAGGTAGAGGGTGTCCTCGAGGCTCTCGGTCGTGTCCTCGTCGTCGGTCTGCCGCGCGCGCTGGCTCGTCGTGGTGTCGAGCTCGGGCTCGGTCGTGATCGTGCGCTCCTCGGTCGGCTCCTGGAAGCCGACGGGCGAGGTGGGCGAGGCGCCTGGGCGCTCGCGTCGCTGCGCGGAGACGGGCGTCGCGGGAAGTGCCAGCGCGACGATCACGGCCACGACGCGACGCAGCCTCACGCGGCGCCTCCGCTGGTGTCGGGC
This sequence comes from Sandaracinaceae bacterium, assembly GCA_044220955.1. GTDB lineage: Bacteria > Myxococcota_A > Polyangia > Polyangiales > Sandaracinaceae > JBBSAT01. The sequence continues at coordinate 52,715 of JBGAQA010000034.1, forward strand.
GCGTCCGGCGCGTCCGGATCGAGGTCCGCGTCGGGATCGACCGTCTCGCCCGCGGCGTCCTCGACGTCCTCGACCTGGTGATCGTCGTCGTCTTCTTCGTACTCGTCGCGCCAGTACTCGCCCTCGAAGGGCCAGTACTCCTCGTCGTCGCGCAGGAGGCCCTGGATCCGCAGCGGGTCCATCAGCTCCGCAGGGAAACGGCCGGCGGCGAGGCTCTCGATCTGGATCTCGATGCGGCGCTTGCTGCCCATCACGGCGTCGATGCGGCCGATCCGCGCGCGGCGCAGGCTCGCGCCGAGCCGGCTCTGCAGCTCCTCGAGCGCGTGGATGGCCGCCGCGTTGGCCGCCGCGACCATGCGCCCCCGCACGTCGGCGGCGCGCGAGGGAAAGCGCGAGGTGAACGCTCGATCGTGGGTCAGGAGCGCGTCGATGTCGGCTCCTGCGGTGGCGCTCGTGTAGGCGGCCATCCCGGCCTGCGCCTCGTGCAGCGAGACCTCGAGGGCGTGCTCGCGCTCGCCGAGCGAGAGCAGCGTCTGCTCGATCGGCGCGATGCGCTCGGCCGCGGCGCCCGCCCGCCGCATCACGTCGAGCTGCTCGGTGAGCGCGCGCAGCGCCTGGCGGGCCGTCGCGAGGTCCCGCTCGAGCGCGGCGATCTGATCGGGCTCGCTGTCGGCCTGGGCCACGGCCTCCTCGGGTGCGTCCGTGCCGTGCATGCGCACCGCGATGGCCCCGAGCTCGTCCGAGACCCGGGCCGCGCGCGCGGCCTCCGCGTCGAGCGTCCGCACGTCGGAGTAGAGGCGGAAGAAGGTCGGGTCCACGCGCAAGAGGCCCAGCAGCATCGTGCGCAGATCCGGGGCCTCGACCGTCTCGCCCTCGGCCACGGGCGCGGCCGCCGGGCTCGCCTCGATCGCGAGCAGATCCTCGAAGACGCTCTCGCGGCGGGGCGCGCTCGCCAGGATGCGCGCGACCTCGTCGCGCAGCGGCTCGAAGACCTCGGCGAAGCGGACGAAGAGTCGGTCGGCGTCCTCGAACTCGCAGCGGTCGAGATGGACGTAGCCGCGCAGCAGCGAGGCCTCGAGCACGTAGGGCGAGCTCGGGAAGCGCGCGCCGAGCTGATCGAGCAGATCGACCGCCGTGTCGGCGTCGTGCCCCTCGTACATCGCCCAGGCCGCCTCGAAGAGCGCCTCCGAGACGCGGTCCGAGTCCGCCGGGACCTGGAAGTAGTAGTAGAACGCGTCCTCCGCGCGCTGGCCTTCGTGCGCGACGCGGCCGAGCGCGAGCCAGGTCAGGTCGCGGATCGCGAAGTAGCGGTGATCGACGTAGAACGTGAACCGATCGGTGTCGCTCGTCGTCGCGATCGAGCAGAAGAGCGTCTCGGCGTCGTGGAGCGCGCCGCGGCGCGTGGCGACGACGCCGCGGAGGTACTGTGCGTTCGCGTAGAAGCGCGAGCGGCGCGAGACCTGCGCCAGCTCCGCGTCGGCGCCGGCGTCGTCGCCCGCGTCGTAGCGCTCGCGCCCGCGCAGGTATCGGAGCTCGTTCAGCGCGTCGGGTGAGAGGCCGTCCTGCCCGATCGTCTCGAGGGCGTCGAGGATCGAGGGCAGGTCGGCGCCGGCGAGCGCGATGTCGACCGCGCGGCGGTAGCCGGGACCGAAGTACGGGTCCTCCGGGCCGTGGGCCAGCACGCGCTCCACGACGCGGAAGGCCGAGCGGTACGCACCGAGCTCCGCGAGCTCGCCCGAGAGCAGGTACTGCGCGTTGCGCAGCTCGTCGGACGCCTCGAAGTCCGCGAAGCGCGGCGACTCGGTGAGCTCGTAGAGAACCAGCGCTGCCGCGTCGTGCTGCCCGTCGAGCGCGAGATCCTCGGCGCGCGCCAGCTCCGCGCGCAGCTCCTCGATCGAGCCCGTCTCCGCCGCGAGCAGGCGCCGCTCGGCGAGCGCCTGGTAGTACGTGGCGAGCTCGCCCGTCCCCTGATGGGCCGCGTCCTGCGCTTGGACCGCCGCCGGGCCGAGCGCGAGCACGAGGGCGAGCCCCGCGCGCGCGAACGCCCTGCCGACGCGGGAGCTCAAGGCATCACTCCAGCGCGCGCGTGGCCACGCGCACGCGCGTGTGCACGTCGTAGCGGCCCTCGCCGTCGCTCCCGAAGTGCTGGGCGATGTCGGAGTCGTCCTCGAGGACGATCTCGATCTCCGTGCGCCGATCGCGCACGACGACGAAGCGGTACGTGTCGCGCTGCGCGTAGCGGTACTCGGAGTCGGCCGACGCGCGCTGCTCCATCGCGACCGTCAGCACGTGCGGGCCCGGCGCGAGCGCGCCCTCGTAGACCTGTCGGCCCACGCCGCCGCCCTCGAGCTCGCCCTCGGCGTGGAACACCGGCGCGCCGTCGAGCTCGAGCGCGAAGCTCGCGAGGCTCTGATCGTCGCCCGCTCGGTCCTGGACGGTGATGGCGACGCGCGTGCGGAACAGATCCTGGCCGAGCGTGGCGACGAGCTCGCGCGCGGCGACCATGTCGTCCATGAGCGAGGCGTACTCGGCCCGGAGGGGCGAGAGGTCGGGCGGCGTCGGGCCGACGTCGGCGTCCGGCGGCGGGGCCGCCGCGGGCGGTGGCGGCGCTGCGGGCGGCGCCGGCGTCGCGGCGGGCGTCGGGGCCGGCGCGGGCGCGGGCGCCGGTGCGGGCGCGGGCGCCGGGGTCGCGGCCGCGTCGTCCGCGAAGGGGTCGGGCGGCGGGGGCGGCGCGTCGGCGGGCTCGGTCGTCGGCGTCCGCGGCGTGCGCCGCGTCCGTCGTCGTCGCTGCGCCTCGGCGCTCGAGCTGCCGCCGAGGAGGGCGACGAGGAGCAGGCCGGCCAGCACGCGGAGCAGCATGGAAGGCATCGCTTCCTCCCTTCAGAACTCGAACGGCAGGTACACCGCGAGCCCGAGCGTCGCGGTGAGGTTGTTGACGATGTTCTGCGCCCCGAGCAGCTCCTGCTCGAGGATCTGATCGCGCACGTCGATGCGGATCTCGAACCACTCGGCGAAGAAGAACTTCACGCCGAAGCCGAAGCTCCCGGTCAGGCCGCGCGACGTGGTGTTGTCGGTGATGCCGCCGCCGATCGCGAAGTTGAAGTCGAAGCGGCCGATCTCGGCACCGAACCAGCGCAGCTTGCCGTACGCGAGCGTCCAGACCAGGTGGGCCGTGTAGATGTAGACGGGCGCGTCGATCCGGACGAGCGTGATGCCGCGGTTCTGCTCGATGATGCGGACCAGCTCGCTCTCCGCGCGCGAGTAGCCGAAGCCGGCCTCGAGGCCGATGTCCTCGGTGACGTGGTAGGTGAGGTTGCCCCCGACGAGGTAGCTCGCGCTCAGCAGGTCGGCCGCGTACACGCCGCCGAAGATCGAGAGCTCGAAGCGACCGGCCTTCTGGAAGAGTCGCTCGCGGACGCCTCGGTAGCGCCGCCGAGCGTTCAGCTCGTCGCGGATGGCCTCGTCGATGCACTGCGCGGACGCCGTCGCCGGCCCGAAGAGCGCGTCGGTGCTCGTCGTGGCGCGTGCCGGGGAGCCCGCGCGCGGGAGCGCCGCCGAGAGCAGCGTCAGCGCCAGGGCCACCAACGAGGCGCGCACGCGGATCACGCCGAGATTCGTACCGTTCTGGGTGCGATGGTGTCAACGCCGATCGCCTTTCGGGGCGATCGAGGTGGTCGCGAGCAAGCGGCGGGAATCACCGCAAAAAGACGGCGAGGGCGGCCGCGACCAGGGCGATCAGCACGAGGGAGAGCGTCACGATCGCGGCGCGGCGCCAGCGCGGCGGCGGCCGGATCGCGGGCGGGGGCTCGGGGGAGGTCCGGATCACCTCGAGCGATCCGCGCGGCTGCTCGAACACGGGCAGGCGCGGAGCCGGCGGCAGCCGCTCGAGCGTCGCGGCGACGTCGCTGAGCACCTGCTCGAGGTCGCCGTCGTGCGCGTCGGGCGGCGCTTCGCGCTCGGGCATCGGCGGCGGCACGCGCAGGCGATCGATCCGCACGGGCCCACTCTCGCGGGGCACCGGCCGGACGGAGGGCGTGTCGCGCGGCGGCGGAAACGACCGGTGGGCGGCCGCGCGCTTCTTGTCGCGGAGCATCTGCTGGTACTCGGCGATCTCCTCGGAGCTCTGCGCGCGCGTGGGCAGATCCTCGTCGAGGTCGTAGATCGACACCGGCCTGTCCGGAGTGACGTCGCCCCAGGGGTCGACCGCGTCCATCTCCTCGCTGGTCGAGCCGCCGGCCATGAGCCTCCCAGTTTACCCGACGTCTCCCCGGACGCCGTCCGAAATTGCGTCGGCTCGCCTCTGCGCCCCTCCCGCCCGCGGGCTGAGCACACCGTTCGTCAGCAGAGGTAGCGCTCGCCACCGTCGCAGACGATCGTGACCACGCGCGTGCCGGCGGGCATCCCGCGCGCGACCTCGACCGCGGCGTGGACGTTGGCGCCCGAGCTCGGCCCGACCAGCAGGCCTTCCTCGCGAGCGAGGCGCCGCGTCATGCGATCGGCTGCGAGGTCGGTGACCGTGAGCACCTCGTCGAGCAGGGCGCGATCGAGCACCTCCGGGACGAAGCCGGCGCCCAGCCCCTGGATCCCGTGCAGGCCCGGCTTGCCGCCGGTGAGGACCGCGGACGCACGCGGCTCGACGCCGACGATGCGCGTCTGCGGCGAGCGCTTCTTCAGGACCCGGCCGACGCCGGTGATCGTGCCGCCCGTGCCGATCCCGGTGACGAACGCGTCGATCTTGCCGCCGGTCGCGCGCCAGATCTCCTCGACCGTCGTCTTCTCGTGCGAGAGCGGGTTCGCGGGGTTGGTGAACTGCTGCGGCATCATCGAGTTCGGCGTCTCGGCGAGCAGGCGCTCGGCGCGCTCGACGGCGCCCGCCATGCCCTCCTGCGCGGGCGTGAGCACGACCTCCGCCCCGTATGCGCGCAGGATCTGACGGCGCGAGACGCTCATGTCCTCGGGCATCACGAGCACGCAGCGATAGCCGCGCACCGCGGCGATCATCGCGAGCGAGATCCCGGTGTTGCCGCTCGTCGCCTCGACGATCGTGGCGCCCTCCTTGATCTTCCCGTCGCGCTCGGCGGCGAGGATCATCTCGAGGGCCGGACGGTCTTTCACGCTGCCCGCCGGGTTCTGGCGCTCGAGCTTGACGCAGACCTCGGCGCCCTTGGGCGGCGAGAGGCGCGGCAGACGCACGAGCGGCGTCCGCCCCACCAGATCGAGCACTCCGTCGAAGATCCGATCGTCCATGGCGAGGCGCCATCGTACGCGCGGGATCGACGCGCGTCGATCGGCTATGCTGCTTTCCGCCGTGGCCGCTGCCGCTCGCGCCTCGCTCCTGTGCTCGGTCCTGCTCGGCTGCGCGACCTCGACCACGCTGCCCATGGACGCGGGGCGCGACGCGCCCCCGAGCGCGGACGTCGGGATCGACGTGAACGCGCCCGACACGCACTGCGACCTGTCGCCCGAGCCCACGCCGCCGCCGCCCTTCGTCGGGGACTTCCAGCTGAACGACGCGGCGTTCGGGGCGGTGGCGCCCGTCATGACCGGCGGCGATCCGCTCGGGACCTGGGTGTTCGACCGCGGGACGTTCTGGGTCGATCGGGAAAACAACGCGATGTTCAACCGCTACGCCTCCTCGGTGGCCGGCACGGCGTGGATCGTCATCGAGCCGACCGAGTTCCGGCTCGACTACGACTTCATCACCACGCTCGCCGGGACCGAGGCGGGCACGGTCGTGCAGGACAACCACACGCGCCTGCGCGCCCGCTGGCGGCTCGATCGCGAGCAGATCGAGCCGACCGGGCTCGCGTGCGCCGAGGCGAGCGCCGTGGGCTTCGGCGATCCGGGGCGGGTGACGTTCAGCCGCGTCGACGCCGATCACATCGTCGTGCTGACCGTCGTGCCGATGGAGGTCGGCATGACCCTCATCGAGCTGCACGGCACCCGCGTTCCCTAGCCGGTCCGTCGATCGGGGGGCATGCCGACACGGCCGGACTCGCGCCGACATCGACGAGGCACCCGCTGGTCGAGCCTACGCGCTGACCGGCTGCGTCTCGGCGGCCTTCCACACCTCGGCCTCGGTGAAGATCCGCACGAGGTCCGGGTCGATGTGGCCGTCCTTGACCTCGAAGCCGAGGATCGCGAGCGCACGATCGAGCGGCATGGCTCGCTTGTAGGGACGATCGCGCGCCGTGAGCGCGTCGAAGATGTCGGCGATCGTCATGATCTTGGAGGGCAGCGGGATCTGATCGCCCGGCACGCCGTTCGGGTAGCCCCGACCGTTGAGCTTCTCGTGGTGCGCGCCGGCGATCTCCGGGATGTTCGCGAAGTTCTTCCCCCATGGGATGCGCGAGAGGAAGTCCTTGGTGTGCACCACGTGTGAGCGGATCTGATCGATCTCCGCGTCGTTGAGCGAGCCCTTCTGGACCTGGAGCGAGGTGACCTCGTCCTGCGCGAGCAGGGGCCTGACGTGCCCGCACGCATCGACGTACGTGCGAGTCCCGAGCTCGAGGATGCGCGTGAACTCGCCCTCCTTCAGGACCGTCGGCTCGTTCGACGCGGTGACGACCGCCCATGCCTGGTCGATCTCGGCCTTGCGCGCGTCGAGCTGCTCGTCGATGGCGCGCAGATCGCTCTCGCCCGCGCCCCCGCGCATCGCCGCCAGCTTGCGCTCGAAGCGCTCCTTCTCGGTCTGCAAGAGGACGAAGTCGAAGCGTGCGCGGATCGCGTCGAGCTGCTGCGGGTAGAGCTTCTTGGCCTTGACGAGCACCTCCTCGCGCACCCCGATCTTGCCGAAGTCGTGCAGGAGGCTCGCGTACTCGAGCTCCTTCAGCTCGCGGCGCGAGAACTTCGTGTCCTTGTAGGGACCGCTCGAGATCGCGTCGACGGCCTGCGCGAGTCCTCCCGAGAAGACGCTCACGCGGAAGCTGTGGCCGCTGGTCGTGGGATCGCGCTGCTCGATCGCCTGAACGCTGGCGCGAACGAAGCCGTCGAAGATGCGACGGATCTCGTCGTAGAGGAGCGCGTTCTCGAGCGCGATCGACGCCTGTGACGCCAGCGTCGCGAGGAGATCCTCGCTTCGCTGGTCGAAGGGCACGACCTCCTCGAGCGCGTCCTCGGGCCTGGCGAGCTTCTTCTTCGGGTCCTTCTTCTTGTTGATCAGCTGGATGACCCCGATCACGTCGTCCTCGGCGCTGATCATCGGCACGGCGATCATCGACTTCGTGCGGTAGCCGATCTTGCGGTCGAAGCTGGGGTCGAAGCTGAAGACGCGGATCGTCTTGGCGAGCATCTGCGCCGAGGGAAGGAGCGAGGTGTGCTCGGCCTCGGGCAGGGAGCCCTCCGGCGGGATGAGCTCGTAGACGTCGGGGATCGCGATGGCCTTGCGCGTCACCGCGGCGGCGCCCGCGATCGAGCGGGTCGTCATCGGGATGGTGAACTCGCGCGACTGGAAGCTGATCGAGTCGTTCTGCGAGGTCTTGAAGCGCAGGCGCCGCTCGGCGCTCGGGCCGACGCCCTTGGTCTCGACGACGTAGATGCTCCCGGCGTCGGCACCCGTGATGAAGCGGCTCTTCTCGAGGATCAGGCCGAGCAGGCGATCGATGTCGCGCTCCTGCGAGATCGCCCGCGAGATCTCGATGATCTCGCCGAGCTCGTAGCGGTAACGGTTGAGCCAGCGCGCGCGGCGCTCGGAGGCCAGGCGAAGCTCCACGCGATCGAGGACGCCGCCGACGGCGAGGTAGACGAGGTCGGCGTTCGCGAGATCGGGGATGTGCGCGACGACGGCCGTCTTGGGCATCCGGTCGAGGAAGCCCTCGGGCAGCTCTCCGACGACGAGCACGCCCGCGTGCCCGGGCGCGATGCGCGCGAGGTAGGGCTCGAGCGCGCCGCGCCGCAGGGCGCTCGTCCCGACGGCGAGCACGAGCGCCTCGCCGCGCTGCACCTCGGTGACGATCCCGTGCAGCTCGACGCGGACGTTCTCGCCGAGGCGCGTCTCCGTCTCGAGCGCGCGCGTGACCACGATCGCCGAGACGTCGCTCAGCTCGGTGTCGTGCTCAGCCATTCACCCGCCCGGGAGGCACGCGCCGAGGCTAGCACGAGCGCGGGATCGGCCGGAGGCGTCCGGCGCGCGGGCGAGCGCGCCGCGTAGCGGCCTCCGCACGGGCCGGGCGCCGCCGCTCTCGGCCGCGGCCTCGACGAACTTCAAGAGGCTCCGGTCCGCGCCGACACCGCAAATGTCCCACTCGCGAGACGGCGTGCGACACGAACGGTCGATCACGATCGCGATCGCCGGTGACGCTCGCGGCGCGCTTCGTGCTCGTCGTCCGGTGATGACGACGGAAGCTACCCTCCACCGGATCGCGCTGGTCGGAACGCACACGCCCCGCCGGTGCGGCATCGCGACGTTCACCGCCGACCTCGCGGACGCCCTGAGCGCATCGCTGCCGCGCGCCGACGTGCAGGTGCTCGCGCTGAACGACGTGGGCCATCGCTACGAGTATCCGGCGCGCGTCGTGCTGGAGATCACCGACGCCGACCCCGCGTCGTACGCGCGAGCGGCCCGCGTCCTCGAGGAGAGCGGGGCGGACTGCGTCTCGCTCCAGCACGAGTACGGCATCTTCGGCGGACCGGCGGGGAGCCACGTGCTCGCGCTGCTCCGCGTGCTCCGCATCCCCGTCGTGACGACGCTGCACACGATCCTGCCAGCGCCCACCGCCGCGCAGCGGACCGTGATGGACGAGCTCACCCGGCGCTCGGCGCGGCTCGTCGTGATGAGCCACGGCGGGGCGGCGCTCCTTCGTGGCGTCCACGGCGTCGATCCGACGAAGATCGACGTCATCGCGCACGGGATCCCCCCGGCGCCGCTCCCCGACGGCACGAAGCACGAGCTCGGGCTCGCCGGACGATCGGTGATCCTCACCTACGGGCTGCTCTCCCCCGACAAGGGGATCGAGCGAGTCATCGAGGCGATGCCGGGGATCCTCGCGCGCGACCGCTCGGCGACCTACGTGGTGCTCGGTACGACCCATCCGCGAGAGCGCGAGACGAACGGCGAGCGGTACCGCGACTCGCTCGTCGCTCGCGCACGCGCGCTCGGCGTCGACGGCAGCGTGCTCTTCCGTGACCGCTACGCGACCCCGGCCGAGCTCGCCAGCTACCTCGGCGCGGCGGACGTCTACGTGACGCCCTACCTGCAGCCCGACCAGATGAGCTCCGGCACCCTCGCCTACGCGGTCGGCGCGGGCAAGGCCGTGGTGTCCACGCCCTACCGCTACGCGCGCGAGATGCTGGCCGAGGGACGTGGCGTGCTCGTCGCCTCCCAGGAGCCGCGGGCGCTCGTCGACGCGATCGCAGGCCTGCTGGCCGACGCGCCACGCCGGGCGAAGATGGGAGCGCTCGGCCGCACGCTCGGTGCGACGATGCACTGGCCCGTGGTGGCGGGCCGGTACGCTGCGTCGTTCGTGCGCGCGATCGAGTCCGCTCCGCGCGGTCCGGCGCCCGTCGCGCGCACCGCCGGGCCGGGCGTCGAGCTCCCGCCGCTCGTGCTCGATCACCTGCGCGCCATGACCGACTCGACCGGCGTCTTGCAGCACGCGACCTACGATGTGCCCTGCTACGACGACGGGTACTGCCTCGACGACAACGCGCGCGCTCTCCTGCTCACCACCTGGCTCGACCCCGAGCGGGAGCCGCGCTCGCTGGAGGCGCGCTACCTCGCCTTCGTGGCACACGCGCTCGGCCGCTCGACGGGCCGCTTCCGCAACTTCATGTCCTTCTCGCGGCGCTTCGCCGAGGAGGTGGGCTCGGAGGACTGCCACGGGCGTGCGCTCTGGGCGCTCGGCGCGGTCGTGCTGAGAGGCGCGCGCCCGGGCTCGCGCAGGCTCGCGCGCGATCTCTTCCTCGCCGCGCTGCCGGCGACCGACGCCTTCACGAGCCCTCGCGGCTGGGCCTACACGCTGCTCGGTCTCGACGCCTATCTCTCGGCCATCGAGGCCGAGCCGGCCGCGCTCGCCGCGCGACGCACGCTCGCGCGACGGCTCTTCGAGCTGCTCGAGCGCACCGGGACGCTCGAGTGGCCCTGGTTCGAGGACAGGCTCACGTATGCCAACGCGCGCCTGCCGCACGCGCTGCTCGTGTCGGGGCTCGCCCTCGAGGACGAGGCGATGAGCGCCTCGGCGCTTCGCGCGCTCTCGTGGCTCGCCGCGCGACAGGACGTCGACGGCACGTTCTCACCGATCGGGGCGCCCGGCTTCCACGTACGCGGTGGCCCGCGCGCGAGCTTCGACCAGCAGCCGCTCGAGGCCTGCGGGATGGTATCGGCGTCTCTCGCCGCGGGGCGCGCGACCGGAGATCCACGCTGGGGCGTCACCGCGCGCTCGGCGCTCGCTTGGTTCGTCGGCCAGAACGTGCTGCATCAGTCCCTCTACGACGAGACCACGGGCGCGTGTCGCGACGGGCTGCACGAGGATCGCCCGAACGAGAACCGCGGCGCGGAGTCGACGCTCTCGTTCCTGCTCGCGCTCGCCGAGATGCGTGGTGCGTCATGAGCCGCATCCAGCAGCCGCTCTTCGTGCGCCACCCCTCGAGCCCGATCCTCCGGGCCTCCGAGTGGCCCTATCCCGCGCACTCCGTCTTCAACCCGGGCGCGACGATCCTGCCGGACGGCTCGACGCTCTTGCTCTGTCGCGTCGAGGACTACACCGGCCGCTCGCACCTCACGGCCGCACGGTCGACGAACGGCGTGGACAGCTGGGTCATCGATCGCGCGCCCACGCTCGCGCCCGACGTTGGACCGCACCCGGAGGAACGCTGGGGGCTCGAGGACCCCCGCATCACCTGGATCCCCGAGCTGGGCCGCTACGCGGTCGCGTACACCGCGTTCGGCGAGGCCGGACCCGGCGTCGCGCTCGCGATCACGTCCGACTTCCAGAGGTTCGAGCGATGCGGGCTTGCGATGCCGCCCGACGACAAGGACGCGGCGCTCTTCCCACGACGCTTCGGCGGTCGCTTCGCGATGCTCCACCGTCCGACGCGCGACGGGACGGCGGACATCTGGATCTCCTACTCCGCCGACCTGCGGGGCTGGGGCGATCCGCAGGTCGTCCTGCGCGCGCGTCGCGGCGGTTGGTGGGACACGTACAAGATCGGGCTCGCCACGCCCCCGATCGAGACGCCGCGCGGCTGGCTGGTGCTCTATCACGGCGTGCGTCGGACCGCGTCCGGGTGCCTCTATCGCGTGGGCGCCGCGCTCTTCGACCTCGAGGCGCCCGAGCGCTGCCTCGCGCGCGGCGCGTCCTGGATCTTCGGACCCGAGGAGCTCTACGAGATCGAGGGCGACGTGCCGCGGGTCGTGTTCCCGTGCGGCCTCACCTGTGCCGACGGTGAGACCCTGAGCCTCTACTACGGCGCCGCCGACACGTGCATCGGCCTGGCGCGCGGCAGCGTCAGCGAGATCCTGGCGTGGCTCGCCGATCCGGCGAATGCCTCGCCGCCGGACGAGGTGTAGGGCGGCCGATCGCCGCGAGGAGCGCGTCGAGCTGCACCGGCTTGAGCAGCGAGCCCCGGAAGGAGCCGCTCGCCGAGGGCGCGCGCGCCGAGAGCGCGACGACGGGCACTCCAGGTCTGGCCCGGACGAGCTCCACGCCGGCACCATCCTCGAGCGCGAGCTCCGTGAGCACGACGTCGACCTGGCCGGTGTGCGCGGCCTCGGCGAGCGTCGAGGCCGACGTCACGAGGTGACCCTCCGAGCCGAGGAGCAGGCTCACGCGCTCGCGCTCGTGGACGTCGGGGTCGACGACGAGCACGCGCAGCGCGTGTCGGGGCGCATCGGCAGGCGCCGGCGTCACCTCACCGGGCGTGCTGCGCGCCCGCTCACCGGCGCGGCGGAGCTTCCGGTGCAGCGTCCGGCGATCGTAGCCGAGCACCTCGGCCGCGCGGGACTTGTTCCCTCCGACCATCGTGAGCACGTGGTGCAGGTAGGCGTGCTCCTGCGCGGACGCGCTCACGAGATCCTCCACGCGGTCGGCGAGCAGGCTCGTCACCGACGGCGCCGGCCTGAGGGCGTCCGGCTCCTCGGGCGCCCGGAGGTCGCTCTCGAAGTCCGCAGCTCCCAGCCGATCGGCGCGCGCCATCGAGACGGCGCGCTCGATCGCGTTCTCGAGCTCGCGCACGTTGCCGGGCCACGCCCTGCCGAGCAGGGCGCCGAGCGCGGCGGGCGAGATCGTCCGCACGTCGCGGTCCTGCTCGCGCGCGAAGCGCCCGAGGAACGACTCGGCGAGCACGCGCAGATCTCCGAGGCGCTCCCGCAGCGGGGGCACGCGCACGTTGACGACGTTGATGCGGTAGTAGAGATCCTCGCGGAAGCGCTTGGCGGCCACGTCCTCGAGCAGGTCGCGGTTGGTCGCCGCGATGAGGCGTGCGTCGAAGGGAACCTCCGACGCGCTCCCGACCGGACGCACCGTCCGCTCCTGCAGCGCGCGGAGCAGCTTCACCTGCGTGCGGAGCGGCATCTCGCCGATCTCGTCGAGGAAGAGGCTGCCGCCGTTCGCCTCGAGGAAGAGGCCGCGCCGCGCGACCTTCGCGTCGGTGAACGCGCCGCGAGCATGTCCGAAGAGCTCGCTCTCGAGCAGCTCGTGCGGCAGCGCCGCGCAGTTCAGCGCGATGAAGGGCCCCGAGGCACGCCGGCTGCGCGCGTGGATGGCGCGTGCCACGAGCTCCTTGCCCGTGCCGCTCTCGCCCGTGACGAGCACGGTCGCCTGCGTGGGCGCGATGCGGGCGACGACATCGAGCACCTTCCGGATCGCCGCGCTCGTGCCGAGGATTCCCTCGAAGCCGCGGGCCGTCCGCACGTCGTCGCGCAGGCGAGCGACCTCGGCCACGAGCCGCCGCTGCTTGAGCGCGCGCTCGGTCGCGAGCGCGAGCAGCTCCGGGTCGAGCGGCTTGGTCAGGTAGTCGAACGCCCCCGCGCGCATCGCGTCGACCGCGGCGGCCATGGTCGCCGTCTCGGTGAGCACGAGGATCGGGAGCGTCGGCCGCGTCGTGAGGAGCTCGACGCAGAGCCCGAGCCCGCTCCCGCCCTCGCCGAGGCGAAGGTCGGTGAACACGAGGTCGAAGTCGGTCGTCAGCGCCGCCTCGATCGCCTCTTCCCGCGTGGCGACGGCGCGGACGGTGTGTCCGCGGGCGCGGAGCGCCGACGCCGTCGCTTCCAGCGCGTCGAGCTCGTCGTCGACCACCAGCACGTGACCCCGGAGTGGTTCGCCCATGCACTCTCCGTAACACTCCGGCGCTGCGCTGCGCTCCTCCACGCCCGAGTGGGACGAATCGTGTTGCGACTGTGACCGTTCCGGTCGTTTCGTCCCTCCGATCCGAGGCGATACGCTGGACACGCGCTTGCATGGTGCCGGGCGAGGTCACCCCATGACGCTGCCCCGCTACTTCGGTCCCGATCCCGCCCAGTCCCGGCTGCGCGCGACGCTCGCGACGCTCGATCGCCGGATCCGGCTCGTGAGCGAGGCGGGTCTGGGCGAGGACCTCGGCCGGCGGCTGCGCGTCTCGTTCGTCGCGCTCTCCGAGCAGCTGGCCCTCGGACCGGAGCCGGAGGTGCGCAGCTGCCCGCAGTGCGGCTGCGTGGGGATGCGCGCAGCCACCATCTGCGGGAACTGCTGGACGCGCCTCGGGGTGCTCGCCGCCATCGCTCCCGGCTCGGAGCTCGAGGTATGAACGACACCAAGATCGTCCAGGCGCTGCTCCGCAGTCGCGTCGAAGCCGAGCGCGTCATCACCGACCTGCGCAGCACCGGGATCTCACCGGACGACATCTCGCTGCTCTTGCCGGACGCGGGCATCCTCGATCACATCGCCACGCGCGCGGCCGTGACGCCGTCCGACGCGACGCCGAGACCGGGCAGTCCGCTCGGCATGCTGCGCGGGCTCGGCAGCGTGCACTGCTCCGGTGTCGAGCACCTCCTCGGCGCGGGCCCGATCCGGCGCGTGCTCGACGGGACGGGGATCCGCTCCGTGGCCGCCGCCCTGCGCTCGCTCGGGGTCACGGAGCAGCGCGCGGCCATGTACGAGGGACGCATCCGCGACGGCGGGATCTGGATGGCGGTGCACACCTCGCTCGGCAAGGAGCTCGGCGACGCACGGCGTATCCTCGCGCTGCACGGCGGCTACGAGGTCGGCATCGCCGCGCGGCCGGCGCCCGCGTTCGTCGCCAGGAGCTGACTCGGCGTTCTCGAATTGCGTCGGCTCGCCTCTCCGGACCCTCCCGTCCGCGCGCTGCGCGCGCTCCG